>DATJLF010000095.1:0-66935 GCA_035490715.1 Cellvibrio sp.
AATTACCGCTGTCCTTCTGTGCGGAAAGCGGTAGTTTCCACCTGAACCATTTTGATCATAAATTTCCTGTTAGCCCCCCGACCTACGGCGACATCCTGGGGCTTGGCCAAACCAGTGAACTAAAATCCCTCGGACGGCGTTTCAAACTGTTGGAAAACGCCACCGATTATCTGGAGCAGGCCATCCACTTGCAAGAAGAGCTGCGCCGGCTCGCCCAAAATCCTGACACCCTTAACGCACTTAAACACGCAATTAGCAAATTCACCGTATCCAACAAGGACCAACCTGCCGACCGATACAGCCCGGAGGTAGAACGGTTGCACCAGTTGCTGGAGCAACAACCTTATCGACTCGCCAGTTGGCGTACCGCCGCTGACGACATCAATTGGCGACGTTTTTTCGACGTAAATGAGCTGGGCGCATTGCGCACAGAACGAGGCGATGTATTTGAAGCCATCCACACCAAAATTTTTGAACTGGTGGCTGACCGTGTTATTGATGGATTGCGCATCGACCATGTAGACGGCCTTGCCAATCCACGCGCCTATTGCCGCAAACTGCGGCGTCGTATTTCCCGGCTGCTTCCCCACGACCATCAATTTGCTATTTATGTCGAGAAAATCCTTGCCGATGGCGAACACTTGCCCGGCGATTGGCAAGTGGATGGAACCACGGGTTATGAATTCATGAACCAGGTTTCACTCATCCAGCACGATGCTTTGGGGGCGTTGCAGCTACAAGGTTTATGGCAAGCATTGACGGGTCGGCCAGCCAGTTTTAAAGACGAAGTCCTTGAGGCGAGGCGCCTGATTTTGTCGTCATCACTGGCGGGTGACCTGGAGTCCCTTGCGCAAAAAATGCTGTTGGTGGCACGTACGGATATCGCCACTCGCGACCTGACATTAGGCGCAATTAGACGCGCCCTTTTTGAATTGATTGCCCACTTTCCGGTTTATCGCACCTACTCTAATGCCGGCCCGCGTAGCGAGCAGGAACAAGCAGTGTTCTCACAAGCGCTCACCGCGGCCAAATCCAGTTTGCAAGAGAGCGACTGGCCACTGTTAGATCAACTGGATTTATGGCTAGGTGGCCAACCTTTATGCGAAGTTTCGCCCGGCCGCATCCGCCGTTTACGGCGTAAAACCCTTGCGCATTTTCAGCAACTCACATCACCCACTGCGGCCAAAGCGGTAGAAGATACTGCTTGCTATCGCTCAGCGGTGCTCTTGTCGCGCAATGATGTTGGTTTTGATCCCGCGCGCTTTAGCGCCACCACCGCCCATTTTCACCAGCTTAACCAGGAACGCATGGGCAGCTTCCCCGACAGCATGCTAACTACCGCCACCCACGATCATAAGCGCGGGGAAGACACCCGTGCTCGACTTGCGGTAATTAGCGAACGCTCCGCGTGGTTTGCAAACAAGGTGCAGGAATGGCGCACCCTGGCACAACATTGGCGCAAGGAGTTGGAAGATGGTCCAGCACCTTACGCCGGCGACGAATTGGCGCTATATCAAATTTTGCTGGCCAGTTGGCCACTCGACCTGTATCCGGATGATCAGGCCGGTATGCAAAGTTATCTGGAACGCTTACTGGGGTGGCAAGAAAAGGCTGCACGGGAGGCAAAATTGCGCACCCGCTGGACAAGCCCCAACCAACCCTACGAGTCGGCCTGTCAGGAATTTTTAACCCATTTATTAACCGATAACCAAACCCGTGAATGGCGCAACGACATTTACCATGCTGCGATGAGCCTTGCACCCGCAGGCGCCGTCAATAGCCTTGGACAAACATTGTTGCGCCTTTGTAGTCCGGGCGTTCCGGACCTTTACCAGGGTTGCGATTTTTGGGATTTCAGCCTGGTTGACCCGGACAATCGCCGCCCCGTGAATTACGCACCGCGATTGGCCGCTATGGAAAGTGCAGTCGCCCCGGAAGACCTGCTCACCCAATGGCGTAACGGCTATATCAAACAATTTCTTATCAGTAAAACCCTGGGGTTTCGCCACGCCACCCCGAATATTTTTAGTCGTGGCGACTATGAGGTCCTGGAAGTCAATGGATTACATGCCGAGCGAATCCTCGCATTTGCACGCCATCACCAAAACCAATGGATCATTGTGATTGTGCCGCGACTTTGTGCCTCTTTGCTGGGTGAAATGGCAATCCCTCTGGTTTCCGCCACCAATTGGGAGAACACCAGCCTTCGGCTTCCCTACCCATTGGCTAATAAAAAACTGATAGGCCTGTTCACTAACCAGTTCCACCAACCACAGGGGGATCAGCTACAAATCCGCGATTTGCTGGCGGCGTTTCCTGTGAACCTTCTCTATGTATCCCTTTAACCGGAGATTTAACCATGCAACTGAATGAAGAACGCGTCCGTGCCTTTGCCCACCAAATTTGGGAATCTGAAGGTAAACCCGAAGGCCAGGCAAGCCGTCATTGGGAAATGGCGTGCAAACTGGCTGCCGGTGAAGTCGGCCCGGCAGATCCATTTGAACCCTTAACCAATATCAAGACGATCGCGGCTGGTGCAGATCCGGACGCCGTTGCATCTAAAAAACCAGCCAAGGCACGCGTAAAAGTGAAACCGGTTGTTGATGATCCGGAAGCCGCACCAAAAAAACGTGCGTCTACCAGTAAAACTACCCAACACTAACAAATACCCATAACCGGTAAAAAAATTGCATTGTTTCGCATCAGGTTCTTTTAGCGAAAAGGCTCATTTGGGCCGGGGAGAATCATAATGAACACACACGTTTCCGCTCCATTAGTAAAAACCCGCTCTCGTGTCTGCGAGGGACATCCATTTCCTCTAGGGGCCACCTGGGATGGCCTCGGTGTTAATTTCGCACTTTTCTCCGCCAATGCTACCAAGGTGGAACTCTGCCTTTTTGATAGCACAGGTAAACACGAGCTGGAACGCATCGAGCTACCGGAATACAGCGATGAGATCTGGCACGGTTACTTGCCTGACGCGCGCCCGGGCCAGGTTTATGGGTACCGGGTCTATGGCCCCTATGAACCGGATGCCGGGCACCGGTTCAATCCCAACAAATTGTTAATAGACCCTTACGCCAAACAACTCGTAGGGCAATTGAAATGGTCGGACTGCCTGTTTGGTTACACCATAGGTTCACCCGACGCGGATTTGAGTTTTGATGAGCGGGACAGCGCCGCTTATATTCCGAAATCCAAAGTCGTGGACTCTGCATTTACCTGGGGCAACCACCAGTTCAAACGTGTTCCCACCGACAAAACCATCATTTACGAAACCCATGTACGCGGCATCAGTATGCAGCATCCATCGGTCGCCCAACATTTGCGCGGCACCTTCGCTGGCCTGACCAATCCCGATCTGTTGCGACATATAAGCTCGCTGGGGGTAACCAGTGTGGAGCTATTGCCGGTTCACGCATTTGTGGATGAGCAACACTTGCTGGAAAAAGGTTTAAAGAACTACTGGGGGTACAACTCGCTCTGCTTTTTTGCTCCCCATACCCCCTATTTGTCCAATGGCCATCTGAACGAATTCAAGGAAATGGTTGCTCATTTTCATGAAGCCGGTTTGGAAGTCATTCTGGATGTGGTCTACAACCACACGGCCGAAGGGAGTGAATTAGGGCCGACTTTATCGATGCGCGGCATCGACAACTCCACTTATTACCGGTTAATGCCCGATAACAAACGTTATTACATTAATGACTCCGGTACAGGTAACACCCTCGACCTGAGTCATCCTTGCGTATTGCGGATGGTGACAGACTCCCTGCGCTACTGGGCAGTAGACATGGGGGTGGACGGATTCCGGTTTGACCTGGGTACTATTCTCGCGCGGGCAAAAACCGGCTTTGACGAACGCCACGGCTTCCATGTTGCCTGCCGGCAAGACCCGTTACTCAGCCAGATAAAACTGATTGCCGAGCCTTGGGATTGTGGCATGGGCGGTTACCAGGTTGGCGGGTTTCCTCCCGGATGGCTGGAGTGGAATGACCGCTTTCGCGACGTAACCCGCTCATTCTGGCGCGGTGATAAAGGCAAAATCCAGGAGCTTGCCAGTCGGTTGACGGCCTCCGGGGACGTATTCAATCGTCGTGGCCGCCGCCCCTGTGCATCAGTTAACTTCATAACCGCCCATGACGGTTTTACCATGCACGACCTGGTGACTTACGAACACAAACACAATGAAGCCAATGGCCACGACAACTCCGATGGAACCGACAATAACCTCTCCGCCAATTACGGCTGCGAAGGCCCTACAGACGATGAAAACATTATTCGTCTGCGCCAACGCCAAATGCGCAACATGATGGCTACACTGCTGTTTTCACAAGGTACCCCTATGATTGTCTCGGGCGATGAATTCGCCCACACCCAGAATGGCAACAACAACGTTTATTGCCAGGACAACGAAAACAGTTGGATCAACTGGGACATCAAGGAGCAAGGTAAGGTGATGCTGGAGTTTACCCGTCGGGCAATCAAATTGCGTCACAACTACCCGATGTTGCGTCGCGGGCGGTTCCTTGTGGGTGAATACAACGAAGAACTGGATGTTAAAGACGTAAGCTGGATTGCGCCCAACGGCCAGGAGATGACGGAGGAACACTGGCATGATCCTGATTTGTGTTGCCTGGGTATGATGATGGACGGCCGCGCCCAACCCACCGGTATCCATCGCCGCGGCCTGGATGCAACGCTGTTACTCATATTGAGTGCGAGGCCGGATGCAATCAAATTTAGATTGCCGCAAGTACCGCAAGGGAGTGGTTGGTATTGCCTGATCGATACTAACGAACCACAAAAAAACCGACGCGACTTTTATCATTTTGACCAGGAGTTTGAAGTCAACGATCACACCTTATTATTGTTTGAATTAAAAAAGAAAAATAAATCTTCACCTCAATCAAACCAGTAACGACGCTGTATTTTGCGGCTTTCATAGATTAACGGAGCACTGTTGGGATACCACACCAACACCAGTGCTCCTGATTCTGCTGTTGTTAACTCCCTACTCCCAATATTTTGAAAACGCTTACGCACCAACGGATGCGGATGACCATGCTGGCTGCGATAACCCGCTGAATAAATGACAACACCCGGCTTTGTTAAATTCACAAATCTCGCGCTTGATGATGTGCGACTACCATGATGAGCCGCCAGCAAAACACTCAAATTAGCGGGAATCTTATTTTCGTTTAATAACCAATTCTCAACACGTGTTTCTATATCACCCGGTAATAATATTGTTTGATCACCATAATGAATCAATAACACACAAGACTTATTGTTATTACTCGTATAACCGGATATGGGGAAAGATAAAAATTCGAATGAAACATCATCCCACACCCATGGTGTTTGTTCATGACAACTTTCAGGTTGAATAATGTAGGAAGGATCTATCGATGTCGCTTTATCGCCCAGTAATAATTTATGTATGTTAACTTTTTCCAGAAAACTATTGAGCCCGCCAGCGTGATCACTGTCTTGATGACTAACGACCAATGTATCAACCCGGCTAATTCCCTGCGAAAATAAATAAGGTGCCAGAATAGCTCCACCCGCGTCAAAACTTGGGGTGAACTGCGGGCCGGTATCGTACACCAGTGTTTTATTATTCACCTGAACAACAGCAGCGGTTCCTTGCCCAACATCAAGTACCGTCAGTTTTAATGCAGGGATATTGGGTGTTGGTACCGCATAAGCCAATGTAACACCCAGAAAAATACCGCCCCATCCCAATACTTTTGGTAACAGCCCATTCGGCATCAGCAAAATCAAACAACTGCACCCGATAAGTATCGCTAACCCCGGTGTTACTGAAACAATTGGGCTGGCATAATCGCCAGCAAGTGCTAATGATTTCTCCAATATAATTTTTAGTAATTCCAGCGCAACTGCCGCTGCGTTCAGCAAAAAGTCACTCGCAACAGGTATCAAATTTTGGAATGCAGCACTCATCAATAATAACGGCACTACAAAAAATGTAATCAATGGAATTGCAATTGCGTTAGCAATCGGTGCCACAAGAGAAACACTATGCACCAATATACTTAATGGAACCAACAAACCGATAAACATCACCCATTGGGAACGAACAAAACCGGACAACATACTGCTGATGGAGAATCGTTGCCAATCATCAGCAACCGGCTTATGAACCCTGCGTCCCGAAAAATAAAACAGTAACAATGCCACTGCACCAAAGGACAACCAAAAACCCATATCATAGGCAGCCAGCGGATCAATAATCAGAACTATTACCAACGCACAACAAAAAATATCGCCCATGCGGATACTGCGTTGCAACAAACAGGCAAGATAAAATAATCCCAGCATAATCAAGGTGCGAACGGTGGGAATATTAAAACCGGCTAATGCAGAATAAAAACTTGCGCAAGCAATTGCCGTTAACCATGCAATGATTAAGGCGGGGCACGCTCGCCAAAAAAGCTGGACGCATTTACCAATACCAAGCCCCAGGTAAAAACCAAACAATGCAAGGAAGCCGACATGCAAACCGGAAATCGCAATCAAATGACTGGTTCCTGTTTGTTGCATACGATCCCACTGGGCTTTCTCCACATAAGAGGAATCACCAATCAGTAATGCAATTAAAATTCCGCGCTCTGTAGAATTATTTTCTTTCACAATCCATTGCTGTAATAGCTGTCGCTGGTGATCAATCCACTCGCGCCATCCGCGCGATATTGAGAACTCTTGCTGCTGAATGTTATCCGGACGATCCAGTACGTAACCGGTTGCCCCTACACTTTGCCGGAGAAGCCATGCCTGATAATCAAACCCCGCTGGATTCGCAAAGCCGCGAGGACGTTTTAAACGAACATGTAATTGCCATATCTGCCCCACTCCCGGTATTGGAGGCGCAGCATTTTTTGTTTTTGAATAAGCGGGATACCAGCTCAATTGGACCTTTGCGGGAAATTCAGACAATTCCAAAGGTTTACCATCTGCCGTCATTGCCGCACGAATACTGACATTAAATCGCAGGCGTGCATCCGTATGTTCTGGTAGATCAGTAATTACACCAAGAATTTGCAAATCCTTGCCGACCAATTCGTCGTCTAATTGGGAATCAATGATTGTGTGACCCGAATAAATTCCCCAACCAATACCGAGCATAAACGTTGTGAATGGGAGAAATCGTTGATAGCACTGCGATAAAAATAAGAGAGGCGCCAAAACAAGCAGAAAAATAGCAGGAGGAAGTTGCGAAAAAAAACTGACTGCGATTACGCCCATTGAAAAGAGGAGAAAATGCACAGACATAAGGTCAAATCCTTTAACCACGTATTTCTGATAACACCTTGTCATCAGATTGTCGTGCAGCTTATGGCATCCTGTGAAGGTTCACAAGGCAAGTTTAACTACCCCTAACGTGGCCTTGACCGGATTTTACGGGCATAATGGCCGCTCTTTTTACGGCAGTGATTTGGTTTTAGGCATGGCGCGTAACCTACTGAAGCGATTTATTCCCTCTCCTGCGGCAATTAAAAGCAACCCCGCGTTGCATTTTCTGGGCGACTTGCTCCATGACCCCAACTTGTTTCATTTAAATCGTCACTCGGTTTCTGTCGCGGTATTCTGGGGACTGTTGGTCGCGGTATTACCTATTCCGGGTCAGATGCCGGTTGCTGCAGCGGCCGCCTTGGTGTTTCGGTGCAATTTACCATTGGCAGTTGCCTTCACCTGGATCACCAATCCATTGACCATGCCATTTTTCTTCTTTATCACCTACCAAATGGGCCGATTGGTATTGCAAATAGAACCTATCACACTCACCGAGCCGGAATTAAGCTGGGATTGGCTGGCCAATGAATTTGGTCATTTATGGAAGCCATTATTAGCCGGCTCCGTTATTACTGGTTTGTTACTCGGTACGATTGGATACTTTTTAATGCAGGCTTATTGGCGTTGGCATGTAAACCACAATTGGAAAAAGCGTCAGAAAAAACGCGCAGAACAAGCTGAACAAAAAGCTCGCGAAGCTGAATAAATAAAAGAAACAGAATAAATAAACCGCGACCTGGATTAATTTCGATAATACTGCAATCGATCAATCTGTCGATCAAACTGTTCAAGCACATGCTCAATACAGCGAGTTGCAAGCCTGAAATATTCATTCGCATCAATGCTCGGTTTATCAATAATCAGTTGTGATTCAATACACCGCAGCAGGTAGTGAATTTCTACACGCGATTTTTCTGGCCAGGATGAGTCCACACTGGATGCAATTTTATTGCGTAAATGATTGAGCTGGATACGCAAAACATTGGAACACTCTCCCTTCGTCGCAACACCGGTTCCCAATGCTCGTGCCTGGCCAATATATTCAGCTATTGATAACAAGTAACGCCAATCCGTATCCATAGTGTCGCCACTGAGTTTGGATAAATGATGGGCATCCGCTACATCGTCAATGAGATACAGTAAATTGGCGATCAGGATATTATGTTGTTTGAAATTTTTATCAGCATCGCCTTGCAAATACCCCATCCCCAAACGGGTCCAGTGATCTGTCAGGCTTGACCATTTTACGTTTTCAATCATCCATTCACCGGCAGCTTCAACATCCTCCATCACATGTTTAATACGTGTGTTTAACACTTCTATGTCCGGTTTTGCAGAATGATTGCCATGAATGAATCCCGTTGTTAATCCACGATGCTGCTGCACATAAGTGAGCAAGCTACGTAATAATTTTATGTATTCAATACCTCGCCTGAACAATACATTTTCCTGATGTTTTTTGCGGCGCAAGGACACCATTAAAAACACCAAAAATCCCAATGGAAATGCCAATAAAATTATCATTAGAGAAACAGGAGTTTCCATAGTGTTACTCCGTGCTGTGGGTCAATCTATGCAAATGCTCAGCAATTTCTATTGCCTGCCGCGAAAATCATTCTCGTTCGCCAAGCCTGCAACAATTTCTATATTTACCGCCCCGATATATTTTTTATCCTACCAATACCTGTACTCGCACCACCAATCAAACCCACTACTAAAAACACAACTAACAGCAACGGCGATGCAAACCAAAAATTATTTATTTGCAATAACATTGAAAAAATGACCAACAGTAAACTGCAAAAAATTGCAGTCGGTGTTATCCATAACTTTCCACTCGTTCCATAAAACGCACCATCTTTCACAGCCTCCCGAGCAAAATCACCCAAATGAATCACCTAAGTGCACGCTAGCAGGGCAACCACGTTTCATGTTGTTTCACTTTTCACATATCGCCGGCATCAATTGAGTGCATTTAAATTTTTTCTGCACCACAACAAATTAAATTTTTAGTATTTTCATCAACCATATCGGACAAAATCATTATCAGGACTTCTTTCAGATAACATCATCAACGACAAGCCACTCCAAACGCTTAAAAAGCACTCATTCTTTTCCTTTATCAATAAAGGCTTTTTCAACTTTCATGCCAGCTGAAACAGTCGCAGCAACAAGATCAGCAAACATCGCATTGAATTCATCAGGAACGCTTATGAATAAGTGGTATGAAGGAAGTATGGCAATGAGACAAATGCGGAATCTGGCGGCCGTTAAAAGAGGTAAAGCAAACCCATGAAAATGTAATGAAATTTCCATGCTGATATTTTTATCGGTGAAATAAAAACGGGCCTCAATTAAGGCCCGTTTTCGTAAACACATATATTAAATCAATCAAACTTCTGCCAATTGATCCAATTCTTCCTTGTCATGCTGATGGTCTTTCGCCAACAACATATACACTGACGGCAGCACAAACAACGTGAAAAATGTGCCGATGGTCATTCCCAATACCAATACGATACCGATGGAATTACGGGCTTCCGCACCAGCACCGGTAGCAAAAATCAATGGTGTATGACCTGCAATCGTCGCCACACTGGTCATCATCACCGGACGCAAGCGCAATGCAGATGCTTCACGAATCGCCTCCAGTTTGGCGACGCCTTGTTCTTGCAGCTTGTTGGCAAACTCCACCACCAAAATACCGTTACGCGCAATTAGTCCCATCAGGGTTACCAAACCTACTTGCGAATAGATATTCAAGGTGCTGGTAAATCCATCGGTAAAGAAAGGAATGGGCATTGGTATTTTCCAGAAAGTAAATAACAAGGCGCCAAACATAGCGAGCGGCACTGACCCGGCGAGAATAACCAAAGGGTCACGGAAACTGTTGTATTGCGCCGCAAGCACCAGGAAAATCATAACTACAGCCATAATAAACGCGGGCAGGAATGTATTACCTTCACGTTTCAACTGACGCGACTCACCGGTGTAATCAATGGTGTAGCTCTTCGGTAAAAATTTGCGCACTTCAGTTTCAAGGAACTCTAATGCTTCACCCAAAGGCACACCCGGTACACCACTGATTTTTACCGCATTCAATTGTTGCATGCGATTAATGGTGCGTGGTTCAGTACTGTGGGTAATGCTTGCAACCTGATCCAGACGAATCAAGCCGCCATTGGGTCCAGTCACATACAAGTTAGCCAAATCATCTGCACTTAAACGATCAACACGTTTGACTTGCGGAATCACTTTGTAACTCTGCCCAGCCATATTGAAACGATTCACCCAACCACCTCCCAACAATGTGCCTACATCATTGGTAACGGTTTGCAAATCCAAACCAAGGTCCGCAACCTTTTCACGGTCAATACTAAGTTTGTAATCAGGTTGATCCACTTTTACATCCAGCGTTTGGAAATAGAATTTGCCGGACTTCATCATCACATCTTGAACTTTTAATGCGTATTCGTAGATCTCTTTAATATCTGCGGTAGAGGCAAGTACAAATTCAACAGGGAATTGGCCACCACCTGGTAACGCTGGCGGGGTGATTGGCAGGATCTTCACACCGGCAATCGCAGCAAGTTTTTGCTGGACCTCAGGCATGATTTGAAATACATCGCGATCACGCTCTTCCCACGGTTTGGTCACCATTCCTGAAAATCCGCCAGTGGGAAACGTTAACTGAAAAGTAAAGTCAGTTTCGGGTACATTCATGAATGCTTCATTGACTTGTTTACCAAAGAATGACGCCTGATCAACCGTAGAGTTGGCCTGAGCATCAACAATCCCGAAAATAACGCCCTGATCCTCCATAGGCGCCAATTCTTTTGGTGACTGCATATAGAGTGGTATACACATCAACGTAATACCTACCCAGAAAATATAAACGCCAATACGGCTTTGCAGGCTGACATCCAACTTGCGCTTGTACCATTCACGGAAATTATTGAACGGTTTTTCCAGAGGTGCATTCAAACCTTTGTGTGATTTCAACATGCGCGAACCAAGCATCGGTGACAGGGTGATAGCCACAATTGCAGAAATAGTAACCGCACCTGCTAGCGTGATTGCAAACTCCCTGAATAGTGAGCCAATCAATCCGCCCTGCAATCCAATAGGGATATAAACTGATGCCAATGTTATTGTCATCGCTAAAATTGGTCCTGCCAATTCGCGAGCGGAAATAATCGCAGCCTGGAATGGCTTCATGCCGTCCTGAATGTGACGCTCTATATTTTCTACCATAACAATAGCGTCATCTACGACAAGCCCAACGCAGAGCACGATAGAAAGCAGGGTCAATAAGTTCAATGAGAACCCACACACCTGCATAATAAATAGAGCCCCAACCAGCGATAACGGAATTGCCAATACAGGAATAATTACCGAGCGACTGAACCCAAGGAACAAGAAGATAACAATCACTATAATCAACAAGGTCTCACTCAGTGTTTTAATCACCTCATGAATCGCCGCATCAATATATTCCGTCGAATCATAGGCAACAACACCTGATAAACCCGTTGGCAATTCAGCCTGAATCGCCTCCATTTCCTTATTAACGGCTTTCATTACATCCAAGGCGTTAGCATTGGGCGCAACCCATACGCCCATAAATACTGCTGTATCGCCAGAGTAGTTCACTACTGTGTCATAGTTCTCCGCCCCCAGAACCACGTCTGCAATATCGCTTAACCGAATAATACCTTCAGATGAGTTACGGATAATCAGTTGTTTGAATTCATCAACACTTTTTAAATCTGTATCTGCACGCAAATTAACTTGTGTATATGAACCACGGGTTTGTCCAACAGCAGCCTGGACGTTGTTGGCTTGCAGAGCAGCACGGACCTGTACAGGAGTTACATTCAGTGCAGCCATGCGCTCCGGCTTTAACCAAATGCGCATTGCAAATGTTCTTCCGCCAAGCACATCTGCTTTTTGCACACCGTTAATAGCAATCAGGCGCGGCTGAATGGAGCGGGTAAGAAAATCGGTAATCTGGTTCTGCTCAAGAATTTCAGAACTAAAACTTAAATAGGCGGCAGCAAACTGGGAGTCTGCTGCTTCAATCCGTATTGCTGGTACCTCAGCTTCTGGCGGCAATTCATTTCGCACTTGATTTACTTTGGCCGAAATCTCGGTCATCGCTTTCAGTGGATCGTAGTTCAAACGCAAATGTGCCGTCACTGTAGACGACCCCATTGCACTTTGTGATTCAATGTAATCAATTCCGCCAGCAGAGGCGATGGCGCGCTCAATCGGTGTGGTAATAAAACCTCGCACTAATTCGGCGTTTGCACCCACATAAACGGTGTTGATGATGATTACTGAAATATCACTGCGGGGGTATTGACGTACAGTCAGGTTATTTCCCGCCTGAATTCCCAGAATCAAAATAAGCAGGCTCACTACTATTGAGAGAACCGGACGCTTAATAAAAATGTCGGTAAATTTCATAAGTTAGGCTCGTTGGCTTTTTGGCTTATGGTATTGAATAGTTGATGTGGTATTTGCTGCGTCAATGCGCAGCAAATTACCTGAATATCAATTAACTATCTGCGGGAGTTGGTTCCAATTTATACTCGGGAGTTGGATGAGCGCTTACCGTAACAGATTGTCCGTTCAACAACTTGAACGCACCGGCACTGGCTACGACATCCCCTGCTTTTAGGCCATCCACGATTTCAATAAAGTCACCGCGATTTTTCCCCAAGCGCACAAATTGCTGACGGGCTTTAAATGTCCCCTCTTTCTCACCTGCTTCAATTACAAACACGGTGTCACCGAAGGGCGCATAGATAACAGCAGTTGCTGGAACTGCAAGTACTTCCTGCGGGTCGGATAAAGTCACTTTTGTTTCAACTGCCATTCCTGGAATCAATTGGTTTTTATCGTTATCCAGATAGGATTGCACAATGGCATTACGTGTAGTCGTGCTGATTTCTGCACCTATTGCAGTTATTTGCCCTTTCATTGTTGAGTCTGAACCATCACCTACATTTACCTCGACCGGCAAACCACGGTTCATCTGTACCAACCAGAATTGCGGAACAGGAAAATTAACTCGCACACTATTAGTGGCTTGCAAGGAAACAATTTCGCCCCCGACTTGCAAGTCTTCACCGAGATCTACCTGACGAATCCCCAAACGACCATCAAATGGTGCGCGCACTAACTTCTTTTCCAGCGTAGTTTTCAAATCCGTCACGTCACCTAATGCTGATTCCATTTGCTGTATTGCTGTATCCAGTTCACTTTGTGACACTGTATTGCGCTTACGTAATTCAACAAGTCGCTCATGGTTCGATTTAGCCAAACGCAATCTGGCTTCGGCGGCACTTAATTGCGCTTGTTCATTTCCTGATTCCTGTACAAGGATTACAGTTCCTTTCTTTACTTGCTCACCGGACTTGAAGCGAATCTCTTTTACCTTTCCCGCGACTTCTGCGGCAACCATAATGCCTTCTGACGCTTCAACCGAGCCCATGGCAGTATAAGTATTCGGCCAATGTTGAATCTCGGCAGTAAAAGTGCTCACGGTTTCCGACGGTGGCGGGGTATTTTTCCCAGCCTCAATCATGGCCATGACCTGAGTTGCCTTAATACCAGCAACCAGAACGAAAACACCAAGCAGGCTGGCGGCAGCAATAATTGAAGATTTCACCTTGCTCATATATGAAGAACCATTTATGAAAAACTATTGGAAGGACGAGATAAAACAGTTGAATGAGGCTAATGCAGGCGGGAGGGTAAACATATTCGGTATCCCAACCAGAACTTCTGGCTCCCGAAAATATTCAGGAGTATAGAAATTGTTACATAGCCGCAAATAAAACCAAAATCAACAAATGTCACAAAATGTAATAATGCGTTAGTCAATTTGGTTATCAAAAAAACCAGCCGACCATCTGGTCGGTCGGCAAATCATATTCCCTTTTTACGTATGAATCCAAGAAATTGTTAGGTCTAACACCAATTCATGACATTAATCATTGAGCTGACATCGCCCATTATCAGGAATCAAATGTCAAAGCATGTCAGGAGAAATGCATTCAAATGAGTTGATGGAATAATAAGCAGCATAAGGCTCACTAATTCCGAGGCACGCTACATCCGGTACTTTATCAATCTCATATTTATCACCCGTTATTTCGTATAACAGATCACATAATTTCGAGCACTGCCGCTCAGTGGCAATAAACGAATCGCCTTCAATAATAATGATGTTTGATCGATCAATTAAAAAGGATCGCCCGTTAGCAGGAGTCCATTGACCGGTCGCCTGGATATAAATCCGAATTATTCCGTAGTGATACTGGTGCACTGAATTCACTTTAGGAACAAATTGCCGGTAAGCAGAACCTGCAGTATAAGCAATCGAATGGTGATATTTTGAACCAATGAACGCCAGGGATAATAACCGGCGTTCAATTAATTGAGTTTTATTGAAGCCGACATAATCAATTGGATAAAAAACAAAAGCAATTTTGTGCATAAACGTCCTTGTTTGAAATGATGATGTAGAAAAAAATCTTTTCGGATTCAACCAGACCCGTTAACGAAAATCAATAAATCCAATCACTAAACTTCTTTTTGAGCAGAATCTGTTAGCATTCTGTCGCATTCATTTACATCAAACAGCACTGTATTTTATTTATTAAGGATTACACGAATGAGTTGGTCGCCCCATGTAACTGTTGCCACTATTGTTGAAAGAGATAACCGCTACCTTATGGTGTATGAAGAATCCGATGGAAAAAAAGTTTTCAATCAACCAGCTGGCCATCTGGATCCTAATGAAACACTGGCGGATGCAGCCATACGCGAAACACTCGAAGAAACAGGCTGGACTGTAAATCTAACCGGTGTTGTGGGGGTCAACCTGTACACAGCACCAGCTAACGGGATTACCTATTTCCGTACGACCTTTATTGGCGAAGCCATTAGCCATGATCAGTCACGAAAGCTGGACACCGGGATTATTGAGGCTGTGTGGCTGACCTATGAAGAACTCCTTGAGCGCAAAGCGCAAATGCGAAGCCCTATGACGCTGCAGATTATTGATGATTATAGAAATGGGCGTCGCTTCCCTTTGAGCGTAGTTGGTTAAACATTGCCCATTATTAAACTGGCAGTGACCAGCGCGGGAAGGTAAAATGCCCGCCTCTATTTTTTCGAACTGCTGTTTTTCGCTATGACCCAATCCCTCAGTCCCGTAGTTTCAGCCGGCGCACGTGTAATCGTAGGCATGTCTGGTGGCGTAGATTCCTCAGTATCAGCACTTTTGTTAAAGCAACAGGGATATCAGGTCGAAGGCCTGTTTATGAAGAATTGGGACGAGGATGACGGCACTGAATATTGTACCGCCAAGGCAGATCTCGCCGATGCCCAAGTAGTGTGCGACCGTATCGGCATCAAATTGCATACGGCTAATTTTGCGGCCGAATATTGGGACAGCGTATTTGAGCACTTCCTTGCCGAATACAAGGCGGGACGTACCCCTAACCCGGACATTCTCTGTAATCGCGAAATCAAGTTCAAAGTTTTTATGGATTATGCGCGCATGCTGGGTGGTGAGCTAATTGCTACCGGCCATTACGTACGCAGGGCTGATCGTGATGGGCATACCTATCTACTTAAAGGACTGGATCCCAACAAGGATCAGAGTTACTTCTTACATGCAGTGGGAGAATATGAATTTACTCACAGCCTGTTTCCGGTGGGGGAATTGGAAAAACCTGAAGTCCGTCGTATCGCGGAAGAATATGGGTTAATAACTCACAATAAAAAAGATAGCACCGGAATCTGCTTCATTGGCGAGCGCCGCTTCAAAGACTTCCTGCAACAGTATTTGCCAGCGCAACCAGGCGCAATCCAAACACCCGAAGGAAAAGTTATTGGAGAACACACAGGACTGATGTACCACACGATTGGTCAACGTCAAGGATTAGGCATCGGCGGCGTCAAAGGCGCCAATGAAGAACCCTGGTTCGTTGCTCAAAAAGACCTGAATCGCAATGTGCTTGTCGTAGTGCAAGGCACTGATCATCCACTGTTATATACAAATCACTTAATCGCACAACAAGCCCATTGGATTAATGGTATCCCGCCCTCACATGAAGTGACATGCACGGCAAAAACCCGTTACCGTCAGCCGGATCAGGAATGCACAGTGAACGTGTTAGCCAATGGGATTTTAGATGTTACCTTTGATCAACCACAGCGAGCAGTAACACCGGGCCAATCCGTGGTGTTTTACCAAGGCGATATTTGTCTTGGGGGCGCCGTTATCGAATCAACCGATAATCGTTAGAGCAAAAGCCCGGCTACGCTCAAACCTGTTTTCATCATGAGAGATACCGCGTGAGTAAAAATTGGCAAGACATTACCCTCGCCCTTGCGGGCATATTTCAAAGTGCTGCATTGGTAGAACAGGTAGCCAAAACCGGCTATGTACCGCCTGAGGCATTCAAATGCAGTATTGATTCTATTTTGGATCTAAACCCTTCAAGCACGCTCGCGGTATATGGCGGCAATTTGGAAAACCTGCGTACCGGCCTTGAAGTGATGCGTGAGTTATTGCGTCCCAACTCGCAAAAATATCGTGAAACCTTACGCTACGGCTTGGGTGTGCTTCACTTGCAAAAAAAACTGGCGGGCCGCAAAGACATGCTAAACGTAATCGCCAGTCGCCTGGAGCAAGCCAACCAACAAGCGCAACATTTCTCATCCACACATGACAATGTCATTGCTAATTTAGGCACACTTTACAGTGAAACGATTAGCACCTTCAGATTTCGCATTCAAGTTAATGGTGACTACAATTATCTGCAACAACAGCGCATCGCCAACCAAATTCGCGCTCTACTATTAGCCTCAATTCGTTCCGCCATTTTATGGCGACAGGTTGGAGGCAATCGCTGGCATCTTTTATTTAATCGCAAAGACATCGCACGTCAGGTTGATGATTTATTACGCCGAATTTAAATGTTTCCTTTTTCTTTTATTTTAACTGAGAACCACAATGGACAACTCTTTCAATACCCTTTCAGCACTTAATGCAGTATCTCCAGTAGATGGTCGCTATGGCAGTAAAACAATTGCCCTGCGCAGCATATTTAGCGAGTTTGGTTTAATTCGCTTTCGTGTTGAAGTTGAGGTTCGCTGGCTACAACAATTGAGCAAACATACAGGTATTCCAGAAGTTCCATCATTCAGTGCACCAACCAATGCCCTACTCGACTCCATTGTTTCCAATTTCAATGAAGCTGACGCCCAGGCAGTAAAGGATATTGAACGTACCACCAACCACGACGTTAAAGCAGTTGAATATTTCCTGAAAAATAAATTTAAAGGAAATGCTGAACTGGAAGCAGTGCTGGAGTTTGTGCATTTTGCTTGTACATCAGAGGATATTAACAACCTCTCCCACGCGCTAATGCTGCGCGAAGGTCGCAATGTTTTTATTAAGGATGCAGAAGCAATTATTAATGGCATCGTAAAACTCGCGCATGATTATGCGGCCGATTCCATGCTGTCACGCACCCATGGTCAAACTGCATCACCTACAACCGTAGGTAAAGAAATGGCTAACGTAGCTGCACGTTTACGTCGCCAATTGAAAACCGTTAAAGAAGTTGAATTGTTAGGCAAAATCAACGGTGCCGTTGGTAACTACAACGCACATCTGTCTGCGTACCCACAAGTAGACTGGCAAACCAATGCCAAAGAGTTTGTAGAAAGCCTGGGCTTAACCTGGAACCCCTACACAACCCAAATCGAACCGCACGATTACATTGCCGAATTATTTGATGCAATTGCTCGTTTTAATACAATAGTCATCGACTTCGACCGGGATGTATGGGGTTACATCTCCCTGGGTTATTTCAAACAAAAAACGATTGCTGGCGAAGTGGGTTCATCCACAATGCCACATAAAGTTAACCCGATTGATTTTGAAAACTCTGAAGGTAACCTGGGAATTGCTAACGCGATCTTCACTCATTTGGCGCAAAAGCTACCAATTTCCCGCTGGCAGCGCGACCTCACGGATTCCACAGTCTTGCGCAATATGGGTGTTGGCTTCGGTTACAGCCTGATTGCTTATGCATCCACCTTGAAAGGTATGAGCAAATTGGAAATCAATCGCGCACGTCTCGCGGAAGATCTCGATAACTCATGGGAAGTATTGGCAGAACCCATTCAAACGATAATGCGTCGTTACAATGTGCCTGAGCCTTACGAAAAATTAAAAGCGCTCACTCGCGGACAAACAATCACCCGCGAGGTTCTTGCTGCTTTCGTTGAAACACTGGATATCCCCGAGCACGCCAAGGAAACGATGCGCGACCTAACACCAGCCAACTACATTGGCAACGCGGTAGACCAGGCAAAAGCGATTTAAGACACAACAAATTAAGGGCTCGAATGAGCCCTTAATTTTCTCGATATAGATTGAGCTCCCGGAATCATAAATGACTACACCTCTCACTCACCTCGGTGATATGCCAATCGAAGAATTTCTTCGCGATTACTGGCAAAAAAAACCATTATTAATTCGCAATGCATTTCCAGGTTTTGAATCTCCTCTCGCACCTGATGAACTCGCCGGGTTAGCGTTGGAAGAAGAAGTTGAATCGCGCATAGTGTTAGAAAATGGCGCAACTTCCTGGGAATTACGTAATGGCCCATTCGATGAAAAAACTTTTGAGAAATTACCAGAAACGCATTGGACTTTATTAGTTCAAGCAGTCGATCAATGGGTACCGGAAGTCAATCAGCTATTGGACTATTTCCGTTTTATTCCTAACTGGCGATTGGATGACTTAATGATCAGCTATGCTCCTGATAAAGGTGGTGTGGGACCGCATTTTGATTATTACGATGTCTTTTTGCTGCAAGGCCTAGGCAAACGCCATTGGAAAATCGGGCAAATGTGTGACAGCAATTCTCCGCGAGTTGAAGGCACTCGCCTTAAAATTCTCAGTGAATTTCACACCACTGATGAATGGGTGCTCGAGCCTGGTGACATGCTTTATATCCCACCCGGAATTGCTCACTGGGGGAATGCCCAGGGTAATGATTGCATGACTTACTCTATCGGGTTCCGCGCGCCCAGCCATGCCGATATTATTTCTGAAATCGGCCAGGAAATCGCGCTGTCGGTAGAGGATGATTTGCGTTATGCCGACCCTGATTTAACGTTGCAAGACAACCCTGGTGAAATTAGCGCAGAAGCTATCGCGCAAGTACGCAATATTGTCCTACAACACCTCACACCGGAAAAAATTGCATTTTGGTTCGGCAAATTCATGACCGAGCGCAAATACCTGGAACAAACCCAGGAAGAA
The DNA here is from genome assembly GCA_035490715.1 of Cellvibrio sp. Taxonomy (GTDB): domain Bacteria; phylum Pseudomonadota; class Gammaproteobacteria; order Pseudomonadales; family Cellvibrionaceae; genus Cellvibrio. Next base: position 19,680 of record DATJLF010000095.1, read on the forward strand.
CCGCTGGATATAGATGCTGACGAATGGCAATCTGCATTGGCTGATGGTGAATTGCTCTGGCGTCATCCGTCTGCTCGCCTTGCTTTCCACAGCGATGAAAAAGGCACGATGTTATTTGCTGATGGCGAAGCTATTTGTTGTTCGCGCGAACTGGCCGAACTAGTGTGCAAAGAAGTCGAGATTAATTGGCGAGAGCTAAAAGCGTTGGTTCAAAATCCGGTAGATCGTGCAGCAATCACCCAGTTAATCAATCTGGAAACATTATTAGTGGATGAGTAGATCAGTGACGCTGGAGTATGAGGATCCTTAATCGATGCCCATACTCTTCTCCCAAAACCGACCGCACCAACGCCAGACATGTAAAGTAATAAATACAATCAAATTCGGGAATTATGTAATGCAACCCATCATAATCACTGACTGGCAAACTCACTCCCACATGCTTTCACAAATTCGAACCACAGTATTTGTAGAAGAACAAAAAGTCCCAATTATTGAAGAGTGGGACGGTTTGGATGAAAGCGCAACTCATTTTCTTGTGCAATACAACAATCAACCAGTAGGCTGTGCAAGGCTTCTGATTGATATCCACAAAGGCTCGCTCCATTTTCATATTGGGCGTGTAGCTGTATTAAAACCGTTTCGCAATCAAAATATCGGAAAAACTCTGATGGAGTTTATTTTGACTCACTGCAATGCAAACGCCTCCTATCCTGTTTACTTGCACGCCCAGGTTGAACGCAAAACCTTTTACGAACGATTAGGATTTATTACATCCGGCGATGTATTTATGGACGCTGGAATTCCCCATATCACCATGTATTGGCAATCAGTGAGGCAATCCAATGGCTGAACAAAGCAACATTAGCAATGATTTGTGGTTGTTGGAGGGAATTGAGGATTTTCGCGTTTACTCACTTGAACTCTTGCAACAGAGTCACCGCAACGTATTGTTATTAACACGTAATTTAGATGAAATTATTTACGGTACCAGCGAATTTGTTGAGGCAATATCTACATTTGCTCGCTCCAGCCGTCACACACGAGTTCAAATCCTGATTAAAGACACAAAACATGCTATTGACACGGGTCATCAACTTATACGCCTCGCACAACGCCTTTCATCAAAAATTATAGTGCGTAAAATGACTCTCGAACCTACGAATAAAGATATGGCATTTATAGTGGGTGATACGGACAAACTCCTCTATAAAAACGATGACAGCACTTATCGTGGTTTTTTTAATAGCAATGCAGCACGGGAAATAAAGCCTTTAACAGAGGAATTCAATTATTTATGGCAGTACGCAGAGCCAGAGCCAGAATTTCAGCTTCTGCACATTTGATATGGGTCTTTACCGCACAAAAAGTGTTGTCAAAGGTCACACACTTAAAAAAAACCGTTTTTCCCGCTGAAAAACCATCTTTCTTGGTTGCCGATTCGATTTTTATACTATATATATAGCGTAAATCCGTATTCAGAGCTGTTTAAGCCTGTAAATATAGGGGTTTGCGAGTGCAGGCCAATAGCTGTTTTCTAAAAACTACTGGTTTTGCAGATGCTCAATTGGGTATTAATGCTTGAAAGAGTTACACACGAGAGTCTTTGTTAAAAGACAATCTTTAATCAACACTCAAGAATCACAAGGAAACCATTATGGCTGCTAAAAAACCTGCTGCCCCAAAAGCTGCTGCTAAAAAAGCCCCTGCTGCCAAAGCCGCACCGAAAGCTGCCGCTAAAAAAGCACCTGCCGCCAAAAAAGCGCCTGTTGCTAAAGCTGCACCAGCTGTTGTCAAACCAATTGCTGAGCGTCAAAACAAAACTCAAATCTTGCAACAAATTGCTGACGCTACTGAATTGAACAAAAAGCAGGTTCAAGCTGTATTGGATGAATTGACCAACGTAATTGAAGGCCACATTAAGAAGAAAGGTGTTGGTGAGTTTGTTCTGCCAGGCCTGCTAAAAATTACTACGGTGAAAAAGCCTGCCACCAAGGCGCGCAAAGGTATCAACCCATTTACTGGCGAAGAAGTTATGTTCAAAGCCAAACCAGCTAGCACATCAGTAAAAGTGCGTCCGCTGAAAAAGTTGAAAGAGTTCGCCGTGTAATTCGATTGGCAAGTCAGATACTAAAAAACCCCGCATTGCGGGGTTTTTTTATTGGGCAAGTTTATAAAACCTTAAATCCCTCACCTACCAACGCGTTTTGTAAACGTTTTATGCGCTCGACAAACTCTTCCTGCTCATATGCTTTAGAAGGTAACTTCCCCCAAATAGGTTGTGGCCATGCAGGATCATCAGTAAAACGCGCGATATGATGCACATGTAATTGACGCACCACATTTCCTAATGCCGCCACATTCATTTTATCTGCATCAAACAAGCTGGTCATGACTTCTGACAACCGACAGGACTCACGTATAAGTTGAAGCTGCTCGTCCTCATTTAAATGGTGTATTTCATAAATATCTTCACGCTTGGGAACAAGAATACACCAGGGATAATTGGCGTCCCGGCTCAATAACAAAAGAGAGAGATCGAATTCTCCGATAACTTCGGAATCCTGGGCTAATCGTGGATGTAACTCAAACATAATTAGATCCTGTAAAAAACGTTTATTTCCAAGCTATTCAAAAGCCAGGTTCTTGGTAAGGCACGAAAGAAATCAACTTTATTGATAACATAACAATGTCAATTCAGGCGGAACTATAGCAACAATACGTCACTGCTTAAACCGTGACATGATCCGATAATAAACACACTTTGAAGATCTGTACCCTTAACGGTATCCACCGTAGAATAAGCACCTTTCATTTCGTCCAAATAGCCTTCAAGAAGCCATCATTATGCGTTCCAGTCGATATTTAATAGCAACCCTTAAAGAAACCCCTTCCGACGCAGAAGTTATCAGCCACAAATTGATGTTACGTGCCGGGATGATCCGCAAAATGGCCTCAGGCCTCTATAACTGGCTTCCGCTCGGGTTACGCGTGTTGCGCAAGGTGGAAAATATTGTACGCGAAGAAATGGATAAGTCAGGTGCACTTGAGGTGCTCATGCCGGTAGTACAACCAGCAGAGTTATGGGAAGAATCTGGCCGCTGGCAGCAATACGGGCCTGAATTGCTGCGTATCAATGATCGTCATGATCGCCCTTTTTGCCTGGGCCCAACCCATGAAGAAGTGATTACTGATTTAATTCGCAACGAAGTCAAAAGCTATAAACAATTGCCGTTGAATTTTTATCAAATCCAAACCAAATTTCGCGATGAGATTCGCCCACGCTTCGGGGTAATGCGTTCTCGCGAGTTTATTATGAAGGACGCTTATTCTTTCCATACCAGTCACGAATCCCTGCAACAAACTTACGATGTAATGCATTCAACCTACTGCAGTATCTTTACACGTTTGGGCTTGCAATTCCGTCCCGTCCTGGCGGATACAGGATCAATCGGTGGTGCGTTCTCTCACGAGTTTCATGTATTGGCAGAAAGCGGTGAAGATGATATCGCTTTTAGTAATGGCAGTGATTACGCAGCCAATATTGAAAAAGCCGAAGCATTGCCGCCAACAACACCTCGCCCTCCCGCACAACATGTCATGCATGAAGTGGCAACACCAGGTAAGCACTCTATTGATGAAGTCGCTAATTTCCTAAATGTTAGCCCGCAACAAATAGCCAAAACATTAATTGTTTTAGGGGAGATGCGCGAAGACAAAACCCAACCTCTTGTTGCATTGGTATTGCGCGGCGATCATGAACTGAACGAAATCAAAGCAGAAAAGTTAACAGGTGTTGCATCACCATTAACATTGGCACCGGAAGCCCGAATTAAAACCGAATTGGGTGTTGGTATTGGTTCAATTGGTCCTGTTGGTTTAACAATTCCGGTGATCGTTGATCACTCTGCCGCACATCTCGCTGATTTCGTTTGCGGAGCCAATAAAGACGGCTTTCACCTGACCGGAGTGAATTGGGTTCGCGATGCTCAATTAACACTCGTAGCCGATATCCGGAATGTTGTCAGCGGCGACCCAAGCCCTTGTGGTAAAGGTAGTCTTGAAATTAAACGCGGTATCGAAGTGGGCCACATTTTCCAGCTCGGCACCAAATACTCAGAAGCAATGAAAGCCAAAATACTGGATGAAAACGGCAAGGAACAAACCATGGTGATGGGTTGTTATGGTATCGGAGTTACTCGCGTGGTTGCATCGGCGATTGAACAGAACTTTGATGAGAATGGAATCATCTGGCCCGATTCAATAGCACCATTTCACATTGCAATTGTGCCAATCAATATCAGCAAATCTGAAGCGGTTGCCAATAAAAGTGAGGAGCTTTATAGCGCATTGACCAAAGCGGGTTTTGATGTGCTGTTTATGGATGATGAAAAAGCTCGCTTGGGTGGCATGCTTGCAGATACCGACTTGATGGGAATACCACATCGCATTGTGATAGGTGACCGCGGATTGGAAGCAGGCTCTATTGAATACAAAGGGCGTCGTGATTCTGAGAAACAGGAAGTCTCCATCAACGAAATAGTTTCATTCCTGAGTGAACGTATTAAGCTGTAATATCCCCACCTGGTAATTGCAGCCACTGCTGCAATTACCAGGCACTCCTCTTCCTGCTTATATAATTAAAATTTTCAGCCGCAAAATCCGAAAGCTTTATTAATCAATCAAGAGCGTCTAATTAATTTATTAGCGTTCGACTTTTTTAAATCCAAAAACTTTCTGAAAAACAGCGAAACATAAGTTCGAGTTTTGGTAGGCCCTTAAAAAATTATTAGCATTTCTTCAATAAAGTCCCAGTTTGTAAACTGGCAATCCTTCTCTTTCGTTTATTTTTCTTCGCAAAATTTCCCACTTTTATTTTTAACTGGCACCTTTTTAAGGCTGTGATCCAGGTTGCAAAGGGAAATTCAGCTTCAGTGCTAACGTTAGCTGGCTGTTCGGCAAACAATTTGCCACTAAAGAAATAAATCGCATCTCCAACAGCCTGGATTTTAACCTTTGTTGCTACCCAGTAGCATTACGAAGCAAATTCCAACGCATTAATAACACTCGCACACAATAAATGAGAGGAATGCAATGAAACCATTGATCACCAACGTTAAACATTTACTGCTCTTGGGGCTGGGCAGCATTGCGTTAACCGGCAATGCACAGGCGGCAACCGTTGACCTACTGGTCCTTTACGATAGTTACACCAAAAATTATTTTGGTGGTGACCCACAAACCGCCATGAATAGTTGGGTCAACCAAATGAATGCCGCTTATGCCGATAGCCAAATTGATGTGCAATTACGCTTGGTGGGAGTCCGTCAAATGGAACAGACCGGTGCCGATATGGGGGCGGTATTAGGCAATTTGCGTTTGAACAGCGCAGCAATTGCATTAAGGGATCAACTGGGAGCGGATTTTGTATCGCAGCTCCACCAAAAAGGTGCTTGTGGTGTCGGGTATGTAGCTGTTGATAAAAATTGGACCTGGAACGTCACAGCTCCCGGCTGCGGTCCTATGGTAATGGCCCACGAACTCGGCCATAACATGGGCTTGAACCATTCACGTAAACAAGGCGATCAATCCGGTGCACGTTATCGTTATGGTGTGGGTTACGGCGTTGATAATGTGTTTGTAGACATCATGGCCTACGAAGGTGTTTTCAACACAACACGCGTTAATCGTTTTTCCAATCCCAATTTGACTTGCCGCGGATTACCCTGCGGTATTCCTGCCGGCCAGGCGAATGAAGCTTATGGAGCCTTGGCAATTCATAATGTGCGTGACGAAATAGCGGCATTTCGCCCCACTGCCGGCTCATCTGGCCCCGTGCAAGTGGCACAACACTGTAATTACGGAGGATACAATGTGGGCTTGCCCACAGGCAGTTACACCCTTTCGCAACTACAGGCACGCGGCATAGTCAATGACGATGTATCTTCATTACGCGTGCAAGCCGGTTACAGTATTACGCTGTATCAACACGATAATTTTACCGGTAACTCAATTACTAAAACCGATGATGATTCTTGCCTGGTTGATGAAGGATTTAACGATTCGGCAAGTTCAATAGTTGTAAGCAGCAACGGTTTCAACTCACTGATTCAAGCGGAAAATTATTTCGCCAATAATGGTGTACAAACCGAAACCACTACCGACACCGGCGGAGGACAAAACGTTGGCTGGATTGAAACCAATGATTGGATGGCATACAACGGCGTCAGCATTCCAACCTCTGGTACTTACACTATTGAATATCGTGTGGCCAGCCCAAGTGGTGGCAGATTGTCGGCAGATCTTAATGGCGGTGCAGTAGTGTTAGGTGAGGTTGCGATTCCGGTGACCGGTGGATGGCAAAATTGGACCACAGTCAGCCACACGGTAAACATCAACGCAGGCACTTACAACTTTGGCGTCTTCGCCAAAGCAGGTGGTTGGAATATCAACTGGATTCGCATCAAGCGTTAAAAACACATTGGGATTTGTAGGGATTCTACAAATCCCAATTATTTAACCGAAAAATTCATGGGGCGTATCATGCACAGCCAACGCAGATTTTGGTTAACTACCCTGGCGATTTCCGGCTTGGGGGTTATTGCCACCTATTGCTATAACCAAAATACAGCACCAAATGTTTTACCCGCAGAAATAACAAAAACCACAAGTCATACTACGAAAACTCAGGAACAAAAAATCAACAAGGAAATTTCCATGCTCACGGACAATAACGAAACAACGTCATCATCACCAATTTCCGCAGAACTACAACTGCGGATTGATGCCATCAATAACCGCCGCCCTAATCATTCCTATTCAGCAACAGATATTGCAGCGGCAGTTACACGCAAAACGTCATGGAGCCCGGCAGAAGCCACGCCGACGAACTTACCTTTAACGCCGGAGGAGTTACAGGATGGGCGGCAGTTTATCCAACTTGATTCACTCAAAATGGAAACGTTAATGCCAGGAGATGCGATCAATGTCCGCGTCGCTGAAAATGCGCAGGATTATGAAGTTACAATCGAAAAGGTAGAAAAACACGATTACAACAGCATTAGCTGGTACGGTTATATTCAAGGTGATGACGGGCAAAAATATTCAGTCAGTTTTACCCGGGGAGAAACACTCACCATTGGCGGGCTGGATACACCCGACGGGCATTATGTATTGCAGGCTCATGGAAATAACGGATGGATAGCATCCAGCCAGTTATTGTTCAAAGTAGATCCACAAGTACAGGATGCAATTCACCCGGCAGATGTAGATCCAAATTACGCTCATACACGTGAGCTACACACGCATTAAATATAATTAGTCCAGCATTCGCTGGACTAATTTTTTTGTATTTTTAAAAACTCTTTTGCATCCAGCGCCCGGTGACTAATACGGATCTGGGCAATATCACCTTTAAACCAATGCACCCGATTCATGCGCGCACCGATTGATGTATGCGCATTTGCTGCAATTGGCAAATATCCAACCTGCCCACTTAATTCTTTCACGCCGTTTACATAGGATGAAAATTCACGATCTTTAAATGTAATAGCCGCATGTGCCCATTGGCCAATCGGATGTACTTTCGATGGATCAATCAGCGTCAATTGCGACACTTCAGATTTGATATAAGCATCGAGATACCATTGGTTTTTATCATTCAACCGCAATTCAATTGTGACGCGACGATTCGGATTATCCATCGCCTCAATGTGAAAAAAACGTGGTTCGGCATTGGCAGGAAATGCAGCCACCGGATTAAAAATAATTTCGATAGTAAATTCTGCCGCATCGGCCAAAGGGTTATTATCAAGTAATAATCTGTCGCCATCGCCATCAAATCGAACGACTTTTCCTAATGATGATTCCACGACTTGGGGATTTCCCTCAACGCGAGCGGGAATACTGCCAATGGTTTGTAAAGAATCAATTCTCCACAACGTTGGTGTTGGTGCAGAAACAATAATCGGCGTACAGGAAGACATTAACACCACGCAAAAAATGAGTAGGCAAGCTTTCATAGTTATTCATTGTTGCTTCGCAACAATTCCCTATTCGCAAACGTATGGTTGATAGAGTTAACGGATTGACCGACATTTTTAAATTATTAATGTGTTACTCAGTTAAATTAGATCACAGTTAACAGCAGCCAGCCAGTGCGGCACCTGGACTACGATACCTGATTAATCGTCATCCCCTGAATAATGTGCTTGTTCTTGTTGTAGGGTACGTTCCACATCACCCGGAGAACCCGTTTTACGAGCCAATAAACTATAGGCAACCGGCACGAGAAATAACGTTAATATGGTTGCCACCAGCACTCCCGCAATCACAACAATACCAATAACAAAACGTGTCTCTGCACCGGCACCCGATGAAATAACCAATGGAATGGCACCCGCCACCGCAGTAAGACTTGTCATTAATATTGGACGCAACCGTGCAGATGCAGCTTGCAACAACGCTTCGGTAAATTCCACTCCACGGTCACGCAATTGATTGGCAAACTCCACAATTAAAATGCCATTCTTTGCCGCAAGGCCAATTAGCATCAGCAAACCAATTTGCGAATACAAATTAAAACTGCTGCCCGATAAATATAACCCCAACATTCCACCCAAAATGGCTAACGGAACCGTGAGCATAATTACGAATGGATGGATATAACTTTCAAATTGAGCAGCTAATACCAGAAAAGTAATGAGAATACCCAGCAAGAAAATAAACATCACCGAACTCCCTGCCGACTGGAAATCCCGCGAGAGCCCTTTGTAATCTACAATCGCAGTGGAAGGCAAATGTTCGCGAACTAGCCCATTTAAATGATCCAGTGCCTGACCCAATGCCAAATCATCGGTTAAATTAGCTTCAATAGTCAGCGAGCGCATTCTGTTGTAACGATTCAAACGGCTTGCATCAGCCAATTCTTTTAAGGTCACCAGGTTGGATAACGGAATTAATTCACCGCTACGCTCAGAACGCACGTACATATTTTGTAAACTTGTGGTGGTACGTTGCTCATGACGCTCACCTTGCATAATGACATCATATTCTTCCCCGTCATCAATATAAGTTGTTGCGCGACGCGAACCCAACATTGCCTCTAATGTACGACCAATATTATTGACGCTAACACCCAAATCAGCAGCCCGATTTGTGTCAATAATAACTTCTACCTGCGGTTTGGTTTCTTTGTAGTCCCAATCAATACCCGTAAGACCAGGATTATTTTGTTCCAGCTTTTCCAACAAAATATCTCGCCATTGCGCCAGTTCTTCATAAGTTCCGCCGCCGAGGACAAATTGCACAGGTTTTTGCGCTTGCGAACCAAATCCTTGCCGCATAACCGGCGCTGCGGTTACACCGGGTAAGTCTGAAAGCTTTTGGCGAATCTCGTCCATTACTACAAATGAATCGCGGCGCAAGCTCCAATCATTCATCACTGCGATGATCATGCCGCTGTTAAAACTTTCTGTAACACCAAAGGCGCGCGGTGCGCGCACCATTAACCGTGTAATTTCTCCGGAATCCACATACTTCATCATTCGGTATTCAATTTCGGTCATGTACTCTTCCATATAGGAATAACTGGCACCTTCCGGGCCATTCACCATGACAAAAAAAGTGCCACGATCTTCACGCGGTGCATATTCAGAAGGAATTTTCTGTGCAAGGAAAAAAGTTGCCAGCAGCAAAACCGCGAAACCAATGATGATAATTTTTGCATGAGCAAGACAAGACCGGATTGAAGCCATATAACGAATACGTAATGCCATCATGCCGCGATTAACTTTCTCTACAAAATTATTTTTATTTTCATGATGCGTTAATACTTTAGAAGCAAGCATCGGTGACAGTGTTAACGCAATTAATGCTGAGAAACCGACCGCAGCTGCCATGGTAATTGCAAACTCGGAAAACAAGCGCCCCATATCGCCTTTCAAAAAAACAATCGGAACAAAAATCGCAATCAACACCAGGGTAGTTGCGATTACAGCAAAACCTACTTCACGCGAGCCATTATAAGCAGCAAGCAATGGTTTTTTCCCTTTCTCCTCCATGTGGCGCACTATGTTTTCCAGAACTACGATAGCGTCATCCACCACCAAACCAATTGCCAATACCAATGCTAGCAACGTCAGCATATTGACTGAAAAATCCATTGCTGCGAGCACCGTAAAAGTCGCAATAATAGAAACAGGAACAGCGACTGCGGGAACTAACATGGCACGAATGCTACCAAGAAATAAATAAATCACCAAAATAACCAACGCAATCGCAATCGCGAGGGTGACATACACTTCATGGATAGCTCGCTCAACGAAAATAGAACTATCGTAACTGTCCTCAAGGCTCATGCCTTTAGGTAGAATTTCATTGATATGATCTCGCTCGGCTTTTACACCGCGCGCGACATCAATCGTATTTGCAGTAGATTGCTTAACAATACCTATACCCACCTGGGTAACACCATTACCACGGAATAGGTTACGGTCTTCTTCTGTGCCCTTTTCCACTTTGGAGATGTCGCCCAAGCGAATCAAATGCCCATCATCACCACGCTTAACAACCAGTTGGCTGAATTGCTCAACGGTGCGATAGGAACGTGCCATGCGCACTGTAAATTGACGCTCAAGGGATTCAATACTGCCTGCGGGTAATTCAATATTTTCAGCACGTAATGCGGCTTCAACATCACTGACAGTTAAATTCCTTGCTGCCAATTCACGCCTATCCAACCACACGCGCATCGCGTAACGTTGCTCCCCACCAATACGCACACGAGCAACGCCATCGATTACTGAAAAACGATCAACAAGATAACGTTGCGCATAGTCCGATAATTCCGGCATCGTCATATTTTCGCCAGCAAAGTTAAACCAGAGAATAACATCTTCGTCGGAACTGACTTTTTGCACCTCCGGTGGATCGGCTTCATCCGGTAAATTACCCAATGCACGTGCGACACGATCACGAATGTCATTCGCAGCAGCATCCATATCGTGACCAGTATCAAATTGCACCACAATATTGGATACACCGTTCTCACTGGAAGACTCGATGTAGCGAATCCCCTCGACACCGGAAATACGGTCTTCAATCACTTTGGTAATACGCGTCTCAACAATATTCGCAGCAGCACCGGGATAGTTGGTACGAATTGAAACTACAGGCGGGTCAATATTTGGATATTCACGTAATGTAAGGCGATCAAATGCCACTATTCCAAACGCGATTAGCAACACCGAAATAACTGACGCGAATACCGGTCGTTTAATAGAAACATCCGAGAGCAACATGATTAATCACCCTCAGTGTTTTTTAGTATTAATGAGATCTGACAAATGCAAACTATCGCCTTTCTTTTCTGCAGCAGGTTGCTCTTCCGCTGTGATTTTTACTGCTTGTCCGGGACGAACTTTTTGCAAACCATGGGTAACCAGTTTATCGCCAGCATCGACACCTTTTAATATTTCAACGGAACCCGCTAACCGCTCACCGATTGTTACCTGGCGACGCTGAACAATTGTTTTTCCTTGCTCTTCGACAACGACAAACACAAAGTTATTGCTACCCAATGGCACCAACGCCGATTCAGAAATTACCACTGCATCGCGTGCACCCGCTCGCAAGTCAACTAACATCAACATGCCCTGTTTTAATTCATGATTTTTATTGTCCAGTAATGCACGCACTTTAATGGAACGAGTTATTTCATCGATCTGATTGTCTATGCTGTATACAGTTCCGGTAAATTCGCGACCGTCCAAATCACGGCTACGCGCTACAATTGGCAAATTTAATGAAAGACTACGTAGATAAATTGCAGGCACTGTGAAATCCAGTTTCATCACCGAATCATCATTCAACGTAGTAATTTGGTCACCCGGTGATACCAGTGCACCTACGCTCACTTCACGCAGGCCAACAATTCCGGAAAAAGGTGCTAGCAAAATCAAATCCTTCAACCGCGACTCTGTTGCATTGTAACGAGCCCGTGCAGCTTCATATTCCCGTATGCGTTGATCAAGTAATGATTGTGCTGCTGCACCACTCTTTGCCAATTGCCTTACACGATCTAATTGTTTTTTTGCCTCATCAGCATTAAAGCGCGCTTCTTCCAATAACGCTGACTCCTCACGGCTGGTCATTTCCACTAAAACCTGGCTTTTATTAACGCGCTGACCATCCTCAAAATTAATACGTGTAATTTTCTTGGTTTCGTTTGAGGTGAGGGAAATAGATTCATTAGCACGCAGTGTCCCCAGTGCTTCAATACTTGTGGTCAAACTTTTAATACTGGCTGTTTGAACAATAACTTCAACTGCTTTATCAGCGGGAGTTTGTGCATGGACACTAAAAGTTATTGATGCCACAAGGATTGCAACAACACCCGGCACAATACCGCGTCGCAAAAAGTGCGGTAAATGTTTCATAGTTATCTCCCAAACAACTGTACATGGTCGTACGTCAGTAAGATTTGTAATTTGATTATGGTCGTACTCGCACCATGCCGATCATCGAATCATTCCTGATTATGAGATTACGCGAGGAAATACTTAAAGGATAAGTGTTCGCTAATCGGGGAAAGCAAATTTAACATTTGTTTACAAAATCCAACCAATCAGCGCAATTGTGCAAATAATTTATAAATTTGCCGGGTATATTCACCCGGCATTGCTTTATTTTTTATCAAAAGAGATGGAGGCGGAGTTAATGCAGTAACGTAACCCTGTTGGGTCAGGGCCATCCGTAAACACATGTCCTAAATGGCATTCACAGTTCCGGCATAACACCTCTGTACGGAACATACCATGACTGGTATCCAATTGTTCGCGAATTGCCGTTTTGGATGTCGGCGCATAAAAACTGGGCCACCCGCAACCAGCGTCAAATTTGGTTTCCGCATCAAATAGCAATTCGCCACAACAACGGCAACGGTATTCGCCCGGGCGAAATTCCTGCCAATATTCACCGGTAAAAGGCCTTTCTGTACCTTTTTCACGGCAAATCCGGTACTGCTCAGGCGTCAGGGTTTCACGCCAATAGTTATCATTAAATTTTTCGTTGGCAGCCATAAGGATTTCCTTGACAGATCAACTAGTTAAGGTCGATTATTCGAGTGTTTTTCAACCGCACTCACGCGTTACCGCAATCAAGGCATCTTACTGCAAATGAACCCGATTAAGAAATCCGACAAACTCAATGGAGTTTGCTACGACATTCGCGGCCCGGTACTGGAACATGCATACCGCCTCGAAGAAGAAGGCCACCGCATCCTCAAACTGAATATTGGCAACCCTGCCCCGTTCGGTTTTTCAGCGCCGGACGAAATCATTCAGGACGTCATCCATAACCTTGCCAATGCCGAGGGATATACTGCGTCTAAAGGTTTATTTGCCGCACGTAAAGCAATCATGCATGAATGCCAACGCCTGGAAATCCCGGGAGTGGATATTGATGATATTTTCCTGGGCAATGGGGCCAGTGAATTAATTGTGATGGCAATGCAAGCGCTGCTTAATAATGGCGATGAAATTCTTGTACCCGCGCCGGATTATCCGTTGTGGACCGCAGCAGTAAATTTGGGTGGCGGTAAAGCTCGCCACTATTTATGTGATGAACAATCCGACTGGTTTCCAGACCTCGCCGATATCGAAAGCAAAATAACCGATAAAACTCGTGGCATTGTGGTAATCAATCCTAATAACCCGACGGGAGCGGTATACAGCCAGGAATTATTAGAAGCGATTGTTGAACTTGCTCGTCGCCATAACCTGATTATTTTTGCCGACGAGATATACAGCAAAATCCTGTATGACGATGCAGAATTTATTCCCATGGGCCGACTCGCACAGGATGTCCTTTGCGTAAGTTTCAACGGTCTTTCCAAAGCTTATCGTCTGGCAGGTTTTCGCTCCGGCTGGATGGTCATTAGCGGGGCGAAACATCGCGCACGCAGTTATATAGAAGGTCTGGAGATGCTTTCCTCCATGCGTTTGTGTGCCAACGTGCCTGCAATGTATGCGGTGCAGACTGCTCTTGGTGGTTACCAAAGCATTAACGAATTAATTATTCCCGGTGGTCGCTTGCGCGACCAACGTGATACCGCCTTGAAAGCCATGGAGGAAATTCCAGGCCTGAGCTGTGTAAAACCCAAAGGTGCCCTGTACCTGTTCCCCAAACTTGATTTGAACATGTACAGCATCAAAGATGACCAGCAAATGATTCTGGATTTTTTATTACAGGAAAAAGTGCTCTTGGTTCAAGGCACTGCATTTAATTGGCCAAACCGTGACCATTTCCGTATTGTGTTTTTACCACGTGAAGATGATTTAACCAAAGCAATTCAGCGCTTCGGTAATTTCCTCTCACGCTACTCGCAGTGATTTTTCGATATCAAACATAAAAAAACCAGCTTCGTGCTGGTTTTTTTATGTTTGATATTCCGCAGGAGGCAATGAGTATATAAGTAGTTTTAATTGTTGTTCAGCGTTTACATCAGGAAAATCCTTGTGGGATGGCAAACGTTCAATAAAACTCGCTTGCGGGCAATGTTCAGTAAACACCCTCTGCAAAAAATAATCAGTTAATTCAGGTGCATTTAAACAGGCAAGCACCATTCCACCGGCAGGCATCAATTCCGGCAACCGGCGAATGACTTTCGCATAATCCTTTTCGGCAATAAAACTACCTTTTTGGTAAGAAGGCGGATCAATAACCACTACATCATAAGGACCACGCTTTTTAATTCGCCCCCAGGACTTAAGGATATTTTCCGCCAAAAATTCACTGCGGATTTTATCAAGATTATTGAGTTGATGATTACTTCGACCAAGATTCAACGCAGCACTGCTCATATCTACATTGACCACAACCTCAGCATTGGCAGCAACAGCAATGACGGAAAAAGCACAGGTATAGGCAAATAAATTTAAAATACGTTTACTGGTTGCATGTTTCTCCAGCCATGCGCGACCCGGTTCCATATCTAAAAAAAAGCCACTGTTTTGCTGCTGAAGCAAATGAAGGGAAAATAATAAATCACCACGGCGCGCCACACATTGCTCTGGCAAAATACCCCAATATAATTCGCTCGGAGCGCCAGAGACGTAGCGACGCTGGATCAGTAAAACTGTTTTCGTATCATCCAATAATGCACGTGCCTTGATGACAAAGTCATCCAACCAACCGCGTGGCGGTTCGGCAAATAACGTTACAAAAATAACAGGTTGGAAATAATCAACAGTGACAAACTCCAATCCGGGAAATGTTCGGCCACGCCCATGAAAAACGCGATAACTATCAATAATGTCCACACTACGGATTTTTTCAGATAGACACTCCAGAGATTCCAAAATCACATTCATATCGGTTTGTCCAGGCCAGCGTAACCAACTGGATACATAATCGATTCGTTGTAGCCAGTAACTACACGTACATAACCACTGAAAGATTGATCCAGCCGGGCATCATTTGTATCCACTAATAAAGGACGACCGTTAAGCGCGAGAATTTTTCCGCGCGCTGCAATAATGACAATATTTTCTTTCCCCACACGCTTTAAAATTTCCGGAGTAAATTGTTGGTTACCTCGACCAAGAATATGTCCTTGCCCACCAATCGCGGTAATAACCATTTTTACTGGGCCACTGAATTGATCAAGTTGTGCCAGAATTTGAGATGCAGTTACATCAAATGCAACTAATTTGTTGTTAAGCAATATATCTACACCGAGCAAACTGCCTTCCAACCCCAGCTCCTGTAAAAATATATGCGTAGTAGAACCAGGACCTACAAGATATAACGTACCCGGTTGCATCTGCTGAATCATTTCCTGAGCAACATCCAGTTGTGCCAATTCATCGCGCTCAGTGCCAGCATTTTTTACCTGTTGTAAAAAATGTGAATCCTCGGGCACAAGTAACGTCCCATAAAAACGCGCCCGAACCTGGCCATTTCGAAATGCATCTTCATCAATGTCTTTTACATCACGCTCAGAGACATTAACCAATTGCCCTGATAACAATTGTTTAACGATTTCACCTGCTGCTTCAGGTGAAATAGCATAAACCCCCGAGTGCATTTTTACTCCGGAGGGAACACCTAAAACAGGTTGCTTTGTGCTTATGACATCGGCAATCAGACGAGCCGTGCCATCACCACCGGCAAATAAAATTAAATCAACTGATTGATTCATTAATGCAGTAGCAGCTAAACATGTATCCGAAGCCTCGCTGGGATTATGTTGTGCTATACCGATTATGGTTGTGAGAAAACCTGAAGCACGTGCTACATCTTCTCCCATCTCACCAGCGAAACAAAATACTTCTATTTGATCGCGAAACTCCGACAAAATGTCCAGTGTTCTTTTCATCCGTTGGGGGGCACGCATTTCAGCACCGCGCGCGAATGCTTCTGCACGAATCGCATCGCCATCGGACCCTTTTAAACCGACAGTTCCGCCTAACCCCGCATAGGGATTAATAATTAAACCCAATTTAAACACAGCGAAAACCTAATACTTGTAACCATTGCCGATCTGCATCGCCTAATGATTCAACATGAACTTGATAATTATGGAATTCACGACGTTTAGGATAATGCTTGCGCAAGCCATCGAAACCTTCGCCAAATTTAAGCTCTCCGGCCAACGCATGTCGAGCAGTTGCGCGTAAGCGCGCGTCATCGGCAGCTATGTCATAAACTTGCTTAATTAACTGTTGTGCAATTTGAAAAGTATTTTGATTTTTATCTTCAATGCGCAATTGATTGTTTGCCAAAGGTGGTACCAATTCGGCAAGTGAAGCTTTTGGAGGAATGTTCAAATGCTGGCAGAGAGCGTTATAAACCAGATCCGTGCCATTCAATTTTCCATCATAACTATAACCTGCAATATGAGGACTACCTAATAAGACTTTATCCAATAATTCAAGGGAGATATCTGGCTCTGGTTCCCACACATCAAGTATTACTTGCAGATCTGTGCGGATATTCAGCACATCCAGCAATGCCTGATTATCAATCACCGCACCACGCCCTGCGTTAATCAATACTGCACCCGGTTTTAATTGCGTCAGCTCTTTGTGACTTAGCAAATGAAAGCTGGGATGGGGCCCATCAACAACCAATGGGGTGTGCATACTAATAACGTCACACCTCAAAACTTCTGCAAGTGATGTGAGATCAGGGTTTTGCTCCAAAGTTAGATTAGGATCATAGCAATGCACTTCCACACCTTGGGCTTTCAGGCGTTTGTACAAAAGCCCTCCCACATTACCGCAACCAATAATGCCGAACTTCACTGGCAGCCAATTTACATCCAGGTGCGCCAACGCCGCATATACAAACTCTACAACAGAGTTGGCATTGCAGCCGGGTGCGCTTGACCAACGAATTGCATGTGCATCAAGGTAATGTTCATCCAAATGATCAACGCCTATCGTACAGGTACCTACAAATTTCACTTTGCTACCGGCTAACAGTGCCCCATTGACTCTGGTCACCGAGCGAACAATCAAAACATCTGCATCGCACACATCATTGGCTGTGATGGTTCGTCCCGGTAAGCAGACTACCTGACCCAAACGGCTGAAAAACTCATTCACCAATGGGATATTTTCATCCACGACTATCTTCATACTCTCTCACTTAAACGCCGGAAATGACGCTCTATATATTCCACATGCGGTAACTACATGTGCCAAATAAATTCCAGGAATAAAAAAATGAACCATAGCAGTTGTGCTTTAGGGAATTAGCATATACTTTATATAGTGATGGTGACGTTGAAACCATCGATGGGAACCCGGCGGAACTTATAGTTTCCAGCGGGATCTACCTCACAATAGGGGGTGGTATTATGAAGATCTCAGATACAGGCCACAACATGGATAATGTGGTTGATCTCTTCACCAGGAAAACTTATTCAGCCCTACACGACGAGCGTTTTATCCGCCTGGCTCCTGAACTGGACGGACTTGAGATGCTCTACTCCAACGATACCAGCTCCGAAAAACTCTACAGCCTTAAAATCCTTTGCTGGGGCCTGCGAGCTAACGGTGAAGTGGTTGGTTTGGTTCCCTGGTTAAACGATATAGTCCCCTGCCCTGACCTTTGTGATCCATTAAACGGTCACTGGGAAGGCTATTACGATCCAGGCATTGATGAGCTTTTCTTTGAAGCGCCAATGCACAAAGTGATCGAGCTGGAAACGGCGGCAGAATATTACGAAGTTCAGTGCGATAGTGGCGATGACGTCATCCAGGAGCTACCAGATACCATTGGCACCCATGCCGTGCTGGCTGTGGCTGACAGTAAACGTTTATCACTGGTTGAAGTAGTTAGCTGGTGTCTTCACTTTGATGGAAGTATTTACGCCATGATTAGTGATCCGGCTAAAGTAGTCAGCACACCGGTTTTACCGGGGGACGACTCTTTATATGAAGCACAAGCAAGCGAGACTTTTCGTTACTTTTTCCAACATCAGATTGCCAACAAAATTAAGGCAGAAGATCCCGAAGCGTTGGCCGCTATATCTTTATTAGTTGATGGAATGCAGACTTGATTAGACTCTACTTCACCTAAATAACGCCGCAATTGCGGCGTTATTTATTTCTGCGGATGTAATAAATATATTGAGATTCGTTTTTTTTCTGCTCAACCAATTCATGGCCAAGAAACAAACAAAATTTTGGAATATCACGCTGTGTTGACGGATCGGTTGCTATTACTTCAATCAATTTACCAACTGCCACTTCTTTGACGACTTTATGGAGCATCATTACTGGCTCAGGGCAAAGCAACCCTGACGTGTCCAAAGTTTTATCAATTTGTTCATTCATAGTTTCAAATCGTCTATAAAAATTTAAGCAAATAGCAATTCGATTGCTATGATTAGCTTAATGGAAAACGCAAGTCAGGAGAGAACTTCACAACCGAGGAACATTATCAAATGTCCCGGAAATTAAAAAAAGATTATATGCCTTCTGACTTTTTTAGTCGTCAGACATTAGAGCTGACTTTTCGCTTATTACGTACCAACCACCCACTTTTAGCACATGCGGTAAAACACACCATAGATTCAACAACTACTGTTCGCTACGAAGATTTGCATTCTGCATATACCGGTGAAATGTTGCTCAACAAAGAAGTTTTGACTTCCCTTAAAGCCCATACCATAGGAAAAATCATTGCCGTATTAACTGCAATTGGTGAAGAAGCTTTACAAAAACATGACCTTCCACCGAGCCATATGAGTTTACTGCGCTCCTTAATTGAAGACTGGGTTCAACTGACTGAATGGGTATTACAACATTCAGCCACTGACGCACATGACAAAACCGCTTACCACTAACAATACTTTCAAAAAACACGTAAATGCCCTGTCACCTCTTCACGATCGTGGTAAAGCTGCTTAAATTGAATGTCAATTCGAAAACCTGCGCTCTCCAACTCATTGCGAATTTTCTCTTCGCATTTTTTTACTTCCATGTAGCGTTGTTTCATTGGCAATTTCAAGTTAAAAATTGCTTCTCTGCAATATTTTTTGGAAAACCATTTAATGACCATACTGGTCACGCGAGCTGGTTTATCCACAATATCACACACTAACCAATCAACCGGTTTTTTAGGTTCAAACAAAAAACCATCGCTCAATATATGCTGCACCTGCCCGGTCTCCATCAGGTTTTTATCCATAGGGCCGTTATCTACAGCTTCTACAAACATACCACGCTGTACCAATTGCCATGTCCACCCACCAGGTGCTGCACCAAGATCTACAGCGCGCATACTCGCCGCCAAACGATTATCCCAATCTTCTGCTGCAATGAAATGATGCCATGCTTCTTCCAGTTTTAGCGTGGCGCGACTGGGTGCTTCCCTGGGCATCCGCAAACGGGTAATTCCCATAGGCCAGTGAGACGAATTATTAAGCAGACTAACTCCCAAATATGCAGAGGTTCCAGAAATAAATACCAGATGCAACCGAAACGGACTTTTTGCCGAAAACAAATTATCTGCACGCAATGCTTTTTCAAAAGGCGCTGTAAATTTTTTACTCAATCCTGATAATTCTTTCCCTTCATTGGTATCGACTGTTTCGATCATCAATTCACGTGTTTCCGGCAGTTGCCTCGCAGCATCTAGCAGCGGTCCAACCCTATCGGATATCGGCAAGCTGTCAATTAATGGCCCACATACAAACCATTGCCGCACAAAAATAAACTTTCTGAAGCGGAGTAATTTGATTAGCTCATTGGCGCCATCAGGCTCGTGGGTTACAAACAAAACATATGCACTGTTATCTTTGGTTTTGCTAAACCCATATATACCCGATTCACCCGCAAGGTCTGTAATTTCCGCCGCACATTCTTTTTCAAATCCGGGACGGCAATGTAAAAATAAGTGGTTCACACTAGTCTCAATCTGTAAGGGTTATTTGCTTTAAGGAAAAATAAACTTTCTATTTAAAATGTTATTGTTGATCAAGCAGCTCTGCATCACGTCGTGGCAAAATAGTGACTGATTCATTTGCCGTATCAAACACCACTACCACCTCACGATGCTTCAGAAGCTGTTTAACCTGTTCCACTTTAATGTTGAGCGGAATTTCTTCCTCACCATAATCAGTGCCCTCACGGGTAATGAATTCTTCGATCAATCCTTGCAGTGCATCGCTCGATAATTGTTCATAAGGAATAATCATCTACGTAACCCGATTTGATTGCGATTCTACATTGATATAACAATTGTTTGGACTTGTTCATGTCATACAAGCGGAGTAACCTTAAATAACTTTACTCGCTAACAATCTTAATTGCTAATAATAAGGACACATCGTGAATACCCAACTTGTACTGACTGTAATTTGTGACGACCGCCCCGGCGTAGTTGAACAATTGGCCCAAACTATCAGCCAGCATCATGGCAACTGGCTAGAGAGCCGAATGGCACAACTTGCGGGTAAATTTGCCGGAATATTACAAATCGCTGTCGCGGTAGAGCATCAGGAGCAACTACGCGAAGCCCTCAATGGCCTGGACACAAAAGGTTTTAAAATCGTTGTTGAAAATGCAATCAACGCAACAAAACCCGATTCCCGCGAATTCAGTTTCAGTGTTGTCGGTAATGACCGGCCCGGTATTGTACGCGAAATCGCGCAAGCCTTCGCTGCGCGTCATATTAACATGGGGGAGCTGGAAACCGCTTGCTCCAGTATGCCTTGGTCGGGAGAGCCGTTGTTTGAAGCCACTGGCGTGATTGAAGTACCCAAAGCGGTGGATATGAATGAACTTTATGACTACTTGGACAAGATTGCCGATGAGTTGGCAGTCGATATTCGATTAGAGTCATCAACTGAGCGTAATAACTAACCATACAACGATGCAACAGCATAAGGGCCAATGGCCCTTTTTTTAGGCATTGTGATTAATATCGGGAACGCTTCTTTAAGTGTTCATCAAATTTCTCAAGTTCGATATTAATCGCCCTGGTGGAGATATTAACCTCATAGAATGAAAATAATAGCGAGATTACTAACAGCAATAAACTTGAAGCAAATAAATACATACCCGCAATTTGGAATGCTAATAACAATGCAAACATTGAGAGCGTACAAAACACAAACGACAGCACACCAAAAGCCTGCATCAAACGAATAACTGTCATCCGCAAACGCAAATTTGATATTTGACGAATAACAATATCCCGATTTGGCGCGTCATCCAAATTGCTTAATTGCCGAATGACATTTGCTAAGGTCACGAAACGATTGGTGTAAGCGAGCATCAATAATGAGATCGCAGGAAATAATAAGCTTGGGGTGGTAATCGTCATTTCCATCAATCATTTTCCCCCAAACACTTAGAAACGTTCGCGCCAGTATATTACGCGGTCGTGGCCACGAAACCGGCCAAATCCAATGCGAGCCCTGATGTCGCAGTCACTTTCGCGCGAAGTATTGGTTTTAGGAAGCAGGCAATTTGCATTATCAGGTACAGTTCCTGATTGATTCCAATCAAAACGTAACCACGGATAAGTGGTAAGGTCCACATTGATAGTAAATTCACCGGTTCCAGTACCGGTTGGTGCAGTGAAAAAGTTTCCTCCATCACCGCCCGTAAAACTTACCTGCGTCGCATTCATTACAGAATAGTTACCCGTGGTGTTACCACCGGCTAATGCAACAGTGCGATTTGCGTCTGTCAAAATATTTCCGATTGGATAATTAATAGCGCTACGCAAAATTTGTGTGCAACTATCATCCACGTTTCTCACAAAACGATTACCATTCCAAAACTCGGTAACAAAATTCACGGGCAAATTAATTGTCTCCGGGCCAAACGCGTCATCCAGCCTTATTCGACCATAACGAATATTTATTGTTGAACCCAGTGTTTTCGCAGTGCAAGTCGGCGAACAATTACCTGCCGTATCCGCATTCATATCCAAGGCGGTGATCGCCCTTAAATCAAAGGTATCTGTTAATTTGAGTCCGATTTGGGTGGATGCGTAAGGACCGTCAACAGCAGCGGCATTCAAGCGCGCAAAGCTGCTACCGGGTGCATCAACAATGACAACACCATTCACCCAGGTTTTTGTAACACCGTCGGTGAATCGGGAACCAATATCAGTTCCAAGGTTTCCATTTTCCGCAACGTATACCAATGTGGGAGTGGTGTTATTGGTATATGTTAATCCATAGTTACTTAACCCTCCTGCTCCGCTGGTCGTTCTTGCCTCCAGGTTGTACTTCAGTGAAAGTGATGGTTGCCCCATATAGGTAAAAGCGCCACATCCGTTAGTGAGTGATGGAGTAACTACCGCAAAATGATCTGGATAAAATCTTCCTACCGTTGAACTTGCCACAAGGTTTGGAATATTCCCCGCACCGAGATAATCACCGTCATTAGTCGTCAAGGCATTACCATCATCAAAATGGGGTTCGATCAGAATGCTGCCAACCTGATTCCAACGCACATCCGAAAACAGAAATGTTCCCTGGGGAGTAATTGCGGAGATTGCACTAATAACCGTTAAATCAGTAGCAGTGCCCCCCGAAGGATGCACCAGGGATTTGGTTTTTATTTTTAGAAATCCGGTTTCCGCTGCGTCGGGGCTTCCTTCGCGACCAAAGTTTGGAGTCAGGGCCGAGGGCGAAGCTCCATTCCTGGCTTCCAGTAAAACCCTGAATTGCTCCCCGGCGGCAACAAATTGTGCCGCCGCGCCCACTGCTGTGGTTCCTCCGGGATTAGCTACACCGCTTAAACGCTCCACCCTGCTGACAACAATTGAGTGAGGTTTTACAACAAACAAATCGCTACTGCCAGTTAATGTGATTGCCGGATTGTTACCTGAGGCTGTTAAGGTTAGTTGCCCATGCAATGTAACGCGCCCCACATCAGAATAATTAATTGCCAGAGGGGCTTCACCGTTATTATCGAAGGTCAGGTTTACATTGCTGTAACTTACTGTAGCCCCGTTGTTGTTAGCGGTAATTTCAGCTCCATTCACAAAAAACTTTTGCCCTGCTACACAGGTCGTCGGGTTATTACAGGTAAATCCCAAAGATACCGGGCGTGTACCCACGCCAACCTGGGCAACACAGGCCCCAGTATTATTATCTTTCCTGATCACTTTGAGCCTTGCCGTGCCTGCAATACCTGCAATTTGATTTGTCACCGGCACTGGAGCAGCTTGCGAAAAATTGTCTGCTATTTTTAAACCAACATCGGCAAACGTAATCGAGGATGATCCTGTTGCAGTAGCAGAAGTGGCAGTGATCTGTACAGTAGCCGGTGTTATTTGTTGGAGATATTTGACAAACGTGGATTCACTTCCCGTGAAGGTGTAAGTATTACCGCCTACCCAGGCTGCATTTGCAGAATTGGTAGTTAAGGTAACCACAGTGCCAGCAGGGGGATTAAAAGCAGCAAGGGATGCATTAAGCGCTGTCACCGTAACAGCTTCAGCCGCGCAAGTAAGGCCGTTTGCATTAGTACTGACAGAATATGCCGCAGGTGTCGTTACACATTCATAAAGCCCCGCCGCCGAAACAGGTGAAGAACCACGCGGAATCGCGGTATAAGAACTATTAGATGGCGTCTGCCACAGCAGTTGGGCAACCGCATAACCGCCATTTTCATAAAATTCTAATTTGATCGGATAACTACTCCCGGCAGTTAAACTCACCACCGGACTGGTATGCATTGTTACGGAATGATCATTCCATTGATTAATTAACAAATCCCCGTTAACCGTTAATCGAATACCATCATCAGAATTTGTCTGGAAACGATAATTTCCGGATTGCGAAACCCGAATATACCCGTCCCAACTGACGGAAAAGTTTTCTGCATTCACACCAGCTGGCCCTGGTGCACCTGTACTCCAATCAAAATTAATAGGTCCGTCTAACCGACTGGCCGTAACTGTCCCACTCGCCAGCATATTGTTGTAATACTTGCCGGTTATACCGGCTGTCAAACTGGTAGAACAAGAACTTACAGGAGGTTTCACTACAGCCGTGCATTCATACAAACCTGAACCTAATGTGGGCGAAGGCCCAGCGGGAATGGCAACGTATGAACCGGAGCCTGGCGTCAACCAACTTAATTGAATGATGGCGCTGCCACCATTCTCATAATATTCCAGTACGAGCGAATACGTTTGGCCGGCCACTAATGCGATATTGCCGGTGGTGTCTGTAGCACTCGAATGATCATTCCAGCGATTGATTACCAAATCATCATTCACATACAACCGTACACCATCGTCCGATACCGTTCTAAAACGATAATTTCCTGATACTGTTGCCCTTATATAGCCCGTCCAACGAACAGAAAACGTATCTGCATCAACACCCGCCGGGCCAGGGGCTGCAGAACCCCAGTTAAAGTTAATGGGGCCATCACTTCTGGTGGATGAATTGGGTTCGGTCAGGGTTGTATTGTTGTAATAGTACCCGGTGATCCCGCTGGAATATCCGTCGGGGCATGCATTAGGTGGAGCTGCGCTACAAGCACTTGCCGGGGTTGAACCCGGTACACAGGTTCCAAACACTTGCCCACCATTGGTGACATTTACCGTTGAATAACTTGGCGCAGTCAACGCACCATACACAGTGGAATTATTTACCGTAATCGCACCACTATTGCTGCTAATAGTAATACTGGAACTGGATGAGCCAAGAAGGCTTCCGTTTTGAATGGATACAATACTCGCTCCGGTAATGCTGCCACTAACCATGGTGACGGCTGAAAAAGTCGCCGCGTTATTACTCGTCATAGTGAAATTGCCGGCGATGGTTCCGCCCGTAATTGACATGCCCGATTGCGCGGTAGCACCGCCGGATAAATTAGTCCCGTTAGTAGTAATCGTATTCCCCGCACTGCTAACCAAACCGGTTACGCTGCCACCGGTTAAATTAATATTTCCCCCTGCGCTAACCGATCCACTCACTGTAGTGCCTGTGGAAGTAATCCCTCCACTTGATGCCGATATCGAACCACCAATTGTTGTATTTGAAGTTGAAACACTTCCACCGGTACTGGTAACACCGGCCGATACACTGCCGCCAGAAACACTGACATTTCCCGCACCACTCACGGCTCCATTAATCGTGGTATTTAATGTCGTTACAGTGCCACTGGTTCCATTGATCGCTGCAACACTGCCGCCATTTAAATCAATATTCGCGGCGGCGGTGACAGTGCCGCTCACTGTGGCATTCACTAATGTAATTGCCCCACTGCCGCTGCTCACTGTTCCATAAATCGTGGTTGTGTTTGTCGAGGTTATAGTTCCATAACTGGAAGTCAAATTAATACTCACTCCCGTAGTTCCGACTATAGTGCCGCTCGCCAAATTAAAACCGTTATGACTCACGATACTAACATTCGCACTCGCAGTAATTCTGTCGTTGCTTCCTAACGTCACCCGCCCATTATTACAGGTATAGGTTCCACTACTCACCGTCCAAACTCCTCCCGAGCAAGGCGGATAGGAACCAGTAGATAAATTATACGTAGCCGCATTCGTCAGGCTGGAAACCACGCAAAGAAAAATAAACAGCAACGGTTTATTTATTTTTCTATTTAAGGAATGGCAAAAAAGAAACATGATTTGCATTTATTCCTGAATCAAGAAAGCGCTAACCTGAATAGTACGAACAGATCTGAAGTGTTGCTGGCCACACCCCCCTTCGCTCGTCACCGTGTAAAAACTTTGCGATACACCAATCGGCGCATTGTTTTGGTAATTTGCTGCTGTATTGGCATTACACACTGAATTATCACGATACCGGCAGGCACAAACTACTTGCGCTGTACATTGCTGGAGCCCATTAACACCGGCATAATTACGGTTAATTGCCATAGACGCGCACGCAGCATCGGTGGTCTGGCGAGTAACATTATTAAAAAATAACGCATTCATTCCACGTTGAGCTCCGCTTTCTGCAGCATAAAATGCCTGAATGTTCGCAAGTTCCTGAACACTTGATGATTGCGTTTGTGTACTCGTGCGCGAAATAGTGAGCGCCAACGCGCCCATCACCACAATAATAAACAGTGCCAGCGGAAGCAAAAAACCTTGCTGGAAGCGCTTGGCTATTATTGCTTTTTTATTACGGTACATTACGAATCAAAACCCGTTGCGTGTACGACATGCTTTCACCGGATGCGGCGAAAACCAATGTTATATCAAGCGCCGTGTTGCGATTATTATTACCCGCAACAAGTGTGAATGGTGTGGTTGCAGAAACATTTCGCGCGATGATGTTGTGAGCAGCTGTCACCGTCACATTCGCATCATTAATATTTATGCCTGAATAAAATCGCAGTTCATTTCCCACCACACAAAACGCCTGGGGATTAT
The DNA here is from genome assembly GCA_035490715.1 of Cellvibrio sp. Taxonomy (GTDB): domain Bacteria; phylum Pseudomonadota; class Gammaproteobacteria; order Pseudomonadales; family Cellvibrionaceae; genus Cellvibrio. The sequence goes on from DATJLF010000095.1 coordinate 46,560, forward strand.
CCAACAAGTAATAACGCCGGTTTAACGAATTACGTTGCCACCGGCGTGCAGCTGCCAGCGTCAGGTTTCCACCGGCATAACCGGCATAACCTTCACGAGAAACCGCACCGGCACCATAAATCTCTGTGGAATCCATAGCACCAATCGTCACGAATACAGGTGTGCCAAAATCAGCGGGCACCGGCACCGGGGATGCAGGTATAGTGGAACGATCTGGCCCCATATTCGTGTTGTCAGACACCGGATCAAAATAATTTCCACCAGCAGCTATCGGCATAAATTCAACGCAACTACCGCTATTGGTTATTCGCACTGAAAACGGTAATGCAATGCGCAATTGACGGGTGATTCTTTCCAATGCCTGACGAGAGGTATTTAAAATTAAAGCGCGGGTTTGCGTGCGTTGATAAGTCTCGGTGGTTCTGACAACAAAGCTGGTACCGATAGTAGCAATCAGAGAAAGAATAACCACCACAGTAATTAACTCAATCAGGGTGAACCCTGATAAACGTCGCCATTTTTTTCTCTCGCATATTCCTTTGCTGTTGAGAATATAAGGAGCCATTAAAAATTTGCTCGCTCAACAGCCAATCGAATTGTTTCACCTGATGGTGTGGTGACGCTAACCGTAATCAATTTGATGTTGTTATTCGCAACGACCGTTACATTACGATTGTATCCAGGGTAAGGCGTATCTGTGCGGCCGTTATAATCATCCACATCATTAAGGTTAGCGTCCGGTGTGTTGTTGCACACAATTGCACCCGTATATGTACTACCGCAAGGTGGCACACCACCTACTGGCGTGTTCTCATCATATTGAAGCGAGAGAATTTCATCGAGTTTGGATTGCGCAGCTTCAATTGCACGCACGCGGATAAGAGGATCAGCATTTCTCACCATTGCCTGACGATAAACATTCACTAATGCCACCAACGCAATACTGATAACCACAATAAAAACAATCATTTCTATCAGGCTAACACCTTTAACACGTGCTCTTTTCGCGTGATTTAATTTAATTAGCATACGCATAACCACTTGCCTCAACCCTGACCGATGCAGAAGCACCACTGCTATTACCTGAGCCGGTTAATGTAATTGTGGTTGCCGTGGTTCTGCCTAATTTGTCGTAATTGAGTGTGACAGGCGAAAGCGTTACACCAACAGGCATGCCCAACGGATAATAACCGTTAGAAACTTTTATCGGGGTGTTCGTGTCGTTCACGCTGATAGAATTTGCGGTTACTACCAATGATATATTGCTACGCATCATGGCTTGCTGTTGCGCAAAAAATAAGGCCGCGATGAGATCATCGCGGCCTGATTGGATTGCTGCATTTCCAGTGGAACCCATACGGGAAAATAGTGCAACTGAAAGTATGCCGACCAAAACCATCACGGCAACTAATTCAACAAGGGTAAAACCCTGCACTATTTTTTTCATTCGCAATCATTAACATTCGTTCAGTGAAATAATGGAGTTGCACCAGATTATGGAACTACGCCATACGCAACAAAAGCAACAGGTGCAGGGTTGGTAGGTGTTGCAGTGTATCTTACCTGGCAAGTAGACGAACCACCTTCAGTACCGACACCACCACCAGCAAGCGCAGTGCCGGTTCCAGTCACAATTTCCATACCGGTAGGTAATGCACCAGTATCCAACAATGATCCTACTGCCTGACAAGTAGCAACTGCGAGTGGTGCGGTGGGAGTAGTTAACCCTGCATCACGTGCAATATTGTTAGCGTGGTTAAGTGCAGACGCACTGCCAAGACCACCCGCTACACCTTGCAATGCAGATTGTTTAGCTGCACCGGATAAATCCACAAAGCGCGGAATCGCCGTCGCGGCAAGGATACCGAGAATAACGATAACGGCAATTAATTCAATTAACGTAAAACCAGATTGTTGTTTCATGACAAAGCTCCAGGGCCGAGAAAGAGGTTCAGAAAAATTGCCTTCGAACAACTGCATTCAAACAATTGCCATCACAAAGGCCGTATTAACTTCCTTGACAGTCGCAAGCCCCTCGGGTTGCACTGCTGTTTATATACTTACTCGAAATATAGCCAATGCGCGCCGCATTGCCAGTTCCTAAGTTAATTAAAATTTAAACGTTTAATTGCTTATAGCTGAAAATGACAAACGACCCGTTAAAGGAAAATAATCAAAATAAGCCGCTTGATCAGTCAATGCATAACGACATGCATTTGCCTCTGCAAATACACGATATTTATGTGACGATTCAGTGAAACGACCCAATGTGATAGGCGCCGGGTTTTGAAATAAAACTTGCCATAACTGGTAGCAATCTTCATCAGTGGGGAGAAAATGTGACGATGCAGGTGTGGACGTTGAAGCAGGCCAACCATCTTCTGAAACATAAATCAGTTTGCCGTCTACAAGTAATCCTTTCTTTATTGCAACGGATGCTTTGGCAACCTGGGATAACAGAAATTTGGTACGCATATTGGCGGCGGCAGTCATAAAGTGTTGCGATATAACTTCAAGGCGCAAAACTTTTGCATCTTTAATCATTACGGTATAACGATCCAAAGCTACAAGTGCCACGAGCGAAATGATTGTCGCCACTACAAAAAATTCAAATCGCCGGCCGTAGCTCTGAATCAAGCGCACCTCATTTTTGAATGTTGTACATGTCCCACATGGGCAAAAATATTCCGAGTGCCAACACCACGACAAACGCAGCGATAATAATAATAATCAGTGGTTCGATACGATCACTTAATTGTTTAACATCGTATTCCACTTCACTTTCATAGAACATGGCTACCTCAGCAAGCAGCGAGTCCACTTGCCCGCTTTCCTCGCCCACTGAAATCATTTGCAACACGAGGGGCGTGAACATTCCGCTAACAAGATGAGTCTGGAACAACCCTTCGCCACGTTCGATCCCCGCGCGTATCGCACGGATTTTATCGCCGAGGTAAGGGTTATCGATAGCGCGCGCACTCAACTCTAATGCCGTATTAATAGGAAGACCCGCATTCAACATCAAGCCAAAGGAGCGCGCGTAGCGCGCCAGGGAAGCCCGTTCAATAATGTCACCGATCACAATCAAGCGTAATTTTTTACGGCCCCATACGCGGCTGCCTTCCGGTGAATTTACATAATGTCGAACCCAGAAAAACAGGCCCACAATCGCGACCAATAAATACATCCAATAATTCACAAAAAAATCGGACATGCCAATCAGGATACGCGTAGGCAATGGCAACTCAGCACCAAACTGTTTAAACATATTGGCGAACGCAGGAATAACTTTGATATTGATAATGGCAATCGCGATGGTAATAGCAATTAACACGATGGTTGGATAGCGCAACGCTGTTTTAATACTTTTGATAGTATTCAGGTCGCGTTCCATGTATTCACTTAATTGCTTGAACACCAAATCCAGACGACCCGAGTTTTCACCAACACTGACAAGACTTACAAATAAATTATTAAAAATTTTAGGATGTGCACGCATAGCAGCAGATAACTCAACGCCTGCCTCCAGACGATCCACAATATCAAGAAGGGCTTGCTGGAACGTATAATTACGCAGAGAAGCAGACAAACCACGCAGCCCTTTTACCAGAGGAATACCTGCGCGGGAAATGGTATGCATTTGGCGGCAGAACATAATGAGTTCTGTGTTCTCAACTTTTCCACGGTTGGTTGCGCGTGAAAGCTTTTCAGAAAAACTTAATTGTTCAATAAACTCTTTTACTTCTACCGGCGTAATACCACGACCCAATAATTGATTGGCAGCGGCATCCTGGTTAGATGCATCTAACTGTCCGGTGATTAAACGGCCCTCGGCATTGCGACCTTTAAATTCAAACAGTGCCATAAAAAATTACATCGCTGTGGCGGAATTCATTAGACTTCATCGATCTGCGCGGAGATCGCCATCACTTCTTCCAGTGTTGTCACTCCTTCAATGGCGTAACCTAACGCGGCTTCGCTGAGCGTGACAAAATTGGGGGCCGCGTAAGCAACCTTGGTGAAACCGTTAATGTCATTCAAACGCAATGCTTCGGCCATGGGTTGATTTAACTCCAGCATTTCAAACACCCCTACACGGCCACGGTAACCTGTGTTGTGGCAATGCGGACAACCCGTACCCTGTTTGAAAATAACTGTACTGAAGTCACGACCTTTTCCAACGGTTGCAAGAAGCTGCAATTCATTGGTATCCGGTGTGTAATTCTGGACACAACTTTTACACACACGACGAACCAAACGTTGGGCAATAATCGCTTTCAATGCTGTTGCCACTAAATAACCGTCCACACCTATGTCCATTAAGCGCAATGCTGAAGTCACTGCGTCATTCGTATGGAGTGTGGAAAGCACCATGTGACCTGTCATTGAAGCACGCAAAGCAATTTCAGCCGATTCTGCGTCGCGAATCTCACCCACTAACAAAATATCCGGGTCTTGCCGCAAGGTAGCGCGTAAAACACTCGCAAACGTTAAACCGATTTTTTCATGCAATTGCACCTGGCTAATACGCGGCAAACGGTATTCAACCGGATCTTCTACGGTGATAATTTTCTTTTCCGGTTTATTTAATTCCGATAAAGCACCATAGAGCGTAGTTGTTTTACCGCTACCCGTTGGACCAGTAACCAAAACCAATCCGTGAGGACGGGTAATAACCTTGCGAAAGCGCTCAATTAAATAACCCGGCATCCCGACGCTATCCAAACTGCGCACACCATCCGTTTGATCCAGCAAACGCATCACGACTGATTCGCCAAATTGAACCGGCATGGTTGAAATACGTACATCAATATTGTGATGTTTTACTTTCAGGTTAAAACGGCCATCTTGCGGCAAACGTTTTTCTGAAATATCCAAACCGGCCATCAGTTTTAAACGCACCACCAATGCCGAGGCAATACGTTTTTCATTCATCACCTGTTCAAGCAATACACCGTCGATACGATTGCGGATACGCAATACTTTTTCGTCAGGCTCAATATGAATATCAGATGACTTGGTATTAATGGCTTCTTCAAATATTTTTTGGAGCAGTTTAACGACCGGTGCTTCGCTATCGGTCGCATCCACCGCGAAATCGGCCAGATCAACTGCCGATTCCTGCAACTCTTCATCCAACTCACCGGCAAGTGTGGCGATTTCACTCGCGCGGGTGTAAGCGATATCCAGAATATCCAGCAGTTCGGATTCGCGAACTACCGCCGGTTTTAAATTTTTTTGCAATATACGTTGCAGTTCATCCAGGCCGAAAATATCCGTAGGGTCAGCCATCCCCAACAACAAGCCATCAAAATCCTCACGCAATAACATCACGCGATAACGCCGTGCGCTGGTTTCCGGAAGTTTTTGCACCAGATCACGATCAAAACGAAATTGTTTTAATTCAACAAACGGAATATCCAGCTGGGCGGATAAAAGACTGAGCAACGCATTTTCTTCTACGTACCCCAGCTCCACTAATGTCGCACCCAATTTTCGGCCCGTCAGCTTTTGCTCTTGCAACGCATGTTGCAATTGGGATTCCGAAATCATTTTCTTTTCGACGAGAAGATCGCCGATGCGAATACGTTTTTGCGAAAAGGTGTTCATCATCAATAGCCCAAAAAATATTGGTTACTGCAAAACCGATAAGCGTTGTTCAATATAGCTACGCACCTGGGGTTGTAAATCCGAATATTGTGCTACACGCAAATAAGCTTGTTTGGCAGTTTGTGTTTGGTTCAGTGAATCCTGCGCTAGCGCATAGCCCAACCAATAAGCCGGCTTTTCGCCAAAATTTCCCAATAAACGGCGGTACAGGTTTGCTGCCTCTGAATATTTGCCTGTACGCTGATACAGCCCTGCCAGAAGTGCGCGATAATTTTCATCGCTATCGGCATTACCCAGTTGTGATTCAAGCAACTCAATCGCATAGTCTTCACGCTCCTGGACAATGGCTGCTTTTGCTGCATAGAAATGATGATCAACCGGCAACAAATAATTTGCCGAGGCGAGAAATTTTTCCATTGCCGGGATATTTTTTTCACTGATATAGATATCCAGAAGCGCTTTGGCAGATTCGCGGGGTGATTTGTTTTTTTCGATAAATGTTTGTAGGGCGATAACTGCATCCATCACCTGACCCTGCGCCACCAGATTCCGCGCCACCTCCGCCTGACGCTGATCCAAAAATGCAAGATTGGGGGCGATGGATAAATGCGAATTTTCCGCAACGGACTCAAGTTCGCTTGCAGCCGGCCCTTCATCATTGGCCTCACCAATTGCCGCTATATCCGATTGCAATTCCGCGTGATGAGTTGAGTGCTGCTCAAATGGATCATGAATGCGAACCGATTCCTGCGGCTCAATAAAATCCATCGCGTCATCGGTTACCAATTGCGTTTGGATAGATTCATTGTCCGCTGTGGCTTCAACGACGTTCGCTGATGCAACCTGATTTGATTCCTGAACCCTATCTGATAATTGCGTTATCGCCGTTTCCAGTGCAGCCAAACGCTCATTGAGTTCCTGCGTCGCCGGATGCTGTTGTTGTACAGCTGATTCTTGTGGTGTTGGCGCGGCAACAACCGTTGCGATGTGAAGATCCTGTTTATTATCTTTATTATCCGGTACGACAGAATACGATTTGGAGATAGTCGATTGCGGTGCGGTGGACGATACAGATTCAGACTCATTGCCCACATTTTTTTTCCACGCCACAAGCACTGTCATTACTGCCACGAATACTAACAGGCTTGGCCAGAGCACATTCGGATTTGGTTTATTGACGCCGGATTGGCTCAACAGTTCGCGCTGCTCATCCACCTGCGTTTCGGCTTGCGGCTGGCCATGAATGGTTTGCCTTTCCGCTTTTTGTACATGCGACAAATCGCGCAGCATGTCATTAATTAAACTCATGACAAGCCACCCATTAAGCCCGGCGCTAACACAATCGCCGCTGCCGCTCCGGCAGCAATGGTGGGCCACAACCAGTAATCGCGCCGCGCGAGCCAACGGCCGAGTGAGCGGCTCTCTGCCGTATCCATAATTGCGCGCACCATGTGCTGGCGATTTACACGAGAAGCGCCTTGTCCATAAGCTGCCAACAACGCTTTATGGGCAATCACATTAATCAGGCGCGGAACACCTGCGGATGCCTTATAGAGCAACCCGATGGCCGATGCAGTGAACATAGAAGCCCCACGGTAACCCGCGGAACTTAATCGATACGATAAATAATTATCCAAACTGCTTTTCGGTATTGTTTGCAAATACTCGGCAAAAACAATGCGTTGTTTTAGCTGGCGTAAATCAGGGCGATCCAGTAATTCATCCAGCTCCGGTTGCCCAAATAACACCACTTGCAGCAATTTACTTTTTTCCGTTTCCAAATTCGTTAACAACCGCAACGCTTCGATAGTTTCGCGCGGCATCGCCTGGGCTTCATCAACCACCAACACCACTTGCCGTTTTTGTTGAGCCAACTCCACCAAACGCAAATTGATATCTTTAAGTAATTGGTATGAAGGAATTTCCGGTGAATAGGCAATACCAATTTCTTCCGCTAAAAACCATTTAAGTTCATCCGGGGTTAAATAGGGATTAGGAATGTAAGCGGTAATAAAATTATCACCCAGGCTAGCTAATAATTTACGGCTCAACAGGGTTTTGCCAGTTCCCACCTCACCCACAATTTTTATAAAACCTTCACTGTGACGTAGTGCTAACAGCAAAGTGCTCAATACTTCCCGATGACTTTGGCTATTAAAATAAAATTGCGTATCCGGTGTTAATGAAAAGGGATGCTCCGCTAATCCAAAATGTTGACGGTACATGGGAAACCTCGTCTGCAAACCGTGGAGGGGTTGCTATTTGTTTCTATAGGCCTCGCCCATAAGCTGCATATTTTTTTGCACTTCATTGATCTGTCCGTCCCAGGTATTTTGATCCACCACTATCGGACGCAACAAAATAACCAACTCGGTTTTTGCTTTTGATTTATTTTTTGTACGGAACAGTGCGTTCACACCAGGGATATCACCCAATAGCGGCCGTTTGCCATCTGCCACACTGGATGATTCCGTCATCAATCCACCCAGCACAATCACCTGCCCGTTCGATGCCTTTACTATGCTGTCAGATTCACGCACACCACGTAGCGCTAACGGTAACGCAAATTCTTCATCTCCCACGGTGAATACTTTTTGCTGGTCTGTGACTTCACTCACCACAGGATGTATGTGCAGGATCACCTCACCGTTTTCAGAAATTTGCGGTGTTACATCCAATGAAATGCCGCTGAAAAATGATGAGAGTTCAATATTAGGTGTGCTTGTAACAGATGCTGCATTTGAAGTGGTGTTACTGGATATGCCCGTTACAAAATATTCATCGGAACCAACCCTGATAACCGCTTTTTGGTTGTTAACCGTTGAAACACGTGGGCTGGAAAGCACTTGCACAGCCCCCTGGGTTTCCAGTAAGGACAATACTTTTGTGATGTCGGTAACCTGTATTACTGAAGAAAATAAATTATCCGGTCCGATTTCATAAGTTTCCGAGGATGAACGGGTAGCGCCAGTAAGCTCCCCATTAGGACCATAGCTTCTTGAAAGGCTGTCAGAAATTTCTTTTGTACCAATGCCTGTGGAATGGGCGTAACCCAATTGCCCGCTCAATGCATTCCAATTGATTCCCGCTTGAAAACCCTCGTTCAGGCGCACTTCCAAAATTTTTGCTTCCAGTATCACTTGCCGTTTCACGCTTAATTCTGAACGCTCCAGAAAATCACGTACTGCACTTAATTCGTTGGGCATTGCTTTTACGACAACCATTCCCGCCTGAGGCGTGACGATGACAGAACGGCTTTCACTCTCGCCGCCAATAATGGACACAATCGTTGTTTGGAGTGAACTCCAAAAATCTGTGCGGTTTAAGGTTTGCACGCGTGAACCGGGTGTTAATGCCGAACCGCCACCACCCGAATTCGTGGTATTTTCACCTTGGGTTGCGTTCTGGATCATCGCCAGCAAATTTGAATTCTCATTGGACGAACCGCTATTACCACCGGAATTTCCTCCGTTGGAGTTACTGCCAGAATTTTGCGCACGCCCGATCATTACGCTGGTGTCAGACACACCGACCCGTTGCACATCCAGATAATTTATTTGAAATACTTCTGTACGCAATGCATTGGCATACACGGTGTAGATACCACGGTCCCTGCGATATTCGTATCCGTAAATGTCACGTGTTACACGCAAAACCTCATCCACAGTGACGTTTTTCAAGTCGAGGGTCACCACACCGGTGACATCCGGATGAACTACCAGATTCACACCCGTTCCATTCACTAACCCCAGAAAAAAAGCTTGTGCAGGAACATTACTTACCGAGACGTCAAATCGGTCATACATTGATTTTGTACTGCCACCAGTAGCAATTGACTGATTGTCCAACAATGCCTTGCTCACGTCTGATGGTACTTTTGCCGGTGCCGTTTTCGCATCACGTTGTTGCTCAATCACTTTATCGACAGCATCCTCTGTCAACAATTTTTTATTATTGTCACTGGACGTACAAGCAACCAGTAAAGATGCAATGGCGAGAATAATCACCGCTGTTATTTTTTGTGGCATTTTTTTCGGCGCACAAAAATATTGTTCATATCGATTGAGCATCGTCACTGCCTCAGTTAGGTCACACTACCTGTTAATGTTTTTTTACAATAGTCGGGGACAAGGTTAACGCCCAGATTTTCTCGTCCTGCTGCAGCACCACTTTTTGCGGCAGTATGTGGCGAACAGTAATGCCATTGCTTCCCGGTATTTCCTCGCCTTCACGCACCGTAGTTCCATTTATGATAGCCAAGCGGCGCCGTGTACTAATTAATACTGAATGCAGTTCCATTGCACTGCTACCCGTAACAAGATTTACGCTTGCCCGGTGGCCGAGTGGCGTCGTTGGATCACGAACGTCTGCTGCCGGAGCTTGCGCAATCGCCCACTGACACAAACACAACGAAAAAAGTATTATCAGCCACTTAAACACCTAGCAGTCCCTCCTCTGAACTCAACGTAAACACGCGAATATCAATTTCCGCATTGGGATATTCTGTTACGCGGTAATCCAGTGATTCCCAGTAAAAACGCCAGGGAAGCGATTCAATTTCAGTCATTAAATTTAATAATTGTGCATAACTACCACTAACGCGAATTAATACAGCATGCTTGTAAACACCCGTGCCTGCTTCAGCCGCCGCGGCAGCAGCGTTTGCAGGAATTTCTTCCTTTTTCTCCTCCGTCAGTTGTAATTCACTGGCGGGTAAAGTGCGCACTTGCAGGACACCTATGGCCGATGTTTTTTGTAAAACATCTTCCAATGCCTTTGGTAATTGCGATGCGCTAATCAAGCCTTGGGATAAGCTGGATAACTGCGTCTCCACTTTCGTAATACGTTCGTTGAGTTGGGTGATTTCATTTTTTCGTACAATCGCCGGATCGGTCGCCAACGCCATCGTCAACTCACCAATTCGCCCTTCCAGTGCCTGCCTCTCACTAATAATTTGTTGGGCCTCAAGTTCAATCGCTTTACGCTCATTATCAAACCGGCTTTGCAGCAAGAAATCCCACAGGAAAAATACCAGGGCCAACAACGTGAGAAATATCAACACCCGTTCGCGAATGACACGGCTATCAATTTTCTCCATGGTTTGTTGAATCGCATTTGGCATTAGTTATCTCCTTGCGATTCTGCCGCTGACTCGGCCTGGGCGTTTAATTCCAACAACATTTGTACCGCCGTTTTTGATCGTTCAGATTGAGCAGCATCTTGCTTGGTAACAGAAAATTCGAAAACGCCTGCTTCTTTCTGTGGCTCGGCATTTAATACACCAAATGCAGATTGTGTGAACGCAACTTCAGTGCGTAACCGTTGAATGTATAAAGGAACTTGATCCACCGAATTGGACTTACCGGCCAATTCAACATAATTGCCACCGGCAGTTAATGAAAATGCCTCCAGGCTTAGCGTATCCAGCGATTGGCGACCTAACGCCTGCAGATACGAAGAAAACCCCGAATTGTTTCCTAAATCTTTGTTTGCAATGACATTAAAAATTTGTTCGCGCCGAACCAATTCCTGTTTCAGTTTTAATGATTCCGCATCCAGTTCTGCAAGATTGCTTTTAGGCCGTTGCGCTTCCAATTGCGCCACTTGTGCTTTTAATTGGTCCAGTTGCACTCGACTTAACGCAACCTCTTCTATTCGCGTACGATTTTGCTGCGCACTTACCAGGCTCATGACAACCAATATCACGATAAATGCTGCCGCCCCCCAGAGCATATGAATACTGCGTAATGGCTCGCGATTGGGTTGGAATTCCGGAAGGTATAAATTGATTTGTTGCATACGCCTACCCCACCTGATCCTGACGCAGGGCAGCGCCAATCGCGTTTAAACATAGCGACAAACTGTGCGCGGGAACTTCACTCGCAATTTGCAAACCGCTTTCAAGATTTAACAAATTGATACTCAGTGCAACCGAGCTGCGAATTTCCGGCGTAACTTTATCAGCCGTAACATTTTCACCACACAGATACACATGGCTCGGGGGAACCTGGCGCATTTGTCGCTCGAAATAATCGAGCGAACGTTGCAGCTCCAACACCAGGGCATCGCCCGGCAAGTCATCTAATAAACCGGCATTGTAAGCAAGCGAGAATTGACGGGAGAGATACAAATTGCCGTCGCGGATGATTTGCAAACTGCCACCACCCTGATGCAACTTCACCATTGCAATGCCGCGTTTGGTATCGCAGCAAGTTTCTGCAATATTCCGTAATACCAATTCGGGAATGTCGATATTTTTTAATTCCAGGCCAGCAACTTTTGCAGCCCCCACCTGGGTTTCAATTTGTTTACGCTGTGCGATAACGGCATATGCCATCCTGTTCCCACCGCGAGCGCTGTCCTCCGGTAGAAAAAATGCATCAATCACCGCTTCTGAAATGGGAAATTGAACCAGGTCTTTCACCCGCCACCGCAATGCTTCCGCCAATTCTTCCTGGGGGACTTTAGGGGCTTCACCCAAAATTAATTGGTAGTTGCCTGCGCCCATTACCAAATTGCATGGCACGCGCTGTAATCCCAACTTCGCCAAACGACCGCGCAACATGTCTGCCGGGTCAACACCTGGTTCAATTGGCAGGAAATCACAATGCGCCAGCACTGGCTGTTGGGTAGCAGGACGTTTGATATGCGCAAAAGCAACGCCATCGGGAGTAAAATCAACACCCACTATTTGATTCTGGCGATGACTGCCGCGCAAAACCCTGGTTATTTTTTCCGCTATCGCGTTCAAAAGGGTGACTCTCGTTTCCAGATATCTGAGGCAATGTGTGCATGCGTACGGCTAAAAAAATAATGCAAGGAACACAATAACTCTTGCTTATAATTGGCGCCGGAAACATAACGTTTACCAAAGAACATAGACCATAAAAGGTGAAAACGCCAAATGTTGAACATAGTTCTTTTTGAGCCAGAAATTCCTCCGAACACCGGGAACATTATTCGTTTGGCGGCTAATACCGGTTGCCAGCTGCATTTAATTGAGCCCCTGGGTTTCAGCCTGGATGAAAAAAGTGTGACGCGCGCAGGAATGGATTACGCCGAAACGCAAGATGTAAAAATCCATATGGATTGGAATACGTTTATAAAAACAGAAAACCCTGCACGCCTATTTGCGTTAAGTACAAAAGGGACGCGCACTCACAGCGATCCCGTTTTTGAGGCAGGAGATTATTTATTATTTGGCCCTGAATCACGCGGATTACCAGCCACCATCCGCGAATCACTTCCTGCGGACCGGGTATTACGTATTCCAATGGCTGCGAATAGTCGCAGTATGAATTTATCCAACGCCGTTGCGGTGACGGTTTATGAAGCCTGGCGACAATTAGGGTATGCTGGCGCGCTTCCCGTATAGGTGCTAAACGAGACTAGAGAATGAGTAAAATCCAGATTTTTGTCGGCAGTGTTTATGGCGGTGCCGAGCAGGTAGGTGAATTGGTACAGGAAGAATTGCGCAAGTTGGGTCATGACGTTTCACTGAACACTTATGCCCGCGCAGAAGATTTGGCAAGAGACACTAACGAGGTAATCCTGTTGTGTCATTCCAATACTGGCTCCGGAGAATTGCCTGATAACATCCAACCACTGTATTTACACCTGACACGCGACTATCCACGTATTGCAGGACGTCGTTACGGTGTCATCAACCTCGCTGACAGTTCTTACACTACATTCAATGAGGCGGGTGTTGCATTGGATGCTGCTTTTGCAGATTTGGGTGCTGTACGTATTGGTGAGCCGCTAGTCATTGATGCCAGCAATGGCGACGATGCTGCCAGCCTGGCACGTGACTGGGTGAAAGAGTGGGCCACAAAAATTTAATGCCGTTTAAGTAAAATTAAGTACTGATTTATGCACTAAAGTATCGAAAGTGATTGTTATGAGTGAAACCAAAACCATTGGCCTCTTTTACGGCAGCTCTACCTGTTATACCGAAATGACTGGCGAGAAAATTCGCAATATTATCGGTGAAGATCGCGTTGATTTTTTTAATATCGCCGATACCCCCATAATCCAGACCCAATTTTATGATTACCTGATTTTCGGCATTCCCACCTGGGATTACGGCGAATTACAAGAAGACTGGGAGGAAATTTGGGATGAGCTGGACACCCTGGATTTTAGTGGCAAAAAAATTGCGATTTATGGATTGGGTGATCAGGTCGGATACCCTGAGTGGTTTCTGGATGCAATGGGTTATTTACATAGCAAGCTGGTGCACCGCGGTGCCATGCCTTGTGGTTATTGGCCGCGTGCAGGCTACGAGTTTGAGGCCTCCAAAGCGTTAACACCAGACGAAAACTATTTTGTCGGTCTCGCGTTGGATGAAGAAAATGAATTTAACTTAAGTGATGCGCGTATCCAGCAATGGTGTACACAGGTGTTGCAAGAGTTTGGGCTGTGAGTAATTCAACCCCGCACGACGACAGCAACCTCATTCAACAGGCCCAACTAAATTGGGACGAAGCCGGCCAACCGGTTTCCAGTATGTTTGGTGATGTGTATTTTTCGCGCGCTAACGGCTTGCAAGAAACCCGTCATGTTTTTTTACAACATAATCAATTAACAGAACGCTGGAAAGCACTATCGCCTGCGGATAATTTTGTCATTGCCGAAACCGGTTTTGGTTCAGGTTTAAATTTTCTGGCTGCATGGGACTTATGGTCAACCACTGCGCCTTCCTCTGCACAATTGCACTTTATTAGCGTGGAAAAATTTCCGCTAAGCAAAGAAGATTTGACTCGCGCCTTGGCACTCTGGCCAGAGTTACACTCACTAGCCACTCAATTAATTGATTCATACCCTTGTATTGTTGGTGAAGGTTTTCATCGCTTGCGCTTTATGGAAGGCCGCGTCCAGCTAACATTGATCATCAATGATGCTGCTTGCGGTTTCCAGCAATTACTGGCTTCACCTGACCCGCTCTTTTCCTCTCACTCACCGGTTGTTAATGCCTGGTTTCTGGACGGATTTGCGCCGGCCAAAAACCCTCAAATGTGGAGCGAGGCGTTGTTTTCCTGCATCCATATGCTTAGCAACACTGGAACGACAGCGGCAACGTTTAGCGCGGCAGCGATTGTTAAAAAAGGATTGAAATTTGCGGGGTTTGAGATTCAAAAAGTTCCGGGGTTTGGTCGCAAACGCGACATGCTAAAAGCAATGATGACGTATGGAAAACGCGATTACTTTTATCCCCAACCGTTTTACAAAAGCTATGCGCCTTTTCCTTTACCCTGGCCAATTAATTCCAATCACATTTCATACGCTACAAAACATGCATTAATTATTGGCGCAGGCCTTGCCGGTTGCACAAGCGCACGCTCACTTGCCGAACGCGGGTGGAAGGTCACCGTCATAGAACGTAGTCACCAGATTGCCGCAGAAGCGTCTGGAAATCCACAGGGTGTTCTCTACGCAAAACTATCACCCAAAGAAGAAGCGCAGGCAGCATTTAACCTGGCCAGCCTGCAATTTTCCCAATCGTTCTATGCACAACGATGGGTGGATATCGGTGAAAAAACTGGCGTATTGCAATTAGCTGATTGCGAAGCGGAAAAAATTTTGCAAACACAATTGCGTGAAAAATTCTCCAACGCCAACACATTGGTCGAATTCGTGAATGCCGAAGAAGCCAGTGTGATTGCAGGCGTTCCCCTGCACCATGAAGCGCTTTATTTTGCAAATGCAGGCTGGATTAATCCGGCAAAATTATGCGCAACACTTGTCAATCATCCGTTGATCAACGTTATTACTGGTTTGAACGTACAAGATATTCAATACACTGACAAATCATGGCACATCAACAACACACCTGAATTACACGCACCGGTTTTGATTATTGCCAACGCGCGGGATGCATCGGCATTCACACAAACAAAACATTTGCCAATGAAATCCATTCGCGGACAAGTGACTTATTTGCCCGAGACCACAAGCAGCCAACATATTAAAACTGTTATATGCAGTGAAGGCTATATCGCTCCGGCGCAACATGGCGTGCATTGCGCGGGAGCAACCTTTAACTTGAAAGAGGAAACACGGGAGGTCCTGGCTCGTGATCACCTCGCGAATCTGGAAAACCTGCGCGCGCCACTGCAAAACATTGTCGGCGAATGGAATGGAATTGACATTGATTCATTGAAAGGCCGTGTCGCTTTTCGCTGTACATTGCCTGACTATCTGCCAGCGGTAGGCCCTGTTGCAAACGAAAACGAAATGCTGGCAGCCTTTGCGCCACTACGAAAAAATGCACGCGCATTTATCCAGCAACCAGGCAAATACATCCAAGGCTTATACGTTAACCTCGGTCACGGTTCCCGCGGGCTGGCTTACACCCCGCTTTGCGCTGAAGTACTTGCTGCCCACATCAATAACGAGCCACAACCCATCGCCAATGAATTGGTGACCGCGCTCAACCCCGCACGATTTTTAATTCGGGATTTGATCAAAAATAAACGGTAGTAGCGTCTATACTCCCCTTACATCCCACAAAAATAGCCAACGAGAGGCAGTGACCATGCTGACTAACCATAGGTACATTCTGGATGATGAGGTGGATTTCCTGCATAACTACTACGAGCGTCTGGTAGTGCAGGAAGTGTTTGACCAAAGCGAGCGGGTTCAACGCGGGGACAAGGATTTTTTGGCAGATGTGGCTTGCGTTGCCTTAAACCGTTTACCACCCCGCTACATTCGCCACGATGTAGACATGACCTTTTTCATGTCGCCACAGGATATGGTTGAAATTGAACGTAAGGTTACCCAGGCAGTGACGGATGCATTGAATTATGTAGAGAGCCGGGAACGTGGAGAAAATCCGAAATTGCCGCCGGTTGAGGTCGCCCTGATTTCAACCCGCGCAGACAAACCTGCGAAAAAACCGGTCGAAGCGGCAAAAGCGACGGCACCAAAAGAAAAACCCGAAGACGTAAAAACCGATAAACCGCCAGCCAAAAAAGCAAAGAAAAAATAGCGGGTAACGAACTACCCATTCACAAAAGGCCGGTTAACGGCCTTTTTCATTTTTTGTGTATTCCAGTTTGGCGCCATTGGGTATTTCTGAAATGACCTGTGAGCCACTGCCACAGGCGATAACGGTACGCATTGCCTCTTCCACACTGACATGGGGCAACATTTCTACACATTCAGCTGAAAGGTGATAAACGAAACCTGATGTGGGAATAGGAGCCGTGGGCGCATAAACCGTGAAATCACCGTTGGAATGCTTGGCGGTGATTATTGCAGTGACGGATACGCCCGCAGCACGCCCCATGATATAGGCGCGACAAACATCCCCCTTTAATAATGAGGTATTGCCTTCGCCCCCTAATAACTGGGAAACCACTTCGCGGATAGTCTTGTAACCTGGAGCAAGACGGGTCAACCATTCATCCAACTGATCATGAACCCACTCGCCTACGCTGGTTTTAATGAATAATCCAATCAGGAAACAACCGGATAACAGCAGCAGCACACCCAGCGCATCTGCCACATAGTTGGTAAACGTCGTTTGCTCCACCAACCAATGGCTAAGCGGCTGGATCAATGACCGGACCAACCCCAACAACCATTCCACTAAAAATACAAAAATGGCGATGGGCAAAATCACCAACAAGCCACCGATAAGGGTAATACTGACAAACGACCGCAAACGCTTCATGATGTGCGCCTTTCAATAAGAATTTTGCTCATCCTATGCCTTCTACAAACTCCCTTTTTCGTCCGCTATTTTGCACGAGCCTGCTGCTGATTACGAATATCTACACCAGCTTTTGCCTTGCGGCAGACGAATTGACCTTCGAGGTTATTGCCGAACGCACTCACAAACCGGTGTTATTTACCCAGGGTTTACTGGTTGATGGCGATCATTTTTACGAAACCAGCGGGCTTTACAATCAGTCCATGCTGGTTACTTATCCCATTGCAGAACCGGCTAGTACCTGGGCAAAAATTTCGGCGCCCTTTACCAAAAAGCAAACCATTCCCGCCCATTATTTTGCGGAAGGCCTGGCATTGCTAAAAGGTAAGTTATATGTGCTCACATGGATGGAAAAAAGCCTGCTGGTATACGACAAAACTACACTGACTTACGAAAAGACCATGTCTTATAACGGTGAAGGTTGGGGTTTAACAACCGATGGAACTTATTTAATCCGCAGCGATGGCAGCGCCATAATCTATTTTCATAATCCGACGGATTTCAGTGTAACCAACACCCTGACCGTAAAAGAGGGTGAACAGGAAATCACCCAGCTCAATGAGCTCGAATTTGCTGGCGGTTTTTTATGGGCCAACATCTGGCATGACGACCGCATTCTGAAAATTGACCCACACACCGGTAAGGTGGTAGCGCAACTTAACCTGAAGTCGTTAAAAAGCCGGGTAAAGCTGGAAAACAGCGAACAAGTCTTGAACGGGATTGCCTGGGACCCCACCCGCAATGCGCTCTGGGTGACAGGAAAGCAATGGCCCAAAATGTTCCTGATCAAAATTCACTAGCCCTCCCCCTTAATACGCAGCCTTATAAACACTCAGCTCCTTCTGTTAACTAGCCCCCGAATTCCCCAAGCCCCGTTTAACGGGGCTTTTTTATTTATGGAACCCAATTTCATAAAACTTGATCATTCGCACATAATTTTCCATATTTGGTAAATAAAATACCAAATATGGAAATTGCATTATCCTGTTTTTCATTACAGCGTCCTGAATAGCATCCTGAGAAGGCACTTAAAAGCGAGGTAAACACCATGAAATATTCCCGAATCTCCCCTTTGGCACTCAGTATTTTTCTGGCTGCTTGTGGCGGCGGCACCAAAGAGAATTCAAGTAATACCACCAGTTCCAGCTCAACCAACAACACCACTTCCCAAGCGGAATTAACCCAGGGGATGGTTACCGGGTTTGGTAGCGTGATTGTGAACGGTGTGCACTTTGATGTGAAAAATGCTGACATACAGATCGACGGTAAAAATCTGGTTGAATCTGACCTTAAAGTTGGTCAAATCGTCCGCATTACCGGCAGCATAAATGGCGATGGTGTGCATGGCATTGCTACCCACCTTGAAGGTGAATCCCAATTGGTAGGCCCCATCACCCGTATTGATTTAACAGCGGGCCTGTTGGTATCACTGGGTCAAACCATCGTTATTACCGCTGACACGTTTTTTGATGACGATGTCACCGCAGACCAACTCAAGGTTGGCGACGTTATTAAAGTCAGTAGCTATACCGATGCCGACGGCAAGCTGATCGCTACGCGCATCGACCTGAAGGATGCTGCGGATAAATTCCAACTGACCGGTGATATTTCCGAGCTAAATACCATTGCGCAGACATTCATTATTAATGGCACGCTCGTGGATTACAGTGATGCCTCACTTGAAGGTTTACACAACCGCGCGTTGGAAAATGGTTTGAAAGTCCGGGTAAACGGCAGTTTCACAGAGGGCACTTTTGTTGCGACTGGAACGCTCGCCCACAGCCATCTCGGCTTCAAGCATGATCACCAGCATCACCATGTAACCCTGAGCGGGCCAGTCACCGAGTTGGTTGAAGGTTCAGGCTTTACTATTGAAGACACACCCGTGTTGATTACCGAAACCACTCACTATCACGGCGGCAAAGCCAGCGATCTGCAACCGGGCACACTGGTGAAAGTCCATGGTGAATTTGATGCGAACCAAAAACTTGTTGCCAAACGAATCCACCTTAACCACAAAGCAAAAATCGGCCAAAAAGGGTTGGTTGAAGCACTGGATTTAACCGCAGGGATTCTCACCGTGAATGGTATGGCATTTGAAATTAACGAAGACACCAGCTTTAACGATCGCAGCCGCAGCAAAGTACGCTTCTTCGATCTGGCAGACCTGGCGACCGGCGACACTGTACACGTGCGCGGTTACAAAATTGCTGCGACTGCCACAACACCAGAGCGCAATATTGCCAGTCGTGTAGAGCGCCACAACCCGCACGCCTTTGGTGATAAAGATTGGAAACTGGAAGTAGAAGGTATTGTGGAAGCAATTGCCGACGGCACCATCACCGTGGCTGGTCAAGTCATCCAGGTTAATGCGCTCACCCGCTTTGAAGGTTTCGCCTCACTGGAAGATTTCCTCGCTGTTGCGTTGGGTAAAAAAGTTGAAGTAAAAGGTGTAACCCAAAGCGGTGCTGCTGTTGCACTAAAAATTGAACTGGCAGATTAAATGCGAGTGATCCAATGATCTAGGCATTTCCCTCGCATGCCATCCCCAAGGGGTGTGCGGGGGCTTTTTCGTTTAACGTTTTTTACACCGGATTTTTCTGTTACATTTCGCGGCCAACTAACTGGTCATGACGTTATGAGCACACCCAAAGACACCGCCCTGGCCGCCTGTCGGCAACTGATGGAGCCGATCATTGGAATTCTGCTGCGCAACGGTGTAACCCATAAAGACCTGGTTGCTATCTGTAAACAAATTTACGTACAAGTCGCTTCAGAAGAATTTGGCTTGCGCGGCCGCCAAACCAACCTTTCCCGTGTTGCCATGCTGACTGGTATTGACCGGAAAGAAGTCTCCCGCATTAAAGAATCACTTAATAATCCCCGCGATGGTGAACACAACCAACAACATCAGGATCGCCTCACCCGCTTGCTTTCCGCCTGGCATCAAGACGCGGATTTCTGCGATGAAGGGAACCATCCCCTGCCCTTGAGCATCGAAGGCGAGCATCAAAGTTTTGCTTTGCTTGTGCGTCGTTATGGCGGGG
>DATJLF010000096.1:0-42548 GCA_035490715.1 Cellvibrio sp.
CGGTGATGCTGGTGCGGATGTCTTCAATATCGGCTCAACGGTTACCACGTTATCGGGCGGCAATGACAACGACCGGTTTGTTTTCCTGACCGGGGGCAGTGTGACCACGGCGAGTGGTGATGATGGTGATGACATTGTGGATTTCAGCAGCATTGCGGCTGATCACACTGTGACTTTGAACGGTACCCGTATCAATGGCGTAGACAGTGTCAAGCAAGTGGTTGCCAACAATGCCTTCACGTTTACCCTGGAAGCGGTCTCCGGAACAAATACCTGGCACATCTATGATTTTGACGGTACAGGCACAGTCGCCGACGGCACGAATGATGGCGACGTTGCCGGTATCCAGTTTGTGGATTTCAAAATCCTGCAGGGTGGAACGGGCATCGATACCTTTACCTTTGATTCCGCGTTCAGCGGCACGGTATCTGGTGGTGATAATGCGGATATCTTTGTCATTAATTCGGCAGTGGGCACTGTAAATGGGAATAATGGAAATGACATCTTTAGTTTTAGAACCAACAATATTGGTAGCGCGAACAGAATTGATGGAGGTTCTGGTGTAAATCAGCTTTTGGGTAGACAACAAAATTCTATTTGGAAAATGGAAGGCAGTAATGCTGGAACTGTCAGTGTAGGATCTGTGGCTTACGTCAACCAATTTTCCAACATTAGTACAATAAATGGTGGTCTTTCAGATGATCAGTTGGTTGCTGTAAACCAGGCAAATAGCTGGACAATAAGCGGTACCAATGAAGGAAAACTCGCTAGCACAGATACCCCATCAAACTCGATTAATTTTATCGGTATTGAAAATCTGATCGGGTCAGAAGGTGTAGATATATTCACATATACCGTTGATGGGGATATCACAGGTTTAATTGACGGCGGAACAACTGCAACAAAGAATCTGATTAGCGATTCAATTGATCTGTTAGCTCTTGTTGGTGACATTGAGGTTGAAATTGGAAGTCAAAGAGAGTCAGCAATCAATATTATTAACGTGGAAGAAATAAAAGCCCCTGCAATTCCTGTTAATAACACGCGCACCAACACATTGTATGGTGCGAGTAATACAGCTTACCGATGGAGAATTACCGGTCAAAACCAAGGTGTGGTTGAAGAAGTCGATAATCCACTTTTATCCGAAACCTCTGTTAGATTTTCCAATTTCAATGATATTCGAGGTGGCTCGAATAGTGATCGCTTTGAAGTGCAAGGAACAATTACGAAAAATATTAGTGGCGGCGGCGGTATTGACCTCCTGGATTACTCGCAACGCAAAGAAAGTTTTGACATTACCTTGAGTGGTGGTGGAAATATCGATAACACCAATATTGAAAGTATTGAAGGCATTGTTGGTAACAGTGCTGCAGGTGGAGGCTATGTTAGTACGATCAAGGTTGGGTCATCTGGAAACGAATGGGAAATCGGAACAACTTCTTCTGAATTTGGTGATGGCACTAATGACGGCAGCATTCGAGTTGGTGGTGTAAAAGTTACTTTTGAAAACTTTACTAATTTGGAGGGCGGATCGGGTAACGACACCTTTACCTATGTTGCAAATGGTCAATGGTTTGGGAGTTTTATTGGAGGAAGTGGTGATAACGCTATTAATTCATCTGCATCGACAAGAAACCAAGAATTTATATTGAATGGTACTGAACTAACTGCAGGCACTAACTTGATAGGAATTGGCCGAGTAACCGGTAATGCAGCCACTCAATCCTGGCTTATTGCGAGAGGACAAGCAAACACCTGGCGTATTGATAGCCAGGGCAATGGGCAGCTCAATAATAATTTTTATTTTACTAATATTGCTAATCTCTCTGGTGGATCTCATACAGATACTTTTAATATTTTGAATCGCTCATGGCTTACGGGGTCTATTGATGGTGGTGGTGGAAATGGAGTTGATACCGTCAATTTAATTCTTTCAGATGGTGCAATCCGAGTTGCAGTGGATGAGTTGGCAGCTGCAGATATTCATTTGCTCAACATAGAAACGATTAATGCAAATAATAGTTTTTCAAATACATTAATAGGGCAAGCAGGCGTCAACGAGTGGCGTATTAATAATTCCAACTCAGGCACATTAAACTCAACAACTTTCAACGGATTCGCAAACTTGGTAGGTGGTGAAGCCGATGATACGGTAGTTTTCGATGGGAGTAATGCTTCCTTAAGTGGTCATATTGATCTGGCGGGAGGAAAGGACACTCTTGATCTATCTTCGACTAATCTTGATATGACTGTGCAGCTTAATTCGTCCAAAAGTACGCTTGAGTCAGGTATTTTATCGGTAAATAATATTGAGGTGATAAATGGGGACGCGGGCCAATCAAACCATTTCAAAGCCGATAATTTAAATAATACCTGGGTCTTCGACGATGTGAATATTGGTCGTGTAACTACAACGGAGGTAGGTACTACATCATTCACAGGTTTCCAAAGTATTACTGGCGGTTCTCGGGATGATTTATTTTTATTTGAGGCGTTAGGTAGCGTTAGCGGTTTACTTGATGGTGGCGCAAATGTAACAGTTGATACAGTGGATTTATCCAAATCCAATTCAGCTAATGTAACTATCGCAAGCAATGGTGATAGCGCAGGTTTTGTAGGTATTGAGAGATACGTTGGTAATAATATTGATAGTGTTTTGACGGCAGCAAATGTTACCAATGATTGGTTATTGACGGGAGCTAACCGTGGCACGTTAAATGAACTCATTGAGTTTGAAAATTTTGGTGTTCTTAAAGGCGGAGATCGACAAGATAACTTTATAATAAAAAATGCCACTATCAGCGGTGCTATTGAATCCGGAGATGGAGACGATACATTCGATATCACAAGCAGTGCGATTGCTGGAAAAATTATGGCTGGCAATGGCGATGACCGCTTTATTTTCAATGTTCTTTCTGGCGCAGAGGGAACCGCCGATATTGACGGTGGTGAAGGTTCTAACCGCTTAACTCTTGAAGGTGGCGATGCAAATTATAAGGCGTCTCATCAGTTCGGTCGTCAGGAATACGTAAGTGCTAATAACAATACTTACTCAGTGTTGTATTCCAATATCGCTAATGTTTTTGACAATGTTATTGCTAATAGCTTGTCGATTTTTGGCACAGCCACCGCAGACACTTTCCGCTTACAAACCGCTCGATACAACACCAACAATTTGACTTCGGTGAATTACACAAATAAATCAAACTTGATTGTAAATGGTTCAACAGATGATCAGGTGATAGTTGATGGCACAATAGGTGTTGAGTCAACGGTTACTTTCAACAATTTACGAGTATTAGCTGAGAACGCCGGAAAAATTCAAGCTCGTTCATTAGAATTGGTTAACACGAGTAATGTTGGTTCTACTTCCGCCCGTTTGGGCACGGTTGTAAACGAATTGTCAGTGAATGCAACTAACGGTTCCATCTATTTAGACGAACAAGATGGATTAGTATTTAAAAACTTTAACGTTTCAACGACGGATTTGGTTGATATTAGGTTGGGCGGCAACATGTCTGCTATTGGCGGACTGATATATGCAGGTGGATTAAATATAGAGTCATTGCGCGGCAATATTGAATTAGGGAGCGGAAATTCCTTAACGGGCTTGGTTAACCTCAAAGCAGCTGGTAATGTCAATATTGATAACTTGCAGGCATTGTCCTTGGGCGAGTTCGCTGCACAAAATGCAACGCTTAACTCTGGAACAAGCATAAAAGCCACAGGAACTTTTAATGTCTCGGGGTTGGCGACTTTAAATGCAGGTAATGAAATTAGTTTATTAAATACTGGCAATGATTTTAACCAGATCAATGTAGGCCGCGCAGGAAATATTGAGTTATTCGACAAAAATGGTTTTACATCAGTTGGTTTAAATGCAACGAATGATATAAACCTTCGCTCCGTCGGTGCCGTAATTGTAGGCACATCCTGCACAACAGATTGTGCAACCGCAGTTGGTGTAAATGCTAGAAATTTAAAAATTCAATCTGATGCAACAGTTACAGTAACGAAAAATATTTTGGCGGCTGACAGCGTGGCTATTGAATCTCAGGGTGTAGTTGCTAACGACTCAATTACGTCTAAACAGTTTACGATTAATGCAGGTAACGGAAAACTTGTTCTCAACGAGGGCGGAAATTTATTAGGACGCGAGAGTAATAGTATCCAGCTAAATGCCAGCACTATTGAACAACGCTCAACCATATTGAGTAGTGGCAATGTTAATGTAGCTGCAATTGGTGATATTACTATGTTGGGCAATGCTATTACCGAATCATTAACAGGAAATGTCGCAATTAACGCTAGTAACTTGCAATTGGGAACAGTCAAAGCTTCTAATGGTTCTGCGATTATGAATGTCAGCGGAGCCATTACGGACAACAATGGCGGTGTTAACAATATTACTGCTGCCAGATGGGAAGCCAAAGCAGTTAATGGTATTGGTACTGGTTTGGGAAGTGGATCGGATGCAGATGCA
Organism: Cellvibrio sp.; assembly: GCA_035490715.1. Lineage (GTDB taxonomy): Bacteria > Pseudomonadota > Gammaproteobacteria > Pseudomonadales > Cellvibrionaceae > Cellvibrio. The sequence goes on from DATJLF010000096.1 coordinate 4,487, forward strand.
ATCGAAACAGAGGTAGGTGTATTGTCCGTTCTCAACGCAGGCAAAGCGGTTTCGCCGGCATCAACTGCCACTATTAATATCGCAAATAAAAACACTCTGACAATTGAGCAGCTCCGCAACAATGGTAGCATTGGTATAAGTAATACGAATGGCGATATCGTGTTAGATAATACAAATAACAATAAATTTAACTTAGATGACCCAGATGCTACCACTCAAGGTGGCGTTATAAACACGAATGTTGGTATCGGTAATCAGTTGTTTTTGACGATTGGTGGCGGTATGGTTCGTGCAGAAAATAAAGCGAATAAGGAAAATCCGGATATCGTTACAGAAGTGGGAACATTTAAGTTTCTGTCATCAAATGACTTCGGCCAACGAAATAGAAAAATAGTTATGCGTATTCCTGAGGCTTATAACCAGGATGCTCGTTTAAGCTTTGTGTATTGGAATTTGAAACCAAAATTCATAACAGACTTATCTAAAGTTCCGTCCGATAGCATCATATCTGGTCGTGATCAGTTGATCCAAATTGAGGGTTTGAGTGAGATCGATCCTGCTGTTTTCACCAATCTGAGAAACTACGTACACGATGAGGTTGCAATATTGCTTCCCGTGGATCAACGTTTTGATGAGGAAGAAGAATTCTAAAAATTATGGGATATGAAAACGTGAATGCGAATGGATCAATAAAAATGAAAGTTGTTAAGGTTATTAATTTATTAAGTGTAGGGATATTGCTAATTATATCCATTGGCGCAAAAGCCGGTTTTCTGGAGATGCCAGATACATCAGAGGTGCCGGAATATGAACGCGAAAGTTTGCTTTTGGATTTGGATGTACCTGCTTTACGGGATCGCGATCCCAATCCCCAAGCAGGACCTCGTTTGAATGTGAAAGAGTTTCGTGTCCAAGGACTTATTGAGTATCCGGAATTTGGTATTACCAGGAAAGAAATTATCCAGCAAGTTGAAAAAATTCGTTTCGATATGATGGATGAGGGTGAACTACTGGATTCTGGATATACAATTGACGAAATTAAGCAAGTTTCTGATTTAGTGGCAGAAATTGAAAAAGAGACTGAAGGTCGTCATGTCGATCCAGTCGATGTGCAAAAGCTTGTTTTTTTGATTAGAGAGCAGCGTCGTCAACGGGGCATTACACTTGGCATGATTGAAACAGTCGCAGACACTATCACTCGTTATTATCGTGAACGTGGTTTTATATTGGCGAAAGCGTATATTCCAAAGCAACATGTTCGCGATGGTGTAGTCACTATTACACTACTACTGGGTCAACTCGGCGAAGTTACAACTAACAATAATAAGTTATATTCAGATCGCATCATTAAAAGGATATTTAAATCATCATTAGGAAAACCTGTTTCAAATAATATCATTGAAGAAAAGTTATATTTGATAAACGATCTGCCTGGTGTAAATGCAAGTGGCTATTTTGAGCCTGGTTCCCAAGTTGGGGATACTAAATTAAGTATCAATTTCAATCGTGAACGAAGATTTAACTCGAATGTGCGTATAGATAATCATGGCTCAGAAGCAACTGGTGAATATCGCGCGTACACGGACTTTTACTGGAATAACCCTTTTTTTCTTGGCGATGAATTACAAGTAGGTGTACTAGGCTCTTTTAATCCAGACAATTCTGTTTACGGATCAGCGCGTTACTCGATCCCTATTTATACTCCTCGCATGCAATTTTCGTTGGGAGTTTCTTCGAACGATTTTGTAACTGATGATAATACAAATTCGACCACTGATCTGGCGATCGCCGGTAAATCACTAGTCGCGGATGCGAATCTGGTATATAAAATTCGACGCTCACGCATTAATAATCAGAATATTAGTTTTGGATATTCTCAAATCAATTCACAAATTGATTTTGAAAATCTTTCTAACGCAGGCTTGGATAAAACAGTCGATAAATATGACCTTGGATATTCATTTGATCTTTTAAATGAAAAAGGAAGAGTGCTTCATCAAGGCGGAATTATTATTACTTATTCTGAATTTGTTGAAGGAGCTGATGAAGGGCAAGATTTGGAAGCGACTTTATTCACATTTGATTACTCAAGGCTCTCATTTTTAAAAGTCCCCTTTATTAAAAAGGAAAGTAAATTGATTTTGCGTGCGGCGGGGCAATACTCCGGAGCGTCTATTTCCGAAGTGTTACAGTTTGGCCTCGCAGGCCCGACTAGATCACGTGGATACAAAATCAATGAGTTTTTCGCCGATGATGGGGCATATTTAGGAGCAGATTGGATATTTGATGGTCCGCAATTTGGTGGCAAAACAATTGCTGGAGAAAAATGGGAAAAAGTACTTCAACCATTTATATTTCTCGATGCAAGCTATGGAATAAACAATGCAATTCTGGAAGGTGAGTCCTCAACCAAGACACATTTGGTAGATGCGGGCGTGGGTTTGAAACTTGCATTGGGTGATGGTTTCAAGGGAAATATTTCTATGGCATTTCCCGTGGATGCGAAAAACTCAACATTGGAATCATTAGACGATGAATCTGCTGAAGAAACTTCTGTAGATAGAATACCTGGCGACGGAATGAAGCTATATTTTGATCTTCAATATAGCTTTTAAATGTTGAGTAATAGGTCACATTCACTGTGTCCCATAAATTTTCTACTTGTTGTTCGAATGAGTGAAATGGGATACCATCGACTAGTTAACGAGCAGCCCTCGATTAAACTTTTTGCGGCAGCCAATTCACGTAGTGGTTTGACAAAAATTGACTGCTTTATTTGTGTAGTACTTAAAACTAAGGAGTAATTAAAATGGCTATTTATATCGAATACGAAGGTATCAAGGGAAATACTACTGCCGACGGTTACAAAGATCATGTTACCGTGAGCTCGCTGCAATTTGGTGTAGGTCGCGGAATTTCTATGGAAGCCGGTAACCTGGCGAACCGTGAAGCTACCCGTCCAACCATCAGTGAAGTTACCTTCACCAAGTTGGCTGATATCTCCAGTACCTCTTTCTTCAAAGAAGCGGTAACCGGTTCAGCAGGCAAGAAAGTAGTAATTAAGTTTGTTCAAACCGGTTCAGATAAGCTGGTTGAGTTTATGACTTATACTTTGGAAAACTGTTTGGTAAGTGGATACTCTGTATCTTCAGATTCAGAGAGTGATCCAGTTGAGTCTATCTCCCTCAGCTTCTCCAAAATCATGGTTAACTACAGCGACTACGATAAGAGCAACAAATCTGCTACCCCACAGCGTGTGGGTTACGATTTGGCTACTGCTAAGCCTCTGTAATACCAAACCGCCCTATGGTTCTCCATGGGGCGTTTTTTTACCGCTCAAAAAAGACCCTCATGGGCAGGGACGTCGGCACTGCCTTAGAAATGTTTATAAGGTTGCAATGACATGAGTCAGCTCTCGCAAGATAATCGTTTACTCTCCATTTCAGATTTTTCTCTTGGAAAAGATGCCTTTTTGTTAACTGGCGTTTCTGGTACGGAAGCTATTTCTGATCTGTTTAGTTTTTCAATCAATGTTCTTTCAGAAAAATTGGATGTAGATCCTAATCTTATAGTTGGCAAAACAGCCACAATTACCATAAAAAATAGTTCTGAACGCAAGCTTCATGGCTATATAAAAGAATTCATTTTTGGTGAAATTAAATCGGATAATTTGCGTGAATACCGCATGCAGATGGTGCCTTGGTTGTGGTTTTTATCGCAGACAAATGATCATCGAATTTTCCAGGAGAAAACAACAAAAGAAATCGTTAGCCAAGTCTTTAATGATCTAGGCTTCTCTGATTTTGAGTTTCGCGCTGCAGGTGGCAAGAAACGTGAATACTGTGTGCAACACAATGAAAGTGATTTGAATTTCATTTCACGTTTACTTGAAGAAGATGGGATCGCATATTTCTTTCAGCACTCTGATGGGAAACACCAATTAATATTGGTAGATCAGCCCAACGCTTACAGTGAAGTCGCAGAAACAAATCTTGAATATTCCAAGGGCAGTGCCCCTCATGCTCAAATTACCGGCTGGGAACATAAATATAATTTTAAAAAAGGTAAATGGACATTAAACGATTACAATTTTAAAGAACCCAAGAAAGATCTGACAGCGTCTATTAAATCTAATAGCGCTTTTGCCAAAAACGGCGAATTCGAACATTACGAATACCCCGCTTATTACGAGCCTGCATTGGGTGCAGAGCTTGTTAAAATTGCATTAGAATCCGAAGAAGCTGATCGGAATACTATTTTCGGTCAAAGTAACTGTGCAAGCTTTTACACGGGTGGAAAATTCAAATTAGCCAAGCATGCAACAGCATCTCAAAAAGGCAATTATATTTTAGCTGCCGTGACTCATCATGCGGAGGACAAAAGCTACTTTTCCGGTGATCAAGGAAGCGCTACCTATACGAATTCTTTTATTTGTGTTCCTGCTGAAATATCTTTTAGACCGAAAAGAATGCATGCGAAACCTGTCATGCGAGGTCCGCAATCTGCAGTTGTTGTTGGGCCAGCGGGAGAAGAAATTTATATCGATGAACATTGCAGAGTAAAAGTGCAGTTTATTTGGGATCGAGAGGGTAAAAATGACGAAAATAGTTCATGTTTTATTCGGGTGATGCAGACATGGGCAGGCAATCAGTGGGGAGCTTCCTTCATTCCACGTATCGGCCATGAGGTAATTGTAAGCTTTTTAGATGGAGACCCGGATCGTCCATTAATTACAGGTTCTGTATACAACGGTTGGAACAAACCTACCTATCCTTCAAAAACGCAGAGCGGTATTAAAACTCGTTCTACAAAAGGTGGCACTCCTCAGAATTTTAACGAACTTCGCTTCGAGGACAAAAAGGGCGAAGAGCAAATATACGTTCATGCGGAAAAAAATTACGACACTATGGTAGAAAATGATCAGACATTAACAGTCGATCATGATCGAACCAAAACAATTAAACATGATGAAAACTCTTCAATAGGGAATGACCGTAATAAGACGGTAAGTAATAATCAAACGGAGTCTATTGGAAAAAACAAGACCATTGATGTGGGTGATAACCATACTGAGACGATCGGTAAAAATATGTCACTTAGCGTCGGAAAAAATATAGCTATCGATATTTCTGAAAATCACACGGAAACCATTGGTAAAAATATGACCATAGGTATTTCCAAAGATTTACGTGAAACGGTTGAAGGAAAATATACAGAAAATGTTACCAAAGAATATTCCCTGCGAGCAAAAACAATCACAATGACTGCCGATGATCAAATTACTTTGAAAACAGGGTCTGCTTCTATTGTTATGAAAAGCAATGGAGACATTACGATTTCTGGAGCGAATATTAATGTGAAGGGCTCTGGCAACGTGATAGTCAAAGGTAGCAAAATTACCAATAATTAGTTATGAAAAAAAATTCGATACTGGATTCTACCTTGGAAGTTGAGAATGCGAATGATGTTTCAATCGCACTTGGCGCAGGTGAAATTTTATTGGGGCGCATAGAAGCAATTGATGATGCAGGCAACGCTTTGGTAAGCTTGCCGCAAATGCAGTTTTTTCAACAAACAATTGCGCTAGCGACTATTCCTATTCTACCTCAACATATTGGTCGCCAAGTTGCTTTGATGTTTACGCAAGGCACTGAATCAAAACCTATTATTATGGGTTTAATTTATTCGCCATTGCAGCAAGTACTTGAGAATGTAATAGCTAATACTAAGATTGTTGGTGATGAAGACGAAGTGGTTTTTTCTGAGGTGCCAGCTAAAACTGAAAAAGAGTTCTCAAAATCTTCATCTGAAAATGCAGTTTATATTGATGGAAAACAAATAATCATGGAAGGTCAGGAAGAAATTGTGCTTCGTTGTGGTGACGCAAGTATTACACTCAACAAAAATGGAAAAATATCAATTCGGGGTAAATATTTATTGAGCCGAGCGACCGGCGTTAATCGAATTTTAGGTGGCTCTGTGCAGGTTAATTGAGACCTGATTACATTATTTTGGGCTCGAAAGATCATGTTGCAACTAAAAAACAACACCCCCTTTTCTGCAGCATTTGCACTATTTCCTGATATTCAGGGAATAGATACTCTTTATATTATGGCCAAAGCTACATTTTCAATTGGTAATCAGTGGAAATTGGCTGAACAGCAATTACCTATCTACCAAACTGATGAGTATTGGGGCGAACCAGGTGAGTCGAGTTTAAATAATTTAGGTGAGTTTCATATTCAGAAACCAGCTACAGATATATTGATGTATGGATTGGCTTGTTCCTTGGATCAACAACCTGTTCGTCAGATGGATGTTGGTTTTGAGGTTGGCTCAATTCGGAAAGTCATACGAGTATTCGGTGACCGTAGTTGGCAAGAAGGGGAAATTAGCCAATCCAACCCTTTTGTAAATATGCCGTTAGTTTATGAGCGTGCTTTCGGAGGGCAATACCAACATCAAGGTCAAATATTTGTTGAGGCGCGAAATCCTGTTGGTAAAGGTTATGCGGGCGACAAAAACATATCTGAAGTTGAAGGCACTGCATTACCTAACCTTGAATCCCCTGAACATTTAATTCGCCATTGGCGAGATAATCCAATGCCAGTTGGTTTTGGTCCTATAGCCCCCAGTTGGCTTCCCAGAGCTAATTTAGCTGGGACCTATGATCAAAAATGGCAGGAACAGCGGGCACCTTATTTACCTGATGATTTTGATCCACATTTTTTAAACGCAGCTCCAAGAGATCAACTTTATCCTGGATTTTTAAAAGGTGGTGAGCTAGTAAGAATATTTGGGATGCATCCAAATGGCGACTTTCAGTTTAATCTTCCTTATGTAAATCTGACTAATAAAGTAATAGTAAAAAGTGAAGTAGTTTCTGCACCGTTCCAAATTGAAACATTATCGTTCTATCCAAACCAGCAACAGCTGACAATGACATGGAAAGCTGCTATTTCTTGCGATAAGCGTATTCTTAATGTTAAACAAATCACTGTTAGTTTGACACGTTAGGTGACAACGGAGGCAATATGACACAGACAACATTTTGTAACACGCGCGGTATTGCACATAAAGGTAGTGGGGGTATGAGTACGGTGTTTCCTGATGTTTGTAAAACGCCAGTTGGATCAGCTGTAGTTCCTATCCCGTACCCCAATATCGGCAAATCTTCAGATACTAGCAAAGGTCCTAAAACGGTATTAACAGATGGGAAAATGCCAATGGTGAAAAGCGCCGTTTATTCGACAAGTACAGGGGATGAGGCAGGAGTACAGAAAGGGGTAATCAGCGGTAAAAATAAAGGCGAGTGTGAATTTATGATGTACTCATTCGATGTGAAATTTGAAGGAAAAAATGTATGTCGTTTAGGCGACCCTTTGTTCCACAATAAAAAAAATATCATGGGCTAATGCTGATCCATGACTACAGATGCCCCATCTCCTCGCAATTTATTTGGTATGTATAGCTATATTCATGAACGCTATGTTGATGATGCTTCTTTTTTATGGCTTTTACGTGACCGCGCTATAAACCAACCCCATTACAGTTCTGCTGATCTCGCTGAATTGGATAATCGCATAGATGCCCAGCTTGATGGGCTAATGACTGCTCCGGAACACTCGTGGAATCTCTGTGTTAGTGCGCTTGAGTTGCAACAACCTGATGCTGTGTTTGTTGCGGCAGTATTTGCATTTAGGAGTTTGGATATTCGTTATATCCAGTTTGTAGTAGAAACTGGTTTGGCTAATGATCACACCTTGCGTGGATTAGTTGCGGCGATGGCCTGGTTGCCTGGCAGGCTAGTTCATTCCTGGATAAAAAAATTTCTCACCAGTAAAGATTTAAATCATAAATATCTGGGATTAGCCGCTTGCAGCGCACGACGTGAAGATCCACGCGAATTTCTAACAGCAATTGTGCAGCGCGATGATTGCATTGCATATCCCCAACTTTATGCTCGTGCATTGCGCTTGATTGGTGAATTAAAGCGTTTCGATTTATTGCACGCATTGCACAGTGGCATGTCATCAGATAATAAGGATGTAGTGTTTTGGGCAACCTGGTCAGCGATATTAATTGGCGACAAATTGCTCGCAAAAAAATTGCAAACTTATGCATTGACGCAAAATCCCCATCAAGTTTATGCAATGAATTTGTGTTTTCGGGTATTACCGCCGGAAACGGCACGTAACTGGATTACTCTTCTCGCCCAAGATTCATCGAATAATCGTGCAGTTATTAATGCCTCTACCATCCTCGGTGATCCGCATGTGATTAACTGGCTGATTGCCCAGATGCGGGTACCAGAATTAACCCGTCTTGCAGGTGAAGCGTTTACGACTATCACTGGAATTGACTTGCAAGAGCACAAGCTGGTGTTGGATGAACTTCCCAATCTCGATGCGCAATTACCCGATGATGGTGCGCAAAATGAAGAGATGGATGTGAGCGAAGATGAATTTCTACCTTTTCCAGACGTTAATAAAATTGCAGCTATCTGGCAAAAATATCAAAAACGCTACGCGCCTTCTCAACGTTATTTTATGGGGCAAATTATCAGTCCGAGTATTAGTGCCAGTGAACATTTGCGCAGTATTTTTGCTGATGGAAAGCAGCGTCAACGGCGCATGGCAGCAGTAGAACTTGCACTCTTGGAACCTGCCCATTTTTTGCTGAACCACGCCGCGAAAGGATTCACCGATTAATGTCACCTTCTCTTCTATATATCGCCGGTACGGGCATGATTACTCCATTAGGCCCCAGCGTAGCAACTACAGTTGCGGCGGTAAATGCGGGGATTAGTGCATATCAGGAATCACGTTATCGAACTGCTAAAGGAAGTTCTATCAATATGGCAGAGGTGCCTCCTGATCTATTTGATAATTTCGAGGCTGAGATAGATGAAGGCGAATCCTACAATGAACAATATGACCATATAGTTAAGATGGCTATAGTGGCCCTTGAAGAAACATGCCGGAATCAGCTCATTGAGCAGCCAGTCCCCTTAATATTGGCGATGCCGGAATTAAATGTTAGTTCAGCTATTAAACATACATTATTAAGCCGGAATTTGGCAGCGAACTGTGCTCTCTGGATTAATTCCAGTCTGGTAAAAGTTTGCCATTCAGGTCGAGCTGCAGGTATAGAAGCAATAGAGTTTGTATTTAAGTATCTGCATGACAAATACGATAGGGTAATTGTTGGTGGTAGCGACTCGCACAGTGATTATGCACGACTGTTTCCCTTGGATGAAAAGGGGCGTTTATTAACAATTGGCAGTGCCGATAGTTTTGCTCCTGGAGAAGCGGCTTGTTTTTTATTATTAACTCGTCATCCTGAATTAGCGCAAGTACGTGATGGCCACGTGATTGCACTGCATCCGCCAGGAATTGCTGAAGAACAAGGTCATTTATTTAGTAATGAGCCCTATCGTGGAGATGGCCTGGATCAAGCTTTTAAAATAGCGTTAAAAGATCAGCCAGAAGAAAGTATTAATGTTATTTACTCCAGCATGAATGGAGAAAATCATTGGGCAAAAGAGTATGGAGTGGCATATATACGCAATAAAAAAATGTTTGTTGAGTCCCTGAGACTCGAACACCCAGCCGATTGTTATGGTGATTTGGGTGCAGCGACAGCAACCACATTAATTACGCTCGCAGCAGAACATTTACATAAAAATAAAGATGCATATAAACATCTTGTGTATAGCTCATCTGACACCGGCATGCGTGGCGCAATTATTTTGGAAAAAATAGCTTTAACCAATCCCCTTATAAAAGGTTCTAAGGAAAAATAATTATGACCGAGTTTTGTGAGGGGGTTGAACTTCCAGCTCCTGAAAAAATAGAAGAACGTAAGGACGATAAAAAAGGTGTAAAGGTGAGATGTATTATGCTCTTTGATGGAACTATGAATAATAAAACTAATATTCAAAGCCGTATAGATCGCGATGAATTTTATAAAGCATCCATATCCCGATGGAAAAAGATTAAACATGGAGTTGCATCTGTTTTTAGCGATAATGTTAGCCCTTTAACAGGAGGTACAAGTTATGAAAATGGATTTACCAATATTGCTACTTTGGATAAACATATAAAAACAGATCCTGCGAATGGCTATGATCTTATTATAAAAATTTACACGGAAGGTGCGGGCACCATCGATAATAAAGGCGATAAAACACTTGGATATGGCATGGGTGTTGGTCGTGCAGGCGTTGTTAAAAAATGTGAAAAAGGAATAAAAGAAGCTGTTAATAAAATTATAACAGAAAAAATAAATGGCGAAACAATTGATCCCTTAACTCAATATATTGAATTGTTAACAATTGATGTTTTTGGATTTAGTCGAGGAGCTGCAACTGCTCGTTATTGCATACACAAAGTATTAAAAGATGAAACATGGCAAATAAAAAAATTACTAGCAGCTAAACAAATAGAAGCAACAACGATACAGGTTTGGTTTGCTGGTTTGTTTGACACAGTTTCATCTCACGGCGTTAAATTTTCAAATGATACTCGCGCATTGGAATTAGATGCAGTAATGCATGCTACCAAAACCTTGCATTTAGTCGCGGGTGAAGAACACCGAAAAAATTTTTCGATAACTAATATTAATAGTACTGCGAAGAAAGGCGGTGAAGAATATTTTATGCCGGGTGTGCATTCTGACGTAGGGGGTAGCTATTTAGAGTTTAGTGATGAATCTTTTGAACTTAACAGTGGATGGGTAGCTGAAATCGAGGCAGATAGAGATACTCTCATTAAACAAAACTGGTATACGAATAATGAAATTGTAACTGATATAAACTATGAGTCTAACACTGCCTGGATTACAGCAAATAGAAAAGGTATTAGTAATGCATATTGCAATATACCTTTAAAGTTAATGGCTAGAGGAGCAGAAAATCAAAAAATAGGAATTTTATCTGATTTAAAACATGATGCTGACGAAGCTATAGCTAAAGCAGATAAACATTTTGGCTCTACAGATTTATCAACGTTGGATGCTTCTATTTTTAACTATATGTTTAAGACACAAGATGGATTTGATCAAATAATTTATGATCCTCTGTTAGTGAGAATAAGACACTCTTATGTACACATGTCTTCCAAAAATGAGTTTGGCTTGAATCCTCGATTTAGGGCAGGTAAACGTTGGAGGCAACCTTATGATGGGTAGTAAAATTATAGCCGTTATCCTGGTTAGCTTATTTGTGTTTTTCTCTTCCTCAGGTCATTGCCTTATGTTTAGCAAAAATAAAACTCAATTTGAGTGGCTAGCAACAGAAACTGCCCCAGCTAATTACACGATGAAAATTATTAGTGGAACGTTTTATTATCATAATGAAACAGGTGGACTTTATGTTCCAACTGCCGCACGCATTAATCCTGGCTGGGGTATTGGTGTATCTACACATGTAGTTGGAGAAGAATATAAATCTTTGCCTGATAGATTGGATATAAGATTTTTTTCTTATACTGAAAATAAAATGTATCATGGTAGTTTTGATTTGCCTTATGAAAAAATTTTGAATCTATTTAAAGCCGGTGTTAAAAGTAACAAAGATGATCCAACCTTTAAAAAAATTATGGTAGGTGTTGCCCCCGGTGGGGTTGTTGCAGTGTGGGTGACAGGTTATGAGACTCGTGAGGTATTTTTTGGTAAGGCGAAACCCTACGATGGTGAGCTTACTAACTCGTTAGATAATGTTGTAGAAAATAGAGAAGAATTTGTGCGTCGAGGATTGGAAGATTCACTTTCTTCAGAAATACTGACGGACATACAGAAAAACGGAATCCCTTTTGGTAAGTGGGATAATTATCGAAACCAATATTCTTGGATACCTACCTTTGCGCAAGAACAAAAACCAAAATACTGTAACGTTGCTTTCTTTTCGGGCGAAAGTTATAAGATTGAATTCCCATTAAGCAGTAGCATGGCAAAAGAATTACGTCATATACCCAAACAGTTATCTTTTGGATATTTTTTTAAAGAAAAAGAATGGGAAATGTTTTTTACTGTGATTTTCAATGAAGAAGAAATTTTTGCTGCATTTGACCAATTAGGAAATGATGAAGTTATCAATCTGGAATTTGATCCAAAATTACCTAAAACGTTGACAACTGTTCGGGTTTACAATAGTAAAAAATCTATTCAGTTAAACAAGATAACTCAGGGCAGGTAATTTAAAAGCTCCAGCTTTACCTAAAAAAGAGATTTATAGTAGGTCGTAGAAGCTCAGCCCATCTCGCTGGAAAAATAATATAAATATCTTTGGTGTGGCGGCTCATTTATTACTTTTAGATACTAATTCTTAAAAAACCGGATTTTTATTTCTATTGTGCATTAAATTTTTTAGGATTTATTATTTAAAATTTGGATATAAACCTAAGCGATGAAATTTTGGCGGATAAAACGCTTTTTTAGCAAGAAACCTATGGAGCATGAATTATTATAAAAAGCCGTTCCAACATTCATAGGAGCTTGTAATGAAATTTTTTCACGTTACTCATGCTTTAAAGATATTTGCTGGCTCGTTTCTTTCAACAATTGCTGTATTTGCTTTTGCAGATCAACCGGGTCGAGGTTTGACTAACCAGTTCGAAGTCTATTATCTAAAAACCATTATAGATCATCACTATAGTTCCTTGCGTATAACCGAGCTTGCAGCAGGTACTGAGTATGACATCACTTCTGTTATATCTTCAGATGATCGTGTTCATCCTAGCCCGAATTTTATTGCGACAGAGCCTCTGACCGATTCCAATGAAATAAAGTCTATTTCCCGAAAAAATAATAGGATACAACGGGAAGAAATTCTTCTCGCACAAGATGTATTGAGAAAATTATATGGAGTTAAGTATGAGCCACGCTTAACTCAAAAAGCCCAGCGAAATATTCAGTTATTGGAGACCGTTCAGGGAGCTGAATTTGACATTCGTTTTATTGAAATACTATCAAGACATTATTATCAGGTCGCAGTATTGTCACTTAACTGTTTAGTTGCACACGATATTGCTCATCGTGAATTACAGCGTTACTGCCAAAATGTTTTGGATTCCCGCATTAATGATATCGACCACATGCGGGAGCTTGCATGCACGAGTTATCAAAGATGTGATATACAAACCCAACGACCATTACCTGTATTTTAGACTTATAGAAGACAGGGATGTCATTTGGATATCCACCCAATTGATTTAACATAAGATAGATTATGCGTCGACTTATGAAGGAATGAACTCAACCGGATAAGTGACCGTGACCGTTTCACCTTCAGCCGGCGCAAACATGAAGAGTTTAATACGTGCGAGTATTCGAGTTTCCAGCGCCGGATTATTGAGTTCGCTGGAGACGATTTTTACATTACTGACTTTACCACTAGGCTCAATAGTAAGCTGGAAGACGATCCGACCTTTGAGACCCGCATTTTTGCGACGTTCACGCTCATAAAGTGCGTATAAGCCAGCCTTGTTTTTATTAAATACCAACCCCACATCTGAAATTCCTCGTCCTCCAGCAGCACCTTTTTTTTGCGCATCTGCAAGGGTGGCTTTTTCAGTTGCTGCTGTATTGGTTTTAGTCTCACGGGTTTGTAAATTAGTGGTTTCCACTTGCCCTACAAGTTTATCCTGGTCGATAGTTCTTCCCGCCTTGTTTGTTTCAGCAGAAATCGCATCAAGTTTATGAGTCGAAGCTTGATCAGTGCTTGCGGTACTCAGTCGCGCTCTTACATTTTGATTGATGTCGGAGGTATCTCGTAATTCATCCATTTCCGATGCCAATGCCAACAAGCCACTTTGTTGAGCAACATTACGTGCTTTTTCTTGTGTTTGCGTAAGAGGTTTATCTTCTGTGCGACCAGGGTTCAGGCGGGACACAGTAACATCTGCCTTTGGTTGGGTCTGTTGTGTCTCTACGGGCTTTGGTTGGGGTTTAGGCACAGGTTTTGGCTTGGGAAGCTCGATAGGTTTTTCAAGTTTCTTAGGTTGTTGTGCTATGTAATTAGCAATGCGATCAGGTACCTTGGCACGTTGCTCCCAAGTAACTTCCGGCACTTTTATGGTAGATATCGTTATGGCAACCCCAAGGGAAAGCACAATTGCCGCGAGCAAAATTAGGTTGAATTGCCGCGATGCACTTCCATCTGGTTGCCAATCAAGAGCGATATGTTTGTAGCTTATAACCTCTGACATCCTGCTTCCGTCATTTATGGCCAGGAATTATCCCGGCGGTAAATCTTTTTGTAACGCTGCAAATGCAATACGTGTGTATTTTGATTCCTGGCAAGTAGTAAGTACCTTCCGTATTACCGCATAGGAAACATTTTCATCACTCATAATAGTGATTTTTCTATTTGCAGCATCCTTTTGGTTTACTCCCATAAGTTGTAACTGGCTTTTCAATGAAGGAATCGAAAGCTCTTCACCGGCTAGGACATTAGTGACTGTTTCAACTCGTACACCACTTAATAAAATATCATCGCGGGTAATAGCAATAATCAAGGTTTCCTCAGGCACGTTTGACGAACTGGAGGTCGGTAGCTTTAAGTCCTTGGTGGCAGGTAGCTGATATGAATTGGATGAGCTCACCAATAAAAAAAACACCAGAATCGTAAAAATATCCATTAAAGAAACAAGATTGAGCGGGGGTGTTTGATTGCGCTTGTGACTACGCTCCATGCGCTTTGCACGACGGGACATTTTCATGGCGTAGGCTCTGTATTGTTATCAGATGAAGCCGAGATATCCTGCACATTATTTTCGGTTGCCAACTCAAGTGCAGGAGCATCGCTGATAGAAATATCCGGAAATAGTTCTACATCAACAACATCGCCGATTTGAATCACTTGTGTGCTGCGCACATGATCCATAACTTCAATCATGGTTTTATAGGAAATACCAGATTCCATTAGGAGCATGATGGACTTTTCTTCTGGATAACGCGATTTAATTTCCATTAACACCTTCGTAAAGTTTTCCCAATCCTCCTTTTGTCCATCACGTACTATTTGATGTAATTGACCAAGATTTGCATCTTGTAAGTCGAAACTTTTTTCACGGACAACCAATTCAAGAGACAAATCCAGCTTTTCCGGTGATTGGGCTTGAGCTTGATCAAGCGCAGGAAGGTTCAATTCCAATACCGTCATGCGTGAAAATACCGCGGTAATTAACAAGAACGGAACCAGGATAACCATCAAGTTCATGAAGGCTGTGATGTTCAACTCTACCACGTCATGTAAATTTTTTTTACGGGCTGATTTCATGGATTATTCATTAATCATCAGGTTGGAGCATTTCACTGCCGCCATTTCGATCGTGTCAACTAATTTGCTGGTACGTGTTGCGAGATAAGAATGCATAAGTAATAACGGAATAGCGACCACCAACCCAAAAGCGGTGGTATTCATCGCAACGGAAATGCTACTTGAGAGTAAGTTGGCTTTTTCAGCTGGGTCCGCAGCAGCTACAGCAGTAAATGCTTCAATTAAGCCAATAATAGTTCCCAACAAACCTAACAACGTCGCCACGTTCGCCAGTGTTGCCAGATAATGTGTACGCTCCTCCAATAATGGCGTTACTTCCATTACGCCCTCTTCCATAGCAGCCTCAAGGCTTTCGCGTTTTACATCTGGCTTAAAGCGTGAAAAACCGTAAGCCAAAACAGAAGACAAAGGACTTTTTGATTCTGCAACAACTTGTTTTGCACGACCAAAATCGTTGGCTTTTAACATAGGCCCAATTTTTTTCCATAGTGCATTAATAGCACTTGCAGTACGTGTTAAGTAAATCAAGCGTTCAAGTGCGATAGCTAAACCAATAGCCATAACAACGAGGATAGGCCACATGAATGCGCCTCCCGCCTGGAAAAATTTGATCAGTTCCATAATGTTTCCTTTAAAACATTTAATAATGTATTAGTACTTATTCTATCGAGTTAGAGTTAGTAGTTGCACTAGTTTTATATGTTTCGGTATCCCGAACATTTTCCCCGTTAAATTCATTGTCCATGTGATCTACCAATAACTTTCGTTTTGCGCGGTAGACATCTTTGGAAATTTCATGCTCGTAATATTGACGAGCCAGCATTTTCATTGCGTCCGCGTATTCTTGCTCCACGTTAATCACCCTAAGAATTATTGTAATTCGCGCAGTACCCGTATACCGGTAAAGCCATCGGCGACACCACTATGCGGCACTTGATTGGTAAAACTGCACTCGGACATGTCTGTGTCAAAGGAACCACCTACAGCAAAATATTTTCCGCCACGATCCAGTGCCAACTCTCTGGCATTACCTAAATAATTTACCAACCCCCAAGCGTTTTGCTGACCTAAGGTCGTTTTGGTCAATTCATTTCCTTTTTGGATACCGCGCGAGTTTAATTTGCAATTGCGGTTGGGGTCGATACTGGCACTTGAGGCACGCGTAGCATATTGCCATTCTGCCAACGTGGGTAACCTGTATTGGCGTCCTGCTTTATCACTTAACCATTTTAAATAGCTATTAATGTTCGCTATTGAAATATTGGTTGCGGGAACCATTGGGTTTGCTGTATTCGCGGAACATTTTTTAGTGCTCTGACAAAATTCATTCCATTCATCAACGGAGATTTCATACTTGCCAATAGCAAATGCTTTAATGCTACCTTTTGCTGGAATTACTACTAAGACCGGTGCTTTGCTTGCACCATTTAACTTATCACGGCAAGTACTTCCCATTCCTCTTGATCCCAGGCCCGCCAGAGAATCACTGCAAGCATCTTTTGCAACGATATTAATTTCTCGCAACACTTCATTGCCTGAAAATAACCGTAATGCCTGACGTTTGATTACTTCAGCCCGATCAGGGAAACTAACGCCCAGTTTCTTAATACACTGTGCAAGTGAAACAATGATTGCACCCTCTTCTTTCTGATAACGCGTTGTGTTGAGTGAACGCAATTTGGTAATGGCAATTTCAAAATCTTTCATATCGATAGTGCTTCGACATGCCAGCTGTGTCTTCACGTTTGTTAATGCAGTATCGAAGTCGGCATTTTGTCGAGCAACAACAGTAGCTTTTTCTTGCTGCTCCTGCTTTTCTTGATTAATACGCACTTGATCTTGCTCGGCTGCGATACGTTGTTGTTCAAGCTCTTCCGCTTTTTTGCGTTGCAATTCCAGCGCGTTGGCCAAGCCTACTGCCAATTCATCCAACTGTGTATTATCAGTTGCGTAACGTGTTGCATTGGTATGCCAAAGTTGTGCATTTTCCAAATCCATCGATTCGATAGCGGCTTTTATTTTGGCAATATACAGTACAAAAAATTGTGCCTCCTGACCGACAAGCCAATTATCTTTTTTTCCTAACAATCCACGCAATTCTTGCACCTGTTGCCACAATTGAGCTTCCCATTCCGGGGAAAAACTTGCCTGATTGTATAAATCAGCTAATGATTTTTGCATTAACTCCAAACGCAATTTTTGTTCGATTTCACTGCGCACCTGATCCTCAGAAACGGTTTGTACCGGCTCAGGTTTCAGCTGGTAATACGTTCCGGCAATACCTCCACCAAACACTGCGAGAAACAGGAACCAGCCCCAGTAACTTTTGGGTTTGCGCGAAAATTCCTCCCAAAACATATCCACAGATTGAATACGATTTTCACGCTCGAATGCCAATGCTTTTTCAATAGCACGCCATTGGTTTTTCTTTAAACCAGGAATGCGTTTGGGTTTTAGTTTTTGTCGTTTTGCTTCATCAGCATGGACGCGATTGAAGGGATGGACACCGGTATATAACTCGTAGGCAATGCAACCTAATGCATAAATATCATCGCGAACATCCGGTGATTTTCCCTCGAGCATTTCAAGACTGGCATATGCAGGAGTGAGTGCACCCAAATTACCCGCGTCAAAAACAGTTTTATCATCAAGACTTTCTTCACGATGTTCGACTTTTGCAACGGCGCGCGCAATGCCGAAGTCAATTACTTTCGCAATACCTTTGTTATTGACGAAGATATTTCCGGGTTTGAAGTCCGAGTGAATAATATTTTGGCCATGAGCATAAATTAATGCAGCAGAAATGCCTTCAAGGATTTTAAATACCTCGTCGGAAGGCAAACCCATGGAACGGTACTGAGTGATCAGTTTATCCAGTGGCTTACCATCCAGATATTCCATGGTCATAAATACGGTATCGCCATCGCGGTCGAAGTCAAATACCGTCACAATATTCGGGTGGGCGATACGCTGGGTTTTTCTTGATTCGCGTTGCAAGGCAATAAATGCTTCGGGATGCGCCTTAAATTCGTCCGTTAATACTTTAATAGCAACATAGGGGTCACGATCTTGCGCTTCGATTTTGAGCAGGTCTTTTGCCTTGTAAACAACTCCCATCCCGCCCGCACCAAGGAGTTCTTCCAAAACAAAACGCCCCTTTAGCAAGGCGTGATCTTTTACATTATCAACGGGTTTTCCTGCAGCAGTTTTTACTCGCGTTACATCAGATTTAATTTCTGTTTTCGTTTCAGCAGGCGAAGCGTGCGGAGCAAATCGGGTTTTATCCGGAAATTCGCTGTTCAATGCGTCATTAAATTGCGCAGCAGATGAGTTTTTTTTAGCAGCAGCATTGCCCGGGATAACCCGTGTTTTGTCGTCAGGGGAATTCGACGCGGGTGCAGGTGCACGCGGTTTAAAATGGGTTTTGTCGTTATCGCCATTGTCAGTCATGACCAGCATCCTCTAAAAATAATTATCTATCCCTGGGTGTTTTCATTAGCAGGAACCTTGCCCGGATTCCCTTTAATCACTACAACAGAAACGTTATCGCGCGCACCTTTTTCCAAAGCCTTGCTCATTAAGTGTTGTGCACTTTGTTGTACATCCCGCAGACTTAAACCCTCTGTTAGTTCCTCGTCGTTCAGCGTGTTATACAAGCCGTCACTGCACAACAAAAAAGTATCGCCAACCTGGGTTGTGAAAAGTGTCATGTCGACATACAACTGGGATTCAACACCGACTGCCCGCGTAATAACATTACGGTTGGGGTGATTTTCACTTTCTTCACGAGAGATGAGCCCCATCGCCACCATTTCTTCCAGCTGGCTATGATCGCGGGTCAATTGCACCAATTTTTGATTGCGAAATCGATAGAGACGAGAATCGCCAACCCACAAACATGCACCAATACGACCTTTGATAACAGCGGCAACCACAGTACTACCCATAGTTCCGCCATCAAACATAATTTGTGCGTATTCAAGCATTAATTGATTGACGTCCAGTAAACAATCTTCAATCACTTCCACACAATCACTGAGACGTTGGCAATCTTTGATAACATCCAACGCTGCGACAATTTTGCTACTGGCAATATCACCGACCTTGTGTCCCCCCATTCCATCAGCCACTGCCCATAGACCTATTTCTGGCCTCGCCAGTACAGCATCCTCATTAACACTACGGACGCTACCGACATCTGTCAGTAAACTGCTATCCCAGGAAATAGGACGTCTAAAAGTTATATCTGTCATCCGAATGACCACCTACGCAAAAATCAAGGCAATGCCTGAACAGGTTGATGCCAACCCCAATGTGCCCATTGTCCATCAAGCATGGCCGCTGCGCTACGGAAATTAGGCAGGCCACGGGTGTGAAATAAACAAGGATTGATTCGCTCTGAACCCATGGCCGTAGACCATACGGAATAGTTTGAATAGATTTGCCGGCAATGGCTATCCAGCAAATGAGGGTAAGCCTGCTCAAGAGCTGGGGCTTCATTGGTAAACTCCACCAAAAAGCCTGCACTTTCACTTGCCAGAGCATTACGTTGGAGCAGCCCTGACAACTCTAGCGATTGGCGGTTGATATTCTGGACCAACTCCTCTAATTGGATATTTCCTGATAATGCCGAGAGAGCTTGTTCTTCCATGGCATCAAACCAGGAATCTTGTTGGATACTTATAAACGGATTCGCCGCAACCGGCACTTTAGTGATAATTGAAAATGGAAAATATCGCCCAACACGATCCACACTGGGCAAAACTATACCAGCCCAACCCTGACCATCAATTACCCCATCAGACATTACAAAACGCCAAATAGGGCTGGTTAAATAAATATCTAGCCAAGCCTCACCCAGCTGTTGTTGCGAGCTGGCCACAAAACCTTGTAACCAGGCGTCCCATGCATTAATGAAATGGCTGGGAAGATCGCGGTAAATAAAATCCCCATGCGCAGGCAATTTTCCAAATAAACCTACATCATTAGCCCTGATCATCTTAGATAGTCTCCGGACAACGGAAGGCATTGAGCAATTCGTTTTTGAAGGGGTTGTTAATACTATTCGCCCTGCCCTCAAAAACAATTTTCCGCGCACTGTTATCATCCGTTGTGCGCGCCGAATCATGCATAAATGTAATTAAATATACGTTGGACTGAGGAGTGGATTGGATATGAGCAGAGTCCATCAACCGGAACCACGCCCAGGGGCCTGTGAACGCACGATCAAATTGACCGCCTTTTAAATCTTCAAAAATCAATCGCAGTCGGCGAGCTTCATTATCACCTGACCACGTAATACCTTTCCAGAATTTGGGACCGTGATTATAGGTAAGCCGCTGTTCACCCATATCCAAAGTAAACAATGCATCTTCCTTATTCATATAATAAGGGCGCAATTCAAGACTAATACTTGGCGTTTCCGGATTCTGGCGAAAGAAGACATCACGAATACTTGCAGCGCGCTGAATTTGCGCCAATGCTGATGAAGGAAAACCAAGACTGAAACCATCTACACTACGGCTCGCCCACGCACCGCGCTTTTCCACAAACGGATCAATAAATTCCTTAGCGAATTGATCCAATGTACCCTGTGGTTTAAAAAAGCTGCTGAAATCCAATAATGCCAGCTCATCGGATGCGTTGGGGTTTAATGGGTAACGTCCTGCAAGAGCTTGCGAGTAAGGTTGATAAACACGCGCACGCCATTCTTTGCTGACATAACCATGAGCTGATTGTGAAATAATTTTCCATGCTTCATCCGCAAGACTGGTTAACCAACGTTGCACAGGTTCCGGTGTAGTTTTAGCATAAGCGCGCAACGCTGATACCGGATTACCCGCATTGGATTGATAACGCGCTTTGGCAATTTCAAATGAGCTTTGCTCTGTATCGGGGGCGAGCGCAATTTCCTGAACAAAGGCGCGTAAGGTTTCAACTTGCTGCAACACACTCGAAATAGGTGCTGGCCCGCGCGATGATTGTTGTACTAATGCATGAAGATCCGCAAATCGTTTATCAACTGTCGTACCCTCATCAATTTTCGCAGCTGCAAAATCCAGTGCTTTGTCCAGTTTTCCACCGTCCTTCACTTTATCTGCTGCTGTATCCAATAGCGGCGGAGTCAATTGCGTGTTGGATTTTGCAGTCTCCAGAATTGAGATTATTGGTGAATATACGGGATCGACAAACGAACTTAACGCACGATTTAATTCCTGAATATTGGAAAAATTATTCACAGCGAGTGAGTTATGAATAGTCGCCCAGGTATTACTGTAATCCGCTAAATAGAATTCACGTACTTGCGCGCTAATGCTGTCAACATCGCGATTAATTAATAACTGACTATCCGAGTTTTCATCTGCCAATACCCATTGCTCATCGGCCACGTCAGAGAACAATGGCGACCCAGCCGAAAGATCCAGATTCTTATAACCCTGAATAGTGAATAGTACCGGGATCACAAATACATGTTGCGAATCCGTTACCCGGTAATTATTACGTACTGTCTCGCCATACCAATTCAATACATCGATTTTCTGGCTGTACTGGGGATCTGCTTTGATTCGACTATAAATACGCTGTGCAACAGGTACTCGTAATAACTGCGCACGTGTTTGGGCGACCAGGTTTGCATTTAATTCCGAAGCTGGAAAATCCAGGGCAAATAACGCAGCCAAATGTTGTTTAAGTTCAGTTGCTTTTTGTTTGTCTTGTGCGAATTGTTTATCCCAATGCTGTTCAAACCACCCTTGTACCAGTGGCTTGTTCATCTTATCCATGACATGAAACATCATATAAAGCCGGAAACTGGAATATAGATCCCCATTCGGATCTCCTTGCTGAATAACACGCTCCATCGTACGTAAGAGATGCGGCAAGAATAAAGTTTGTAATTTTTGTTGATAGAGTTGATCGGCGCCCTGATCCACTCGATCATCGTACAACCCCATACTGTTTAACCATGGGTGGGATTCTTTGTCATATACAGTGCTTGCAGAATAAAGTGAATTTAACGATTCAAGAATTCCGCCAACGTCGCCAGCACTTGGAGTTTGTTTACTTTCATTTTCCTTGAAGGTTTCGATATCACTTTTTACATCTGCCATGTAAAGGTTATTGCGAGTAACACTACCACTCCACAGCAATACAACACCCAAAGTTATTGCTGCTGCCGCTATATAAGCAGCAGTTTGCGTAATGCGGATGACTCGTTCGTAACGGCGATTAGTTCCCACCAGCTCAGATTCAGGGAAAATAACTTCGCGAAACAACCGTGAAATAAAATAGCTTTTACCACGGCCGGCAGTTGGCGCTGATGCTTCACGTGCGAAACCAAAATTAGCAGACACTGATGTCATTAATCGATCAATGGGTGTTCCATCTTGCGTACCGCTGGAAAAATATACACCGCGTAGATAGGGTTGGAATTGAAAGCGATTTTGCGCGAAGGTACGGTTGATAAATGATTCTGCAATCTGGAACAAATTCTCCATTTGCAGTGGAAAGCCTTCGATTGCAGCACAACGTTGAGGATCTCGCTCCTGATGCATGCGCCAGATTACGCGGTCATTTAGCCGCTGTGACAGTTTTTTCAACTCTTGGCTAATAAATGAAAAATCCGGATTTTGCGTTGGCTTGGGCGCATTAGGTAAAGAAACCCCCCAGACCTGTTCGCGCTCTTCCTTGCCGAGATCCTCAAAAAACTCACTAAACCCGTGAACCAAATCGGATTTGGTAAATAGCAAATAAACTGGAAAACGAATTTCCAGTTTATCCATTAATTCATCCAGACGAGAACGAATTGTTTTTGCGTGAATAGATCGTTCTTCATCGGTTTGCATTAATAAATCTTGCAAACTGATGGCGACAATAGCGCCGTTGATTGGACGTCGGCGACGATTGCGTTTCAATAATGAAAGAAAGCCCTCCCACGCTGAACTATCAACTGCTTTATGGCTATCCTGGGTTGTGTAACGGCCTGCTGTATCAATTAATACCGCTTCGTTAGTGAACCACCAATCGCAATTGCGTGTACCGCCAACACCCTGCACAGCACCCTTACCAAATTGATCCGCAAGCGGAAACTCCAGGCCTGAATTTACAAGCGCGGTTGTTTTACCTGAGCCAGGTGGGCCAACAATAATGTACCAGGGAAGTTGGTACAGCGCTTTTTTACGCCCACGACCATGAAATTTAAGCTGATTAAGTGTTGCAAGGGCAGATTGAAAACGATCATTGAGTTGCGCAATTTCATCGGCCGCTTGTTCAGAGGCCATATCGTATTGCGCATTCTGGTTACTTTCCTGTAAATCATTAACCAGACTTTTATTGTTCCTGCTAATCATGAATTGGCGGCGCCAGGCATTTAGCACCCACAGGAGCACCACTACCATGATAATTAACATGCGTGTTGTGGTATCTGCTAAAGGGGCCGAGTTATCGGCACCAAATTTAATCTGCGGACCGGCAAACCAAACCAGTAACGCTATGAGCAGCAAGCCTATTAATGAAATCACCAAGGGGTTTGTAAAAAAGCGACCAATCTTATTCATAAGTCCTGATTACCAATCGAGTCTACGGCTCTGCCCAGTACAAAGCCTATCCGTTATTTGAGTAAACTATTTGTTTAGTCTGGTTTGTCCTTATCCAGCAATTCGGAAATCTCCTGGGCAACAGGAGCAGACGAAGAGTAAAGCCAATATCTCAGGCCCGAATAACTAAAAAATAAAATAGCGAGCATTAATGCCACCACGAACCACAACGGAATGTATTCGGTAAGCGGATTTCGCATATTGCCCAAGCCGGCCCAGGAAGGTGATAACGAACGTTCATAGTCACCGCGATTGCGACGAATGATTGAAAACAATTCTTCACGAATTTGATCAATACCTTCACGACCCCGGCTCATCAAACGATAACGGCCCTCAAAACCCAAACTGAGGCAAATATAAAACAGCTCGATTAAATCCAGGTTTTCTGCCGGTGCTTGTTTCAAACGATCAAGAATCAAGAAGGACTTTTCGCCGCCTGAGGTCTCACCATGAAATACGCTTAATAAAGTACGCTGCGCCCATGCGCTCTCCGAACCCCAAGGCGTATTTAAAACAGCTTCATCCAACACCGAGCACATCAGATAACGTGCGGACAACATTTGCTCCTGTTTCAGGTTCAAGTCGCGCAAACGTGATTCAAAAGCCTTTATTTCATTGATCAAACGTTGATAAAGCCCGCCTACATCGTTATGTCGCGCTGTACTCCGCGTTTTAGCAAACACGGCAATCAAGGTGGCCGCTGCATTCACAACAGGATTTACCGAGTGGTCAGCTTTAAACTGCGCGGAATTAACATCCGGCATTGCTGGTCTGTTAATTGGTGGAGGTGATTGGCGGGTATAGTCCGATGTCCGGTGATCGGGCATCGGCGTTGTTTGACCACGCGCACCGGGTGTAGGACGCATGCTTGTCCTGTCCCCTCCGGGCATTGGTTGTTTAAAAACCGTTTTATCAGAATCGTTACCAGACATATCTTATCCCTCTCACCCGGAGGATTCACGGAAACAAAAGCCAAAAAAATGTAATGGTTGTTATTGCCTTACTGCCCAAAATTCCATTTCGATTCCGGGGAAATCACCACCGAGATGTAAAGCAAAACCACCGGATTGATTAAGCTCCTTCCAAAACTCGCTGTGCTTATCCAACTCAAAATAGGTATATCCTGAGCGAAATGGAATTTGACGCGGGGCTACAGGTAGTGGTCGCAATAAAATGCCCGGCATGGCTGCATTTACGAGTTCGCGAATTCGTTCTACCGGTCCAATTTTCATTTGCGCCGGCAATCGTGTTCTCACTACCTCGTCTTTAACATCAGCTCGTACCGCCAACACAAATACTGCTGTATTAATTAAGCTGCGATCAGTAATTTCTGAAACGCGAATGCCATATTTTTTTTCCACCAGTTGCAACGAAATCGCGGTTTGTTCATAAACCATTGACAGATATTCACGCAAAGTGCTAATCGCCAACGAAAACGTTTGTTGCAAATTGTCATGGAGATATTGCGCAAATTGTGGTGGACGTTTGGTTTTTGCCACAAACGTCGATAACTCGCCAGCCAGCTGCAATAAATCACCATACAATCGCGCCGGATGTAGCCCATCGATAGTCGTAAGGTGAGAAACGTACGGTTCAGCACGGTTAACTAATTGCAGCAACATATAATCTGCAATTTCTGCCGTACCACCGCGACGGCCATCAGCTAGTCTGCCTGCAATTGACTCACCCCTGTGATGCAGCAGCCCTACTAACTCATGTAAAAAACCGGATAAACGCGGTGCAGCTTGTACATCGATACAACTCGGCAAGTAATGTTCATCCAGTATGATGTTGCGATCCTCACGCGCTTCAGCGATACGTGCTACACCAATACAGGCATAACCGCTTAAATCATCAGTATCAAGCAAAAGACGTAAACGCAATTTTGCAACGCCGAGTTGATGATCTTCACCACCCTCCTGGGTTACATCACGCACGGGCATGTCCATCGGATAATAACGGGCCAAACCCTGAACATTATCTTTAGCCAATACGTCTACTGCACCCGGCCGGCGAACAGGAACCCCCAAATAAATAACGGTATTGTGTGATCCCACAGGGACATCAATTACAGCGGGAGCATCATCTATTTCCGGGAAACTGAACGGTGTTCCATCTGGAAAGATGCCGCGACCGTTATGCATGGACACTTTTCCCAGCTTCAATAATTGCTGGTCGAGTTCTACATGTTGCAATCCCCAGAAGTTAGAGCCCTGAGCGCTGCATTTGCGGTTAACATAACTTTCAAAATAGCGATCTTGCTGTTGAAAATGCTGGGGATTCAGGAACATCCCTTCAGACCAAACGACTTTGCTATCAAGAGACATAGGTTTCTCGTAATTTCCTTAGGCAAACGCCCGATTATTTTTTTACCAATGACAAGGTTCTTCCCGAAATTTGCACAGTTTCGGCATTACGGATGACATTATTCTCTGTCACAGGAAAAGTAACCTTGTAAGTTGATCCAGCATATTGGGAAAACTCGGCATAGATCGCGATGGCGCGCGTGCCGGGCTCCAACACCAGCCGTTCAATACGAGTTTCACCCGGCACTAAAGGCTTCAACGTTTGTTTGCTAACGATATCACCACCGAAAACTTCTTTATCACGCTCGTAAATATCAATGAAATCGGCCTTATCAAAAGCTGTAGTGGATTTCAGCTGATAAAATCGAACAAAAACAGGTGAGGGACGATTGTTATCATCCGGGTTTATATCACTGCTTACTTGCAGTGTTAATTTCAAATCGGTATCCAGATTAAGCACACCGCCAACCCGGCTTTTGGATGACGAGCAACTAATAACTGCCAATAGCATCACGATAAGTAAACAGACTTTACCTATCAAAGAGCAAATTACTGCATTTTTATTACGTCTTATCATTTGAATCCCCTCGCTTGCGCGTCGCTGCCAACCGACGCAGTTGGTCTTCATAAGCAGTTACAAAATCACTGCCAAATAAATGTTGGAATGAACTTTCCATATTATCTGTAAAGCCTTGGTAGTAATCCGTGTAGCTACTCCAAAATTTTGCTTTCTGCATGCCTGGTATAACGCTTCCCTTAACTTGTTTACTGAAGCCTTTTTCCAATTGTTCGGGATTAAAACGCTCCATCATAGCTTCGAATCCCTGACGTATGCCGGCAATCATTGCTAATTGGTGTTCAGCGATTTCCTGAAATCCTTCACGAAACGCCTCTACAGGTTTTTTATACGCATTGGATTTTTTTATAAACAGATTTTCAAGCGCATCATCCACGCTCACAGAAAATTTTAAAGGGTTATTTTCAATCGGCTGAATGGTGGTAACGTTCATCCTGAATTCATTTTTTATACTCGCACGTGAACGTAGTACACCAAGCATCCCATCGATAATTTCTCGCAAGAGCAAACCGGCAACACGATTAATTTCCACCATGTCTGAATCGGATAACCGTGTCATATCCAGGCCTAACGCTTCAACCAATACCCTGCTGGCCGCAGTGTCTGCCGGTTTTTTTATAGTTGGTGTGGGTATTTGTGGCTGGGGTTTTACCTCCGTCAGCTCAGTAATGACGGGGGCAATTACAGGTTGTACGACCGGTTGCTGATGAATAATCGCGGGCTGGACTGGTTGAGCTTTTTCCTGTGGCGTTTCCATTGCCCATATACGCTCGGCTAACGGAATACGGTTAGGCTTGGGTACATCAAAAGGCATCTCGCCAGACTCAATGGGTGGCTTGTTTCCAAACGGCGACACCAGTTCATCCGTTGGGATTGCGGCTGGTTTGGTAATGGGTGGAGGTGGAGTTGTTCCTCCAAGCAAGTCATCGGCCCAATCTTCGGGAATCGTATTTTCCGCCGATGCTGACGGCCAAGACACAGCCTGATCCATGCCAGATGATAAATCCATCGATGAAAACCCTTGGTTTTCTGTAGTTTTACTTACTCCTACAAAATCATCCAGCAATGAGTTGCCATCATTATTAGGTATTGATGGCTCGAAAGATGAATCAAATGGGGAATGTTGCGGCTGGCTTTTAGGACGCTTGTCCCATAGGGCCAATGGATCCTGTTGCTGATCAAACATTGCCGTATCGCCCAAACTTTCTCCAAACAAATCGTTTTTGGGCGTAGCATCAAATAGGGAAGAGTTGTTGGAGGCCGGCGCTACATCAAATGGAGAAGCAAATGAACCAATAGACTCGGGTTGTTGATTCAATTGAATAGAGAAGCGGTAATCGCCTATTTCAAAGAAATCACCGCTGCTCAAGCTGTGTCGAGTCCCTCTACCCAAGGGTTCAAAGCCACCGTTTACAAAGGTTCCATTGGTGCTTTTATCTTCCAGATAAAATTGATTATCTGCGAAAACAATTGCGCAATGACAGGAAGATAAAAATTTATCCGGGTCAGGCAGTACCCAGGTATTGCTGTCAGCGCGGCCAAAGGTACCGCCTCGCTGATCAAAAACATGATTATTCCTCGGTAGCGAAACGCCCCCGGGAGTTTTAACTAAAGTAACTTGTAGCGCCATCTGCAATAAACCCTAACCGATCCATCTTGCGAGTATGTCTTTGATTATAAAAAAATATTTATAGCTTTTGTACTTTGTATAGCACTGGCTAACAATACGCATTTATCATGAAATCCTATCATGCCGCCTAAACTACATACACCTTGGTTTTGTGATTTGCTTCACCCTGGCTTAATCACTTTTTCAAAGTGACTTATTAATTTATGATGCCAACTGTGCTAGGTTGTAGCCAGCAGCGGCTCGTAAGTGCAACCAGGAAGCTGATCCTCACGAGTTGGGCCTGCTAGCTTAGGTCTTAAGCGCTGCTCAGGACAACCTTTATTTAAATAAGATCACACCAATAGGGATACGGCATCTAATGGCATCATCAGCGATTCTTGATATACCAGAACTTCTCAACCCAATTGCCGGAGATCTTCCCACTGGGCAAGATTTACGTCTCGACTCGTCTCCCTTATCCAGTTACCAAACAATCAAAACTGCCCGTTCTGCTGCACGCGATGCAGAAAAGAACAATATCTATAACGAAGGTGGTGGCGACGCCGATGAATATTGGCGCAAGATATTAACACTAGCCCCTAAAATCCTGCGTGAAGAAAGTAAGGATTTGGAAGTCGCAACATGGCTTACTGAAGCTATGGTCAGGCGTTATGGCTTCCCGGGATTGCGGGATTCCATGCAACTCATAGAAGGCCTGCTCAACCAATTTTGGGAAAATCTGTACCCAATGCCGGATGAAGATGGTATTGAAACCAGGGTTTCTCCACTTATCGGTTTAAACGGTAGATCCAATGATGGTGTATTAATTGCGCCCATCAGACGTATCCCTTTGACAGAAGGCTATACACCGGGGCCATTTGCTTACTATCAGTATCAGCAAGCTATTGAAATCGAACGAATCACCAATGAAGATACACGCGAAGCCAAGGCTGAAAAGCTAGGATTTACTATTGCCAATATTGCCCAGGCAGTTAACGAGAGCAGTGAAAGTTACTTCGTAGATATACTGGATGATATGGCTGCAACTATTGAAAGTTGTCGCAATATCGAGAAGCTGTTGGATAACCTATGTGGTTCGGAAGAAGCACCGTCTACCAGAGGTATTGTGCTTACCGTGGAAGAATGCCGATCCGCTGTAAACCATATTGCCAAGCATAAACTTCCGTTGGAAGTTGAAACCCCGGTTCAAGAGGAGCAAAACTCCACTTCTGACGCCGCTTCAGGCGCAGGTAAACCAAATGCAGCGAACACCGCCAACGTTATAGCTAATGCGTTGGTCTCGCGGGATGCAGCGTTTAAACAATTATTGGAAATTGCGCAATTTTTTCGCAAAACTGAACCACATTCGCCCGTTTCCTATGCGCTGGAAAAAGCCGTGAAATGGGGCAATATGACGCTCGAAGATTTGATTGTCGAGCTGATACCAGACTCTTCGTCACGCAAACACTTCAGTGAACTTACTGGTGTGAAGAGCAATGAAGATTAATTTAACCACCTAGCCAGAGAGGATTAGGGATCATGTCCGATAGTATTCATGACAAACTGAAGCGCGTAAGAAAACCTCGTGTTCATATTACTTACGATTTGGAAACCAACGGCACTGTTGTCGAAAAGGAAATTCCTTTCGTGATGGGTGTAATGGGCGATTATTCCGGCGACAATGCTGATAGCAAAAAGCCGTTAAAAGAACGCAAGTTTTCTCAAATTGATCGCGATAATTTCAACGAAATCATGTCAAAAGTTAACCCTCAACTGCGCATGAAAGTTGAAAACCTGCTGGAAAGCGACGGTAGTGAAATGTCCGTTAATCTGGACTTCAAAAATATGGAAGACTTCGAACCTCATCGTATCGTTGAGCAGCTCGAGCCTTTGAAGAAATTAATGGATACTCGCAATAAACTGCGTGACCTACTCACCAAAGCAGATCGCTCTGAAGAGTTGGAATCCATCCTGGAAGACGTTTTGAGCAATACAAACGCACTCTCATCGCTGTCGAGCGAGTTGGGTGTGAAGAAGGACGAGGAGTAATCGACCATGACTAACCAGGAACAATTAGCCAGTCAACAAGCAGAAGCGCAAACCAGTGACGTTAGTTTTTTGGAACAGGCGATTAGTGCCACCAAACAAACCGCTCGCAATGAAACTGAAGAATTACTGCGCACCCTGACCGAAGAAGCAATGAAAGGTACTGTGAAATGGGATAAGAATTTATCTGTCACCATTAACGCAGCCATTAAAGCCATTGATGAAGCGATGTCCAAGCAATTGGCTGCCGTAATGCACAATGAAAAATTCCAGAAACTTGAAGGTTCCTGGCGTGGATTGAGTTATCTCGTTAATAACAGTGAAACCAGTGCACAACTCAAAATTCGCATGCTGAATATCAGCAAAAAAGAGTTGGGTAAAGACCTGGAAAAAGCGGTTGAATTTGATCAAAGCCAGATTTTCAAAAAAATATATGAGAGCGAATTCGGCACAGCCGGTGGTCAACCCTATGCTGCACTGATTGGCGATTATGAGTTTTCTACTCATCCTGATGACATTTCCCTGCTCTCCAAAATGTCCAATGTCGCCGCTGCCGGTTTCTGTCCGTTCCTGTCTGCTGCTGCACCGGAAATGTTTGGTTTCGACAGCTTTACCGAATTATCGAAACCACGCGATCTGGAAAAGATTTTCGACAGCGCCGAATACATTCAGTGGCGTAGTTTCCGTGATACAGAAGACTCCCGTTTTGTAACCTTGGCAATGCCACGCGTGTTGGCCCGGTTACCCTACGGTCAGGCCACCAAGCCAGTTGAAGCATTTAATTACGAAGAAGTAGAGCGCACTCATGATGGTCGTCATACTGAAACTGATCACGACGATTATTGTTGGATGAATGCCGCCTATGCTCTGGGTACAACCTTAACCAAAGCGTTCTCTGAAAATGGTTGGTGTACTGCTATCCGTGGTGCAGAAGGTGGTGGGAAAGTTGAAGGTTTGCCAAGCCATGTATTCGTTAGTGATGATGGTGACAGTGATCAAAAATGCCCAACCGAAATTGGCATTACTGATCGCCGTGAAGCTGAACTGAGCAAATTGGGCTTCCTGCCATTGTGTCATTACAAAAATACTGACTACGCTGTTTTCTTCGGTGCCCAAACCACCCAACGGCCGAAGAAATTTGATAATCCGGATGCGACAGCCAACGCCGCTATTTCTGCTCGCTTACCTTACATAATGGCGACATCTCGTATCGCCCATTTCCTGAAAGTTATGGCTCGCGACAAAATAGGTTCTTTCATGGAGGTTGGTGAAGCGGAAACCTGGTTGAATCGCTGGATAAGCAGCTACGTCAATGGCAGCGAAGGTGCCAGCGCTGAAGCAAAAGCACAGTATCCATTGCGTGAAGCTCGCGTAGAAGTTAAAGAAGTACCAGGTCAACCAGGCGTATACAACGCGGTGGTTATGATGCGCCCATGGTTGCAAATGGAAGAGTTAACTGCATCATTACGACTTGTAGCAAATATTCCGAAAGCAGGTTAATAGCCCAAACGCAGGACTGGGATTTTTCAGTTCTGCGACATGTTGGTGTGAAACCGGATTTAAAAAACATCAATTAATAAAAATAAGGGGGCGATATCACTATCGCCTCCTTTTCACTTAGTAATGGACTCTTTTGTGACAACATCCTATCAAGACGACGTAGCACAGCAGAGCTCAGTTATTCCTCCGGCCAATTTACTTGATATTGCTTGCCAGCAAACGCCTGTATTAGTCAGCCATGCAGATTTTCTTAACGAAACCGATACCAGCAAGGCTTTAGTTTTCTGGCTGAAAAATTATGAAGAATGTGCGCGAATAAATAATACTCACGATATTGAATTAGCACTTAATAAATCGATTGCATTGCTTGATCAAATGATTAATGAGCAAGTAAACGAAATCATTCATCATAAAGAATTCCAGCAATTAGAAGCCAGTTGGCGCGGACTGTGGTATCTGGTTACCCAAGCTGAAGCCAGCCGTACAATTAAAATTAGAATCCTCGACATCTCATGGGCAGAAGTTAGCAAAGATATCGAACGCGCACTGGATGTTGATCAAAGCCAACTATTTCAAAAAATATACAGTGAAGAATATGGGACACCGGGTGGTGAACCCTTTGGAGTAATTATTGGTGATTACGAAATAAGTCATAAACGGTCAGCGCGCCACCCCTACGATGACATTTCTACGCTGTCAGGATTGAGCCAAATCGCTGCAGCATCATTTGCACCATTCATCTGTTCTGTTTCCAGTGAATTTTTTGGGTTGGATGACTTTTCCACATTAGGTATGCCCATTAATTTACACAGTATTTTTGCGCAAAATGAATATATACGCTGGCGTTCTTTACGTGAGAAGCAGGACAGTCGTTTTTTAGGTTTAACCTTACCTAAAATTTTAATGCGTAAACCCTATCGCACAGAACCAGGGACTTATAAAGGAATTTATTTTTACGAAAAACCCGGTAAAGATGGCAGCTCTACATACCTGTGGGGCAACGCTTGTTACGCTTTCGGTGGAGTACTGATTCGCGAATTCTCCAACGTTGGTTGGTTTGGCCACATTCGCGGCGTGCCACGTGATCAAATTGGCGGAGGGCTTCTTACCAATCTCCCCAATGTCAGTTTTTCTACCGATAAAGAAATGGTCGCGCTAAAACCTTCAGTCGATGTGATCATCACAGACTCGATGGAGCGTGAATTAAGCGATCTAGGTTTAATTCCATTGTGTCATTGTTACGATACGCCATTCAGCGCATTTTACAGTAACCAATCCGTCCAGCACCCCAGACAACGGGCATCAAAAAACGAAGATGTAAATGCAAAACTTTCTGCTATGTTGCAGCATGTACTCTGTGCTTCAAGAATTGCGCATTATTTAAAAGTAATGATCAGGGATAAGATTGGTTCATTTATTACTGCAGATGAATGCGAACGTTTTTTAATGGAATGGTTGTTCCGCTATACCACCGGTCGCGATGATCTCGATTGGGAAGAACAAGCACGTTATCCGTTGCGGCAAGCGAATGTGAAAGTATCTGAACGGCCTGACAAACCCGGACAATATTTTTGCGTTATTCATTTGGTACCGCATTATCAACTTGATCACATGGTTTCGGAACTGGAACTGGTTACCGAACTGATGCAAACTACATAAGAGGCATCACAATGAAAGTTGATAAAAAATTAGAAATTCGTCCATCAATCCTTGATCGATTAATTGATAATGATCCTGACAACTCACATGATCAGGATAAAAGCCGCGTGCAATATTTGCGTGATTTACGCAACAGTGTAAAACGCGATCTTGAAAATCTGATGAACACACGTTTTCGTATGCAGACTCCTCCGGAGCAACTAACGCAGTTAGAAAAATCACTGTTGAATTATGGTTTACCAGACCTGGCTACGGTAAATATTGCTGATGTAGAAAAAAAACGGCAATTTATAAAAAGCCTGGAAGCAACTTTGGCGACTTATGAACCTCGTTTCAAGACGGTCAAAGTCGTTCACATTGACAATAAAGAATTGAGCGATAGGACATTACGATTTCGTATCGATGCCACGCTCTACGCCGACCCGGCTCCTGAAGTCATTATTTTTGACTCCATATTAGATCCGGTTTTCCGAACGGTTAAAGTAGAAGAATCACAACATGGCTGATGAGTTACTGCCCTACTATGAAAAAGAATTGGCGTATATTCGCCAATTAGGTGCGCGTTTTGCCAAGGAACATCCCAAAATTGCCGGGCGTCTTGGTGTCAGCACAGACACGATTGAGGATCCGCACGTTTCGCGTTTAATTGAGAGCTTTGCATATTTGAATGCGCGTATTCATCATAAATTACATGATGATTTTCCTGAGCTTAGTGATGCCTTGCTGTCAGTGCTATTCCCGCATTATCAATGTCCGATTCCCTCGATGTCGATTGCGCATTTCATTCCCAATAAAGACCAGCTGGAAAGCACTTATGAACTTCCGGCTAAAACTATATTGGAAACTGAACAATTCCAGGGTGAAACCTGTAAATTTTCTACCGTTTATGACACAGAATTAGTACCCCTGATTGTCGAGGAGGCAAGCTTGTTGGGGCGTCCGTTTGCCACGCCAGGCGCTAATAATATTCGAGGAGCTGGCGGTGTTTTGCGCTTACGGTTGCATAGCTTCAATGACGCTATTAGTATCAGTGAATTACGTCCTAATCGATTACGATTTTATTTAAAAGGCCAAGCACAACACATTAATCCACTATACGAAATGCTGATGAACGAATGCCAGCAAATCGTTATTACAGCAACTGAAACAGATCTCGCGCCAATTTACGCAGGTAAACAATTATTAAAACCAGTCGGCTTTGGCGAACATGAAGGCCTGCTACCCTACCCCGCTACGTCTTTATTGGGCTATCGATTATTAACAGAATTTTTTGTTTTCCCTGAAAAATTTCAGTTTATTGATATTGAAGGACTCGACAAATATATTCCTGCACATGCAACGTCGGAATTAAATATTTATATTTATTTAAATCAATCCAATATTGAACTTGAACACAATATCAATGCACAAACTTTTGTGTTGGGTTGTACGCCGGTCATTAATTTATTTGAACATAAAGCCGATCCAATCAAGGTAGATCACACCCAGGAAGAATATCAAGTTGTGCCAGACATACGACGTCCGCAAGGCTATGAAGTTTATTCAGTCAACCGCGTTGTAGCCGCAAGTTCCGATGGCTCGCAAACACTATTCATTCCTTTGTATGGATTAAAGCATGAACATCTTGATTTCAATCACGAAGCATTTTGGTTCGCTTCACGTCGCTCTGCTAAATTAGGAATACAAGCGAGGGATGATGCTACCGATGTATTTTTATCCTTGGTAGATTTGGCTTTTAACCCTAACATACCTGATGATAAAACGTTGCTCGTAGAAACATTGTGTAGCAATCGTAATCTACCCGCTAAATTGCCTTACTCATTGGAACAACCAAGATTGCAATGTATCAGCGCGGCACCGCCGTGTGAAAAAATACGTTTATTGATTCAACCGACCAATTGCGTTCGTCCTCCCCTGCGGGACGGGGCGCGGTGGCGATTATTATCCCATTTAAATTTAAATCACTTATCCATCACGGGAGCAAAGGATTCCACTAACGCATTGAAAGAAATGCTGCGGCTTTACGATTTTAAGGACTCTTCAGCATCACGTGCACTCATTGAATCCATTGTTTCATTATCAGCACGACCGGTAAATGCACCCTTGAATATTGATGGACGAACAACATTATGTCGGGGGCTTGAGCTGGAACTGCTAATTGATGATTTACATTTTACTGGCAGCAGCAGTTTTTTATTTGCATCAATTCTGGAACATTTCTTTGGTCTCTATTGTTCCATCAACTCGTTTACTCGCCTGCTAGTGCGGCGAAAAAATAAAGAAGGTTACCTTAAAAAATGTTCTCCCCGCGCTGGCGAAAAAACGCTTCTGTAATCGAGCGCTTGCTATCCGAGCCACATGAATACAGTTTTTTTCAAACTGTGCGGTTGCTTGAGCGCGCATTACTCGTGCATCACTCGTCACGTGAGCTGCATTCACGCACCCAAACTATTGGAGGTTTTGCCCCACCCGCGAGTGAAATTCTCCAATTTCGCACAAAGCCATCGCTAAGTTTTCCCGAGTCTGATGTTGTTAGTGTGGATAATAACTCTCTGGATTTAAGTAACAGTGCGGGTTCTTACAAAGTACAAACCAATTTCCTCAGTTTGGCTGGTAGCAGTGGTGTTTTGCCCTACCACTACACCGAATTTATTTTGCAGCGTCTGAAGTTAAAAGATACTGCCCTTGCTCAGTTTCTTGATTTGTTTAACCATCGGTTGATTTCACTTTTTTACCAGGCGAACACCAAGTACAACCTACCGTTGGAAACAGAACGAAAGCAACTGAAAAACCAACGCAGCGCATTAACGACTTCATCAACCCAGATTATTTTGGGGATGATTGGTATGGGAACAGCCGGCCTAGCCAACCGTTTGCAATGCAAAGACGAAACATTGCTCTTTTATAGCGGTTTGCTCACGCACAAGGTGCGTTCATCACAAGGCCTCAAACAAATGCTGGCGGATTATTTCCAATTACCAGTAAAAATTGATGAGTTTATTGGTCAGTGGCAAGATCTTTTACCGGATTTTTGTACGCGGGTTGCATCCAAAGCATTGCCGTTAGGGCAAAATGCACGCTTGGCCCAATCAGCCATGCTCGGTTCTCGCGGCTGGATTGCCCAAGGTAAAATTCGGATTGTTCTGGGGCCGCTGACAAAAGAACAATTCTATCAATTCGCGCCCGGAACCAAAGCGTTGGCCACCATGAACGATCTGGTACGTTTTTACTTGGGCCTTGAACATGACTATGAATTCGTAATTGAAGTTAATCGCGCTGATTTGCCTAACAAAATTCAATTACGTAATACAGCTTCACCGATTTTGGGTTGGAATACCTGGTTATCATCGAACGCTCAAAATGCAAATGAAGCTGCACCGAAAACTTTTAAAATAACGGTATCCGCCAAATGATTCGACTGGCGATCCTACCACCTGTTCACTATCTCGCATAAGGATTGAAGAATGATCAGCATCGATCTCAAATCGCTTGTCGTAAAATTGAATGAGCCTTGCCGTAACGCATTGGAAGGTGCTGCGGGTTTGTGTTTATCCCGCACCCATTACAACGTTGAAATTGAGCACTGGCTGCTAAAATTATTGGAAATTCCCGATAGCGATATCCAGGCTGTATTAACAAAATACGAAATTAATCTGGGCAATTTAATCAGGCATTTGAATCGCGAACTGGATGCAATCAAAGGCGGCAATACCCGCGCACCCGCACTCTCACCTACCATTGTGGACCTTGCTAAAAATGCATGGGTTCTGGCTAGCGTAGAATACGGTTATCCCAAAATTACTTCAGCGCATATTCTTGCAGCATTAATGCTTGATGATGGACTGCGTCGCGCTACAGAAATTACCAATGGCGAACTGAAAAAGATCGCACCGGAATCGCTGCGCGATTTAACGCGGGCAATTGTGGGTACAACAGCCGAATCCAAATCAACCAGTGTGCAAGATAATGGAAATACGTCAGGTGAGGTAAGCGCAGTTCCCAGCGCCACACCGGCGTTGGATAAATTTACCGTTAACCTTACGGAAGCAGCCAAAAACGGCAAAATCGATGCAGTACTCGGGCGCGACGAAGAAGTTCGTCAAATTGTCGACATCCTTATTCGTCGCCGTCAAAACAACCCTATCCTGACTGGTGAAGCCGGTGTAGGAAAGACTGCGGTTGTTGAAGGTTTTGCTCTGCGTATTGCATCGGGTGATGTGCCAGATCAATTAAAAAATGTAACCATTCGCAGCCTTGACCTGGGTTTATTACAAGCAGGTGCCAGTGTTAAAGGTGAATTTGAAAATCGCCTTAAATCCGTCATTGCCGAAGTAAAAGCATCACCAGAACCCATCATTATGTTTATCGACGAAGCCCATACCTTGATTGGTGCCGGGGGTAAGGAAGGTCAGGGTGACGCGGCTAACTTACTCAAGCCTGCGTTGGCTCGCGGAGAACTGCGCACCATTGCTGCAACCACTTGGGCAGAAT
>DATJLF010000097.1:0-25048 GCA_035490715.1 Cellvibrio sp.
AGCGGATAGGGCGTTGCAGCAGGAATCCTATGTTGCCCCGGGTACGGAAACGGAGCGATTGCTGGCTGGGGTCTGGCAGGAGGTACTGGGTATTGAACGGGTGGGTGTGACGGATAATTTCTTCCACTTGGGTGGGCATTCGTTAGCCGCCAGCCGGTTAGTCGCTCGTATTAATACCGGGTGGAAAATAAACTTCCCTGTTATTGAGCTTTATCGGCATCCTGTTGTGGGTCTTTTAGCTGGTTTTATTGACAAAAATATTGAGAATATCCGCGTTGAAAATAGGCTCGATACGGATATCCCTTGTCGTGGCCAGTTAGACAGCGCTCCGCTTTCTTTCCCTCAAAAAGATCTTTGGTATCTTTTCAAAAACACGGGGCTTAGTGCTGCCTACAACATATGTTCCGCGCTGTCATTAAAGGGTGATGTAGATGTGCATAAAGCGCGGGCTGCTATTGATTTTCTGTTGCATCGACACAGCTCATTAAGAAGTTATATTGGTGAACGTGACGAAGGGCCAGTACAAATTTTTTCTACGGATAAACTCACTTGCTTTGAATATGCTGAAAGTGAAATCGATTATTCAGGATGGGAAGATGCTGCGATATTAGGTTCAAGCTATGTCAAAGAATATATTAAGGCATTTTCAAACAGGCCATTTGATATACATACTCCGCCCCTTATCAGGGTGAAACTGTTTAAGTTAACGTCAAATCTTGCGTTATTCCTAATTAATATCCACCACATCATTTCTGATTTGTGGTCTATGGAATTGCTCATTGCCGATTTCTGTAGCTTTTATAATGAACCTCAAGTGGAATTGAAAAATTCAATTTCGCCCGTTGCTCATTATTCTGATTTTTCAACATGGCAGCACAGCGATGTAGCGCATCAACTATTTTTCAAGCAAGAACAATACTGGAGAAAAAACCTGGATGGTTTGCCTCCAAGATTAAATTTGCCATATGACAATCAAGCCCCGGCTGATTCATTTTCTGAACACGGCAAGGTATTGCGATTTACGTTGCCGAATGTTGATGTTTCTTCTATCAAGGGCTTTATAGCCGAGGAACAAATATCCCTGTTTATGGTGCTCATGAGCGCCTATGCAGTTACTCTTTCCCATTACTCTGGCCAAAGTGACATCATAATTGGAACCGATCATGCCAATCGAAATGGGAAAAATATGGATAATGTGGTTGGTTTCTTTATTAACCAATTGGCCATCAGGGTAAATGTTGATGCTACAAAAAGTTTTGCTGATCTGTTATTGCAAGTGAAAGAGAAGGCAATCGAGGCATACGACAATAAAGATATTCCATTTAACCAGTTACTGAAAAATTTAAACGTTAAACGTGAAAAAGGCTACTCTCCGCTTTTCCAGACTAAATTGGTTCTCTATAACACGCAGGAAAACGAGATCAACGTAAATGGAGTGGATGTTTCATTTGTCGAACCAGAAGTGGAAACTGCAAAATTTGACGTTATGTTGTCTATTAAGGAACGCGATGGTCTATTGTCGATTGACGTTCAATATAAAACCTCTCGCTTTAAACCCGAAACCATTAGCAATCTGGTCAAATGTTTTGAAGAGACACTTAATCAAGCCATAAGTAATTTGCATTCACCAATTTCCGTTTTGTTGTCAAGGCTGGCCTTGACTTTCCCTACTACGAATACAATGAACATTGACCGGGCTGCTGCCCAGGCAAAAAGTATGTTCTCAAAATTTAAAAAAAATAGAGAAGAGATTAATTAAATGAATTCTATTGATGGATCAGTAAAAAAATTTGGACAAAGAAAAACAATAGCAGTCAATGGCGAAGTCTGTAACTACGTTATTGGTAACCATGCAACCAAAATACTTTGTATTTATCCCAATGATAAAGCAAATTCCTGTTTGGAATCATGGATTAAAAAAAATAAGCAGGAAATAGAAAGTAAGTTGCTTGAGTATGGTGCTTTATTGTTTAGGGGGTGGGGCGTTGAGTCGACAGAAAAATTTAAAAATGTAGCCATCGACGCATTGGGCTATAAACCACTTAGCTACGTATACAGGTCCTCACCAAGGACATTAATCGATTCTTATGTTTATACGGCTACTGAGTATAACTGTAAGCGGGATATCCCCCTGCACAATGAAAATTCTTATTCGCACGCCTGGCCTACGCATTTGGTTTTTGGCTGTCACCTGGCTGCCACTTCCGGTGGCCAGACAACGTTAGCCGATTCACGTTTTATTTATAACAATTTAAGTGAGTCAATAAAAAATAAATATAACCAAAGCCGGTTGATGTACATACGAAACTATGGGGTTGTTGATTTGCCGTGGAGTGAAGTGTTCCAGACGACGGATAAAGATGAAGTCGAAATGTTTTGTAAGGAAAACAACATAGAGTTTCGGTGGGGGAATAATGGCGGTTTGCAAACACGTCAACTATGCAATACGACCTTGATGCATCCAATAACGCAAGAAAATGTTTGGTTTAATCAGGCGCATTTATTTCATGCGTCTGCGACAGATGATAAATACACGTTCGCTGAAGGAGGTTGCGACAACATCACTTATCCCCGGAATGTATACCATGCCGATGGAAGCGAGCTGGAGTTGAATGCATTGTCGGAAATCCGTGACCTTTATGCGCAATGTTCTTATGACTTGTGCTGGGAAAATGGAGATGTCTTGTTGCTCGACAATTTATTGGTGGCGCATGGTAGAAGGGCATTTACGGGGGAGAGAAAACTTGTTGTGGTAATGCTGGATAATAATCTGACGGAGGCAAAGTAACATGAACACAATTAACGAAGGTTTTGCCCTGTCGCCACAACAAAAAAAATGGTGGGAAAGCAATAGATCAGGGCAACTGGAAAGCATTATTGTCCGCTTGGCCGGTGAGCCTGGCCTGGATTATGAAAAATTAAAAAATGCATTTGAAACAGCATACGAGGAACATGAGGCGTTACAAACCAGAGTATTGACGCTCGATAAAAAATTCCCGATTTTAACGTCAGTAGCCGATAGCTGCATCAAATTTCAATTGATAGATGCAGCTGAATCAGGCACGGTAGATACATATTGGGAAGGCTTTATCGGTGAGAGCGCAGAGTTAGATAATCCTGTTGCAATAACATTTTTTATTGAACATGGCTCTGTGGCCCACCTTTTTATAAAGGCAAGTACTTTCGTTTGTGATGCCCATTCGTTACAGGTTATGTTGGCCAGGGTGCAATCTGTCTATTGTGGTGATTCCACTCCCGGCATGCCTTTGCAATACCCCGATATAGCAGAATACATGTCTGAATTACTTGAAGCGACGGAATCAAAGCCATTTATTTCATCGTTACAAGAAAAGATTGCAATGCCGCCTGTGGTTAGCGCGCCTTTTTTTAATGGCGCCATTAATGCCAAAAAAGATGAAGGCAAGGTTCAACGTAATGATATTGTTGACGTTGAAGTCAATGACTTCATGATGAGCAAATTACACCAATTTGCGCATGCCCATTCTGTTAGTGTGGAAATACTCTTCATCTCGGCAATATATGCATTGCTTTATAAGCAAAGTAAAGAATGCGGGCTAAGTATTTCCTATCAATTCAATGGTCGGTTGCATGAAGAACTAAATGAAGTCATTGGCCTGTTTTCAAAAAATATCCTTTTGCCTGTTAGCCTTAATCCGGAAGAATCATTTCTTGGTTTAATTAACGCAGTCAGGGCGAAATATGATGAGATAAAATCGCTACAAGAATATTTTTCTCCTTCTTCAGCAGGTTTTGTAAACAATGATGTAGCCGTTAGCGTACATGACTTTAGTCTGCATTGTGATCGCTCTATATCGCCACTGATTAATAAAATATGGGACTTAAAGAAGTATTCGATAGTAGGATCGCTTAATCCAATTAAGTTTGAATTTGTGAAATATAATAATTGGGTTGTGCAGCTGCATTGTGCAAAGCATTCTATGCTGTCGGGCTATGGTAATATTATTGCTGCGCAAATGATGAGTTTGTTGGAATGTGCCCTGCATAATCCGAATTGTTTGGTGAGTGACCTTGTACTACCTACACCTTACGATAAAGCCATCGAAGCTATGGGTGCAAACTCCAAAATAGAAGAGGGTAGATCAAAAAATTTACTCGCCTCATTTTTGGCTCATGTTGAGAAATCGCCTGCGCATATAGCGGTGGAAATTGGTGAAAATAAAGTTTCATATGCGGATATAAATATTCGTGCAAACCAATTGGCTAATTACATAAATTCATTATCCC
This sequence comes from Cellvibrio sp., assembly GCA_035490715.1. Classification (GTDB taxonomy): domain Bacteria; phylum Pseudomonadota; class Gammaproteobacteria; order Pseudomonadales; family Cellvibrionaceae; genus Cellvibrio. Next base: position 4,267 of record DATJLF010000097.1, read on the forward strand.
TGCCAAAATCCCAAACGATTGCCATTTCAATACAACGTTCCCCGGAATTAATTGTTGCTATTTTAGCTATTTATAAGGCAGGGCATCACTATTTGCCTGTGGATGCTGAAGTTCCTGAAGCTCGCGCCAGGTACATGCTTTCTGATTCAGCTGCTGTCTTGTGTATTGTGGATGATTCTACGCAAGAATTATTTAATGCTATTGAGATTAAAATCCATAATATTAACAATTTCTATAAATTTGATTGCCAGCAGTATGATAATTCTTGTCTGGATGTAGAGCCTGATGATAATGATCTGGCATATATAATGTACACCTCCGGCTCCACGGGAATTCCCAAGGGAGTCATGATCACTCATAAAGGCTTAAATAATTATTTGGCTTTTTGTAAGAAAGAATATCCAATGGTGGGTAATGGAGCTTCAATTTTACACTCATCAATTGGGTTTGATGCCACCATAACTACCATGCTGGCTCCTATATATGCTGGTGGGTATATCCACGCACTTCCCGAAACAGATATTGAAAAGTTGGCCGGGTTGTTGGAGTCATCTGTGAATTACGGTGTTATAAAAATTACGCCTTCACATATGGCAGCAATTCAGGAAATGCAAAATTTTTCTTCACTGAAAGCAAATGTGGGGGCATTTGTAATTGGTGGTGAAGTGCTTGATTCTGAATCGGTCTTTAAATGGAAGGCAGTTTTCCCCAACGCCCGATTTATTAATGAGTACGGCCCAACGGAAACAGTTGTAGGCTGCACGATTTATGATGTGAAAGATAAAGTAATTGGTCCCATTCCGATCGGTAAGCCAATTGACAATATGGAAGTACTGATATTGGATTCGCAACTTAAGCCAGTTTCAGTTGGCTGTATTGGCGAGATTTATATTGGCGGTGAAGGCTTGGCTTTGGGCTATCGCAATCTTTTAAGTCAAACCACGGATCGATTTATCGCACATCCGCTAGCGCAAAACGTGGGAGGAAAATTATACAAAGCCGGCGACCTTGCATATTATCTTCCCGATGGAAATATGGTGTGTATAGGAAGGGCAGATAGCCAGGTAAAAATTAATGGACACAGAATTGAATTAGACGAAATTGAAAAAGTTATTGCCGCCTTCGAAGAAGGGTACTCTGCCAGGGTAATTACCCATAAAGCGATGGCTGGGCGAGAAACCCTCATTGCATTTGTTACCCGGCAGGTAAATAAAAATGAATGCCCGCTGGAACGTTTGCATCAGCATATCGCGGCAACGCTTCCATCTTATATGCAACCCACTAAAATTATTGTAGTGGATCACTTTCCGACTACTGTTAACGGAAAGCTTGATACGGAAGCACTTTCTTCTATTTATGAAGAAAACATCCAGCAGCGGCGCATTGACCCTGCAGTAACTCCTATTGAAAAGACCCTGGTAGACATTTGGTGTGATGTTTTGGGGTTGGAAAAAGTTGGAATTAATGAAAACTTTTTTAGCTTGGGTGGAGATTCGATACTAAGTATTAGAGTAGTTACGCGTGCTAATAAAGTAGGAATAAAGATTTCAAGCAACGATTTTTATGAGGCTCAAACAATTGCATTGCTTGGCGAACTTGCGGAAAAAAAATCTCATACAGAATCGCAGGCAATAGATGAAATCCTGTCTTTTGAAATAAAAAGTGAGGAATTGACAAAGCGTTATTCAAATGTCGGAAAATTTGAAGATGCGTATCCCCTGACTTCTATGCAGTGGGCCATGCTTGCTTTCAGCCAGTTCGATAAAAAAGAGGAATATTCCAGTTATGTTGATGTGTCCTCATATCGCATCACTGGGAAATTTGATATCAACCTGTTCGCTGATGCAATTAATGAAATTATCTTCAATAATGAAATATTGCGAACCTGCATACTTAATCTTGAAGATGGCACGCCATACACGTTTGTGTATGATCGCGCCAACTTTTCCTATGGAATTAAAGATATAAAAATTACTGATATTTGTGGAATGGATGAACATTCTCAAAATAGCGTTATTTTTGATTTCCTTGAAAATGAAAAGCGAAAGAAGTTTGATGTATCAATTGCGCCACTCTTTAAATTTTATGTGCATATTGTCAGTGATAATTGCGCGGTTTTAACCTTCTCCAGACATCACCTGATTTTAGATGGATGGAGTACAGCCATATTGCTTTCCAATGCCTTCAATTTATATGGAAAATTATCCCATGGCGAGGATATAAAATTATTTTCACGTGAGGGGTTGGCTTTCAAGCAATACGTTGCAAGGGAAGCTCGAAACTTGACAGATGAAAAGATAATAAAATATTGGAAGGCCAAGCTGGCTTGCGGTGTTTCTTCAAAAATACCCACATCGCCTTATTACAACGGATCGGCCGTGGGAAGCAGGCTGGTTAAAACCATATCGATTTCCGACGATTTATCAAGTCGTTTGAAAAGTCAGGCAAAAACGCTATCGGTACATGTGAAAACTATACTGCTTGCCGCGCACATGAAAACGCTATCGATGCTGACAGGGGAATCAGTTGTTTCGACTGGTTTGGTAATTAATAATCGATTGGATTATGAAGGTGGCGATGAAGCTCTGGGATTATTTTTGAACACCTTACCGTTTTATATTGATGCTTCCTCATCAAATTGGCTGGAGTTAATCAGTGCTATTAGTAAGGAAGAGGCGGATTCCAGTTTTGCTAAAAGTTTTCCTCTAAATGATCTACAGATCATGAATGATGGACAAAACCTGTTCCATACTTTATTTAATTTTGTTAATTTCCATGCGTATCAATCTATTAGGGAGGCAAACACTTTCGAGATAGATACCATCTTTGAATATGAAAAAGTCAATTATCCATTTGTTGTTTATTCCCGTATCAATGTGAAAAATAACAATATAGAACTCGATATTCATTTCGATCCGGCAATTTATCCAGAACAACAAATGGATATTATTGCTGATTATTATTCAATGAACCTGGAACAATTGACACTGACAGAAAGTAAGCCGGAGTTAAAATTAATAGCGCCTGACTTTAACAAGATTATTAATATTCCGTCTGAAACACCTGATAATAATTACACTCTTCATGAATTAATTATTAAGCAAGGTTTGGCTGAGCCAGATTTAGTTGCTATACGGGACAATGATCGCGTTCTGACTTATCGTGATTTACTAGTCGAAGCCACTGGTGTTGCAAAATCGCTGCAAAAAAGTGGCATACAAAAAAGCAGCATTGTTGCGGTAATGCTGGAGCGAGGGTATAAGCAAGTAACCGCTGTCTTGGGTGTGCTTTTTTCAGGGGCCGCTTACTTGCCTATTAGTCCTTCATCACCTATTGATCGCACCAATGAAATTCTTAAATTGTCAGGTGCGGGTTTTATTATTACCGAATTTAATAATGTATCTGAAAATGTAAACGAGTATGACTGCAATGTAATTGATTTGTCCGCCCTTGATGTGAACCAAACAGAACAATATGTTTTGGATATGGAATTCCTTTCCGGGGTTTTCAATGATCCATCCAGTCTTGCATACGTCATTTATACATCGGGGTCTACCGGTGCTCCAAAAGGTGTTGCAATTGAGCATAAAGCCGTTGTAAACACACTGATTGATATGAACAAGCGTTTCGGCATTTCTTCACGTGATGTGGCGATTGGTATATCAGAGCTGACTTTTGACCTTTCGGTATACGATATTTTTGGGATGCTTATTTGTGGGGGAAGCCTGGTTATTGTTGCCGAAAAACATAAAAGAGATCCGGAGCATTGGCTGGTTTTGACGCAGCAATGTCAAATCACTGTCTGGAACTCAGTTCCAGCATTGCTGGATATGCTGACTTGCTACCTTGAAACTTTCTACCGGAATGATCGTAAGCTACCGTTGAAAAATGTATGGATGAGCGGCGATACTATTTTGCCAGCCCTGCCTGATCGCATTAAAATTTTTTGCAATGATGATGTTCAGGTTATTAGTTTGGGTGGTGCTACAGAAGTTTCAATCTGGTCAATCTATTATCCCATTAATGATAAGAGTTCAGAATGGGGAAGCATACCTTATGGCCGTCCATTATCTAATCAAGAGATATATGTTCTCGATGAAAACCTGACTCCCCGTTCGCCGCTTATGAGCGGTGACATATATATTGGCGGTGTAGGCCTGGCCAGATGCTATTGGAATGATGATGTCCGCACAGAGCAATCATTTATTTATCACCACCAATTAAAAAGAAGGCTTTATAGAACCGGTGATAGAGGGCGCTGGCTACATGATGGTCAAATTGAATTTCTTGGCCGTTTGGATAATCAAATTAAAATCAATGGTTTCAGGGTAGAGTTGAGCGAAATTGAAATTGCATTGAAAAAGCACCCCTTGGTAAAAAATGCTGTTGTTACGCTTTTTGTGGAAGATGAGAAAAAATATATTGTTTCATACGTCGTCGCCGATGAAGAAATTGATAAAAATGAGTGCTCCAGATTTCTGAAGAAATTACTTCCAACATATATGATCCCTTCATATTATGTTTTTTTGGATTCGTTCCCTATTACCGAAAATGGCAAAATAAATCGGAGTAGTTTACCTAAGCCGGAAAGAAATCTACAAAGTGATGATGAGTTGGTTCCTCCTGCTACATCCACAGAGCATAAAATGTGGAATATCTGGGCAAAAATGTTATCAGTTAACAATATCGGCGTTAATAGTAATTTTTTTGATGTTGGCGGAAATTCTTTACTGGCAATGAAACTAGTAGCTCTTATTAAGGAAGAAATGAATATTCATATTTCAGTAACGCTTATCTTTGAAAGCCCTAACTTGCAATCAATTTGTAGTTACATCGACGCCATATTGGCAAACAGGGAAAACGAAAATTTACATACTGACGCCCACTTAATGGAGGAAGAAGTCCTGTAATGAAATGAGTATTAGCATGCTTTTTAGCAAAAGCATGCTAATAATTAATTTCATGGTGAATAGATGTTGTCTATATCATTTGCAGAAGGTCGGTTCGGCAGTTTCAGGAACTTTCAACAGCCCCATAAAAACGATATTAAGATTAATTACCTCAATAACTTGCGCATCCTCACGCTTATGCGGCCATGATATCAATGGAATATCGTTTTGTTATAGCGAAGCCAATAAGCAAAATGGGGTAATCTTTTTCAAAGCAAGCCATAGTGAAGCAACTCAATTAACTATTATAAAGTTAGGTAATTATTTTTCTGAAAAAGAACCATGGATGACTTATAAATTCTATATCGCTGGAATTGCTGATTTATTTTCACTACAAGAAGCCGCCTTTTTTTGGTGGCCTTTAGGATTAATGATGCGATTTTTGGGTATACTTGCCTGTCGTTGCTTGATGTTATTGCTGATCTGAGATCAGCTAGATAGCGAATTAGTAATATTGCTGGCATACATTATGTCGACTAAGGTGGGAAGTCCATTGCAGCGCCATGACTTTACCGATTCTGCACATGTATTTACGTTGCCAGTATCAACAACGCGTTAATAAACTTTTTTAGACCAAAAATATGGCGATATATTTAGCGTTGAAAGCCATGCCTCTTGGCATAATTCGCCAATTATTTACTATATCAGGATGAGAAAAAATGGATGAAATTTTATATTTTGTAGTTAAAAACCACGAGGAACAATATTCAATATGGCCGAGCCAGAAAGAGTTGCCCCTTGGATGGATTGATTGTGGTGTATTGGGAAGTAAAGGGTATTGCCTGGATCACATAGAAAAAATATGGACTGATTTACGTCCTGCCAGTGCCCGCGCAACTTAACAGTCTGCCGGTTTGGTTGAGTGCAAAATCGATATCTACGCTCTATTGCCAAAGAAAAACTCCAATCATAAAGAGTAGTCAATGAAAAATACCTTTGTTGCATTATTAATTGCTCCGTTTTTGTTTGTATCCTTATCAGGTTTTTGTGAAGAATTGCCAAAAGTCACTTATCCAATGTCCGAAATCAGGTCATTGCATGCTGTTGCAAACAATAAAGATTATGAATTATTTATTCAGTTGCCGCTGTCCTATAAGGAAACCAATAAAAATTATCCTCTGATCGTGGTTAATGACTCTCGCTTTGCTTTTCCAATCGCCAGCGGTGCAATGCAATTAATGGGAGGGCGGGTTGTCCGTGAAGCGATTGTGGTTGGTATTTCCTACGCAAAAGGCGAAGACTATGGTGTTAGCAGAACACGAGACTACACACCCACTTATTCACCTCAGGAGTCCTCTGCGCATTCCGATTCGGCGCGTGCTGTTTCAGGGCATGCAAAAGAATATGTCCAATTTATTCAGGAGCAGGTTATTCCTGAAATCAAAAAACATTATCGTGTCGACAATAATAATAAAATATTTGTAGGGCACTCGTTCGGCGGATTGCTGGGTTCTTATATTTTAATAAATAAGCCTGAAATTTTTGATCATTATATTATTGGCAGCCCATCTCTTTGGTACGATAAAAAAGTTATTTTAAAAATGGAAGAGGAATACTCAAAGCATCACGCCAATATGAAGGCTAATGTCATGATGTATGTTGACGCTGACATAACTGGCAGTAACTCAATGGTTACTGATGTGCAAGCGTTGGCGAAGTCTTTGCGATCACGATCCTACAAAAATCTTAAGTTACATGTAGAAATTCTGAAAGGTGAAAACCATCATAGCGTTTTTCCTGCGCTGTTATCCAAAGGGCTAATGAAACCCATTCCACTGAACCCTTGAGGCCTATTTGAAAATAGGATTTAAGGCTCACAAAAAATATCGATCAGAGCCATGTAGTGATCTAGTAACGCCGGATACTTTAATGGGAGACAATAAACGTCAATCATTGAGGTGTCACTATGGCGCAGCAGAGCAGTTATAAACAATAGCCAAAAGAGTTCGGGAACTGGGCAGTAGCGCTTTTGTTTGAGCAAGGCTATTCCGTGCCACAGGCAGTTTGGCGCGGACGCACACCAATGGAAACACTGCTTTATGAAAAAGGGAGGGGGGACTGAAAGGAATGTAGCTCAAATCTAAACTGACAGGTCCTTAAAAACGGTAACTGTCAGCTCAGGTCTGAGCTAGTAGACAAAATGCAGCTCACGAAATCCTTTTCCAAAAATAGCTAACTTGTTATTTGGTCTCAACAATACCGGCAGCAGCAAATGCCTGGTTAATATAATTTTCATTCTCTGACGGGTGGCGCAACTCTGATTCCGGTACACCTTTACTGTTAGCAATAGCTGCTACCCTGCCTTGTTTATGGAAAACCACTTGGGGGAATTCTTTAGCGATAGCATCTTTGTAGGCTTGTTGTGGCGATATGATTTTCCAGCCACGGTTACGTAAATGCTGGATCAAATCCCCCACAAATAAAGCTGCCGCATCATTTTCATGTAAGAGAAGCACATGTCGCGGTGAGCGATGCAAGGATTTTTTTGCAATAGAGTCATAAAATTCAATAGACGCATAAAGGCTATTTACGTAAAAATCACGCGCTTTGTCATAATCAATTGATTTTTTCTCTTCAGCGGCCTTGGTTATTAAAGCGCTAATGTACCAATCAAAATTATCGATTGTTACATAACCATCTTTATATCCAAGCTCCGTTAGCAGACCTTGAAGCTGATTAATATCAGTTAAATCCTTGCCATAATGTAAGTATGGAAAGCGGTGGAAGCCAAGTACACCGTCAAACGGCTTTAATGCCAGATGGGCCTTGTATGCATCAATCGCATAGGCATTTGCACCTAACTGATTTGCTGACTGATGAGTAAAACTATGACTGGCCAGATGAAAACCTGCATCAGTATATTGCTTTATGCGTGCTGCCGTTTGCTGATCAATGTAGTCGGCCTTAACAAAAAATAATGCATCCGAAACCTTTGCCTGTTGCAATGCTGCAATTATTTTTTGTGTGCGCTCAACACCTGTCATCATCGCAGAGTCGGGAGTGGGAGCATCATCAAACGTCAGTGCAATTTCACGTGCAGCGGACAACATCGGTACCACTGATAAACACAAGAGAACAATTTTCAAACAATGGCGCATTTTTCCTCCTTAAGAAAACAATAAAAATTCATAGAAAGCCAATCAACATTTTGCGTGCAACAATTTATTATATTAAGTCCGAAAGTGTAAGCTGGTGGCGAGAGCGCCCCGCGAAGACTTAAAGTAATGAAACAGTGATCCGGCACAATAACATAAATGAATAAAACAGATCCATAAGATGGAAAGCGGATTAATTACGCATAATTCGATTGATTAACTTATTAAAAAAATGAGTTTCAAGCCCCGCAATTTTTAGTGGGTCCAGCAATAAATTATTCAAGAAATTCAGCACTCGGCTATCGAAGATAAAAATTTACAGTTCTGAAGCCATTCAGCGCTAGAATGGCATCTTGGACATTTGATAAAATAACCAATAGTAATTAAAGGGATATACAAACATGAAAGTACTTTACTACTGCCTTAGAAAGCCCGGTAGTCTCCATGGCCGCCTCAGCGGTCCTCGCCGCTCAAGCAGGATTATTTGTAAAGCCATTGAGCATGCAGGAATGCAGCTCACGATTATAGACAAGGAAAACTATTCAAGTACTTATTGTGCAAGCCTCGAACAAGAACACGACATTGTCCATACTGACAATCCCGATATTCTATCTGATCAATTAAAGCGCAGTTTTATTCCCGATGTTATTGGGGCCAGAAATTGGGCGCCTTCTAAATACTATCGCGATTTTCCTGGTGGATTTTATCAATACCCGGGCTACGAAACCATTCCTGATAAACTTTATGATGATGCGATCTGGATCAGAAATAACTTTCAGGAGGAAGAATTCAAGCCAGCGCTTTTAAGAAAAATACGGATAGTTCAACCTGCAATAGAAATTGATGAGATATATCCAAATGAAAGCGTAAAATCGGAAGAAAAAAAATATATTGTATGGGCAGGAAAAAAGGAGCGATGGGAAAAAAACTGGCATATTATGGATCAACTTATGAAGACCGTAGACCTTCCATCGAATTACGAATGGTTGATTCTAGATAATTATGAAGAGCAAGATTATTTAAATGTATTAGATCGCACTGCGCTGATGATATACACCAGCCAGTTTGAATCATTCGGGTTTCAATTATTTGAAGCTTGGGCAAAAGCAACGCCTGTTATTTATCCCGCTTCCTTGTGGGGGAAAATGGGTTTTAACGGCTGCGGAGGTATTCCTTTAGCAGCAAACAGTCTGGAAGCTTATCAAGCAGCGTTAAAAGCATTTTTAGCGCAACCTATCACTACAAAAGAAATGATAGGCAAGCAATCAAGAGATATCGTTTGTCGTGACTTCAGTATTGCAAGATTAAGCAGGGAATTAAAAATTATTTATCATCAGGCTTTTATATCAAAACAAGAACCACCTCCAATCATCATCCCTAAAAATTAAATTTCTTATTTACACTGAAAGACTCAAAGGAATTTTCATGAGCGTATCACTATTAATTGCTTATAGAAATCGGGAAAATCATCTAAATGAATTAATCAATTATTTCAGTAAAATAAGTTTTCGTCATGAAATTGAAATAATTGTTATTGAAGGAAGCGAAGAGCCAACATTAACCATGCTTCCGCCGCTACTTCCGTACCTAAAAATCTTTCATGTTCCAATGGTAGGTACATTTCACAAATCCTTACTGCTAAACCATGGTCTTAAAGAAGCCAGTCACGAATATGTGATTCCTTATGATGTTGACCTTCTCCCGCTAAATAATGCAATAGATCGATCTTTGAAAATAGCCAAGGCATGTCCTGAAATTTTAGTGTCAGGCTATAGATTGATGTCTGATACTCCATTCTATAAGGGAGATATCAATGACCTTGGTTATGCCCCGGAGGATTCACAAAGCGCTGTTAAAAAACAAATTGTGAAAGGTGAAAGGTTTGGCGTTTGTCCGATATTTAAAAGAAAAAGATTGATTGATATTGGGGGATGGGATGAGCAATTCATTGGTTGGGGGGCGGAAGACCAGGACATTATTGAGCGGTATTGTGATAATAATATAGAAATGGCAAGATTCACCAGTGTCGCCTACATACACCTGCATCATGATAGCGCTGCGGGCTGGAATGATGCCAATCTTACTCAAAAGAACAGGAAACACTATTCGGAAAAGCGAAATCAAAATAATTAATTAAAAGGAAATAATTTAAAATCGTGATAAAAATATATTTGTTTGTTACAGGAAACCTTGTTGCAGAATCCATGATAATTGCAGCACGAGCATTGGAAAAACTATCCGATGATTGTGAAATTAATATAATAACTGATGATAGCTTTTGTATTGATTTTAATAATTCACTAGCAAAGTTTAAAAAAATAGAAATTAATCAGCAATCGATTGAGTTTAATGAGGGGGACATATTAATAACAGGGCTAATGTGGCCCGGAATCATTGAGCGGAAGCTGATTTATTCAGCAAAATCAAAAAAAGCTACAACAATTATTTTGTATCAGGATATAGCAGGAACTGCACAGAAGTTATTTATTAATGACAAGTTGTTTTTGCCAGATTACATCTGTGTTTCAGATAAAATAACCTATGAAAATTTATTATTGGCGGGAGTGCCGGGAAGCAAGCTTGCACCGCTAGGTAGTCTATATATAGATGAGATTTTTAATTCCTACCAAAACAAAAACCTTTCAATTAACAACAATGTAGTTGCATATCTATCCGTTCCCAATAGAAATGATTTTAAAATGTGGGGTGAGGATCTTGGCTATGATGAAGTCATAATTGCTGAGGAAATTTTTGAAGTATGCCAAGAGCTTGATCACAAGCTATATATACGTAAACACCCCAAAGAATATCAATCAAACAAATACCAGGCATTTCATTTCGAAACGAACTGCGTAGAAGATTACACTGCCAGTAACATTATAGATTTTATTGAAAAATGCAGCGTAATAATTAGCACCTATTCAACTGCATTGGTCATAGCTAAGAAAATTGGGAAACACACTATAAGTTTTCAGCCCAATTGCAATTCCCCTGCAAGGTCGGAATTATACCGTGCAATGAACATTCCTATATTAAGTGATAAAAAAGAAGTTTTAAAATCTATAGAAAGTTACAAAAATGGAACCAAAGTAAGGAAAAGTGAATATTTATTTTTCAATAGAAATAGAGCAGCAGATGCATTTCTTGATTTTATTAAAGAGATTTTAATATGCGAAATTTCTTAGATGTAATAATAGCTGCCACCAAAAAACCTGAAGTAGAGAGGGTTGTTACACATTTCCACTCTATCTCAAGTCAAATAGGGTCAATCATAATAATAGATTTCGATGAAAAAAAACCATCGATGCCACATGAAAAAATCCACAAGCTTAAAGAGAAAATAAAAGGATTTAGGTACATCTTTGTGGAGGGGCAGCAGTATTTTAATAAATCTATTGCATTGAATATAGGTGCAAGCTATTCCTCATCCGAAATAATATTATTTTGTGATGCCGATATTTTACTGGAGCCTGACTTTCTGAAAAATGGCATAGGGATTTTATCTCAAGACGATAAAAACTTCATCACTCCTGAATTTGTAACTGAGTCAGATACAAGAGAAAGCAGGCTTGCCCCCGGTATATGCATGTTATACAAGAGTGATTATGTGCTTATAAATGGTTATTCAAATGAATATAAGGGATGGGGAATGGAAGATATGGATTTTATTGAGCGATTGAAAAAAACTGGCATAAAGCGTGTTTTATATTCTTCCGGCATACACATGTCCCACCCGGATGAAGCAAGAACACAAAATTATCATAGCAATTCGGTAGATGAAATGAGAAGGCAAAATAGAGCATTGTTCCAAAAAAAAATCGAAGAAAAAAATCTAAATGGAACAATGGACATAGATATCATTAACACAAATCACAAGGAGTATATAAATTGAATCAGCTATTGAAGACTCGGAATTCAGATTTAGATTATAACATCGGCTATGATGAAATTCGCATTGAAAACACTAATCTCTGCGGTTACAAATGTTATTTTTGCCCAAGAGAAGAGTTAACAAGAAAGAAAGGAGTTATGCCAGTTGAAGATCTAGTGACCATTATAAATCAAATAGGTGACTATAACGGCTCGGTGGATCTGCATGGTTTTGGCGAGCCATTACTTGATACGGATTTGCCACAAAAAATCAGGTTGATAAAAAGCAAGTGGTCCCAATCCAAAACGAGGATAATCTCCACGCTCGGTCTTTCATTGAGCGATGAATCATTTAAACAAATTGTTAATAGCGGGCTTGATACATTAGAAGTTAGTTTTTATGGAATTGATCGAGAGACTTACAAAAAATCTCATGGTGTTGATAAGTTTGAGCTGGTCAGAAGCAATTTGACTTTAATATCAGGTCTTATAAGAGAATCAAATTCATCATTGGAAATAGTGGTACGTGACCTACCCATTATTGACAGCGATAACGACAAAAGAAAGGAAATTGACAATTGGCTATTAGGTCTTGGAGTAAAGAAAGTTAGCAAACATAACATGCATAATTATGGTGGAGGAAGAGAATATAACCAACCTCCAACAGAAGGAGTGTGCTCTGTTGTTTGGGGATATAGAAAACGCGTGCTACAAGTAACCTGGGACCTTAATATAATCCCTTGCTGCTTTGATTCTAACTCAACAGTAGTTTTTGGTAATTTGCGGGAATCCTCTCTGGAGAAAATTTTTCAGGATGAGAAGTATATAAAATTCATAAATTCGCATAAAGAAAATAATTTAGCAGGCTATCCGGTTTGTGAAAAATGTGAGCGCTGCTTTAAACCTTAAATCGAAAGAATATCACGATGGAAATGCAAAAAAATCCGCTGGTTTCATGTTTGTGCATAACTAACAATAGGCTATTTTTTTTAAAGCGCGCTATTAACTGTTTCAAAAACCAAACATATGAAGATAGTGAATTATTGATTGTATGTCTGGATACTGATTTGGCAACCATAAATTATATGAAAGACCAGCATCCAGGCGAAAAAAATATTCAGTTAATAACTATTTCAAGCGAGCTTAATTTAACGCTGGGTGACATACGAAATGAATCGATAAAAGCTGCTAAAGGTGAGTTTTTTTGTGTATGGGATGATGATGACTATTATCACTGTGAGCGATTATCTCGAAGCATGCATGCTATTAAAGTTTCGGGAAAAAGTGGTGTGGTGCTGGGAAATCTAATTATTCATCACTTGGCAGGCAAATCTTTTTATATATCTGTTACCAGGTTATGGGAACAAACATTATTATTTAATAAACAAAAACTGCTAGATATAAATGCATGGTACGCCTCCCTAAATAAAGGAGAGGATACAGCACTGATTAAATCTATTATTAAAGAGCTGTACTTTTTAAAAGATCCCACTTTATATATTTATACTTTCCATGCGTCCAACACATGTGACGCTTCTCATCTGCATGCCCACCTAAAAGTAGGAGAGCGTTTAGGTGATATTCAGGAGACGATCCTCCACCACTTGGTATCTGATTGCAATGAAAAACTTGCCGCGAAAATTCTTGACTCCCGTGATTTTATGGAAGATTTTCCGTTAGCGACACAAGCGGATTTGTTGCCTTGGGGTGTAAAGCCATTTTGCACCTATCCAAATCCTAGAAGGACAGGTATTGAGGTAAGGATATGCCCATAAATAATACCGAGGGAGAACAAGTGCATAGAAAGTCAGTCCTTTTTATTGTTATAGATACATCGCGCGAAATAGATCTACAGTACATTATTAATAATATCAATTCGCAAAAAAACATTATTCAAAAAATTGCCATAATTACAGAAGAAAAAATTAATCTTGAGCTATCCAATGAAAATTCAAATAATACCTTTACATACCTTTCAAAAAAGGAAGATTTGAACAGCTTAATCAATTCAGTACTTATTGAATCAAGTGAGGAATATGTTTCATTTTGGTTTAGAGGTCAATGGAGCCACACAAACAGAATTATCTACCAAATAGAAAGCATGGAGAAAACGCATAAAGCTATATCCGTATTAAATTACACATTAATGCATGAAAAAAATCTGAAAATGACAGCTGTATCTCCCAGATTTTTAAATTTCACATCTTCATTGTGGAAAAAAAATTATTTGCTTGAGCTAGGTTGCGTAGGAATATCATTGGCAACAGGGAAAACACTAGATGTATCACCTAGCATATTAAAAAGAATCTCGCCAGTTACCTTGCCTTATTTATTGATAATTTTTGATGAAGATCAGAATCACTCAAGGGATTCACGATATCAATACATATGGGATTCCTTTATTCCCGTAACCGATAACTTATTGAATTTGATTAACGGAATAGAAAGGGTTGATGTTTGCACGTATAGCATATCCAAAAACCTTGAGGCACCCAAAGCTATAAAAAATATAGAATACGCCCTCACAAGAGGCGAAAACCTACTTTAATTTTACATATATGATTACAAACTTTCATGACAAATTATAAAGGCCATATACACATTACACGCCTATACAATATTTTAGTCTACGGCATTTTTATACTAATTTTTATACTCATAGGTTCTATTTTTATTTTTCCAATAATGGACACAGTAAAACTAAATGGATCCGTCAAAGACAATACAACCATGATCAGCGCACAGAACTCCGGGATCGTTGACGAAGTATATATTCAGGAGGGCGCTGCAGTATCCCCTAACGATCATATTGTCAAAATTGACATGGGAAAATCAGCTCTCTATGACAATGACAGTTACCACAAACAACATGTAAGTCTTGAAAAAAGAATAAATTTTATTGAAAATCAATTAAAAATACTGGAGGAGCAAAAGAATAATCATTTGGATTTACTTTCTATTACGATTAAAAAAAATCGCCAGAAAATATTAATGTTAAATAAAAATATGGATTCGTATAAAAAAATCCACGAAGAACAAAATAGTATTTTGGAGGGTATTAAAAAAAACAAAGTTAAAAACATTCTTTCTAGAAAAGATATAGCGGATCTTGAAATACAAGTTGCAAATACAAACTTCAGAATACTGGATATAAATAATGAAATAGCTACAAGTGGCTCCGAATTTAATATATCCCAAAAAATGCACGATATAGAAATTATGAGTATCAACCAAAAAATTGAAGAGGAAAAAATCAAACTAGCTGAAGTAACACAGCAATTAATTGAATACCAAAGCAGCCATGCACAAATATCGAACGCCATTGTTGACGGAACTGTTTCAAGGGTTTACGTAAAAAAAGGAGATTTTGTTGAAAAGGGATCGGTTATTGCGGCTATTGCACCAAAAATTAATTCTTATGAGATTTATTTACGTTCGAGCAGCCGAAAAATAGGCAAAGTTCACGTTGGTCAAGAGGCGAAGATATGGTACCAAGCATTTCCTCGCTCAGATTTCGGCACTTATAGTGGAATTATCAGTTATGTGGGAAAGGAGCCCGATTACGCATTAGCTTCAACAACGCCATATAAAACTGATATGGATACTTATTTAATAAAAGTACGAATTGAGGATCCATATGTCTATAAGAACAATGAAAAATTTTTGCTAATAAACGGGAGTGCAGTAGAAGTTTCCATTCAATTAGGCAAGAAAAAAATAATTTCCTGGATATTGGGATCATTACTAGACAACAAGTAGCCGAATATTAGAGATGTAAAAATGGACTCATCCGAAATAATCGATAAGTTTTTCCATAAAAACATATCGCCAATTCAAATCAATCAATCTTCCGATCTTTCTTCGGCAGTATATAGCCTACTGAATAAATACGATGTAAAAGTAGATAAAGATCATGTAGCCAGTTTTTTTATTCGATATTCTATATCTAATGATATGGATAAGTTTATTGAAGGATCAAAATATTTGGGAGCAGATTTCTGCTTAATTAATCTAGATACAATAGAAGAAATTAATGATTCTCTTTTGCCCTGCATCACAAAAATCAATAATGACTATGTAATTGTTACTAAAGCAAAACAAAAATATTTCCACATTTATAACCCCAATCTGGGTGAATATACCGTGGCGGCACATGAGCTGGATAAAACGTTCGGCAAAAAAGTTATTTATATAAAAAGCATTTATACCGATTCATCAAAAAATGAAAAAGTTATTGGCTTGCGGGAGCTCTATAGAAATGTTTCCGGTTTTAAAGAGACCTTAGCTAAATTATTCTTATTGGCTTTATTTATTCAAGTATTTGCGTTCTTTCTTCCACTATTTGCACAGCTTACCATTGATAATATTATTCCTAACTATGACAAATGGTTATTGATGATTATTGCCATTGGCTTTATATCTGTAGTAGTAATTGATTCTTTCGTCAAAATTGTCGCTGGCCTTGTTACCACTAACTTACTGGTTTATCTAAATTCAAATACATTAGTTAGTGTATTTGATCATCTTGTTCATTTGCCTTCTTCTTTTTTTGATGGAAGACAAATGGGGGATATATTATCGCGATTTAAATCGATTGAACCCCTAAATGGGAAGGTCACAAAAAGCTTAGTTGAAATCATAATCGACTCGCTCATGACAGTAACAATGTCAATCGTAATGCTGATTTATGCACCGTTTATTGCTTTTATCTCCTTAATTTGTTTCATATTAATTATGGCAATTAGGTTTGGATTCAATAGTACTCTTAAAGATCTTGAAAGAAACGCAACGGAAAGATATGCGGAATCATCAAGCTATTTCATAGAAACCTTTAATTCAATGCAAAGCATTCGGGTTTTGCAAGCAGAAAGCAAACGCAGAGATCAGTGGCTGGAAAGACATGTTAAAGCAATACGGTACGACCAGCATCGAATAAAGCTGGCGCTTACTATTGATAATATAGCCGACATGATAAACGGCATCGAAATGATTGTTGTTATTGCGCTATCGGCTCTTTACGTTATTGAATCATCAATGACATTGGGAGCTATGTTTGCTTATTTGAGTTATAGAACTCTATTTTCAACACACGCCTCGCGTCTGATTAAAAATATATCAGATCTGAGAATTCTAAATATTTACTTATCCAGAATCAGCACAATTCTTAATCATAGACGAATTAACTACACCCAATCAGATTTTATAAATGCCGATGACTTTTCAGGGAGAAATAAAATATCTATTTGTTTTGAGAAGGTTTCATATAAGCAAAGCAATACAAATAAATTGATACTGAAGGATGTATCTTTTCAAATATCATTTGGAGAATTGGTTTGTATTGAAGGTGATTCAGGAGCTGGAAAAAGCACATTGATAAAACTAATGCTGGGAATATTATCACCAAACACCGGAGTGATATCTATTAATGGCATAGAATTAAATCCATTTGAAAAACACTCAAGGACAAATTGTGCTGCCGTTCTCCAGGGAGATAGAATTTTTGACATATCAATTGCTAAAAATATTATTGGTGCAAGTTCTGAAATAGATATGGAAAGGATTATAGATTGCTGTAAAAAAGTTAATATGCATGATGAAATAATGCAGTTATCTGCAGGATATGAAACTATTTTACAAAGAAATGAAATGAATATTTCTGTTGGACAAGAAAAAAGGATTTTATTAGCAAGGGCTTTGTATTTGAAACCCCAAATATTATTTCTTGATGAAATAACCAGCAATCTGGATCGCAGCAACGAGCTTTTGATTAATAATTTAATAAAAAGCCTTCACATCACCAGAATAGTTATTGATCATAGAAAATTCCTCTCAGCAAAAGCTAATAAAATTATAACCTTAGATAAAGGAGAGATAGAGATTAACCATGCTAACCACTCCTAAAATATTTCAAATAGGATTTAATTTAACCGACTCACTATCACTGCATAACTATTTACTGTGCAATGGCATAAAATCTATATTTGGTGATGACGGAAAGCTTGCAATTTCAATGATGAAAAATAGTTCATCAGATGCGGATATTTTCCATAATTATGAAGGCTACGATGCATTCTTTGATATGGAAGCGATAGATGAAAAAGGGAATTTCATTTATGCATACCAGTACTGTCTGGATAAAATTATTGCTCAATACCCAGCTGCACTATATATTTTCAACACCCAAAATATTGATAATTGGATACAGCGGCGCTCCCAGCTTTATGGCTACCTGCCATCCGCCTCAAAATTCCTTAAGTGCTCTGAGCTGGAAGTAAAAGAAAAATGGAAAAAAGATTTTGAAGATCATACAGCTAACGTATTAAAAAAATTTGATAGATGTAATAATTTTTTAATTCATAACATTGATAAAGATGATATTGAAAACATCAATAATTTTTTTAATCGACATGGCATAAACCTCGATCCAACTCTTTATAAGCCATATAATGAAATCAGGGGTAGTACGGATCTTTCCTATCATGTTAAAAATATCAGGGAAGCTGCGCTATTTTTCAAATACCATAAAGACGATTTAAGTACAGCAATACAATTATTAGAACTAGCGCAACAACACAGACCATGTTCGTCATTTTTTAAAAATGAGCTATGTGCATGGACCGACATCAAAAACAACCATCGGGATAATGACCATGCTAAATAATTTCGATGAATACTTAAGCTATTTAGAATTATTGGGAGCATCAGAATATAATCACATATCCGGCCCAATGATTAACCATTTAACTGGAACGTATAATATTTTGTCTTCATGGGGGGCTCCGTTGCTAACCTGCAAAGCAGGGCTTTTTCATGCTATATATGGTCCACAAGGATTGCCATCACCTTTAATATCACTGGAGAAGAGATTAGATATCAAAAATTTTATTGGCCATGATGTTGAAGAGCTTGTTTACTTTTATTGCGCTTGTGACAAAAGCTTTGTATTGCCTCAATTTAAAGCAACATCGGAGATTATATTTAAAGATAGGTTCACAGGAGAGGAAAAACAATTCGATAAGAATTTAATGACCAGTTTTTGTGAGTTAACAGTCGCTAATGAAATCGATGTGGCAAGAGGGACGCGTGTAGAAGTATATAGTGACGCAATTCTTGACATGCTGAAAAGTATGTACACTCATATCAATAAAAATGCACAACGTGAACTCGATTCGATTTTTAAAATAGCTGCCGACGTAAATTCCTTCTGTCCACTTCCTTTATCCTGAGACATACATAACTGGAGTTTTCTGAGAATATTGCCTCAGGAGTGCGCTATGAAAAAATCACGATTCACCGAAACCCCAGATATTCAGCATTCTCAAAGAAGGGGATGCCTTGATTAAAAATTTGTTTGCAATAACGAAGTGCGTCATTGGCGATAGTTGTACGTCCGCTCTCATTAATCTTGCGAATAATTCCAAGCGCATCTAGTGCTGCAACACGATCAATACTGAGCTCGCCGAAGTTGGGTGAAATATCATTGCGGTTATACTCGCGATGGAATTTGAGGATTTTCTAAGTGCTTGCGACATTCGCCTAGCCGATCATGAGTGACATCATTAACTGTTTTGAGCGTGATGAGTTGAGAGCGCTTTTTCTAGGCTGCAGGATTTATGCCCTGATTAGCTAGTGAACATAAGCGCGCGGATTCTAACCGCGCCCCAGTCAAGGTCATGCCTTCTGGTGGGCGACTATAGCGAGCGAAGACGAATTCCTGCCTTTTGTCATTCTGTAGCGCAGCATTCAGAATCCGTTCCCTCCTTCACTAATGCGGAAGGGGAGGTTGCGGTCAGCCGTGAATTTACCTGGCTGACTCGATTCGAGTTTGGCTTTTAATTGTGCGTCGTTCATGGTTTGCAGATAAGTGGTGGCAGGTTTCTCACTTACACGAAACTTAAAAGTCTGCCACCGTCTCTGCCACCACTAATTTGCAGTCACAAGGATGTTCTGAAATCTTGTGAAATTAAAAAATTATTTAAGTTATTGAGTTGTATTGAAAATGCCAATTCATTAAATTGCATGAAATATTACTCGATATTCTGGACTTGCTCCCGCATCTGCTCAATCAACACTTTCAATTCCACTGCTGCTTGTGTTGTTTCACTCACTACCGATTTTGAAGAAAGTGTGTTCGCTTCGCGATTTAATTCCTGCATTAAAAAATCAAGGCGGCGACCGAGGGAGTCGGTTTGTTTGAGGCTGCGTTTTACCTCGATAACATGGGTGTCCAGACGGTCCAGCTCTTCGTCGACGTCGGCCTTTTGCGCGAGCAAAACAATTTCTTGCTCCAGTCTTTCCGGGTCTAATTCGATTTGCAAAGCGGCGAGTTTGGTTTGTAGTTTTTCGCGTTGTGCGGCGAGGATTTCCGGCATGCGTGCGCGCACTGCGGCTACATGAGTGGAAACGCTCCCGAGGCGATTGATAATTAATTGTTCCAGTTCTGCTCCCTCGCGCGAGCGGTGCTCAATTAATCCTTGAAGTGCTGATTCAAATAATTCCAACGCGGATTTATGAAGTTCTTCACGATCCAATTCCTGTTTTTGGATCACGCCGGGCCAACGCAAAATATCCAATGCATTTACCGGTGCGGCAGCGGCGCCGAGCAGGCCATTGATTTGTTGCGAGGCTTTGGTGAGTTGTGCCACTTTGGTGAGGTTGATACCGAGTTCGGTTTCACCTTCCTGTTCCCACTGCACGCTTAGGCTCGCTTCTACTTTGCCGCGTTGCAGGGCT
Organism: Cellvibrio sp.; assembly: GCA_035490715.1. Classification (GTDB taxonomy): domain Bacteria; phylum Pseudomonadota; class Gammaproteobacteria; order Pseudomonadales; family Cellvibrionaceae; genus Cellvibrio. The sequence goes on from DATJLF010000097.1 coordinate 24,914, forward strand.
TTGCGCATCGCGTCGCGCAGGTTGGGTTCAATTTCACGGAAGTCTTCCGGCAAGCGGAAGCTGGGTTCAAGGTAGCGGTGGTTAACACTGCGGATTTCCCACACAAGGGTTCCCCAAGGGAGTTTAGCTTCACGG
>DATJLF010000098.1:0-37651 GCA_035490715.1 Cellvibrio sp.
AGCAACCTCAACCGCGATGCGCAGCATGCCGCCCAAATTGCCCGACAATTGGACAACACCGCCCGCGGGCTGGAAACACAGATTTCGCATTTTGCGATTTAAGGGCGAAAAAATGGACTCAAAGACGCGCGCTCACGTCTCTGCCCCAAACACCGGGGTGCAAAAAATTCATTTACCCTGTCGACGTTAGCACGCAACAACAGCCCAAAAAAACAACCCCCATTTTTTAAAATGGGGGTTGTCAGCTGTATGCCGCACAATGTTCCCGTGCTGGCCTTATTTAGGCCTCGAAGTAGCGCATAACACTACTCATACCATCAACCTACTCAATTTTGCGAATGGTGTTGTTTTCACTATCGGTTACATACAACGCAAAACCATCGGTAGTAATGCCGCTCGGATAATGGAAATTCGCCGCTGCGCCTGCACCGTCAGCAGTGCCGGCATTACCGCTTCCCGCCAGCGTAGCGACCATACCTGTCGCTATGTCGATTTTGCGGATTTTATGGTTTTCGGCATCGGCAACATACAGGTTAGTTCCGTCAATAGTAATGCCGTTTGGATAACGGAAGTTCGCAGCTGTGCCTGCGCCGTCAGCGATACCATAATTACCAGTTCCCGCCAGCGTAGTAACTACACCCGTTGATATTTCTATTTTACGTATTTTATGGTTTCCGGTATCGGCAATGTAAAGGTGAGTACCATCGGTGGTGATGCCGCGCGGACTTGCAAAACTTGCCGCTACACCTATTCCATCAGCATTGCCCTCTGAGTCACTTCCCGCCAATGTGGTAACTATACCGGTCATTATCTCAATCTTGCGGATTTTATTGCCCCAGGTATCGGCAACATACAAGTAAGTACCATCAGTAGTAATGCCACGTGGATATGCAAAACTCGCCGCTGCACCTGTTCCATCAGCATTTCCCTCTGAGCCACTTCCCGCCAATGTGGTGACTATGCCGGTAATTATTTCAATCTTGCGGATTTTATTGCCCCAGGTATCGGCAACATAGAGGTAAGTACCATCGGTGGTGATATCTCTTGGGCTATGGAAGCTCGCCGCTGTGCCCCCGCCATCGGAAATACCATTAACTCCACTCCCCGCAAACGTAGAAACTACTCCTGTCGCTATTTCAATTTTGCGGATTTTGCTATTAAAGGTATCAGCAATGTAAAGGTGAGTACCATCGGAGGTAATACCGCTTGGCTGTTCAAAAGCCGCCGCCGTTCCCACGCCATCGGCGTCACCATAAATACCACTCCCAGCAAACGTTGTAACCGCACCGGTGGATATTTCAATTTTGCGGATCTTATTATTGTCGGCATCAGCAACATAAAGATGGGGACCGACAATTACTGTACCTAAAGGAACATTGAAGTTTGCGGTAAGACCTATGCCGTCAGCGTCTGGTGGCAATCCTGCCATCGTCGTCACAACACCCGCGATATTCAGCTGCGCGCCTTGAACGCTCCCTCCGAGTATATTGGTGGTTGTTACCAGGAATGATATTGCAACACCACTGATCGTTATTTCAGCCTGCTTTTCTGTCGAAATAGTTGCTGCACTCACGAGCCTAAGCGCAACTGATTGACCATTATTGATAGTGCCGGCCGCACTCGTAAAAGCACCACCATTTATAGAATATTCCCCATTCAAAATACTGATAGGCACCGCTGTATTGATGCCTGAAATGGTAATTACCTCGGATGTGATGCTTGAATTTAATGCAGCGCCGGTGACGGCAGCAAAGCTAAACGAATCAGGAGTTGTGTCGATAGGGAAAACGATTAGGCTACTTGTCGAACTACCGGAGGAGTTTCCCAGCGAGCCAGAACCGGAGCTGCCTGAGGAACTGATCAACGCATCACTGCTGGAGGAATTGCCAAACGAACTAATGCGAGAACTATTTAGTGCGCTGCTGAAGGAGCTAGTACTAGAGGTGACCAAGTCAGGTTTTTATCACCACCTCCCCCGCCACCGCATGCGGTTAATGAGCTAACAAGACACAGGATAAAAAGCTTACACACGCCGGTTTGAATGAAAGAACTAATCCACATGTTGGTAATGATCCTTGAGGGATATTGGTAAAGACGGGGTAAAAATTGCGGCGGGATGATAGTACAGATAGGGTTTTAAGAACACCGCCCAATCAAAAGCGTCTTGTTTTGATAAGTTCCGCTGAATGGCCGTGTAAGTTCGTGCTTGTAATATATTGGCGATCTGCACGGAGTAACCCAAAAAAAGAAACGGGCGCAAAAACGCCCGTCTTTTAGTTTGTACAAGCCTATTTGCGACGACGAATACGTCCTGCGCCAATCAAGCCCAAACCTGCCAGTAATAAGCCCAAAGTGCCTGCTTCCGGTACTTCAGTGGTTGGAGGCGTGTAATCCCAGTAGTAATGGTGGATTTGACCTGAGCCCGTGTACGACTTGGCAGCAACAGAACCATCCACGTCATTCATGATTTTCAGGTCTGCATCGACGGCCAACACGTTACCTTTCCAGCCATTCATCAGGTTCAGGCTGGTCGCTTCGTAGAAATTCCACAGAATGTTGGCATAAGTGTTGACGGTAAACCCGCTACCGCTCAGGTTCACCGAGCCTGGGTTAACCAATTGCTCGCCCGAGACATTGATCACTACATTCTCCGCGTTGCCAAAATCCAGTTGCCAATTAGCGTTATTGGCGAAAAGCGCGCTACCCGCAATATTGAACACCACCAGATCCGTTGCCAGGCCGGTGTAGCTCAGCTTGGTGCCATTTACATCACCAACCTGGCCAAAAGAGCGGTAAAAGTCAGACTCTGCGCTCAACGCGTTGTAGAAATTATTCACCTTGCTGGACACTGCGCCTATGTCATCCAGCTTTCTCACGCAGGAATTCTGCGGCATGCCGCCTTCATTGCAATTGAGGTTGCCAATGCTCTTGTTCTTGCCATAACCCAGGTAGCCATTCTGGATGGTCAGGTTAGGAGAGCTGACATTACCGAGTACTTCAACATTATTGGTGGCATTGAAAGATACATCGGACAGGTGCGAACCAAATTCACCACTGGACTTGAGGTCGCCACCGATGAGCGCCTTACCATAAACCTTCACATTGCTGGAGGTGTTCAGGTCGCCGAACAGTACCATGTTGTAATCACTTAAAGGTCCAGCGCTTGCCGTCCCTGAAAGCATGGCGGCACCGGCTAGTGCCAACAGCTTCGAATGAAATTTCATAAAAATCCTCTTGCTTGTAGTCTGAGCTTATTAATGTGCACGCGTATACAGCAGAAAACATGCCGGTTTCAAAATTTCGTTTAAGATCAATAATTCGCGCCACTTTATGTCTATTGCATCACACAAAAACGTTAAATTAGCCGACAGTTATAAATTGACAGCGCGAGCCATAGTTTCATCAATAAAAAATTTCAATCGAAATTTCAGCTGAAAAAAATATCGCACATTAATAAAAAAGCCATCCGAAGATGGCTTTTTAATGAAGCAGCTGGCGGTACTAGCGATATAGGGGCGGCAATTCGCTCTCGAACATCACCACCGGGTTTTCAAAAAAAGCTTTAAAGTTTTCGGCGGTCGCCTGACCCGGATAGGGAGCAAAAAATTGCTCGGATTTTTCGCGCTCTTTATTAGCATTGCGCCATACCAATACGTAAGTGATCAATTGCGCATCTGGATCGGCCAGTACCGGTGCGAGAATCCGGTCAGTCCAGAAATTAGGCAGGTTCAAACGGTTGTTGCCGGTTTCGGTTAGCGCGGCGATCTTGTGGCGTACTTGCGCGATGTGGGATATACCTTTCAATGCCGCCGTGAAATTGGCTCGCTGTTCATCGGCGCTAGCCGTGTTGGCCTCATGGCCCGCGTCCCAATAGTTATCCAGCCCAATGACTTCAACATATTCATCCCCGGGATAACCGTAAAAGTAATCGCTCTCGAACCTGGCCAGATCCATGCGGCTGCGATCCGGTGAAAACGCATAAATCAGGTTGTGCTGCTCTTTTTCATCGCGCAGGTATTTCACCGTGAACTGGTACAGGCTGATGTAATCCTGCTCGCTCGCGTGGCCTTTGCCCCACCAGAACCAGTCGCCGTTATGCTCATGCCAGGGGCGGAAGATAATCGGGATTTGTTGCTTCTTACCCTGGGCATCGGTCACCACCAGAGCTTCATTGAAGGCGACGAATGCATCGAGATATTTTTTCAGCATGTCGTGTTTCACCCCCCCAGGGATCAACTCATGAACCGCCGGTGTTTTCTCCCAGGAGTTGCCACCGGAAACCGGGTTGTACATATGCCAGCTCAGGGTGATGACCCCACCGCGCTGGAAACCGGCTTTGATCCATTCCTGCATTTGTTTGAAGTTAACACCGTCCAGGTTTTGTTCCTGCCCCAGTTCCAGGCCACCAATTTCCCAGCCATACACCGCCGGGTTTGCACCGGTCACATCGCGCACATCGGAACGATCCAGATCACCTTCCCAATTCACGCCATAGGCAAGGCTGTCTTGATGGCCAAACAAAAAATGCTTGCCACGCAATGCCGCCAGATTGTTATACAACGCAACACTGGCAGGAATTGCATATTTATCGTTGAGCTTGAATGGGCGATTGGCCGAGGTTGAATCAGTGGAAACAACCGTTTCACCCGTTTGCAGCGGTGACGACGTATCTGAGCGCTCACCGCATCCCGCCAATAGGCCAACGGTAGCTATAACAGTCAGTAAAGTAGCGGACAACCGCGAAAAAAATGGGATAGGTCGGGGCATGGTGACTCCTGAATTGACACTTAATTATTATGTAACCGTTTTCATTTGGACGATATTACCAGTTGCAGGATAAATCGGCCAAAGGCTGAAGGGTAAATAAATGTTGAGCATGACGGCCATTTTGCCTAGCCTTGGCAATCTTTTGAGTGACGGGTTGCCAGTTATGAATTTCAACTTTCCTGCCATTGGCCTCGTCCATTCCTGTTTTAAGGAAAAATTCGGTATTCCTCGCCAACCCGGTCTGGCTCCCCTGGCGGAGGCGGATATTGAAATGCTGCCACCGTTTGACGATATACACGCGTTTGATGGCTTGGAAGGCGTAACCCACCTCTGGATTCAATTTGTATTCCATGCCAACAAACGCGATGACTGGAAAGCGAAGGTTAAACCGCCCCGTCTGGGGGGCAATAAAACCCTGGGAGTATTTGCTACCCGCTCTCCTACCAGGCCGGCGCCAATCGGTTTATCTGTAGTGCGCTTGCAAGGTATAACCCAACGTGAAGGCAAGGTATTTGTGCACATCAGCGGGATGGATTTATTGGATGGCACGCCGGTTCTGGATATCAAACCCTATGTCCCTTACGTCGATTGTGTACCGGAGGCAGAAAACCCGTTTGCTGCCACCCAACCAGACTTAATCAATGTGGATATCCCCTCACCTTTACAGAAGGTGTGCAGGGATTACCGACAACAAACCGGTATCGCCCTGGCGGAGTTGATTACCCAGATATTGCAACAGGACCCGCGCCCACCTTACCAGCAGCCGGAACCTGACAGGGTTTACGGGATGAAACTTCTGGATCTGGATGTACGCTGGCGCTATGTTCAGACCAACAGCAGTTATTGGATTCAATTGGCCGATATCATCCCGAGCAACAAAATCATTCCTCAACCAACCAAGGATTACCTATGAGACCTGTTAAAACCCTGCTGCTCGCCAGCTGCCTGCTTATCCCTGCTGTGGGCCTGATTGGCTGCAATGCCACCCTGCCGCAAATTGCTGAAACAGGCGCGAGTGTTGCCGGTGCTGCCGGTTACAACAATCAGGCGCAACTCATTCGCGGGATTAAAGAAGCGCTGGAACTAGGCAGCAATCGCGCGGCAACCAGCCTTTCCGCCACCGGCGGTTATGCCAACAGCCCTCTGTATCGCATTGAATTACCTGCCAATGTACAACCCCTTGCCAGTAAACTGCGGCAGTTCGGTTTAGGCAGCCAGCTGGATAAAGTGGAAGCCCTGATGAACCAGGGAGCAGAAAAAGCCGCTGTGGAGGCCAAAGTGGTATTTGTGGATGCGGTGCGCAATATGAGCGTGACCGATGCGTTGGGAATTGTGCGAGGAAATAGCACAGCGGCAACGGATTATTTCCGTGCGCAAACCGAGGCGAGTTTACGCCAGCGGTATTTGCCCATCATCCAGCAAAACCTGCAGCAAATCGGCTTTTACAACCAATACCAACAATTGCTTGGCACCTACAAGATGCTGCCCATTGCCAACAAGCCGGATCTGGACCTTGAACAGCATGTGCTGAATGCGGCACTGGATGGATTGTTTAAACAAGTCGCGGTAGAAGAACAGTTGATCCGTAAAGACCCGGTTGGCCGCGGTAGCCAGATCATCGGCAAGGTTTTCGAGCCCAAATAAGGCAGGAATAAAAGTAAAAGATGAAACGCGCGGTTACCGCGCGTTTTCACCATTGATCAGGACGATAGCTCACTCGAAATTTTGGTGGACGAAGCACGCCGGGCATCAATGACCATCCAGTAGAACATCCCCAAACCCGCCGCAGACAGGATGACCCCCACCCAACCGGTAGAAGCAAACCCGAAACCGGCATCTATCGCCAGCCCGCCCAAAAATGCACCGGCGGCGTTAGCAAAGTTAAAAGCAGAGTGGTTCATCGCCGCCGCCATGGTTTGGGCCTTACCGGCCACGTCCATCAAGCGAATTTGCACCGCCGGGCCGATGACCACGACGGTTCCGACACAAAATACCGCGATACAGGCAAGCCACAAGTAAGGAGCGACCAAGGCAAACAACGCGCACACAAGCATCGACCATATCAAGCAGCGTTTGATGGTGCCGAGTAAATCCCTATCCGCCATCCGTGAGCCGAAAATATTACCCGCGACCATGCCTGCACCGAACAATGCCAATACAAACGGCACCCCCATTTCAGTCAAACCCGCCAGGCTCATCAAGGTCGGTTTCACGTAAGAAAAGATGGAAAACAACCCACCAAACCCGATGGCACCGATACCGAGGGTGATCCAGACCTGGCGATTGGTGAACATCGACAACTCATGGGCGATACGCACGCCCGTTTGGGGCGGCTCCCCGGGCACAAATTTAACGATGCAAATGGCAGATGCCAAAGCAATCAAACCCACCAGAATAAATGCCGAACGCCATCCTAACCATTGCCCCAAAGCCGTTGCCAAAGGTACACCTGCCAGGGTTGCCACCGACAATCCCAACATCACATAAGCCACCGCCCGGGTACGCATGTGCGGCGGAGCAAGGGAAGCCGCGACCAATGACGCGATACCAAAAAACGTTCCATGGGGAAACCCGCTCAACAGTCTCAACACCAACAACAATTCATAATTGGGAGCAAGGGCGCTGGCAATATTCGCCACGGCATACAGCCCCATCATTACCACCAACATCCGCGTCCGTGAGCGGCCGGTACTGAAAATCGCCAATAACGGCGCACCGATTACCACCCCCAAGGCATAGGCACTGATGGCATGACCGGCCTGTGGAATACTAATCGAAAGGGAAGAAGAAATTTCGGGCAACAGGCCCATGGAAATGAATTCACCAACACCTATCGCAAAACTGCCTAATCCCATAGCCAGGAGCGCAATAAAAAATGTGGATGACGGTGCTTCGTTTGATACCACTGAAGACGATGACAAACCTTGAACCTCATAAGACAGGATTATCCAGGGCAGATAATCAGTGGCGCCATTATAAGAAGTTCGTACCATCAGGGTAATATAAAAAATGACCATAAGATGAGTAGAACCACTCAGCCCCAGCGCGGGCGCTGGTTCTTTTGCGTAAATATCCTTCCCGCTCCTCCGCTTTCGGCTGCTTTTCCTTCGGGAGCCTGTGGTATGATGCGCGCCAATTTTTCAGCCTCCGCCGGCAATGCCCCGGCCCCTTCCGTCTCCCGTTTGATGCCATAGCTCCCGGAGACGCTGCTGTCCCGCTTTCAATTTTAGGTGCTATGCACTTTAGGAGTTTGTTCCATGAGCAAGACCTCGTTAGATAAAAGCAAGATCAAGTTTGTATTGCTGGAAGGTGTGCACCAATCGGCGGTAGATACCCTGAACGCACAGGGCTACACCAATATCGATTACCTGAAAACTGCATTGGGCGAAGACGAATTGATCGCCCGTATCCAGGACGCGCACTTCGTTGGTTTACGTTCTCGCACCCAGCTGACCCGCCGTGTATTTGAGAACGCACCCAAACTGATCGCTGCCGGCTGTTTCTGCATCGGTACCAATCAAGTGGATTTGAAAGCAGCACAAGAGCACGGTGTTGCTGTATTTAACGCGCCCTACTCCAATACCCGTTCTGTGGCCGAACTGGTTATCGCCGAGGCGATCCTGTTACTGCGTAACATCCCGCAGAAAAACTTTGTCTGCCATCGCGGCGGTTGGGATAAATCGGCCGTTGGCTCCTACGAAATCCGTGGCAAAACCCTGGGCCTGATCGGCTATGGTTCCATCGGCAGCCAAACCAGTGTGCTGGCTGAATCACTGGGCATGAAAGTGCGTTTCTATGATGTAGTCACCAAGCTGCCGCTGGGTAACGCGTCCCAAGTACGCAGCCTGGACGAATTACTCGCCACATCAGACATCATCAGCCTCCATGTACCTGAAACCCTGGCAACCCAGGACATGATCGGTGCGCGCGAAATTGGCCTGATGAAAAAGGGGGCAATCCTGATCAACGCATCACGCGGCACAGTCGTTGATATTGATTCATTAGCCAACGCCATTAAAAACGGCCACATTGCTGGCGCCGCTATTGATGTATTTCCCGAAGAGCCAAAAGCGAACGGCGATGAGTTCATCAGCCCATTGCGCGGCCTGGACAATGTAATCCTCACCCCGCACATCGGTGGCTCCACCATGGAAGCGCAGGAGAATATCGGTATTGAAGTGGCCGAAAAACTGATCAAGTATTCCGACAATGGCACCACCACCAGCTCGGTTAACTTCCCGGAAGTTGCCCTCCCTGGCCATCCGGATGCGCACCGTTTGCTACACGTTCACGCCAATGTTCCCGGTGTGTTATCGAAGATCAACAAGATTTTCTCTGACAACCAAATCAATATTTCCTCCCAATACCTGCAAACCAATGACAAAGTTGGTTATGTGGTAGTGGATATCAATTCGCCTTACAGCGAAGTTGCTGTAGAGCAGCTGAAAAATATTGAAGGGACGATTCGCTGCCGCGTGTTGTTTTAGGCAACGACTTCAACAGGCATAAAAAAACGCCGCAGCTCGCGAGGACGGCGGCGTTTTTTATGACAAACGGTTTAGTTTTGTACCGAAACAGCATTGCGACGTTTGATCCACATCGCCGCCATTTCAATGCCCAGCACCAAGGCTACACCCAGGAACGCCCATAACACTGCCAGGCCAATAGTCGGCTCGTTGCCGGTGACAGCAAGATAATCCAGCGGGTTCAGGTTTTCCTGTTGTAATACCACAGTGCGGCCGTCGCTATCCGTTGTGGTCAATAACGCATTTTTCCACGGCCAGGTCACATAAAGCGAACCCACCAAAAAGCCGATCAACACTGACAACGTTTGGTTGTGATAAGAGTGCAGCAGCCATAACAGGAAGCGCGAAAACACCACCAGGCCGGTGATACAACCTGCACCGAACCATAACAATTTTACGATTTCCAGATTGTGGATCGCCTGCAAAAACACGGGGTACAATCCCACCAGTAACAGGATAAAGCTGCCCGAAATACCTGGCAGGATCATCGCGCAGATCGCCACAAATCCGCCCAGGAACAAAATCCAGCCATGCCCCGGTAATTGCGCCGGCGCCATGAAGGAAATCGCAAGAATAAAAACAATTCCCAGAATCAAACCAACGAATTCAGTTGCTCGCCAACCGCGTTGTTCGCGCGCCAGTAAGTAGATGGATGCGGCCACCAGGCCAGAGAAAAATGCCCACACCAGAATCGGGTAGCTTTCCATCGCCATCAGCACAACAGCCGCGAATGTCTTCAAACTAATAAGAATGCCGCCGAACAATGCCACCAGGAAATTTCCATTAATGTACTGCCAGGTTTTCACCAGACCCTCACGCTTAAGGCGCAGCAACACCGCCGGTGTACAGCGTTTTAATGAATTAAGCCATTCGTCGTAAATACCCGTGATAAACGCGATGGTACCTCCGGATACTCCGGGCACCACATCAGCTGCGCCCATGCATAGGCCCTTGAGCATGACAAATAAATAGTCTTTAAACGTTCGATCAGATGGGTACACAAGCGGCTCCTTTAAAAAGGTTGCTAATCCAAAGGGTTAGAAATTGATAGGGCCGAGTGTGCACAAGCAAGGAGTGATCCACAAGCCAATTGACCTGCATTTACCATCCATCGGAGCATCGCCAGCCCTTTGAATCTGCCTCCAGCGAAGACCGAAACGTGTCAATCGGGATGATAATCGATGTGCGCTGTTACAACGTTGCAACAAAAACGCCGCCAGGGAGCGGCGTTTTATCAGGAAGGAGTTTTATACGGTGGGAGCTACAGCGGCCTTGGCTGCTTTACGCGCTTTCCATGCCTCATAAACAATCGGCATGACTGACAACACCAGAATACCCAAAATCAACAACGTGAAGTTTTTGCGCACAACCGGCAGGTTACCAAATACGTAACCGGCGTACAGGAATATCCCTACCCAGAGAAATGCACCCAATAAGTTGTACGCCATAAAGCGCTTATAACCCATGCTGCTCATGCCTGCCGCAAAGGGGGCGAAGGTGCGGAAAATCGGAACAAAGCGCGTCATCACAATGGTTTTACCGCCGTGCTTTTCATAGAAAGCATGGGCGCGATCCAGATAATCGCGACGGAAAATTCGCGAGTTGGGATTGCGGAACAAGCGCTCCCCGAAAAAGTGGCCGATGGTGTAATTCACGGTGTTGCCCAGAATTGCCGCACTCAGGACCACTAGCGCCATCAAATTGATATCCAGGGTAGTACCAACCACCAGGGCGCCGGTCGCGAACAGCAGTGAATCGCCGGGCAGGAAGGGGGTAACCACCAGCCCGGTCTCACAAAAGATAATCAGGAAGAGGATTCCGTAAATCCATAATCCATATTGGTTGAACAGCTCGGTGAGGTGTTGATCGACGTGTAATATAAAACTGATGGCTAGCTGGATGAGTTCCACGGTAAATCCTTAGCTTGTCTGCTTTGATAATGGGTTCGGGGGCATTGTACAAAAATAATCGCGCAAGGTTACAAAGACCTGTTCACGAAACCTTGGACATTCATTTACCAGCTGGTGTCCGGCCCCTTCAACCATAACGATCTTTGCTTGTGGTAAACGCGGCCGGATTTGCGCCAGATTGTATTGCCAATCCACGGTCTGGTCTTCGGTCCCCTGGATAATAAGCAGTTCCCGCGCCAGGGGTGGCCAACGGCGGAAAGTTTCATCCCATGCTTTCATCGCCCCCACCCAACGCACCGACAACTGCGTAGATTGCAGACAGTCCTGCTCATCGATGAAGCGAATGAATTCGGGATCGTGAGAGCTATAAGAACGTCCACGCGGCAAGTAATTCACAAATCGATGCAGCAACGCATAGGCAAGTCGTCCCCGCTTCCGCCAATCGCGTGGAATTACCAAAGGAGCACATAGTGCGATGCGCTCCAGTAGCGGCGGTTTATTGTTGGCATCGAACCGCCATAGGTAATTCAGTAAAACCGCTCCACCGGTACTTTGCCCCAGTGCAAAAAAAGGTGTGGGCAAGTGGTGTCGAGCCTGTTGTAACAATGCATTCAGTACATCGCCATATTGATCAAATGAATCAATCGCCACCCGCTCCCCACTGCTAAGCCCATGCCCTGGCAAGTCAAACGCCAATACCGCCAATCCGTGTTCCAGCGCGAAAGCGATGACCTTATTGTAAATACCAACATGGTCGTAATAGCCATGGATCACCACCAAGGTGCCGCGCGCTTGCACCGGCAGCCAATACTGGGTTGCGATATCAAATCCCGCTGCACTGACCTTACCCATCACCGGAGCCAATACTGGATAACGGCGGGCAAAATCCAGCCCGTAACTGGTGTAATAGGATTGCAAGAGCGGATGACTAACGTCCACACCTTCCTGACCGGTAAATGCCAGCGGAGGCAACAGGGCTTTTAGCGCTTCGGCATCAGCCGGGGTAAAACTCACTGGCGGCATAGAATGGCTCATAACAAAGATGTGAAGGGCAGGCTGTAATACATTAATCGCCTAATCTCAATCTAACATTGGCAAAAGTCTACCACTGGCAATTCGGTGCGACACCTGCGGGTGCTTCCACTATAATCACCCCCGTCAACCAAAAACACCCCGATAAAAATAACAACCAGACCTAAAAACCATAACAACGACAACGCCAGGGTTTGAACTCATGCAAAAACACATATTCAATATTCACGACGTCGTCCTGTTTATGACGGTAGCGGAATGCTTTCTGCTCGTTATCTTCCAGGCAATACTTCCGGTCAAAAACCAACTCGCCAATCGTTTACTCAGTACCTTCCTGTTATCCATCGCCATTAGTTCCGCCTGTATATTGGTACTATGGAATGACGATGTCAGTTTATTTACTGTATTTGACGAGCATTTACTGCCCTACTTTTTAGTATTTGCCCAATTAATCAAAGGTCCGCTGCTGTTACTTTATGTAGTTTCACTTACTGAAGATGCATTCAAGTTAATACGACGACATCTGGTGCATTTAATTCCGTCCCTCATCGCCGTCATTTGGCTCGCCACTTTTCACATCGACAGCACAGACTTGCGTTTCCGCACATTGGGCATGACCGAAGCTGAACGGCAAATCGCGAACAGTGTGTGGCACTTCATCAAAATAATGCCGTTCTTTTATGCACTGGCTGCCGTTAATCGCGTACGTTTGTATCGCATAGGTTTGCATAACCAGTATTCCAATTTTTCGCCGACAGAACCCAGTTGGCTAAATATTCTCAGCCTCGGTTTTTTATTCACCTGGAGCTTTTCGATCCTCGTGCACATTATCGCCAACACGATTGCAGTAGCTGACCCCGAACTTTCAGATTTATTTGGTATTGCCGAAAACTACATCATTTTTATTTTGATCAATGCGCTGTTTGTGAATAGCGTGGTGCATACACATAAACTGCTCACAACCAAACCTGAAGCAGCCAAAGATTTAAAAACGGACGAGAAATTAACTGACTCAGCCATTCAGAAAGTGCAGCTGGGAATGGAGGTTCAAAAATTATTCCTAAAACAAAACCTGAACATTGATGAATTTTCCAAACGCATCAACCTGCCGGTAAAAGAAGTGTCCGCCGTTATCAATAAACATTACGGTACCAACTTTTTTGAGTTTATGAATTCTTATCGCGTCGAAGAAGCGAAGCGTTTATTAAGCGATAGCCAACATGCCGACATGACCGTGATGGATGTATTACTGCATGCAGGGTTTAATAGCAAATCAGCTTTTCACCGATTCTTTAATCGTTTGGTAGGAATGTCGCCGACAGAATTTCGCAAGCAAAATATTGGCAAGGAATTGAAAGCGCCGTAGATAAAAGCGCCGTGGATAAAAGTACCGTAAATAAAAGCAAAGTAATTGAACGCACAGAAAAAAGGAGCAACCCCTTCGGGTTACTCCTTTTGTTAAGGAATAGCTTTATTAAGGAATAGCGGTAAATGTTACTGAAATTTCACAATCTACTGTTGGGGCCGGAATAGCATATTGCGTCCCGCTTAAGGTTCCGTCACAACCGCTGATATTCCCATTGAGAACAGCGTGACCAACACCAGGTTGAATGATCAGCGTTTTAGCTTCCTTACGCACCATCATGCTGCCCGTCGTCTTGAATTCCCTTGTATCGTAAAACACCGAACCACTGCCAGTTATATTGATTTTCAATTCAGGTGCTCTCACCAATTCAAAAGAATCACTCTCTGAGCATGTATTGAATGTGTTGTAATCGCACACCTGCAGTTGATCTACACTGGAGGATAACAATTCCATGAAGCGCCAGTTTAGTACATCCAGAAATAAGTGCGGCGCTATCTTTTTGTACTTCACGTTACGTAACGAGTTTTGTCCAAAAATATAAAGATCAAGCCCCCAAAATTGCCAGTACTCACCCGTTTCTACATTTTCAAATAACGGGTTGGACCAGGTTTCCCATAATGTAGTGCCCGAAAAAGATTTATCAATAACGTAAGGCTCGACAACACACCATGTCGGAACAAAGTTCTCCGAATCGGTGCCTTCACAGCGATGCAAATAGTGCTTTCCATCTTTAATAGCAAGCAACTCGAATTCCATACGCCATGCACCATTGGACATGCCTGTAATGTGTTTTTCATTTGTGGTACTCCATGACCCCATTTGTTTGGTTTCAAAGCCATCACGGAATTCACCGGTTGCATAAAAATCCGCAGCAACCGAAAAATAATTTTCAAATCCCCGGGTCCAACGTCCAACCCAATCAGATTCTTCCATGCTCAACGCTTTTTCCTGTTTTACAAATAATGTTTCATGAAAAGCGCCAACAGACAAAGACCTTAGGTTATCGCCCAATAATTGCATCACCTTCAAACCCGGCCCTTGCGGATACAACGGTGTGATCACCAATGAATCACCATCCATCATGATTTGGCCATCTTCCAATTGCCAACTCACTTGCGTTTCGTCGTTGGTGTGCGTGTCAATCCGGGTCGCGGTACCGTCGGCATTAAATTTATAGTGGTAATTATTGGTAAACCACTCAAAGCCCTGTAATTCTTCCGCTGTTAATTTATAAAACAGGGAGGCATCCAGAAGATTGGCTTTGTAAACATTACCTTCACTACTCCACACAATTTGACTATTTCCATTTACAGCATTCACATCCAGTTGCAGGTTTACACTTCTGCCAACCGGAGTATCTGCAGCGAGTGAAATTAATAGGCGTCGCATCGTCACCAAACAATCCGGCGTTTCAGGAATAGTTGAGGTATTGGCGCATTGAAGCTGGTGCTTATTATCGTAGCCAATTGTTTTGCCGTAAGTTATTGGCTGATTCATTATGATTTCAATGGTGTTCTGCTCACGCTCCCATGTGAATGGGACCTCATGGTATTTTCCATCACCCGCCCAAATACCAAAACCCGGGGAGTTCGATGTCAGCATTAAACCGGTGCCATCTGCATCAAATGTCAGGAAATAAGAGAAACCATCACCCTTCAATAAATATTTTCCGGTGATGGGTGCCTGGGAAATGACGGTTTGATTTGAGTCCGCTTCAATATCTGCAATTTCTGAAGAAAGAAAATTATCGTTTGCCTCGCGATGCAAACGCAATTGGGCATCTACATTGTATCGATCCAACAACATCTCCAATGTAGTTTCATATTTGGATGGCAAGTCCATGTCAATATCGTTTAAATAATTGGCGAGATACGCTGCATGATTTAATTTCTCTGCGCCGTTAACTTGCAACAGTGCATAGGTGTAATCGACATCCGTATCAACGGACATTTGCCGGCTTGAGATGATGGCGTATTCTGCGGTTGTCGCCGGCGAAATATTTACACCTAAATATTCCGTGTCATCCAGCACGCCATCATTGGCTAAATTTTTTAATTGATTAATAGATGGATAGATCGCCGCCAATTGGACCCAGTGATCAGCACCTGATCCCGTTGCTACAGCCGTAAAAGGAATATTGGATGCTTCATTCGGCACATCCAGCGTTATTTCATAACCCAGCGCATCATCAATTTCCGTTGTATAGGTTTCTGACCCGATGGTATAAACAATTTGCCCTTCTGCTAAGCCATCAGCAACGACCACACCACGCAATGTTAATGTCTTCGCTTCGGCAACACTGCTTGCAGCCATGGACGAAGGCGCAACACTGCTGGCAGCTATCGAAGACTGCACAGGTGCGCTTGAAGTTTCACGACTGGATTGTGTTAGTGATGTCGCCGTTGAAGACACGCCAGCACTACTCAGTGCAGGTGCACTTGAAGATACAACCGGAGCGGCAGACGATGGTTGTGTACCGCCACTACCACCTCCGCCACCGCATCCCGATAATCCCCAAGACGCACTAATTACAAAAAGCGCAATATATAATTTTTTCATTTTATTATCCTGCTATTGAATTTCCGTGATGACTTCAAAAATCAATTTAATTAATGAAGGCAAAAGAGAAGCTTCCACAATCCAGCCCAAAAAAAAGCGAACGCTACCAAGCGTTCGCCACCTAACAATTTAACTCGATAGTAGTTGTCGATTAAGGTGCAGAAACAAATTCAACCACTAACTCGCAGTCAGTACTTCTCGCCGGGATTGTGTATTGAACCCCGTTAAAAGTACCCCCACACCCGGAAACAGTCTGAATGGAATTAGAGCCCAATGAGAAAATCTTTATCACCTTGTCCCTTCCTTTTGGCAACATAAATGCATTGGTAAAATAAAGTTCTGTGGTGTAGAAGCTGTCATATCCATATCCTTGATAATTCAACAAAATGAAAGCACCAGCAGCAATTTTTACCTGAATACCCTTTTCATAAATGCGTTTATCTGATTCATCACAAGCATCAAATAACTCGTATTCACAAAGCTCTATCGTATTTGTGGTAGCACCAGTCATTTCCAGAATTGTGCCAGTATCACGGTTAAATGTTTTATTAGAAGATACGCGAAAGAAATCATTTACCGTAAAATCCGGCGTGCCGGCATTAACAAATGTTCGATCCCCTATCGGTACCCATGCTTCACCAGTACCTCTTTCATTAAACGCCGGATACGACCACGTTCCCCAAAACATAGCAGTACTGAAATCGGGTGATTTTGTCATTACAGAAATATAACAATTCAATGGCACAAATATTTCCTTCTCTTCGCCATGGCACACATTCATGTAATATTTTTCATCATGGATAGCCAGCACATCACGCTCCATCCTCCAGGCGCCGTTAGAAATTGACAACTGACGATGATCATCCAACCGACTCCAACTTCCCGCAATATTCGCTTCAAAACCATCGTTCCAGGTTTTATCGTCATTCACGTCATGAGCATAAGAATATAAATTCTGAGGGAACCCCGACCAACGGCCTATCCAATCCGATTCTGACATCACAACCGAAGTGCGCTTAAACATGGAGGTTGTTGTTACATCCGACCCAACCACCTGAACAATGTCATAACCTGCTGCGTTGGTATTGGTAATCCATAAACCCATTCCATCAAGATCGATATAATTTTCTTCGTATCCCCAACTGCTAGTGGTCACCGTATTCGTGCTCAGGTGAGTAACTTCTGCGGTCAAATCTTCATTGAACTTAAAACGATATTCGCCGGTATACCATTCATAACCAATAATATCGGTTGCGATAATGGGTGGGACACGATCAAACACCGTTAAACGCGCCCAATATGTAGCCAACAAACCTTCTTCACTTGTAGATTGGCGTGGATTTATGGCAGTACCGAATAAACTCACTTTTGCGAAATGATTAAATTCGGTTTCTGTAAGAAGTGTGATTTCAAGGGATTTAAAATCCATTTCGCATTGTTCATAAATTTGCGCAGTGGAACTATTATCGCAATCGTATTCGAATCCATCGACAAGACCTCCCCAGACAACCAGGTATTTCACTGCCTCATTAAAAGTGACAGTGATAACTTTTCCGTTCTGTTGCCAGGTAAAATCCACGGTAACAGGGTACTCATTTCTTTCATCGTAATGACGCTCATCAAGACTCCCGGTTGTCAGCTCTCCCGTACCATTATTTCTGAATGCAATAATATATTTCGAGCCATTTTTCGTTTCCAGAAAATAATGGCCGGATAATTTCTTACCAGAAACCAAAAATTGCGCTGGATTTTCCTGTAACTCAGCAAGCGCTTCGTCAAGCCAATCGCTTTCTGTACTGTTAGCAATTTCCCGATAAGTTTCCTGCAAGTTGGCATTCAATAGAAAATCCAATGTCGTTGTGGCAGGTTCAGGCAGTTTGTAATCAATGTCGGTTAATAATCGCTGCAATAGCCCGGCTCCTTGCAGCGCATTGATTGAATTGAGATCAAGCATCGCGTTTTGGCGTTGCTCGTCGGTCAGCAAAGACTCGGTATTATTGTTTACCTCTGCATAAATTGCGGTAGTAAGCGGTGTGATATTTACATCAAAGAACTCTTCATCTGTTAAGACTTTATCACTACCCGCTTTTTCCAATAAGGCATTGACCGATGGATAGAGCGCAGCAAGTTTTACCCATGCATCCACCCCCGCACCTGTCGCAACACCAACGAACGGTTTATCAATATCAAGGTTCGGAATATCAAGCACAATGTTGTATTCCAACGAATCATTGATAGCAGTTTTATAGTTTTTTTCACCAATCGTAAAAATAACTTCTCCACCTGCCAACGCATCTGCAACCGCTTTTCCCTGAATAGTTAATTGCGTCGTTGCAGGTACACTACTGGACGCGGCGGCAGAAGATAAAGGCATCGCAGAACTTGAAAGCGCTACAACACTTGAAGATAACGAGGATGACAGCGGAGTAGATGATGAAGCTGGCTGGGTGGAAGAGGGTTTAGTACCGCCACCACCTCCCCCGCCGCCACCGCACGCGGAAATACTGGCCGCTAATACGACCACGCATGCTTTAATAACTATTGATACTTTCATATAAAGATCCGAAAAAAATTATTGCCGATTAATTTTTATTGAAATTAATAGTAATTTCACAATCTGCCGTTAATGCCGGAATTTGGTAATCGCTTCCTACCAATGTGCCTCCGCAGCCGGTGACAGTACTACCATCAAATGAGTAACCCGTATTAGCACGGATTTCCACCACGGAAGAGTACCCTCGCGGTACAGTCAATACTTTAGCGATGCTACGGGTGTGGGTAGTTGTGAAACCATTAACACCCATTTTATATACCAGCTTCTGGTAAGCAGCGCCGCCTTCACCCACAGAGGTGCTGATAACTACTCCACGCTCAAGACGTTGCTTTTTTGTTTCATCGCATTGCTCACCCAATTGATAGAGGCAAACATCTATCTCTTGTTTATTAACCGCAAAGATCTCCGTTACCGTTCCTGTGTATTTTTCATAAAATTTATTTGCCGCAATTTTTCCATACTCCTTGCCAAGTAATTCTGATGATTCAGGATCTGAATAAATCAGCCGGGTGCCAAAAAACATCCAGTAAGCACCCGTGGCTTTCTCGGAAAATCCAACATAGGGAGTAGTGCGGAAGAAAATATTCGAATCAAAATCTTTAGCCCTGGATTCCGTTATCAGCTGGCAGCTGGTTGGAGTCGATCCACTGGTTGAGGTACCGCCACAGATAACCATGTAGTAATTTGTTCCCTGTATGGCCAGCACATCACGCACTTCCTGCCAACCAGCAAGGGCGATTCGACGTTGGCGATGATCATCCAACATCGACCAGGTGCCAGAGAGCTCCGTTTCATAGCCTGCTTGCCATGTTTTATCTGCATTGACCTCATAGGAAAACGAGGCTCTGGTTTCAGGCTGACGAGCCCATCGCCCTTGCCAATCGTCTTCCGACATAACGACCGCTGTGCGCTTAACCAAAGATATTCTGTGGGCACTATTACTCGTCGCATAAATTACGCCGAAACCGACAGGCTCTTTATGGGTCAGCCACAAATCCACATCAGTTAACCGTAAACGGTTTCCATCCACCATCCAATCCAACTCCTTTGCTTCCTGGGTCAACAAATTGGTTTGGGTGACTTTTTTATCATCGGTAAATAAATAGGAATGCGCATTGCTCACCCATTCAGTTCCAATAAAATCTTCTGCGTTTGCTGCAACAAAATTATTGGTACTGACAAGACGAACCGATTGCGGTGGCAATATTTCTTCATACAGCAAGTAACCATCGGTACTGCGTGTGACCTCTACAAAAACGTGTAAATTGGCGATGTAACGCAAATCCGACTCGGTCACAAGATCCAACTGAATGGTGTCGATACTTAAATTGCAATACTCCTGACCGTCAACCGTAGAATCTTCACATGAAATAAATTGTTGATTTGACCCTCTAAAACTCATCGCCGATAGTTGAATAGGCTCATCAAATTCCAGTTTGATTGATTTCGATTTACGTACCCAGTTGAATGCTGCTGCGACCGTCGATGATTGACCTTGCATTCGTATATCGACATGCATGGTGCGAGCAACCAGTGTGCCCGTACCATCCTCGTTGAAAGTCAAAAAATATTGATAGGCGGACGACTCCAGGGCATAACTGCCCATAATTTTTTTGGCCGATACATTAACTTGCGCAGAATCAGTTAAAACATATTGGGTGTAATCGTTTAATAGCCAATCACCACCTTCAAACCTCACAACTTCCAGATGAGTTTCTGCAAGGTTCGCATTGAGTAAATAGTCCAGCGTGCTTTTTGCTGGTGCCGGGAGTGTTGCATCTATATCCGTGAGTAACATCCACAGCATGCCAGCCTGTTCTAACACGCGCGTCGTCGACACACTCATCATGGCGGAAGCGCGTTCTACATCAGTGGCCAAGGGCAAATTTCTATTGTTGATCTCGGCATATTCTGCTGTCGTGATAGTCGTAATATTTACGCCGAAAAACTCGGTCGCATCTAACCGGTTATCACTGCCTGCTTTTTCGCGCAATGTTTGGAGCGATGGAAAAAGTGCTGCCAGCTCAACCCATTTATCACTACCACTGCCAGATGCAATTGCTGCAAATGGTGTAGCTGCATCTGCTAAAGGCACATTCAGTGTTACGTTATATTGCAAGGAATCATTAATGGGTGCGCTAAACGTTTGCGAACCAACGGTGAACACAACGGTGCCTGCCGCCAATGCCTCCGCCGCTACCTTGCCTTCGATGCTCAAGGAAACAGTTGCAGGATCACTGCTGGATATTTGGGTGGATGATGATGTAATACCAGCGGACGAGCTGCCGACACCACCAATAGATGAGGGCGTAACGACCGAAGTCGACACCGAAGAATTACCTGTTGAGGAGGGAGGAGAAACAGAAGCAGGGGTTTCTTTTTTTGAGCCCCCACCGCCACCACAGGCTGACAATATTAAAACTAACGGAAGAACAAAACCTACGGAAGTGAGTACCCTTTTCATACTTTTATAACCTTCTAGTTCCATGTAACCCCAAGATATTAAACGGCGCCTAGATTAACATTCCGCACAAAAAATAGCTCGCTTTTTAAGCAATTAACGATAAGCCAAAAAGTTCATTAATAAAAAAATTGCAGCCAAAAATACCATTAATAAAAATTAACTTAAGTGGGTAATATTCTTTGCTCCACATTGAGATGAGAGTTGCAAATCACCAAATTCTGATAGCAAATTGGTGCACTTTCCGGGCAGTTAATAATAGGAAGATGAAATGTGAAAGGTATTTGCGGAAAGCAGAAGGCATTAAGGAAGGAACAGCGTTCGATGTGCGGCCTCGCCAAGAGGCTCGCACATTTCAAACTACCGGAATTACTATTGTTTAAAATTAACGACTATGTCACAACCCTCTGTCAATGGAGGAACTATGAATTGGTTGTCATTCAAAACCCCACCACAACCGGTCACACTATCAATTGAATATCCATTATCGGGATAGATGTAAAATGTTTGTTTGATGCCTCTTGGGACAGACAATATTTTTTCTGGTCCCTGCCAGCTGCGCAAATAACCGGATAGCTCAAGCTGAAAACTGCCGCCAGCGTTAAGAGATATATTTACTTGCAAACCCTGGATATATTTTCGCTTATTATCTTCATTGCAATTTTCTTCCAATAAATATTCGCACACCTCAATCCCAGCCTGACTGGCAGAAGTCATTTCCAGAATTTTTCCATCTTGCGGGGAAAATAATTTGTCATCAGCTACCCGGTGGTATTTTTTATGACTCCAATAATTATTTGAAGATTCATTTTGCAAAAGATCGCCGCTCGAAAAGAACAACGGTTGATTGGTCGTCATTTCATTAAATCCGAAAAAGGCCCAATATGGCCAACCCGTGGAATCAAAACTGACCGACTTTTCTTTCACAACGATCCTACAGCTCGCCGTAACGAACGGGACTGCCTCATATCCCCAGCATTCATTCATGTAATATTTGCCATCAATAACCGCTAACATGTCGCGAGTTGTGCGCGCATCATTGCTCATAGCTACTTGCGTATGACCGTCCAACAACATCCAATTACCTTCGGGTGGCTGAAAAAAATAACTCCAAGTTTTATCAGCATTCGTATTATAAGGTTCGATGTCAAATTCATGGTGTGCACTCCAACGGCCAACCCAATCTGATTCAGTCATATCTACAGGAGCACGCTTGATTAACTTTTGGTGCTGCACATATCCGTCATCATTTGTAAATACACTAAAACCCGTCGGCTCTTTATGGGATATCCAAATATCATACCCATCTAGCTTCAAATGGTTGCCTTCCAGAGTCCAGCTTTTTTGAACTTCCGTTTGGGTTAATAAGTCCTTTTGTGTTACCTGGCCATTTTCCGAAAAAACAAAGCTGTCATCATTAGCTACCCATTCAACTCCAAACAAACCTGAAAGGTCCTGGGGAATAAATTCAGCAACACTGATAATTCTTGCAAGTTGCGGTTTTAAGTCGGATTGATATGAAACGCTTCCATCTTCTTTTTCGATACTATATGTAGGGATATTTAAGCTGGCCATGTAATAGTTGTTTGACTCTGACAGCAGATCCAGACGAATCGACTCAAAACTTAACAGGCAGGTTTTGAAGTCAGGCCAATGATAGTCGCATACGGAGTAAGAAGATTCTGAAATACGCAAATACTCAGTCTCATACACGATGGGATTATCAAATGTTATTTCGATAGTTTTGCCTTTGCGAACCCAAGTGAAACCTTCGCTGACCTTAGAGGAGCCCTGACTCACCCACATATAATATGTCAAATGCCCAGTTACTAACTTTCCGGTTCCATCATCATTAAATGTTAAAAGATATTGGGAATAATTCGCTTCCAATACGAACATGCCAGATAATTTCTTACGCGAGACATTAACCTGTGAAGGGTCTGCAGCAATTTCATTTACGTAATCGCGAAGTTCCCCGTCGTAGGTAACGCGTAATGCTTCGAGGTGTGTACCTGCAAGATTCGCATCCAATAAATAGGTCAATGTGGTTTTCGTTTGCGCTGGCAGTGTAACGTTGATATTGGTGAGCAGGCGCACAACCATAGCAGCTTGCTCCATCGCTTTGGTCGGATGCAAGCTGAGCCTTGCTGTCTTATATTCCTCATCCGTTGCGTGTGGAAAACGGTTATACGTTATTTCTGCATATTCAGCAGTAGTTAACGGTGTGATATTAACGCCAAAAAATTCATCGCTGTTTAACAGGTTATCGCTACCCGCTTTTTCTATTAATGCATTGACCGATGGATACAAGGCGGCAAGCTGCACCCAATCATCAGAAGCAACTCCTGTTGCGACGGCAACAAAAGGTTTGTCTGCGTCCACCGCAGGAACATCTAACACCACGCTGTATTCCAGCGAATTATTAATATTGGTTTTAACAGTTTGCGCACCAATCGTAAAAACAACCTCACCACCAGCTAACGCATCAGCAGCAACCTTTCCTTGAATAGTTAGCTGAATAGTTGGCGCACTGCTTGACGAGGGTGTTGACGTACTAGCCACTGAAATGACAGGGGCGGATGATACCTGGCCAGCTGAAGATAACAGTGGAATTGAGGAAGATGTTGACTTTGAACCGCCACCGCCACCGCCACCGCACCCGGCAATGAGGAGCGCAAACGACACAATCAAACTATAAGTTATATACAAACGTTTCATACCTTTATATACCTGTTGTTTCCATGCTGACTATTGAACAAAAGGCGCGCAGCTTAGCATTTTGTTCAATGAAATAATTCAGGTTTATAAAGAAGATTCTGTTATATGCGTGCTCGAAAATTCGGGTTGCGCCAAACCAAAACAATTCACCCTTAAAAAAACAAAACCCCACGATCATTCGCGGGGTTTTGCTTTCTTATAACTAAAAATTGATTATGGGATGACGGTAAAGTTCACCGTGATTTCGCACTCCGTGCTGCGTGGCGGAATCGCGTATAGATCGTGTTGGAGTGAGCCGTCACAACCAGAGGCAGCACCCGCTTTTAATTCATATCCAGGGGCCGGGATCATCGTCACGAAGCTTTCTTTTTGTCGTGGAAACATCAAGCTATTACTATTAGAAACTCCATTGACTTTGCCCTGGCCATTGATTGTAAATTTCAATTCCAATCCACGTTGCAATTTGTGCGTAGTGCCTTCTTCACATGTCTTCTCGAAATAGTATTCGCACACATCAATGGAATCGGAGTCCGAAGACAGCATTTCGTAAATTGTCCCGTCATTAATATTGTACAACCGGTTCGGTGATATTTTCGCGATATTGATGTCGCCACCATTATCGCGATACAGCTTTATGTTGCCGTAAAATCGCCAGACTTCTGTTTCGCTTTGAAATAACGGGTTGGACCAATTCTCCCAAAACGTGGTGCCGGAAAATGTTTTATCAATTGCGTAGGTGTCAATTATGCAATCTGTCGGGACAAAATTGTCGGCCTTTTCACCGTAACAATATTGCATGTAATGTTTTCCGTTATGAATGGCTAACAGTTCGTGCTCCATTTGCCAATATCCATTGGAGATACCACTAACGTGAGAACCATTTACAGCAGCCCAGGAGCCCAGTGCCTGGGTTTCAAATCCATCGCGGTAAACATGGTTGCTAAAGTAATCAAATGTTGCCGTGGATATATCATCATTCATGCGATGCCAACGCCCAACCCAATCCGTTGTTGCCATGTTTACCGGCTCACGCTTGATAAATAATGTCTCGCCAAATGCATCCACTGTAACGTTGTTACTAATTTGCAGATTCAATAATTGA
The DNA here is from genome assembly GCA_035490715.1 of Cellvibrio sp. Lineage (GTDB taxonomy): Bacteria > Pseudomonadota > Gammaproteobacteria > Pseudomonadales > Cellvibrionaceae > Cellvibrio. The sequence continues at coordinate 24,996 of DATJLF010000098.1, forward strand.
ATAGCAGAGAAGCCATTCGCTTCCGCATACAAAGGAACTAATAACGCATTTCCATTAATTTCCAGCACGCCATTGTTTATTTGCCAATTAACGGTGGACTCTGCCTTCGTTAATTGGTTTTGCTGGATTGCTGTACCATTTTCATTGAATACATAACGATAACCGTTGGTGTACCACTCATGATTTCCTAACGTAGCAGCGGAGAGTGTTAGAAATTGATCCTCACCAATCAATGCAACTTTGTGTTTTGTTTCAGCGAAGCTATTGATCCTGAAGTTAGAGCGATTAATCATCGATATACCCACGGCGATATCCGCAAATTGATGAATATCATTTTCATTAATCAATGAAATAGTCAGCGTTTCCAATGTAATGATGCAGTCTGGAACACGCTCTGGTGTATAAGCTTCGCATTGCGGGTAGACGGAGCCGTTATAACGAAATGACTTTCCGTATTCCAAAGGCGCATCGAGCGTAATTTGTATTTCTGATCCGGTCCTGCTCCATTTAAAAGAGCCCTGGCGATTCTTGCCATCGGCTGACCAATAGTGTGGATAGGGATTGTTGGATGTTTGTAAATGGCCCGTGCCATCCGCATTGAAATCCAGCAAATAAACAATATCTTCACTACGCACCAGATATTTTCCAATCATTGGCTTTTTAGAAACGTTCACCTGGCGGGAATCGTCTTGCAATGATGTTATTTCGTCTCTAAAACGGAAATACTGGCGATGCATAATATTAATTCGCGCACGGGTGAATTCATAATCCAAAAGCATTGCTAGGGTCGTATCATAATTCGATGGCATTAGTACATCAGCGTCCAATACCGCAGTAAGAAATACAGCACGTTCAAATTGATCTTGCGCATCAATTTTCAATAACGCATGACGACGCTGTTCATCGGTTTCCAGCGAAACCGATTTATCCAAAACCATCGAGTATTCCGCCGTTGTCATCGGGGAAATATTTACCCCGATAAATTCTGCCGCTTCGAGTACACCGTCATTACCCACTATTTCAAATATTTTTTTCAGCGAAGGAAACAATGATGCAAATTGGATATTTTGCGAACCTGCTTTACCTGTTGCTATTGCACTGAAGGGCTGGTTTACCGTCGCATTCTCCACATCCAGGGTAACTTCGTATTGAAGCTGATCATTAACCGGGACGCTGTAATTTTTTGAACCAACCTGAAAAACAACTTCTCCGCCGGCCATAGCGTCTGCAACGACCAAACCTTTAACTGTGATCCTGGAGAACGTTGGCACACTGGACGAGGCCACCGAAGACGATGATAACGAATTCGTTGAAAGCGACGTTGGAGCAAGCGATGTATTGGATGCGAAACTGGAGTTCAATAACGAACTTGTGTTCGAGGCTGATTGGGGTGCGTTCGATGCTGGCGTTGTGGAATTCCCTCCGCCGCCACCTCCACCGCACCCGGATAACATCAATGTCGTACTGAGTAACAGCCCGGAGGGCAACAAATACCATTTATTCATATTTTTACCATTGAATGAAGAGTCCTGAAAATAAAAACGCCCTTTGGCAGGCCTGTTTAGGCCTTGCGCAAAGGGCGTGCAGATTACCATTGTTGAAAAATGCAAAATGTGATCGAGGAAAAATCCTTAATAATTATGGTGCAACACGGTATTTCGTTAATGTCGATACATGCAGATTTATTTTTCTTCCAACCTTACCTTATCGATCACCATATCAATTGCCCCTGAGGGTTCAATTACGAAAATATTGGTAATGGCATCCAGCTCGGCTACACCGGGGCAACAGGATATTGAATTGCCATTATCGATCAGGTCCGCAATATCAATTCGAAATTCGCTCCATACACCATCAGCGGGTAAAGGCGTAATGGAAACGTCACTGACTTTTGGCCAACCGCTGTCCATTTTAATTAACACCGTAGTGTCGTTCGCTTTGCTGTTGATTTTGTAATTGAATACCAGGTCACCTTTACCAGACCAGTGAGTCAGATCCACAGGGCCGTCTTTCACGTTAAAGAATATATTTCCAACAGCACCGTTTTTGACAAGTTTGATCAAACTACCATAACCGTCTTCAGTAACAGTGGACAAAGTGATGTGTCCATTTGGATTATGACTGAGCAAATCCACACCTGAAGCAAGCGAATCATCATAAACCGTGAACAACGGTAATTGCGCAAATTGCCCAGGTTCAGTGCTGGCGGTGCCTGCGATGCGAATATTGTCGAACGACACATTCATCGCGCCGATTGGATCAATGACAAACGTGTTTGCAATGGATGCAAGCGTTGCTTTTTTCCCCGGATCAAACGAATTTCCGTTATCCAGTAAATCGGCGAGCGTAATACGAAATTCTTTCCACTCACCAACAGCGGCCAACGGAACTTCTACGTCACTGACATCGGGCCAACCGCTGTCAATTTTTACCAGCAGTTTTGCGTTATCCGCTTTACTGTTAACACGCACATCAAAAATCAGTTCACTGGTTGTTGCCCAATTGCGCATATCTGCCGAGTCGCCAGCAACCTGAAAATAAACGTTGCCATTCGCGCCGGTTTTAATCACATTGAGAATTTCACCGCGGCCCGATTCCTGTGTATGTGTGTAACTGACAACGCCATCCGGATTGTAGGAGTTATAACGCAAATGTGAGTCGAGACCATTGTCATACATTAAAAATAGCGGCGGATCTGGCAGATCTACTTTGCCAATCAGTGGCCGCTGATGGCCCGACACAACTTTCGGATTTTCTCCAATCGTTGCGCAACCTTTACCGGTTAATGCTGAACCACTGCATTGATAAACGCGCACGTAATCCACCAACATCGTTTGCGGAAATACTGTTTCATCGACGCCTTTATTATTTACCGTACCAGCCCAGTTACCACCCACGGCGAGGTTCAGTAATAAATGAAATTTAGAAAAACGATCAAAAGGCGCGCCGATGGGTGCATCTTTTAATGTGCCGTCTTGCATGTATTGCGAATACCAACCGGTATCACGTTGCGTTGCAAAATGCACATCATCAACGTACCAGCGAATTTCACCTTCTTCCCATTCCACACTGTACACATGGAAATCATCGGCGGGACTTGCGTTATTGGGTAATTGATAGGCAGCACCGGAATAAACGTTGCCCGGTGCAGCGCGACCAAAATGCAATGTGCCGTGTACATTGGCTTCCGGTGGATTATCATCAGTGACGGTTTTTAAGTTAACCGCTTCCATAATATCGATCTCACCACCACCGGCCCATCCACCGTAGGGAGAGTTGGTCGGCAACATCCAGATGGCTGGCCATGTGCCTTGCCCGAACGGAAGTTTTGCGCGAATTTCAAAGCGACCAAAAGTCCATTCCTGAATATTTTTAGTGCGTAACCGTGCTGATGTATAAGGAAGTGTTTTTGTTGTCGGGCTTTCACCTTCGGCGGAATCAGAACCGGTGAAGTCCTCACGCTTCGCCACAATATTTAAATAACCATCCGCAACAAAGGAATTAACAGCGCGATCGGTATAACACTGCTGTTCGTTGTTACCACCGCCCCAACAATTTTTTTCATATTGCCATTTAGTAGTATCAACTACCGTTCCATTAAATTCATCACTCCATACCAATTCCCATTTCGGCCCCGCAGAACTGAGCGAAGAACTTGATGCTTGTTCACTGGAAGCAGATGAAAAAGCGACTGATGATAGAGCGATACTTGAAGGTGCTGTACTTGATGGTGTTACTGACGATGCAGCCAAACTTGATGGTGCAACACTGGACGGCACCGTCGATGCAGCTGCGCTGGAATTATTATTACCACCGCCATCTGAACCACCACAACCGACCAAACTGGTGAGCGCGACGGAGAGACACAGTGATAATAATTTCGGTTTGAAACCGTACTCGTGAATTGTCATAAAGACCTCTTTTTTATTGTTAATACCCTGGGTTAAAACAGTTAAAAGCACAGCGGAACCGATCTGGTTCCGCTGTTTTATTTATTCACTACACGCCGGTGCGATTGCGTTTTTTTCGATACGGATGTTGTAAAGAGAAATATCCAGGCTACCTGCTGTGCTGATCATAAAGGGCGCGAGAACCATATCCATTTTCACGCGTTTTTTCACAAGGCATTCCAATGCAATACTGATACTCGTCCATTCACCGACAGGTGCCGCATTCAATGGTTCCGTCACTGGAATTTCTCCAACACAATCACTGCCACAATACATACCTACGGTAACGTCGGCAGAGGGTTTCGCATTGATGCGCACATCAAATACCAGCGCGCCTTTATTTTCTGCATAGACACTTAAATCAGAACGCGTTGTAGAACCGAAACTTGCCGTGGCTTTTGCAGCCCCGTTAAATTGCAAGCGACGTGTATCTTCCTGCACGAGTTTATCTTGTGACGTCACTTTAACTGCACCCAGTTCACCGCTGCTGGTAGTCACCGGAGCCATATTGTTGACGTGATCCAGTAACACCAATGTCCAGGGATTCATGACACGCTGATTAAATACCGGCAGCGTATCCGGCGTTTGTGCAGCAGCGAGTTGCGCAGCGGATTCATCCAGTGCTGGTGTTTCGGTGGATTGCGTGTAGGTCAAACCGAAATCAAACGCGAATTGGGGTTGGTAATTCGCATCGCCTTTATTTAACGGTGATTGCACCGGTGATGATGGCCAGGAGAAAGGAAGCTTACCTTTTGCGTCATGATTGACAGTGCCGTCGGCTTTGGTGAGCACTACGTCAGCAACACCGGCGCCTTCACTACCCGGTAACCAAACTACCGCAAACGCATCCGATGCGTTGATGAAATTGTTGGCCCACAGCGGACGGCCGGTAATAAATAATGAAACAACGTTAATACCGTCTGCTTTTAATTTTTTCAGTAAGGCAAGGTTGTTGTCATTTTTATATATCAAGCTTCCCACATCGCCTTGCATTTCCGCGTAGGGATCTTCACCGAATACAACGAAGGCAACATCCGGTTTGTTTTTGTAGGAACCCTCCACACTTAATTCAACCGAACCGCCAGCGGCATTCGCTGCATCGGCAATACCTTTGTAAATGGAAGTACCGCCAGGGAAATCCGCGTTGGTATTGCCTGTGCCTTGCCAGGTAATACTCCAGCCGCCGGATTGTTTACCGATATTATCTGCACCGTCACCCGCAATCAGGATTTTACTGTTCGCTTTTACCGGCAATGTTTGCGAATTATTTTTTAACAATACGATGGATTCACGCACTGCCTGGCGAGCAATGGCGCGATGTTCTGCCGAGCCAATGATTTCACGTTTGCCCGCCAGTTCACGCGTGGATGGTGCACCTTTTTCAAATAATCCCGCGCGAATTTTCACACGCAAAATACGCGCAACAGCATCGTCCAGACGCGCTTGCGAAATTTCGCCGCTTTTTACTTGCGCGACGGTGTTGTGATACAGCTCTTTCCAGTTGCCTTCCGGTGCCATAAAAATATCCAGGCCGGCATTGATGGATTGCGGGCAACTGACCGGCGTGCAACCGGACACAAATGCATGGCCATTCCAATCGCCAACGACCAGTCCATCAAAACCCATTTGGTGTTTTAATTTTTCGGTGAGTAGATAGTGGCTGCCGTGCATCTTTACACCTTGCCAGCTGCTGAACGATGCCATCACCGTTTGTGCACCGGCAGCTAACGCGGTTTCATAACCGGCATTGTGGATTTTTACCAATTCCTCTTCGCTGAATTGCGCATCACCACGATCCTGTCCACCTTGCGTGCCACCATCCGCGAGGAAATGTTTGGCGGTGGCAATGACATGCTGTTCGCTGAGGAAATCTTTACCGGCTTCGCCTTGTAAACCTTCCACCATTTTCCCGCCGTACGACTTCACCAGTTCCGGATCTTCCGAATAGGATTCGTAAGTGCGTCCCCAACGGTCATCGCGCACCGCCGCGAGCGTTGGCGCGAAACTCCAATCGATACCGGTGACTGCAATTTCGGCCGCGGTAGCCGCACCGATTTGTTTAATCAATTCAGGATTGCGTGTTGCACCCAAACCGATGTTATGGGGAAACAGGGTCGCACCGATAATATTGTTATGACCATGGACTGCATCGGTGCCCCAGAAAATCGGCACAGCCACACGACCGTTGTCGCTGTTCATCGACGCGTTATAAAAACCATCTGCCAGTGCCAGCCAATCTTCCACTTTCGCGTGTTTATTTTCGCCGGGGAAGGAACCGCCGCCATTCAGGATGGAGCCCAGGTGATATTCGAGCACATCCGCTGGTGTTACATGGCGCAGCTCCGGCTGGATAAGTTGCCCCACTTTTTGCTCGACTGACATGCTACCCAGCAATGCGGAAATTTTTGCTTCTACGGCAGGGTCCTTTTTAACGGCCATATCCAGTGTGGGCCACAGGGAAGTGGTTGTTTGCTTTGTAGATTGCTCACCGGATGTTTCTGTATTTTGTTCCGTGGATTTTTTTCCACAGCCAGCCAGAGTTGCCACCACTGCCAAACTGCATAGGGTCAGCAGCGCGGGCTTGTAAAGAGTGGGCATAAATTACCTCGCCTAAATGTTATTTTGAAAACGTCAGGTTTTTTTGAAATTGGTTGCCAGGAAATAATCCATTAACAATGCTTGTTATTTTTTTTCATCGCGCTGCTTGTAGGGAGCGAAAAAAGCCCCTCGTACCTCACCCGAACAAGGTCAGGCGGAGCACGGGGGCCAAGCAAAGAGAGCTAACAAGCGTAGATAGGGTTGGCATATGGTTTACCTAAGCCACTCTTGTTAACACCCGTGAGGACCTGACAAGCACCCACAGGTTCAGTCCAGTGAGAAAACGGATCACTGGTACACCTGACCGTGGCTCAACCACGGGCACACAGTCAGGCTGACCCGGCGAATAGTGGCATTGGTAAACAAAAGGTGTCGTCCCACTTTTAGTGCCAGGGGAACATGGGGCTGTTCACTTTTGTGCGAGGAGTTTGAAAGAACGTTCCGATTAACGTTTGGCAGGAATCCAATCGAACCCTTTAACGGCGGGCAATAAAAAAGCCAGCCACAATCGGTGGCTGGCTTTGCTTTCAGGTCATGCGCAGGAATTAAATTTTCTGGAAACCGTAATCACGCAGTTTGGTAAGCAGTGCCCGGTTAGTGGGTAATTTGTCGACGAACAGCTGTGCTTTCTTGAGGTTTTCGTTAAACAGCTGGCTCGCTTTTTCCTTGTACATTGCCGCTGAACGTTTGCCAATGGTTGGCAAGAAAGTTTCGAAACCCATTCCATAGAGTACATATTGGTAACTCGCCCAGGGAAACATTTCATCACCGCGAATGTCGTGTTTCCAGGGTACCTGGTAGCGCCAGAATTCCAGCAACTCGCGCAGGCCATCGGGTTGGGTAGCGTCATCCATATGGTCACGCCAGTATTCAGTATCGCGACGCTCGCTCAGCACATAATGCAATTTCAGGAATTCGATAATCCGTTGCCAATGGGCGAAGAATTTTTCATTGAAGCGTTTGGCCACCGTATCCATCACCGCACGATTGGCAGGCAATTGTTCGGCGATCATTTGCGCTGACAATTCGATCAATACCAGCGCGGTGGCTTCCAGTGGCTCAATAAAACCCGCCGCAATTCCCACCCCCACACAGTTTTTATGCCACAACTGTTGGCGATAACCGGGATTGAATGTCAGTTTGCGCGGCATGATTTTTTCAGCCGCCGTTTTACCGATGGCAGGCTCAAGGTAACGCTTCAGGTTTTCCAGCACATGGTCATCACTGGTGTGTGCACTGGAAAAGACATGGCCAACACCGCGGCGGGTCGGCAGGCCAATATCCCAAATCCAGCCGCAATCCTGCGCTGTGGATAGCGTGCAGGATTCAATCGGCGCATCCGGTTCGTTGTAGGGAATTTGTACCGCTAATGCCGAATCATTGAATAAAACCCGGCGCTCTTCTTTCAGTGGAATTTGATAATGCTCACCCAACAACAGCGAGGCAAAACCGGTGCAATCGATAAACAAATCCGCGGCAAGGTCGCCATTCATTTTGGTGGAGATGGAAGCAATATCCCCATTCTCTGCTGAATTGATATTAACCACGTGATCCTGGATATAGGTCACGCCTAATTTTTCAATGCAATGCTTTTTCAGGAAGTTGGAAAACTTGCCCGCGTCCAGGTGATAACCGTAATTACTGTTCCCGCCAAATTCCGGCGTAGTAATTAATTTGGGGGCAAGGTGGCGATTCGATATATGGCTGATGGGGCACACCGCATCCGCAAAACTCACGTCATTGCGATGGGGAAGCCAATGCGCTGCCAAATTAAAATCATTGCCGCCATCGGGTAAGCTGAATGGGTGATAGTACGCACCACTCGCCGGTTTCACCCAATCAACAAACCTGGACCCTTGTTTGAAACTCGCATCACACTCGCGAAAAAAATCCGTTTCGGATACCCCAATTTTCCGCAAGGTACCGCGCATGGATGGCCAGGTTCCCTCACCAACGCCGATAGTAGGCACATCGGGCGATTCAATCAGCACCAAATCAATGCCGTGCGCGTTACCAACCATGTGCTCCGCCGCAATAACACCGGCCGTTAACCAACCGGCGGAACCACCGCCGACAATCATTATTTTTTTAATCGCGTTGCTCATACGTTTGACCTTGCCAGGTTGCGCTGTGTAGTGCCCGCATTATGCCCCATGACTCTGTTAGTCGCATCCCGGTTATTCACCAAACGGTCAAACTTTCTGCGGACAGTAATGCTTGAGATACTCCTCCTGACAGGGCATTTGCCGAACCAGATTATCCACATTATTAACAACACTGTTTAAAAACACTTCCATTTCCTTATCGGTCATCATATCCACAATCGGGTGATATTGTTTGGGTACAATGCCCTGCCCCATCATGACCTGCACCCAGGAATTTTCGCCAAATAATTCAAACGCCGCAAAGAACACACGCCCGGTTTCGCGAAATAAATCCATGCGATGTTTCAATGACTCGGGGATGGCCATGTCTTTGCAATAACGCCAGAAAGGCGAATCCGTTCGCTGGGTAGCGTTGTAATGCAGGATAATGAAATCGCGAATATTCATTACCTCGGCCGACATTTGTTTATTAAATTCATCGGCATCTTTTTGCACAATGTCATGTTGTGGAAAATTCTGTAGCAAGCGCACTATGGCGCGCTGGATAAGATGAATACTGGTCGATTCCAGTGGCTCGATAAACCCGCTGGATAAGCCCACTGAAATACAATTCTTGTTCCAGTATTTCCTGCGCTGGCCAGGGCGATATTTAATGACCCTGGGTTCAAATAACGTTTCGCCTTCCACATTTTCCAACAACAATTTTTTTGCGGCGTCGTCACTGAGATAGCGACTGCAATAGACCAGACCGTTACCAACGCGATGCTGCAATGCAATTTTCCATTGCCATCCGGACGCATGTGCAATCGCACGGGTGTAGGGAACCGGTGGTGCGACTTTATAGGTTTGTACTGCTACCGCAGAATCACACGGCAAATAATGAGACCAGTCTTCAAAACCGGTATGAAGCGCGCCCTCGATTAACAAGGCGCGGAAGCCGGTGCAATCTATAAATAAATCGCCATCAATAATATTCCCTGATTCCAGGGTGATCGATTCAATAAACCCCGAGGCATCATTCAGTTGTACACTGCTGATTTTTCCCTCCACTCGTTTGATGCCATATTCTTCCGCAATACCACGCAAAAATTTTGCGTAAAGGCTCGCATCAAAATGATACGCATAATTCATTTTATTATTAGGCAGATGAGCAAACCGGCCGGCAAGTGATGCCTGGGTTTCAAGTGAATAGTGCGCGTAATCCAGTGCTTTTCCTTCTTGCTTACCGCGCAACCAGAAATGTTGGAAACCGCAGGCCCAGCAATCAGTTCCTGCGTTGCCAAACGAGTGAATATATTTTTCACCCATATTCAACCAGTTTTCAAATGAAATGCCTAACTTGAAAGTGCCTCCCACTGCAGACAGAAATTCCTGTTCATTGATCGCCAACATTTTATGAAAGGTGAGAAGTGTCGGGATAGTCGCTTCACCAACACCGACCGTGCCTATTTCATCCGATTCAATCAGCGTGACTTCAAGATTTTTCCCCAACAATTTGGTAATGGCAGCCGCTGTCATCCAGCCAGCGGTTCCACCTCCTGCAATTATTATTTTTTTGATAGCGTTGGCTTTCATGAAAACTCCGATTATTTTTTTGATGTATGTTGAATAAGTGCGGGAGGATCTTGGTACTTAATATTAAGCAGATGATTGTTGTTCTTTTTTTCGCTTGTTAACCCGGGCCACCATATCTGCAATACGTGACTGCGATGCCAACACCATGTAAATCGGTTCAAGGAATCCGTGCTGGTGTAAACGGAATAGATCATCTTGCGATAACTTATTCAACGTGTCTTCGTTAATCGTGTAATAACCTGCCAACTGGTTTTTTGAACCATCATCAAGCTCGATATCCAGTGTTAGCGATTCAATAAGGTTCAGTGCGACCAGCGCTTGAATAAACAACCGGCTCGTCTCATGGCCGTAATGGATGTAATCGAGTATAGATACCATTTTATTGAGGTACTCGGTGTGCCCGCCGAACTCCATAAAAACGCGCTCACCTTCAACACTGCTAACACGAGGATTTTCCATATCCACTTGCACGACCGGACGCTTCACCACTTCGCCATTTTCCTGTTGCTGCTGGAACCCAATTAAAAAAGGCTGGCGCAAAATCATTAAGGGCACATAACTCGCATCCCAACCATGTTCATTGAGGAACAAATTCTGGTTATGTTCAAAACCAAACATCGCTACCGCTTCAAAAATACCGGTATCGGCTTGCTTGCGAAAAAAAATGGGATAATGCGCCTGGATGCTCCTGAATTCCTGCGGAAAGGTCAGCGTGTGCGTAAGGTTATCGCCATAATCCGCATGACGACGGGTGATAATATGGAGATTTTGGTGGTTAATATTGCTTAGTGTTTCGTACCTGGCCACGGCGCTACCCTCGGAAAAATGTCGTTCTGTTTTTAGTAAAATTTTTAGTGATCGATTTTAATCATCAGCGAGCCATATTTTGATAAAAAAATCCTTTGAGAAAAAAAATTCCTTGAAAAACATTCTTTGAGAAACATCCCTTGAGAAAACTTTTCTTGAAAAAAGCCGCGAGAAAAAAAGCCGCTGTCGCCAGCGGCTTTTTGATCCTTCAATATGCACAAGCTATGAATTAGAAAGTATAGCGAGCACCAATGTTGTAACGCGGGCCTAACTGGGTAATGTTAATCACTTGATGCCAATCACGACCGTAGGTACGCGAGTATTCATCGGTGAGGTTAATTCCTTCGACAAATACCGAGAACTGATCGGTGACGTCATAGCTGATGTTCAAATCCCATTGACCGAAATCTTCAACATAGATCGGGCTATTGGCTACACCACCATCACCAATGTCATGACGGGTACCGGCAAGGAAATCATCACGCCAGTTATACGCCAAACGCACAGACCAGCCGAAATTTTCATAGAAGCCAACAAAGTTCGCTGAATCGCTCAAACCAACCAGGGCGAATTGGGTTTCCGATGGCAGTGCCATGTTGTCGTAATCAACATCGCCGTTAACGACAGTGGCATTGGCGGAGAAACCAAACCCGCTTTCACCAAAGACGTGTTGCAGCGCAAATTCCCAACCATCCAGCTTGGCCGACTTTTCGTTTACCGGCAGCGTGGTTGTCAGGGTGAAGTCGGCATCAACACCGGGGATACCAATGATCTGCCCGGCCGCATTGACACCGTTGGCAGGGCCATTGGCTTTCATGTGCGCGATGATGTCAGCCCAGGCTGCATTTTGGCCGAGGGCAGCGATTGCCGCGTCATAACGAGGACCGTCTGATGGATTGGCAAGCCCTTCCAGAGTCGATTGAACGGATTGGGTACCGATAAAATTCGATACATCTTTCTGGAAATACCCCAGGGAAACGTAGCTGGCATCGGTGTAATACCATTCAGCCGATACATCGATATTCTCGGATTCATAAGGTAATAACCCCGGATTACCCCGCGAACCACTCACACCCGCCGGGCGGGCGCCTGAGTTCAATACCAGGCCGCCTTGAATCTGGTCATAAGTCGGACGTGCGATAGTTTCACTATACGATGCACGCACAACAACGCCATCCAACGGCGAAATATCGAAATCAATACTCGGTAATACGTAATCATAATCACCGTCGAATGAGGTGAACTCGCTTTGCCCGCTGGATACCAGTGATATCTCGTTTGCACCGCCCCACATGGTTCCCGTAAAGGTAGGTACCTTCGCTTGTGAGCTAACGTCGGTGGCTTCATAGCGAACACCAACAATCAAATTCGCTGGCATTCCGGCAATGTCTTGCCCCAAATGGATCTGGGCATAAGCGCTTTCTGATTCTTCCTGGGTGCGGCGGTCAGTACTGGCGGCAGTACCATCTTTGTCGTAAGGCACTGCGCAAAGGACTTTACCGCAGGGGAAAGCAGCGGTTGGTGTAGCGGGACCGGTTTTTTGGCCAACCGCGTTTACTGCTGTCTCCAGGTCAAACATGAAGAATTCGTTTTGCATCCAGGCGGCATTGCTACCCGGCAA
>DATJLF010000099.1:0-22173 GCA_035490715.1 Cellvibrio sp.
GGGTAAAGCCACACCTGCCAGTATTCGGAACGTTCTTCCACCGGGCCATCGAACTTCCGCCAGGTGATTACCCAAAAAGGCGTATCGAGATACTTGCCAATCAGCTCCTGTACTTTGCTCGCACCGGATTCCCGCCAAACATATTCCAGTGGCTGGGACCAACTGGTATGGGTAGTGGTTGTGCGACGCCATTCTCCTTTCAATTCGACGCCCTGTTCCCGCAATACCCGATCAGCATTATGTTGCGCCTGATGACGGTCAATCTGGAAACGGTAGGGTTCCCAATCGATACGCGGTGGTTTAACAGCAGCCGCAATCATCAGCGCGATAGAAACCAGCCCGATTAACATCAAGGTAACGCGATTGAGGCGTATTGCAGGCAATAACGCCTGTTGCTCTTGCGCAGTCTCCACGGGTTCAGGTGATGGCAATACCGGCATGACAGAACTGTTCCGAAATTCGTCACCCAACGCCGTCAATGCACCACGTCGCCAACGAGCCCAGATCACTGCAAACAACGGAGCGCAGCCCGCCGATATCACCAACGCCCGATCAATCCACAGGCTGGAATCCTCGGCAATAAAAATCGGCAAGCTCATTAACACCAGGTCATATTCGAAATGCGCCAGCATGCAGACCATCAAACCGAACCGCAGGTACACCACACCAAACACCATTGCAGGTATGAATAGCTCGATCAGGCGGCTATATCCCGGCAAGTTCGGATAATTCGCGTGCGCCCCTGCAAAAATAAGTGCCTGGAGGATGAGGGTGGCTATGACCAACTTATTGCGGATACCGTAATGGGTACCAATCAATACCGCCAGGGACAATGGGATCGCCCTGAACAAACACTCTTCCCAGGTTCCCGCCTGTAACGCAGTAAAGATAGGAGCCAGTGCTGGTCGCCAGCTGGCAAGGATATTGGGATCAGAATGGATATCAGCGGGTTGCCACCATCCCAAAACCCTGGTGCTGAACCAGTAAAACACGACTGCATAGAGCAGGAAAAAACCTGTCCAGACGAAACCGCCGATCACACGTCCGCTTACCTCAGGTGAGGCCGCCGCTGCCGGGCGCCACATATCCCACAGGCGAGGGTGATTTACGAAAGCCACACGCGTGAGTCCTTCCGCCACGGCATAAATGGTGGCAAAGATTAACGATGCGGCAACCAGTACCCCGCCCGCTTGCGCAATGTGCTGGAAGATAAACGTTTGGGCAGAGCTGGTGGTGTTATATCCCATCCACGCGGCTGGCAAACTAACCAACACCGAAGCAGCGAGGCCTGCGCCCAAGACCAATGCAGGCCAAAAGGCATTAAACCAACGCAATTGATGCCGCCGGAACAACCAGACACCTCCGCCCAGTAATCCCCCCAACCCGAATAATATTGCAAGCAGATAACTAGCAATTTGGCTGATTTGGGTATTGAGCGAACGCATTTCACCAAAACGCTGATCAAATGCTTGCGGGATATGTTTGAACGTATCCACCGCGACCAATTTGTCGCCCGCGACTTTTAATGAGAGGCGAAAACGTGCTTCGTTTGCTGCAAGCGATGCATGCTCATAAGTAAAACTGTAATCAACACGGCCTGACGCCTGTCGCTTTTGCTGTGTTTCAAATTGCTTATACGCGCTAAAACGCTCGCCCATGAATTCGCGCGCGCCGGCTTCTGCCAACTTGCGGGCCGCCATTTCTTCTAACGCAGCACCTGGTGTTTTTTCCGCAATCAAATAGGAAAACGATATTGGCTCACCACGCGGACTAAACGCGGTAATTAATTCCTCCTCTTGCCCAGCAGTAAATGTACGTACTTTCCAGTAATGCGTAACAGCATCCAGTTGAGGAATTAATTGCTGAAAAACTTTTACGCCTCCGCCCTCCAATTCAACGTAATTTTGAAAATTACGGTCACTGATAAAAACTGCCGCGGCTCGATCTGTTTTTAAATCTGGAAATTGTTTTTGCTGGAACGAACGCGCTGCTGCCACAGCCTGTTCGCGAGAAAAATCGATTTCAACACTCAGTCCTGGCGCAATAACAAACATTAGTTTGAGCGCCATTATCGCGGCCCCAACTCCCGCTAATGAAAAAATCAGCCACAACGTGCGCGAGTGCCACGTGAAGAAAGAAGAGAACGAAAGCAGCATTGTCCGTATTCCTTTGAATTTTGATTATGTTTTTGTCCACTGGTAAAAACAGATGCCATCCTAATGGGATATATCGTTTTGGCAAAGTTAATAAAACCCCGAAATATAAGGTGACTTCATCACACATCAAAAAAATCATGGTCCTGCATCTTTTCAGGCGCTACACTTGGAGGCGTAAAAAAAGGATAATTGCGCCAAATCAAAAGCTCACACTTTTGCTAAACTTCAGATAAATCCTGACCAATCTAATTTTATGAGCGATTCCCAAACCGTTGTCGGTATTATCCTTGCCGGCGGCCTTGCCAAACGTATGGGCGGTGGTGACAAGTGCCTCCTACCCCTCGCCGGCAAAACTCTCTTGCAACGCACTATCGAACGTGCCCAGCCCCAGGTTGGCGAACTGATCCTGAATGCTAACGGGAATAGCCTGCGTTTTGCTCGTTCACGTCTGCCCGTTATTGCCGATTCGATACCCGGCAATCTGGGTCCCTTAGCCGGAATTCACGCAGGGTTAAGCTGGATGCGCAAGGACAATCCTAACGCCGAGTGGCTGGCAAGTTTTGCGTCAGACACACCATTTTTCCCCCGTGACCTTGTCTCGTGTTTACATGCGGCAGCAACCGCCACCACCAGGCGTTATCAACTCGCCGTAGCTAGCTCAAGGTTGAGGCTCCACCCGGTTTTTGCGCTCTGGCATGCATCATTGCTGGAAAAAATCGAGCAGCAATTAAAAACGGGGGAAGTTCCTCGCCTGCAGGATTGGGTAAAACAACAGAATATGGTGGAAGTGAATTTTGCCGCTGATGCTTACGATCCATTTTTTAACATCAATACACCGCAAGACCTTTACACCGCAGAACCGTTAGTAGCATTG
Source organism: Cellvibrio sp. (assembly GCA_035490715.1). Classification (GTDB taxonomy): domain Bacteria; phylum Pseudomonadota; class Gammaproteobacteria; order Pseudomonadales; family Cellvibrionaceae; genus Cellvibrio. The sequence continues at coordinate 3,031 of DATJLF010000099.1, forward strand.
GTAAAATAGTCGCCGGACCAAAGCCCACCTGATATGCTTCCTCACATTTGGAGGAGATTTTCATGGTGTGGCGGTGCTTGTGTGTAACCCAGTTTTATTGCCTATTAGCTATTTTTACTTATCTTGGACTAACACCACACCCGGAAAACTCCGTTCCCGTTTTTAATGATCTGCTCATGCATTTCGCCGGGTACACGGTAGCAGCCTTTTCTATCAGCTTCGCTCGCCCCCATTGGCCTTTGTGGCAACGCGCTTTATTTTTAATCGCTTACTCCTTTGCGATTGAGGTGGGCCAGCACTTTAATCCGCCCCGCACCTTTAGCCTCACCGATATGCTAGCCAATAGCGGCGGAGTATTGCTGGGGTTATGCATCGTTATTCTGTTGGCAAAATATGTAAATCTTTTCGCCACAATGTTGTATTGGAAAACGGATAGAAGCGGCACATCACCGCACCTTGATCCTGACCGGACGAAGCCATGTTAAAAACTATAATCACGCTGGGTAGCATCTTACTTTTTTCAATCTCGTCGCACGTGTTTGCTGAACCTGCAGATAAATCCCGCGCGCTTGTTGCAGCTGCAATTGCACAAACACATCAGTCCGTTACTTACAACGGTGCCTATTTCAAGATCGCGTACCCAATGGGCGATGTTCCCGCCCGCTACGGCGTGTGCACTGATGTAATTATTCGTGCGTATCGCCAATTGGGGATCGACCTGCAGCAAAAGGTACACGAAGACATGCGCAGTAATTTTTCGCTTTATCCTGCGAAGCAGAATTGGGGACAATTAAAAACGGATACAAATATTGATCACCGCCGCGTACCTAATCTGCAAATGTTTTTCACGCGTCATGGAAAAAAATTATCCGTCAGTCATCAAGCCAACGATTACCAGGCAGGCGATCTGGTGACCTGGATGCTTGGAGGAAAATTACCGCACATCGGCATAGTGACAGACAGGCTTTCTGCTGATGGACAACGCCGCCTTATTGTCCATAACATCGGCGCAGGCCCACAATTGGAAGATGTTTTATTTGCCTATCCAATTACAGGTCATTATCGCTACGCGTTACCTTAAACTGTTGATCAAGAAATTGAGTAACTATCTCTACAGAAGGTCCCAGCCAAGGGTTAAATAACCAAAAAGAATGCGGCGAGTGAGGAATTTTTGTGACCTGAGATGGAATACCTAACGGTTTCATTTTCTCCATCATCTCTTTATGCCCAACACTAAAACGCTCCTGGGCACTGATCAAAAATAAAATCGGTGGCGTATTTTTATTCACATAAAACGTTGGCGATGCTTCGTGCCATAACGCAGTCTTTTCAGCATATCGCCCACCAAACCAGGCGCCGGCCGCAGACGGATTTTTACGCGGGTCATCTTCGTGGAAACGCGCTGCTTCAGAACTAAAATCCGATAGTCCATCAATATTAATAATGGCCTGCACATCACTGGACACAGAAGATATTTTTGCTTGCGGATCAAATTTGGCAACACTCGCTGTGACACCGGTGAGGCTTGCAATTTGCCCGCCGGCAGAACCTCCTCCTACAGCAATCTGATTCGGATTCACAGCATATTTTTTTGCATTACTACGCAACCACCGAACAGCCGCTTTCACATCATATATTGCCGCTGGATATTGAGCTTCGGGCGATAGTCGGTAACTGATGGTCGCTGCAACATAACCACGCTCTGCCATAGCAATCGCAAAAGGCGTGAAATTGGTTCGGTAGCCAGAACGCCACCCACCACCATGAACAAATACAATTCCGGGTCGTGCTGTTTTCGCCTTTTTTAATGGTAAGTACAAATCAAGTTGCATCGCACGTTTTCCATAACGCACGTAAGTAATATTTTTAATTTCCCGAACGGATGTGGGAACATCGCGCTTAGCAATGGAGATGAATGGATAATCGACCACTAGTTTTTGAAAAGTGGCTTCCGGAGTGTAAGTATTGGATGGATCTTCAAAATGCGTGACAAGCTGGCAAGCTGATAACAATAGCGCCAATACAATTGTGGAAATTCTTATAAAATATTTCATGGTTACTCACTCGACGACGAATACAAATAACCGAAGTTTTATGCCGAAACTTTAATTCAGTCTATCCACAAAAAAAGAAAAGGCCAGCAATTGCTGGCCTTTAATCTAACGAGCTACAGTAATCATAATAACAAGCGGCGCAGATCACCAATTACTGATACGAGATAAGTCATAAAACGACCTGCATCTGCACCATTTACTGCACGATGATCATATGACAGTGACAGTGGCAACATATTACGTGGAATAAACTCTTTACCGTTCCATACAGGTTTCATTTGCGCGCGTGATACGCCCAAAATACCCACCTCAGTCGGTGCAGAAACCATTGGGGTGAAACCGTTACCCCCCATAGCTCCCAAGCTGGAGATAGTGAAGCAACCACCCTGCATTTCTGCCGGAGTCAATTTGCCATCACGCGCTTTTTTGGCTAACACATTGATTTCATCTGCCAATTCAAACAGACCTTTTTTATCGGCGTTGCGAACAACAGGTACTAACAAACCATTCGGTGTATCTACCGCGATACCGATGTTCACAAATTTCTTGTACACAATACTTTCGCCATCTTGATGCATGGATACATTAAAAGATGGCTCAGCAACTAAAGCAGCGGCAACTGCTTTCACGATAAAAGGTAACGGAGTGAGCTTGCTACCACGTTTTTCTGCCTCAGCTTTCATGCTGTTACGGAAAGCTTCCAGATCGGTAATGTCTGCATCGTCGAATTGAGTAATGCGCGGGACATTTAACCAACTGCGAGTCATTGCCTCGGCTGTCAGTTTTTTGATCTTGCTCATTTTCACAATTTCGATTTCACCAAATTTGGAGTAATCGATCACTGGCAACGCAGGGATACCCGATCCGCCACCAAGCGAGGAACCAGATTGTGCAGCTTGTACAATTGGCTTCACATAAGCGCGGATATCATCTTTCTGCAAACGACCACGTGGGCCGGTACCAGAAACTTTGCCCATATCAACACCAAGCTGACGAGCCAGTTTACGCACCGCAGGGCCAGCATAAACATCACCGGTTTGTTCAACTTCTGCCGCCGGAGCTGGAACTGCTTTAGGTACTTCTGCTTTAGGTACTTCTGCTTTGGCTACTTCTACTTTAGGAGCTTCAGTTTTTGGAGCAGCTGGAGCTGCTTCTGCTTTTGCGGGTGCCGGAGCTGATGATGCGCCGCCACTACTGGCTACCACGCCAATCAATGCACCTTGGGATACTTTATCGCCCACCTTCACCGCAAGACTAAGGATTTTACCTGCAACCTCAGCGGGAATTTCCATTGACGCTTTGTCAGTTTCCAGCACTACTAATGAATCACCCGCAGCAACTTCATCACCCACTTTTACGGAAATCTCGATAATCTCTACACCTTCGGCACCGCCAATATCAGGAACAACCAAATTGACTTCCGCTTTTTCAGCTGGCGCGGCTGGAGCAGTTGATGATGCAACTGGTGCAGGCGCAGCTTCCGGTGCAGCCGCTTGTGGGGCTGGAGCTGCTTCACCGTCAGCTTCCACTTCAAGTAACAGGCTATACTGAGAAACTTTATCGCCAATATTCACTTTAATAGCGACAACTTTACCTGCTCTATCGGCCGGGATTTCCATTGAAGCCTTGTCAGTTTCGAGCACGACAATCGAATCTCCTTCAGCAATTACATCGCCAACCTTTACGGAAATTTCGATTACTTCAACGCCTTCTGCGCCGCCAATATCAGGCACTTTAATAGTTTGAATTGCCACTGTAGTAGTTCCTCATTAATCGGTTGTTTCTACATTTGATAAATGTTTTGGAGAGTACAAACAACATCGCCCTCTTTGTGAGAGGGCGATGGCTTTACACGCTCATTGGATCCGCTTTTTCCGGATCAATACCAAACTTCTTGATGGCCTTGGCAACCACATCAGCTTTAATCTTGCCTTGGTCAGCCAAAGATTTGAGTGCTGCAACAACAACGAAGTAACGATTCACTTCGAAGAAATGGCGCAATTGGGTACGAGTATCACTGCGACCAAAACCTTCGGTTCCCAACACTGTGTAATGGCCAGGAACATAGGCGCGCAGTTGCTCGGAATAGGTTTTCAAGTTGTCAGTGGAGATAATGAATGGGCCTTCGGCGCCTTCCAGTACCTGGGTAATATAAGGTTTACGTTGGGGGGCTGTCGGGTTCAACATATTCCAGCGAGTTGCTCGCTGACCATCGCGGGTCAGTTCGTTCACACTGGTAACACTCCATACATCCGCTTCAACATCAAAATCTTTACGAAGGATTTCTGCTGCAAAACGCACTTCACGAAGAATTGTACCTGCACCTAACAACTGGACACGGTTCTTGGCTTTGCCAGCACCTTTCTCCAATTGATAAATCCCCTTGATAATGCCTTCTTCTGCGCCTTCCGGCATATCAGGGTGCTGGTAGTTTTCGTTCATCAATGAAACGTAATAGAACACGTTTTCATTGTCGTGATACATACGCTTGATCCCGTCCTGGATAATCACCGCCAGTTCATAGGCATAGGTAGGATCATAAGAGCGGCAGTTAGGAATGGTATTAGCAAATACATGGCTATGACCATCCTGATGCTGCAAACCTTCACCGTTCAGGGTAGTGCGGCCAGCGGTGGCGCCCAAGAGGAAGCCGCGCGCTTGTGAATCACCTGCTGCCCAAGCCAAATCCCCAATACGCTGGAATCCAAACATGGAGTAATAAATGTAGAAAGGGATCATTGGCTTTCTGTAATTGCTATACGCTGTAGCGGCAGCAATCCAGGACGCCATCGAACCTGCTTCGTTAATACCCTCTTCCAGAATCTGGCCAGTGGCAGATTCATGGTAAGACATCATTTGACCCGCATCATGCGGAGTGTATTTTTGGCCTTCAGATGAATAGATACCGACAGCTTTAAACATACCTTCCATACCAAAGGTACGCGCTTCGTCAGGAACAATGGGTACGATTTGCTTGCCAATTTGTTTGTCTTTAACCAACGACGATAAAATACGCACAAAGCTCATCGTAGTAGAGATTTCACGCTCACCAGTTGATTTCAACTGCGCGGCGAAAGCATCCAGCGCAGGCACCAACAGAGGGTCAAAACTCGCGTCGCGAGACGGCACAAACCCTTTCAGGGTCGTGCGGCGAGCTTTCATGTATTGCATTTCAGGACTGTCTTCCGCCGGACGGTAGTAGGGCAGCTTCGGTAAATCTTCATCGCCAATTGGCAATTCAAAACGATCACGGAATTTTTTCAGGTCTTCCATGGCGAGTGATTTGGCCGAATGGGTTTTATTAATCGCTTCACCGGAGGAGCCCATTCCGTAACCTTTCACGGTTTGCGCCAGAATTACGGTTGGCTTGCCTTTGGTGTTCACCGCTTGATAGTAAGCGTTATACACCTTGTGGGAATCGTGGCCGCCGCGCGCAAGCCCCATGATGTCATCATCAGAAAGATCTTTAACGAGTTCCAGCAGTTCCGGATATTTACCAAAGAAATGCTCGCGCGTGTATGCTCCCCCATTGGCCTTGTAGTTCTGCATTTCGCCGTCAACTACTTCATCCATACGCTTTTGGAGCAAGCCGGTTTTATCCTTGGCAAGTAGATCATCCCAACCACGGCCCCACAGAACCTTAATGACATTCCAGCCGGCGCCGCGGAATACACCTTCCAATTCCTGCACGATTTTGCTATTACCACGTACCGGCCCATCCAGACGCTGCAGGTTACAGTTAATCACAAAAATCAGGTTGTCCAGTTTTTCACGTGTTGCCAGGGAAATAGCACCCAAGCTTTCAGGCTCGTCACACTCACCATCACCGAGGAATGCCCATACTTTGCGGTCAGTTTTGGGGATTAAGCCACGCGCTTCCATGTAACGGTTAAAGCGTGCTTGATAAATAGATTTGATTGGCCCCAGGCCCATAGATACGGTTGGGAATTGCCAATAATCAGGCATCAGCCATGGATGGGGATAAGAAGATAAACCTCCACCATTTACTTCGCGGCGGAAATTATCCAAGTGAGTTTCGTTCAAGCGGCCTTCAACGAATGAACGAGCATACATACCCGGTGATACATGCCCCTGGAAATAGATCAGGTCGCCAGGAGTATCGCCATCATTACCGCGGAAAAAGTGGTTAAAACCTACATCATATAAAGTAGCTGAAGAGGCAAAAGAGGCTATATGACCACCAAGTCCTTCATCATTGTCGTTGGCTTTCATAACCATCGCCATGGCATTCCAACGAATAATTGAACGGATTTTGCGCTCCAGCTTCGTATCGCCGGGAGACTGAATTTCTTTGTCTACGGGAATAGTATTGCGATAAGGAGTTTGAATAGAAGAAGGCTGCTCAATGCCATGGTTTACAGCGGACTCGGACAGAGCTTTCAGCAATTCAGCCGCACGGTCTTTACCGGCATGGCGAACAACTGATTTAAGGGCGTCCAGCCACTCTTTTGTTTCAATGGCATCAATATCTTGTAGCATTCAAATCTCCTCAGCTATGCGCATCGGCGCATATCACGTAGCAGTAGTATCTATTTAGGAATTTGGATCTGGGCTTCGCACAAATTTTGCACAAAAGTGCATTTTTTCATGGAGTTACAGGAGGAATATTCCTTTTTCTTGTGTAAAAAATCCCCGAATTCTTGCATAAGTGGGAATTTTTTACCAGCCCTAGCCAATACGGTAACACTCTGGAGGGGCACAACATTGGTGCATTGATTGCAAACCAACCACCGTTAAGATAGCTCGGCTATTAAAAATCCTGCCTTGCAACAGGGCTGGCATTATTACTTAAATTTTTCCAATTCACCAAGTAGAAACCAGTAAAAATTTTGATAATTTTTACGTCGATTGCACCACAAAAAAGCAAACACCTGCATCAATTTGAATCACACGATTATTCGCTAATCAATTTAAAAAATTACTGTTCATTAACCGACGATATTTTTGTTTTATAACTTGATACATCTTCAACAAGAAAAAAGTTTTCATTGCCACTGAGTTTTTGCGAAGCCAGCCAAAGACGGCGATTTTTATCCATAAATACTTTGCGGTAATAGCTCGTTAAAGAATCAGGTGTAATTCGCAATACCGCATCAGCAAGATCAAGTCGACGAGAGAATTGTTCATCCAGATTGGTTATTGCATTCCAGTAACGATCCCCTTGTTCTTTTAAAGAGCGAGCCGGCTCTCGCAGTTCATTTACCAGGGATTGTTGGTTAATTAAAAAATCATCAGTAAGCGATTCGATCTGCATCTCAAGAAACTGGTCAATCTCAGCGATGATTTTTGATTCATCTGCAACGGGCGACTGCACAACCATCAACGTATTTTCACTGGCTAATAGCGGCATGGGTATGGCAGCTACAATATACCCCAATTGTTTTTCAGTGCGTAATTGATGATAAAAGGCTGGCTGCAACAATTGCCGTGCTAACAGCATGTGCGCATTATCATCCACAGAAGAAGACGGACTTTGAATAAATAATTCAACAATGCTATCAGCATGAGTTATTTCATGGGTGTAAAGCCAGGGCTTCTCTCCACCTTTTGGCAGAGTCACTAATTTTTGAGCCGGAAGTTCACGCACAGCTTGTCGTTTTAGCAGTTCATGTTCAGCTAAAACTGATAATTTTAGCGCCTCTGCACGGAAATAATTGCCGTAAATAAAGGTATCGATTCTTGCATCAATTAATTGGCGTCCGGCAAATTGATTGAATCGCTCAAAATTGATTTGTTCGAGTGCAGCAATTAGTTGGGTATTAGTCCATGAAGGGGTCGTTTGTAAAACAGGAATTTGCTTTGCTAACACTTGATAAGGTAAATCTTTATTTTGATTGCGCAAATTGCGTAGCAAATTCTCTTTTAACAACGCAAAACGCTCTTCCTTAAATTTGGCCACACGAACAGATTCAATCACTTTATTGATGAGTAACCCCTGACGACCAGAATATCCAAAAATTTTAATGTCGAAACCACGGACATTAGCTTCCAGTGACAAATCAATCCCCGCAAGGCGCGCGGGATATACAAACTCATTCAACTGATCATTAACCAGGGCTACAAATAGCTGCGCCTGCGCGGCTCCGGAGGCGCTGGATGAAACCAAAGGAGATTTAATTCTCAAATTAATAGTGGCACGAGGTTGAATAAACTCGCGATCCTGCGCATACCAGACACGCATGTTTCTATTATTCAATATCAACTCGGGTTTTCGATTGATAACATCCCCTTGTTGTTCAAGCATGGAACCCGTTTTTACGATGAGCCGCTTGGGGATGAAAAGATTTTTTTCCGGAAGTTCCAGTTCCTGCCGCACGGCAGGTTTCAATTCCATAATTTCAGGGATACCAGCTCGCAAACTATAAGGTGCAGAATAAAGCCTGGAAACGCGATAGGCTTCCACTTCAGGCGCAGTAAGTGTCATTAGGACATTTTCACTGGTTAGATAAGACAAACTTTTTTGCAATAAAGCCTCATCGTATGCCATGAATAAAATATTGCCGCCCAGAATATCTTGCGGTTTGTAAATACTTAATGATTGTGACAGTTCGCTAACCGTTTCTATGGGTGGACGTTTTTCCTGGAAACGAAAATCCAGGTCTGCCATTACCTGTAACTCGTTATAGCGCCAACCCGAAACACCACGTTCGCGTAGTTGATCAATGCAATAAAAGACCAGCGATACTATTTGATTGCGTGCTTTAACACCTTGCGGAGTTAACTGAATATTTAATTGAAAAATAGCGTCACTACGATTTTCCAACGCGGTGCTTGCATACACAGACTCCGCCCATCCCAACCGTTTTAATAATGAAAGTAAACTACCACTCCCTTCATGTCCCAATATGTGGGCGATGTATTGATAGGGTTTGGTTTCATAAAAAAAGTCTGGAGTCGCAATTGGAAATGCAAAGCTTAAATGACGAAGTTCTTTTTCCGGTTTGATTTCAAGGCTTGCGGGCAAACTGCTCGTCAAAAACAACGGAGGGTACTCTGCAACAATTTTAACGTCGCGCTGTGGAACCATACTAAACCGTGACCGTACCATGGATTCCAACGTATCCAGTGGGTTCCGCCCTAGTACCACCAAACTCATCAAATGGGATGAATAATGTTGTTGATAAAACGTAAGCATGTCATCGCGCACTGCACGATCTTCACGATCAGCAAGCGTACTTAAATTGCCCACGGAAAATTTTGCCCCGGGGTGTTCCGGGTTCATTAATTCACGATAGATGTCCCACTCACGACGGCCATCATCTTTTAATTTCGCAAGATATTCAGAGTGCACAGCATTTCGTTCGCGTTCCACATATTCAGGTGAAAACAGTGGCGCAACAAAAAATTGTGCAAACCGGTCCAATGCAGCTTCAAGTTGCGCATTGTCTATATCGAAAAAATAATTAGTGTTTTCTGCAGCGGTATAAGCATTATAACTGCCACCATGTTGGGAGATGAATTCCTGATATTCGCCCGCCCGCGGATATTTTTCCGTACCCAAAAACAACATGTGCTCAAGAAAATGCGCTAATCCCTCGCGGTCACGAGGATTCTGGTTTGCGCCAACATTGACATCAAGAGCAGCTGCCGACTTTTCCGTGACCGGGTCAGATATCAAAAGCACGCGCAACTGGTTTTCCAAAACCAGATAACGATACTCACGTTTATCTTTATCACTCTTCTTAAGAAAAATGGCCTGTTGTTGAGTCGTTTGTGCGATACAAACAAATGGTTGGATCAACAAACAGATGCACACTGCATAGATCGCAGAAGAGATAACACCAATCTGTTTGCAATAAATTCTCGACATACGCACACTCATTTAAATATCCCACACCGGCAACAACATCACCAATCAGGGCTGACTACATGGACGCTTTCTTTAACAGATAACAATAAGTGGAATCCCGCTCGGCAAAACTGACCAACTCATGGCCGCTAATACGGGCAAAAGCTTGAAAATCACGCACTGAACCTGAATCTGTTGCCAATATACGTAACAACTCGCCGGGGGCTAAATCTCGCAATGCTTGCTTGGCTTTTAAGAGTGGTAAAGGACACCTGAGACCCGAGGCATCCACCTCCAGATTTACAGATCGGGTAAAACAATCACTCACCCCATTGGTCATAGATTCGCACCTGATATCGCGCTAGCAGAACAATTTTTACCAGCCGGAGCGAACCCGGCCAGCGGAAATAAGTCTCAAAAGGTTGCTAACCTAGTCTTTGCGCGTCAAAAAGGCTAGAGTTACGCCGATTTTTTTGTGCCCATCCACTATGGGCCTGCCATATCAGGAGTCCGCCCGCATCGTGTTCAGGCTTGTCAACATTTTTGCAATGTCACACCAATCATCCTTAAATACGCTTGTTCAGCGTTGGGTCTACTGTCCCGGCTTGAGCTTTATGTTGGCATGTACCCTGCTGGTGGCTTCATCTACATGTCGTGCTGAAGTTGAATTGCCAGATTTGGGAGATACCAGCTCCATAACCATTTCCCCCGTTCAGGAAAAGATGTTGGGTCAACGCTGGCTACGCGCCTATCGCAGTCAGGTTCCAACCTCTTCAGATCCGTTAATCATCAATTATCTGGAAGAACTATTTGCGCGCCTCATCCCATACAGCCAATTGATAGAAAAGCGGGTGGATCTGGTAGTCGTCGAAAATAACACGCTCAATGCCTTCGCGGTACCGGGCAATATCATTGGTGTACATACGGGATTATTGAACTACGCAAAAAGTGAGAACCAATTAGCCGCCGTATTGGCGCATGAAATGGGTCATTTAAGCCAACGCCATTATGCCCGTCGCCTTGAACAGCAACAAAAGATGATGATGCCGATGCTGGCCGGCATGCTTGCCGGTCTGGTACTAGCAGCCAACAGCAACAGCGATGCCGGAGTGGCCGCTATTATGGGAACCCAGGCTGCTGCCCAGCAGGCTTCGTTGGCCTTCAGCCGCCAGAACGAGCAGGAAGCAGACCGTATAGGCATGCAAACCATGGTTGCTGCAGGACTCGACCCACATGCCGCGGCAGATATGTTCGAAGAAATGGTTCGTGCTAACCGCCTTAACCGTCGCCCACCGGAATACCTGTTAACTCACCCGGTGAGTGAAACCCGTGTTGCCGATGCACGCAACCGTGCGCAACAATATCCACGCAAGCCAGCCGTGGATGATCTGGAGTATCAACTGATGCGGAGCCGTGTGCGTGTCGAAGCGGCAGAAACACCGCAAATTGCAGCCAAAATGTTTAAAAGTGAATTGGATAAAGAAAGCCTTTCCCCTGATGCCAGTCGTTACGGCTGGGCATTAGCCTTAAGCAAAGCCAGCCAGTTCGATGCAGCCCGTGAAGCATTGGCCCCCTTGTTAGAAAAAGAACCCGAGCGAATCACTTACCAAATCATGCGCGCAGATATTGAAATTGCCGCAGAGCGCCACAAGAACGGCCTGGAAATCCTTGAAACGCAATTAAGTAAACATCCCAATAATTATCCATTAATTGTTCGCCATGCAGAGGCCTTGATGAAAGCGGGCCTTTATCAACAATGCGCGGATATTCTGGATCGCTATTCGCGCAAACGCAGCAATGATGATTACGTCTGGTATTTACTGGCAGAGGTCAATGGGTTAGCAGGAAATATTCTGGGAGTCCATGAAGCGCGTGCAGAATATTTTATTCTGAATGGAGTCTATGACCGCGCGCAAATCCAGTTGCGCAATGCATTGAAATTAACCAAAGACAATACCTATCGCACGGCGTTAATTGAAGAGCGTTTGAAATATGTTGAAGCGCAACTACAAGACCATACTTTCTAATAACCACTGAAAATGATGGTGCTTAACAGCCGTAACACTTATTGCGGCTGTTTTATCCAACCCGATTCCACAATCCATTCTTCTGCATTAATCACAGCCATTGGCCGACCGATAAAATATCCCTGCGCCTCATCGCATCCCATTTCCGTCAAGCGTGCTAGCAATGCTTCGTTTTCCACACCTTCTGCCACCACCGTCAATCCCATATTGTGGGCAAGATGAATCGTTGAATTTACGATGAGTTCGTCCTGCAAATCTTCCAACATGTTACGCACAAAAGAATTATCGATTTTTAAGGTTTGCACAGGCAATCGCTTCAAATAAGCCAATGATGAATAACCTGTTCCAAAGTCATCAATAGCCAAATGAACACCTAATGCGTGCAATGCATCAAGGTTGCGCAGCGCGCGAGTCGGATCGGTCATGATCGAACTTTCAGTAATTTCCAATTCCAAACGCAAAGGCGGTAATTCATATTTTTTTAATAACCGATCAACTAATTTAGGAATATTATCATCCATCAAATTCCGTGCTGATAAATTCACAGCGATGCTGAGCGACATCCCCTGATCTTGCCAATGGCGACATTGCTCTATCGCCCGCTCCAATACCCAAGCCGTTAGCGGATGAATTAATGTAGTTAATTCTGCAATGGGAATAAAATCGTTTGGCGGAACAAAACCCAACTCCGGGTGCACCCATCGAATTAACGCTTCAAAGCCGTAACAACGTCGCTCGCCTAACAATACTTTAGGCTGGTAATACAAACACAATTGATTTTCGCGAATAGCGCGGCCCAGTTCACTCACAATAGCTAAACGTTTGGTGGAATGAGGATCATATTCCGGGCTGTAAATAGACAATCCCAACATCTGGCTTTTGGCATAATACATAGCGATATCGGCATAGCGCATTAATGCATGATGATCCTGCGCCTGTTGCGGAGAAATAGCGATGCCAATACTTGCACTGATCTGGGTAGTGAAACCTTCCAGATCAAATTCTTGCGAAAGCGCATCCAATAATCGATGCCCGAACACAACGGCTTGATGTGTACTGCGAATACGCGGCAGGAATACAGCAAATTCATCACCGCCCAAGCGCGCCACTGTACCGGGAACCTCGGCCATTTCGTTCGCGAGTCGTGGGCCAATTAATTGCAACAACTGATCGCCAACATTGTGTCCGAGGGTGTCATTAATCTCCTTAAACCTATCCAGGTCAATTAACAGCAGCGCACTGATTTGCTCGGCGCTTCGCCGTTCAAAACAGGTTTCCATATCCAAATAAAGTTTGTTGCGATTGGGAAGCCCGGTTAAGGAATCATGATGGGATTGATAGCGTAATTTATCTTCATAGCGTTTACGTGCAGTTATATCTTTCGTAGTGCCCCAAACGCGTTTCAGGTAGCCATTCTCAATAATACCCGTACAACAAATCTGGAAAAAATACTGTTTTCCGCGATGGTCCTCACGCACGATATCGTGATCAATCATTTCGTAATTATTGTTTACAAAAAAATTAATATCGAACACATAATTACGTGACCCGCTGTCGATCAACCCCATTCCCAATACATCATCCAGCGACTGCGCCCCAAGCATGTTTAGCAGAACTTTGTTTGCTTCTACCAAACGAGCATTATTGGCAATTTGACGGGCTTGAGTTTCCACATCTTTCGTGATGGAAATGTGCGGTTGCATCTCATAACACCAAATGGCCTCGGAGCTATTGGTAATAAATGCTTTATAACTGGCTTCGCTTTCTTGCAACGCATCACGTGCACTTTTTTCTCTCGACAAATCCTGCAACTGGATTACGACGCGTTCCACCAATCCATGAGCATTACGAACAGGCAAAAAATTTGCACGGAAAAATAAATTTTTATTGTTAACAAAGCGGCTGTGATGGATGTTACCGAGTAAATAACTGGTCTCAATGGTTTGCACTTTGCCTAATTGATATACCTGTTGAATAACCTCAAAAAGTTCAGGGTCACGACTTACCCGCTTATCGCGCAATATCGAATAGAAGCCTGTTGCCGCCTCCGCTTGTCGATGGTTCAGACGGAACATTTGCGCCAACGCTTTATTCATATTCACCACAATACCGTGCTTGTCAGTGATTAAGCTCGGTATAGGGCTTTCTGAAAATAACGTCGATAAAAATGTTAATGCATATTCATCCGGTGGTTCTGTTGCTGAATGAAATGAACCCGTTACTACACCTTGAAAATAACGCGATCCATCACTTGATGGCTGTAACCGCGCAACGAAGCGTAATTGAGGTTCATCTTGAATTCCGATGAGCGTTACATCGCAGGATCGTAAACGGTCGTAATCCTGATCACGCGGATCGGCATTAAAGGATTGCATGAACTGATATTTATCGGTGGTTGGCAATAATTGCAGTAAATCGGCAAGGCTATTTAAAGACGGGACTCCAGAGGCGAACGAACCAGGTAGCGCGGGAGTGATGAAAAGGTCTCCACTAATTGCATCCATACTCCAGGGGATCGTATGGGAAGAATCCGATACATTGTCCAATACAAGATCACCGGCTAACTCTGCCGCCGGGTCACCTGATGAAGTGGAGTGCTGCATAGGAATAAGCGCGCCTGTTTAAAAAAATGTTATATGACATACTTATGGTTCAAACCAAAGTGTAGCCAAAAATTTTCAGGGCACGTTAATGGCGGGTATTAGTTCACATAAATTATTATTAATGCGAACCAGTACGCCATTTATTTTTAACGGTCAGTCAATAAAATGACGTCATCAGAGTAATGATATTTTGCAGGCAAAAACTGTCAATAATGCGGCGGCCTTTCCTCTGCCGGTGAACCATCTTCCTGAATGGGAGTACGCAATATATCTTCCAGGCGCTGAGCGAGAATTCGAATTTGTTGTTTTAGTTGAATAATGTCTGCATCCTGCTGGGCAATCACCAGATTCAACTGCTCCAGCAAATCTTCCTGATAAGTAACGCGAGTTTGCAAATCAATTAATTGTTCCTGGATATCGATCATTTCTGTTGCTCCAGCGCATGATAAACAGCATCGATCAAACGGACGGCCCGTTCATCAATTAATAACCCCTGTCCCATTCGATGCGTGACATAACCGAACCCCAATTTAAAATCAGGATCGGCAAATGCGACACAACCACCCGCTCCCGGATGACCAAATGCACGCTCGCCGCGGCCATAGCGGCAGTCAGCACGCTGATGTTGGGACAACATAAATCCGTGGCTAAATCGCAAAGGTAAACCTAACGTCTGATCATGTTCGAAAGTTTGTTCTTGCCAGCACAAGGATAAAACAGTTTCCGCCAATAGCGGGTTGAAACTTGTCAGGTTTCCGTAAATGGTTGCAAGTGCGCGAGCATCGGAGTGCGCATTAGCCGCCGGGATTTGTGCCTGCCGCCACTCGCGCGAATTGGTTGCCGTCATCAGACTGATTGGATTGGAGAATGCGCGATTGGTAACACCGCGAGGGTCCGCTTTCATGATTTTTCCCAGCGCAATACTATTCGCGCCGGTGGAAAAATTTGGTAAACCTGCGGGACGTTTTAAGGGACCGGTATCGGCAATGTTATCCAATAAATTATCCGGTACGCCGAAATGGCAATTCACCCCCAAAGGTTCGGCTATTTTTGCCTGGAAATAATCATTCACACTGGCATAACCACTGGTGCGTTTAATTAATTCCCCCAACGTCCACCCAAACATAAACGGTGAATAGCCCTGTGCAGTATCCGGCACCCACCAAGGAGTTTCTGCTGCAGCCGCCGCACTCATCGCTGACCAATTAAAAATCTGCTCATTGGAAATATGCTGATGAAACGCCGACATGCCTGCGCGATGACATAATAGCTCCCTTACAGTAATCGAGCCTTTGCCTGCCTGTGCAAATTCAGGCCAAAACGCGGCAACTGGTTCATCCAACGCTATCTTTCCATCTGCAACCAATTGCAAAACACACAGTGCCACCAAACCTTTACCAGCGGAAAAAATATTTACCAGTGTCTGCTCACCCCATTCACGTGATTCAATCCCCGCCAACTTATTACTGCAATGCCCAGCCCAAATATTCACCACCAATTCGCCACAATAGTGGACAGCGACCCCACCGCCAACCTCTCCCATGGAAAAATTGGCCGCAAATGCATCAACCAGCGGCCGCCACTGGGAAGACCATTGGCCATTAACGGTTATCGACATGTAAAATTCCCCTTCAATTTTGCGCGCATTCTACCAGCCTTGGCAGGTAGAATTAGCCATGCATTCGCAAGAGACCACATCATGACCAAAGAAAAAAATTCCCGCCTGGTTTATTCCACGGAAACTGGCCGTATTAAAGAAGAAAAGCCGGCAACCAGTATCCCGCAGGGTGATGGCATAGTGCGTATTCGCCGGGAAACTGCCGGACGCAATGGCAAAGGTGTTACTACCATTTCGGGTGTACCAATGGATGAAGCCAAATTAGAAGACCTTGCCAAAGCATTGAAAGTGCTTTGTGGTGTTGGCGGGGCGGTAAAAGATGGCGTGATTGAAATCCAGGGCGACCAACGCGAGAAATTAAAAACCGAATTAGAGAAGCGCGGTTTTACCGTGAAACTCGCAGGTGGTTAAGATGGATGAATTTCCGTTTGACCCGCAATTACTAAAGGAGCTGGTAACAACGCCTATGCCTTATGGAAAATATGCCGGTCATGTAATTGCCGATATTCCCGAGCATTATTTATTGTGGATGGCGCGCGAGGGGTTTCCCAAGGGAAAACTCGGTAATTTATTGGGATTGATGTATGAAATTCGCCTGAATGGACTGGAAGGATTGTTAAAACCACTGAAAGAGAATCCACGTCGGTTCCAGGGCGACAAAAACCTTAATTGATTCAGAATTTTTATCGTCTTTTATATATTTTTTCCCCGTGTTAATCATTGATTATCCGGATTTTATTTCCCAGTCGGTGCATTATTCAAATACTGGTTCGGCGCCATACCAAAAGTACGTTTAAACATCGCTGAAAAAGCACTGGGGTTTGCATAGCCTAGTGCGTCGGAAATACGTGCAATATTTTCCCCTCGCCCAAGCCGGCAGAGTGCCTCTGCGAGCTGTACCTGTTGCACCCACTGACGGTATTTCAATCCGGTTTCCCTGGGAAATAAGCGAATCAAGGTTCGCGCACTTGCGCCCGCTAATTGCGCCAACTCTTCAACAGTGCGATTCGAACCCGGTGTGCTCATCAACAACTGACATACCGTCTGCAAGCGCCGATCTTGTGGCCACGGAACCTGTATAGCTTGCGTTGCCGCGCGATCAATTTCACTCAGGATCAGCGCAACCAAATGCTCTCCTCGACCCGGGATGGGATATTCCGGGGGCTCAGCCAGCAATCCCAAAATCAATTCACGCAACAAATTGGAAACTGAAATTGCACGGCATTCTTTGCCGAGCGAAATCGGAATATCGGCACTTACGTAGAGCGTGCGCATTTCGAGATCGCTCATCATGAATGAGTGATGCTCAACATTCGGCGGCACCCAAAGCGCGCGGTGCGAGGGAATAGTCCAGACACTATCTGGCGTGCGCACGCGCATCACACCTTCAACGGCATAGAGTAGTTGCGCACGCGGATGGGTATGTGGAGGAATTTCATCGCCGTTGGCGTAATGCCCTCCCCAAGCAACTATAGGGCGCGGTATATGCTGCAATTCTTCCGGGCTGCGTTGTTCAACAACACTCATTCCAACTCCTCTGCCATAAGCCAAATTGGCACTTATTCGACAGTTTATGTCATTTATATTCGTTTATGCACTTTTATACTGCCAAGCTATTTATTACCCGGAGACATCACTCGTCATGAGCAAAATGGAGCCTATTCCCAACCAAACGCGGGCGTCCACCGAGTTTGATACCACCAAACTTGTTCTACCGATTGTAAGCGCAGTCGCTTTTGTACATCTGCTCAATGATCTGATCCAGGCGGTATTACCAGCAATTTATCCTATGCTCAAAACCAGTTATGACCTGAGCTTTACCCAAGTGGGCCTGATCACACTGGTGTTCCAGATGACGGCTTCCATTCTGCAACCGGCGGTTGGACTGTATACCGATAAACATCCAAAACCTTATTTATTACCTATCGGCATGGTATTTACGCTGATTGGCTTGATCATGCTGGTGTTTGTAGATAGCTACGCCGGTTTACTTCTTGCTTCGGCGTTTGTCGGATTGGGTTCATCAACATTCCATCCAGAGGCCTCGCGGGTTGCGCGAATGGCTTCCGGGGGACGCTTTGGTTTTGCCCAATCCTTTTTCCAAGTGGGTGGCAACAGCGGTTCGGCGCTTGGCCCTTTGTTGGCGGCAGCCATTATTATCCCTCGCGGCCAAACCAGTATTGGCTGGTTCACCGCTTTTGCAGTGCTCGGCATCATCGTTCTGTTAAGTGTGAGTCGCTGGGTGGTCCGCACTCATGCTCATCTCGGCACCAGGCGCGCAGGAAATGTCAATCAATTGCCGCGCAATAAAGTGATAACGGCTCTGGCAATCCTCGGGCTGCTGATCTTTTCCAAATTCGTGTATATGACTTGCCTCAGCAATTACTACACCTTTTATTTGATGGAGCGCTTTGATCAATCGGTAGAAAATGCACAGTTATTTTTGTTTTTATTTTTAGCTGCTGTCGCCATCGGCACCTTTGCTGGCGGCCCCTTGGGGGACAAGATTGGCCGCAAGCTGGTGATCTGGGTTTCCATCCTTGGTGCGGCACCTTTCACATTGCTATTACCTTACTGCAACCTGTTTTGGACCGGTGTGCTCAGCGTCGTTATTGGCTTGATTCTGTCATCGGCATTTTCTGCAATCGTGGTGTTTGCCCAGGAATTGGTACCAGGTAAGGTAGGCTTGATTTCGGGATTATTTTTTGGGTTGAGCTTTGGCTTAAGTGGTATCTCCGCGGCTGCCCTGGGCGGATTGGCCGATGCCACCGACATTATTTTCGTCTTTCATTGCTGTGCCTATTTACCTCTACTGGGAGTCTTCACCGCTTTGCTCCCTAACCTCGGCGATCATAAATAGATCCCATCAACAAATCGGATAGCCGCAAAACGAACGATTCACGCTGGCCTGGATTTTGCTGCTACCCCTCTATCAACGCTAAACCGTCGTTTTTCTGACAGAGGGGCCACACACTATGGATAACGAACTGTTTTTACAAATAACTGACACATCAATAAAAATTGGGCTGGG
>DATJLF010000100.1:0-14253 GCA_035490715.1 Cellvibrio sp.
CCGGATTTTTACAACAGCAAATCAACGAGTATCGCTTTATCGATGGTTTGCTTTTTATCAGAAAACCTCTCAGACACCTTTGCACTTTTTAATTATCTGCAATGCAATAAGCAGATAACAAATACGCAATTTACCGCTACACTCTCCCACCTATAAATCACATAACATTATTGTAACAGCAAGGAATTTATCTATGTATTCCAGCCTACGCTCGTTAGCACAAGGCGCATTGATCAGCATTGCATTGGTTGTTCTACCCTGCACAGCGGAACAATCACCGCTGAAGCTGTGGTTTGATAAGCCCGCCAATCAGTGGGAAGAGGCATTGCCGCTGGGAAACGGGCGCCTGGGTGCGATGGTACATGGAGGAATCACCCAGGAGAATTTGCAGCTAAATGAGGATACCTTTTGGGCCGGCGGGCCACATAACAATTTAAACACTGCTGCTCGCGAATCCCTGCCAACCATTCGCCAGTTAATTAATGATGGTAAATATACCGAAGCCTCGGATCTTGCTGAGAAGACTATTACCAGTCAGGGCTCCAATGGCATGCCCTACCAGACAGCGGGTAATTTATTAATTAATTTTCCCACGCATACTAACGTAACAAATTATTATCGTGAGCTGGATATTGATAATGCCATTACACGTACTCGCTATCAGGTAGGCGAAGTAACTTATACGCGTGAAATATTCAGTTCCTTTGTTGATCAAGTCATTGTGATTCGCTTGAGCACCGATCACCCGAAGGCGTTGAATTTTAACGTCACATTAACTCATCCTGATAATTTCTCCGTTAAGGCTGATGTAAAGAATGCCAGTCTATTAATGCAAGGACATTCACGCGATCACGAAGGGATCAAGGGGCAAGTGCAACTCGCGAGCCTCGCGAAACTGGTCAATCATGACGGGACAATAAAAGCGGCGAATAATCATTTGGAAATCACCAGTGCTACCAAAGCAATCATTTTGGTTTCCATGGCTACCAATTTCATTAACTATCAAGATATCAGCGCTAACGCGCTGGTACGCGCAGAAGAATCGATGCACACAGCCGCACAAAAGTTTAGCGCGGATGATTCTGCATTCAATGGCCGATTAACGGCACACAGCAATTTCTATAAAAACTATTTTGATCGCGCCACGCTGGATTTGGGTAGTAATCAATTCGCACAAGAGCCTACTGACAAACGTATTCGTGAATTTGCCAAGCGCCATGATCCGCAACTGATTAGCCTTTACTTCCAGTTTGGACGTTATTTATTGATTTCCTCTTCACAACCGGGAACGCAACCTGCCAATTTGCAAGGGATTTGGAATTATCGACAAGATCCAGCCTGGGATAGCAAATACACCATTAATATCAATGCCGAAATGAATTATTGGCCAGCCCAGGTAACCAATCTGGGAGAATTGGAAGAACCTCTGTTTCAAATGATTCGCGACCTTGCACAAACCGGACAACAAAGTGCGCAACACATGTATGGTGCGCGCGGCTGGATGGCTCACCACAATACTGATATCTGGCGCGTAAGCGGTGGCATTGATGCATCCTGGGGAGCGTGGCCCACCAGCAATGCGTGGTTAGTGCAACATTTATGGCAAAAATATTTATACACTGGCGATAAAGAATTTTTGCGCAGTGCTTTTCCGATTATGAAATCAGCGTGTGAATTTTTTGAAGATTTTTTGGTAAAGGACACACGCACTGGTTGGTTAATCGTTTCGCCATCCATGTCACCGGAAAATGAACCGGCTGCTACCGGTAAAAAGATTGCAGCGGGTGTGACAATGGATAATCAATTGTTGTTTGATTTGTTCACCCACACTATTGCTGCTGCGAACATTTTGGGTGCGGACAAGCAGGCTCAAAAACGATGGCAAAAAATTATTGATCAATTACCGCCGATGCAAATTGGACAGTATCATCAACTGCAAGAGTGGATGGAGGATTGGGATAACCCACACGATAAACATCGCCACATTTCCCACTTATATGGACTACACCCCGGCAACCAAATATCACCATTTCGCACACCCGAATTATTCAATGCGGCGCGAGTCACGCTGGAGCAACGTGGTGATCCATCAACAGGCTGGTCAATGAATTGGAAAATTAATTTTTGGGCGCGCATGCTGGACGGTGACCGTGCCCTGAAATTAATTCGAGAACAAATCAAACCAGCATCACTGAACACTGATGCCATCTCGCAAGAGGGCGGAACCTACCCCAATATGTTTGATGCGCACCCGCCCTTTCAAATTGATGGCAATTTCGGTTTCACGGCAGGCATCGTAGAAATGCTTGCACAAAGCCATGACAGTGCATTGCATTTACTACCCGCATTGCCGCAGGAATGGTCGCGAGGGGAAGTAAAAGGTTTGGTGATGCGTGGCGGTTTCGTCGTTGATATGCGCTGGGACAAAGGAGAAATTACTGACTTGAAAATTATTTCACGGCTCGGTGGAAACTTGCGTTTACGCACCTACACTCCGCTGCCATCCGCGCAAGGGTTTACTGTGGCATCAGCGCGCGGTGAAAATCCGAATCCGTTCTTTGCTGTGCCCAAGATTAAAAAGCCTCTGATCCATACCCGAAAAAAATTACCGGTAATGTCATTTGCCGACATTTATTTGGTTGATATAAAAACCAGCGCAGGAAAAATATACCATTGGCGCAAGCTTTAGGATTGTTACGTTTGTGACAGACAAGGGAATCATAAAGATTCCCTATTATCAATTTTCCTGCTACTCAATTTTTCTGCTATTTAACGTCCTATTCCCCTATCCATTCCCAGGTTTTAAATAACCAGCCAATACCAAATGAAACGCTCCAGTAATTATCGGTTTCTACCAAAGGACTATCATAAAAAACGGCATCACGCAGATTGTCATAACGTAGACTTACCCCATACACCAATTTGTCTTGTTTGGAAGAAATTCCAAGTTCGGTGAATGTACCGCTAAAACCGGCGTGTGCCGCATACTCACGTCTACCCGGAATAACATATTCGGGAGCGACACTGTAATAGTGCTCGTGGTAATCGCGGGAACCATACAACATCCCCATATCAACCGTTAAGCGCCAGCGGCTAAATACCAATGGCTGAACCCAAGTCAGTACAGGATTAGCGGTGTAGCCGATGTAGTCCACACCGTCTCCAACGGTAACCACTGGTCGCACAGGCAAACGCAATATCAAACCGTGATGAAAGCCGTTACCCGTCAAATCGATATTTAAAGACGGTCCCAACTGAAACTCGGACTGTAATTCAGGCATACCCCGGCGCAGCTGATTATCTTCAGCACCGTCATTTAGCGCCAAATCGGCACTGACATTAAACTCAATGCGCTCTGTCAGGCTGAATTCGGCGCGAGTGCCGTCGCGGTCGGACTTGAATATTTTTCCCGTATATTCAACAACCGGAATGGGTAAAACCTGGGTATGAGTGTCGCGTGAGCCGCGGTAATGCGGCAAATGCTGCCCTCCTACCCCTGCCCCCAACTGTAACTTGTGATAGGTGTCCGTCTCTGCATGCGTAAAACCCGCTATTCCGGCAAAACCTATCACCAACACACTGTTATACAGCCGCTTTTGAAGCTTATGACTATTACCCATTTCCATAATTTTTATCCGTTTTTGCTGTAAAAATTTCAATTCTGTTACTGCATATTTCAATTCATTATGCATAACATCGCCACCAGCCCCTTTCGTTTAGCAGAGAAGTAATTTATTTCCTCCGTACCAAGCGATACTCCACTCGTAAATAAGACATGATTTTCATGCGTTTGACAGTTAAACCCCATAGCATTTTTAAAGTCATCACAAAATTTAAAATCAAATTAAATTTCTGGCGTGTAATTTGCCTAACGAATTGCATTGAGCCCCGATGTTAGCAGGAGCAGTGATGATCAGGAGCAACGGTACGGCTGAAAATAAAAATCCGGTACCCGATAATTTTTTTAAAAAACTTCAACATAATGTCGTCTGGATAAAAAAAGTAGAACTGCCGGTATTACTGGCAATTTTCACTTTGTTTGCATCCATGCTGATTTTCGTTCTCTTGACACAACTCGCGCTGCAAGAATCCCCACACGAATTTGATCGATACTTGTTGCTGTTCATGCGCAACCCTAATGATTTAAGTGATCCGCTAGGGCCCATGTGGCTGGAAGAAATAGGCAGGGATATAACCGCATTAGGCGGCAATAGTATTTTGATATTACTGACGATTGCTGTATTAGGTTACCTGATTCTTGATAAAAAACCGCGCCTTGCCGCAGTGGTGTTAATTGCCACACTGGGCGCACTTTGCGTAAGTAGCATCCTGAAAAAAACCATTGATAGGGAGCGCCCGGATTTGGTCCCTCATCACACTGTTGTTTATACCGCGAGCTTCCCCAGTGGCCATTCGATGCTTTCAGCAAGTACGTACCTTACGTTGGGCGCGCTCCTGGTGACAACGCAACGCCGTAAGCGAATTAAAATTTTTATTCTGTCTTTTTGTACCACCATTACGCTGTTAGTGGGAATCAGTCGGGTTTACCTTGGAGTACATTGGCCCACGGATGTACTTGCAGGCTGGACTGCCGGTGCCGGCTGGGCATTGGCTTGTTGGCTATTGGCGCGTTGGTTGCAACATCAAAACAATCCCTCAACTGATATTGAAAAGACTTGATGTAAATACACAGGCTGAGGGTAAAGGAGCGTATTTTGATTACCACAACGAAGTTATCGGCACTGCTGATTATTAACCCCAAAAGCCGAAACGGTAGCGAAACAGCAATTCAGGACGGGATTAATTTATTAAACAGCGCAGGAATAGAAGTTTTATTAAAGGTGCTTACGCCCTCCACTACCGCAACGCAACTTATTGAGACCTATCATCGCAAAGTGCAACTGGTCATTATCGGCGGGGGTGACGGAACCATTAATTCAGCGCTGGAAAAACTTTACGAATACCAATTGCGCTTCGCTATTTTGCCGCTGGGTACTGCTAATGACCTGGCTCGCACACTGGGCGTGCCTACAGATATTAATGCTGCATTTGATTTAATCGCACAAGAGAATGTGTGTCGTATTAATCTGGGAAAAGTGAATGGAAAATATTTCCTGAACGCCGCGCATATCGGTTTGGGAGTCAAAGTCACGCGCGAACTAACGCCTGATCTGAAAAAGAAGTGGGGTGTATTCAGCTATCTAAAAGCCGTTATAAAAGCATTTAAAAACAACAAAAAATTTCGCGCTGTTTTGCAAACCGGTGAAAAAAATTATGTGATGAAATCTATCCAATTGGCTGTCGGTAATGGTCGTTACTATGGAGGGGGAAATATTGTGGACGAAAGATCCGAAATTGATGACGGGCAGCTGTGCCTTTACAGTATTTATCCACTTACGTTTTGGCAATTATTAACTTGCGCACCGTTACTGCGCTTTGGAAAACATCAGCATACAACTAAAACATTTACCCTTTCAGCGCAGAAAATAGACATAACAACCAGCCCTCCGCTTGATATTCACGCCGATGGAGAGCACATCAGCAGGACACCAGCAAAATTTGAAGTGATCCCAAACGCACTGGAAGTTATTTGTGCAAAGGATTAAAGAAACTTTGCCATCAATGCAATCATGATTAGGAGTCAATAGATGTTTCGAATACTCACTGATGTGGAAGTTGCGTTAAACGAGTTGTTGGTCGAGAGCCAAAAAACCGTTGATCATTTCCGTGATGCAACCCAGTTAATCAATGACAGGCAAATGGCTCTCGAATTTAAACGCATCGCCGATATTAGAAAAATATTCATTAGCCAAATAGAAGCCAAAATACGTGAGTTTGGTGACCTGCCTACGATGCCCGACCCGGACAAAGAAGATGGGGAAATTTTATTACACCATCTGGGTGCAGCAATCACAGAGGATTACTCCAATAAAATCTTGGAGCAACGAATGGAGGCGGATAAAAATATAAAACAACTCATCCAGAAATTGCGCGACGTTGATAACGAAGATAGCTGTTCAACACTATCGACGGAATTTGCTACTCATGTTGATAACACGCTCAAGAAATTATCGTCACTGGTAACAGAAGTGAATAATTGAATTCTTTAAGTAATTAGCTATCGCCGTTTTCCACAACAATATTATTCAAATAAACCTGTTCCAAAAACTGCCAAAAAAAGCCCGGTTAAAACCGGGCTGCTAAACACACAAAATACCACGAAAAAAATGTAAAGCGACTCACGAAACAATGCTTGTATTGTTCTGGTAATAGATTTGTACAGTTACCAGCGGGCCTGCCATCTCCCTTCACTGACGGGTTACCACCAGTAACTGCACAAATTTGGATTGCAATCGCCCTGCGGCAATTGCAGCGGGAAGTCCAGCTTCCGGAGATCAGGTGGTCAAAGATTGGGCGATACCGTTGAGTGCCGCAATAAATGATTTACTCTTTTATTCTATTTTGATCGTATATTTTTATTAGCGGCTAAAATTTTATATATCAAACTTTAAAAACAATATAATAGATATCAAATCAATAACCAAACATTATTTAGTTATGGTCAATGAGACTCAGACATACTTTTTGGCATATAAGAATTCATCAAGCCGAAATGATGAAAAACTGAACAAGTCGAAGGGGAAATAAACGCAAACATGCATGTTTCACCCGCCCACCCAAGGGCGGGGAAACAACAAAGGCTATTAAAGAGGGCGGATATTGAGCTGCTGAAGAAAAGCGTGATGCGCTATCGGATTGCTTGCGCCCGGGTAAGGAAGGATTGTCCACACTTCAGATGCCATCATGGTAGAACCCGGTTGCAAAACGGTATAGGGCGCATGAACCTCCAATTCCAGCAAACCCTGCCCCGGGTCCTCGTGCAAAAATTCCTGGTATAACTCTATTTGACCCTGTTCGGGGTGGATTGCACTTTTAGGTTGCAGTTTGAATTGGATAATTAGCAATTGATCGTCGCGAAATGCGGCCATCCAGCCTTGTGAGGGCTGAATGAATACTTTTCCTTTGCGTCCATCTTTGTTTTTTGAATTTGCATTTTCCAGCGCAAAAAAACCATTAGAAAACGAGTGGGTGAGGCCGTCATAGGTCTCGTCTGAGAAATGCTCAACACGAACATCTGCCATGCTTGCCACAGGAACATAGATATGGGTTTGGTGAGGAACACGTGTATTGAACCAGATATCCCATGCGACGTTGGATTCACGAATATTGGTCGCATCTACCTGAAGTTTTATTTGATTGGAATTTTTTTCCACAAGCGAATAGGTTTTTCTGACTGAAACGCCAGATACAGGACTCTGCGGACTTTGCAAAATAATTTCGCGCGATGTTTTTTTCTGTGTTTCATTTTTACCAAGGATTAAAAATGGATCTGGGGGCCACACTGCCTTTGCTGCGCGACGTTTTTCATTAACCGATTGTTGTTGCCACCATTGGCTCTGGGGCCCTACCCATATTTCATGCCCTAAATAGCCAATGTTATTGGCATCAACAGAAACCACAGGGTCGGGGTTGGTAATTACCGCGTCGCCTATTTTTAAAATATTGGGTTTGTTGAGCAAATGTGCAGACAATAACCGGCCGCCGATATCAGGCGTTATCTCAACGGATATTGCTTCATTACTTAAGTGAAAAGTATCTATTTCGGCTTGGGCCGATAACGTAAGAGGTACAAACATAAGAAAAAAATTCCTTATCAGGAAAGCACGGGATATAGGCATGTTTGATCTCTCACAAATACTTTTTTAATTATGGGTAGAACTGGATAACGGCGCGAATGCTCGCATTGTCATTCGCAAAAGTCACGAACAAACGATCATTACAGCAGTGGTTTCGTATTTAGAATATGCAATAGATTTTGCAAGTGGTGGCAGCACTCATGCCCTAATGGCGTTGGGTATCCACCGTCAATATGGGTAATGAGTTGTTTTTCATACAAACGACGGGTTGCATCAATCAGTTCAGGCGCAGCATCAGAATGAACTTTCAGGCCAGACTGGTGATTGGAGCTATCAAACATACGTAGAATTTTTAGTTCTGCAATAACGTCAGGGTTGATGGGCATAATTGCCTCCTTTATTGGTGATCCGGACATTTGCCGGCTGTATGGACTGTTAACAAATAGCACAGTGCACCGTTATCGCAAATCGTCTATGTAGCAAAAACAAAAACTCCCGGTTTTCAGGCCGGGAGTTTTTGTTTATTCATATCACTGGCGCCATGTGTATGGCGGAGCGACTGTAATATCCGTCGCTGAACTTACTCCATTCCAATCATCAGCAACAAACCCATAAAAAGTATTTGTTGATTTTCCACTGGAAACAAATTCCAGATCACCAATGAGCGTGGCTGTACCGGACGCCGTTTGGTTATTTCCAAACCATCCCAATGGATAGAATGTGCTCAACACCTTCGCTGAACCACTTACATTGAAACTGCTTGCGCCATGGTGTTGGTGACTGGCAACCCCAATCAAACTCAATGCACCGACAGTACCACCGGACACATTGCCGTTAACAACAGTTGCCTGGTTATCAATGCGCGCACTTCCCGTCACACTGCCGCCCAGAATTTTTGCGTAAGGGCCAACATAGACAGTGGATGGTGTTCCACTCGGCGCACAACCGCCGCCGTTGCTGTGACGCACCGTACCATTTGGACATGCATCGCGTGCGCCATTTTTAAAGCCTTGCGGCCAGGCGCCCTGCACTTCAACCATGTATGGGTAACGATAAATCGATGGATAAGCTTTGCCGTCACCGGGATTATCCCAGGTAATTTTTTGGTAGGCTGTTGGTGTTGCTGTAACAACCAAAAACACATTTTCACCCGGTGTTAAACACAATGAAATTTCACCATCAGTGCCGCGCTGCAATTCCGTGTAACGCGATTGCGTCATGTTGCTGTTGGTAGAAACAAGCCCCCAACGCCAACCGGAATTTGCGCCACTTTGCACAACACCGCGGAATTTTACGGTGATTGTTGTTGCACCGGCTTCGGGGAACAATTGCACAACGTTATAACCCCAGCGTTGCGGTGCCCAATAGTACGGCGATACGAAACGGCGATTCTGTGCGAAATTCGTATCCAGTGATTCCAATTGCGTTAAACGCAAACGACGTGCAGTGTAATTTCCTGCATCCGCGTTAATTGCGCCGTAATTCTGCCGATACACAGCACCACGATCTGCACCATCCGGATCTTTGTAATCCCAGGTTACGTTGTGCATCGCCCACTCACCGAACCGATCATTCAATTGCTCGATATTCCAATTTTGGCTGAGCATTAATTTTTGCCAGGGATCGCGTTGGCCTGCCGGTGCGTTGTAAGCCCACATATTGTTGATGGCGCTGTGACAATATTTATCCTTCACGAATTCAAAAAATTGCCAGTTGCAATAACGATCGCGTGTATTGCCGTAATACAAATGCGGCATGTTGGGCAACATTTCCGAACAATGCACATTGGTATTGAACAATTGATGTGGCATCCAGTTCGCGTGTGATTCATAAATCCAGCAACCTGCACCGCCACAATCCCCAAAACCTTGCGTAGTGGATTGCACACCGTGCATAAATTCGTGCGCTAGTCCCCAGGGGTCATTCGCTGCGCCCGGCCCAATCCACATGCCCATGTAATTAATGCCATTGCGCGACCAGCCGCCACCCCACAATGGAAATTCATTATCAAAATGAACAGCCGCTTTGTATTTGGTGGTGGATGTGCAATAGGGTTCGGGGAAATAAATCGGCGCACCGAAATACGAATCCCAAATACCTTCCAATGTCGTTAATGCCGCTTGTGCATTTGCGGTGGTGATATTGGTTCCATCTTTCCAATACACGGCAAAATGCTCAGATTCCAAACGCAAAGGCGCACCATTTTCACCTCCATCACGCGGTGCGACCCAATTACCGGCGACGCAATTATTTGTTGGTGGTGTTGAACAGGTAGAACCAGCCCACACATTGTCCGCTTTTGGTGTGACGCACGCTTGCGGCACGGTGCTGGAACTGGAAGAACTGCGCAATGAACTGCTGGCTACCGAGGAAGGAGCAGTTGATGACACAACGGATGAACGCACACTCGATACCGCTGAACTGGCCAGCGAGGAGCGACTACTCGACACGATAGAACTCACCGGTGAACTTCTGCTCGATGCTGTGCTGGAAACGGTACCCGTTTGACTCACGCCCAACACACGCCATTCAAGAATACCGGTAGATTGCTGGGTATTAATCATTCGCACCCGCACACGATTCGTGGTAATGTTGGGTACAGACAATACATTGAAACGATTACTAACCACCGGCACATTGCCGATTGCTACCCAGGTCGAACCATTGAAATATTCAAGTATTGCACTGGTAGGAGTAAGCACTCCGCCGGCATCATCAAACCAATAAACTTCTGTCGATGAAATAGTGACTGGATTTGCCCATTGATATTCCACCCATTGATAGGAATTCGGGTTATTCCAATTCCCGTAAGCACCTTTGGATTTATCGTTGGAATTTGCCGGTTGCGAATTGTCATTCACAGCGGCCAACGTCTCCCAGGATGAAACGTATGAAGTGGATGCTGTTGCTGCAAGCGCAAGGTTAATTGCATTATTTACTGCACTCGAAATGCTGCTCGCTATTACCGAAGTCGCACTGCTTTTGCTGGATGCAACACTGGTAGCAACGATACTTGAAGCGGCAGTACTGGAAGGCGCTACCGAACTGCTCGCCATTGCGTTGCCGCAAATACTCCCGGTTACCACCGGTTTCTCCGCAACACCGCCATTTTTATTGACCTGGAAACCAAAATTCACTGATTGTCCCGGTTGAATCGTACCGTTCCAGGAAATGTTGGTTGCCGTATAAGGATTTGAACCGCTCAGGCTCGCGTTCCAACTACTGCTAATACGATTGGTTGTGTATTGCCAGTTCACCGACCAACCATTAATGGCTGAAGTACCTGTATTGCTAATTGTGATGCTGCCAGTAAGACCCGTGCTCCATTCATTAGCTACTGAATAGGTACAGGTCGCCGTTTGAGCCTGCGCGACATTGGAAGACGCAAGCATCAAAGTTCCCAAGCAGAAAACCATCCGTAAACGATTGAGTTTCGGAAGTTTCATAAAATTCTCCGGTAAGGAAGTGTGATTATTGTGTTGACCGGAACTGACCGGATACCTCTTTATTGTTTTTATCGCTTATTGTTTTTATGGCTTATTATTTTTGTTGGTTATTATTATTGTGCTCGTTATTTTTTATTTATTTGTGAACAACATATTATCAATGAACATTTTTGTCTGCGTTAGGAATCCCATTTTTCGTCCGTAATTATTATTTTTGTAGTTTCCATTCATCGAGAATTTTTCATTCAACGATGTTTGCCAAAAAAAACCGCGAGACAATGCTCGCGGTTTTTATCCATGAATGAAAAGCGGACGCCCCTCAAATTAATTATTGATCATTGAGTGGCGCAGCTTTTTGCCATCCATTTTTTCAGCCATTTATTCCAGCGGTGGATAAGCATTATTCACCAACACCTGGAAGCCCTCTTTAAACCAGCGGCCAGCAACAGGCGCATTCGCCATGGCACCCGTCGTAGTGCCTGCTGCATTGGTATAAGTTGGATCACAGTTGCGATCAAAACCTTTTGCTGGATCCAGTGGATCGAATGACAACTCTTTGGAAGCAGCGCCATCAGATTCCCCTGGTGGTTTTATCCATACATAAGCATCGATACCGGCAACAGGTGCCGTTTGTGGACGTTCGCCCACACCGCCGGGCTGGTTACACCAGTTGCCGCGATGCGCGCGACGGTCAATACGGGATTGATCAATGAATGTATCAAGCGTGGTGCTGGTAGACACTGCGGTTGGACGGCCTGAACCGCCCCAACCATTGCGCGATGTATCAACCAACATACCAATGGATTGCGGGAAACCTGCTGCAATCATTGCGGTACGCCACGCCTGCACAAACGAAACTTCGCTGAAGTGTGGATTCCATTCATAGAATTTCGCTTGACGGGTTTGTGTACCACCACCGGTGCCAAAAGTGCCGTTAGCCAATGAATCCAGGAATGGCTCGTACAACGGTGTGTAACCTGACGTATTGGAAATGAAACCCGCGATTGAATTAACACCACCGGTTGCACCTTTGATTGCATCGCCGATCAAGGTCACCGCTTTACCGAAGTTATCGGTCCAACCCAACCAACCTGAGTGGCCGATATCCACGTAGGCATACACGTTTTTAATCGGATAAAGCTTGCTCAAGGTGTAGCGAGTATTCGCGACATAACCGTAAGTCGCATCAGCAGCAACTTGACACGCGGGTGTGCTCAGGTTGGTCACCAGGTTTGGCAACGAGTCCGGCTCGATGATCGCAATTATGCGCAGGCTGGCATATTTCGGATCAGCGAAAATGGCGGCAATCGCATCAACGTACTCAGTGCGGTAACGCAATGAACCCTCTGCACCTTGCTTCAACTCGCCGTTGGAAGCCAACGCATGGCAATCACGGTTTGGCAGATCATACACAACCACTTTGATCACGTTGGCGTTTTGATCCAGCGCTGCATCCAGGTGATCGCGCAGACCCCAGGCTCCGTTATCCGGTGCAATGGCGCCAATACGGTCCATCCACACAGCGGTGCTGTAACCAGCGATTTTTGAACCGCCAGGTTCTGCTTGCGCTTTCGCC
Organism: Cellvibrio sp.; assembly: GCA_035490715.1. Lineage (GTDB taxonomy): Bacteria > Pseudomonadota > Gammaproteobacteria > Pseudomonadales > Cellvibrionaceae > Cellvibrio. The sequence continues at coordinate 12,720 of DATJLF010000100.1, forward strand.
GACCAAATGGGGTCTACATACCATTGCGCATCAACGAAGGGGTTATCCAAACGCACAATGCTTGTATTTGAACTCGACAGTGAGCTTGAAACCGAGCTTGAGCGTGAACTGGAAACAACCACTGCGCTGCTCGATGAACGCGAACTGGAAATCACAACACTGCTTGATGACACAGAGCTGGGAATTACCACCGCGCTGCTGGAGCTGCGAGAACTGGAGGTAACTGCAACACTGCTTGGAGTCACTACAACGCTGCTCGAACTGCGTGAACTTGAAGTTGCACTTGAGCTGGTACGCGGTACAGTTGCCAATGCCTCTGCAACACCCTGGTATGCCGATTTTTTCTGGAGGCTGTCGTTAAACAGCAATGGCCAATCCGGCAGGTTTTGGTGGGTATAGAACCAACTGTCCGGATCTGCAATTCCCCACACCACTACACCACCGCGACGCGCGGGCGGAACTATATCCAGGTAAGCCTGGATAATTTCTTTGTAGCGCGCTTTTTGACGATCCAATCCCGCACAAGAAGTAGCGCAATCGCTGCGGTTTTTGTAATCGTTGCTGGTGTTGCCGTCGTAAGGGTTATTCAAACGCACATCCAATTCAGTAATTTTGATTTTGAGTGTCGGGCTCAAATTCACAATTTTCTGCAAGGAAGCACGAATGTTGGCGATAGATGGATAGTCGTTCATCACGTGCATTTGGAAACCAACGCCGTCAATCGGCACACCATTGGTTAACAAACGTTGCACCAGATTGACGAGAGCAGTGGTCTTGGTGCCATTTTCTTCCGTGTTGAAATCGTTGTAATACAACTCGGCAGTCGGGTCCGCGGCACGGGCACGACGGAATGCTTCGTCGATATATTCAGGACCACCGTACTGGCGATAGAACACCGACTGGCGATATCCGTTCGCAGAACCACGACCATCGTCATCCGCCGAATCGAACAAGGCTTCGTTCACCACATCCCAGCTTTTTACTTTGCCAGCGAAATGCGCAGCAACTGTATCCACATGACGTGCGTAATCGCTGCGGAAATTGGTGTTGGTGTCAGTCGCCCACGTTGGCAATTGATAGCTCGGATGCCATACCAATGCATGACCATGGAGTGATTTACCATTGCTTGCAGCCCAATCAGCCAAGCGATCCGCGTTGGTGAAAGAGAAATTGCCACCGGAATACATGTAGCTCATTTTCATGATGTTTTCGGCAACGATTTGACTGAACTCTGCACGCACAATATTTTGACGAGCTGTGCTAGTAAAAATATCGGCAGCGCCACTGCCAGCGGCAACAGCTACACCCACCGGGAAATCAACCAGGCTGGAGAGACCTGTGCCTACCGGTATTTCCGGCTCTTCGTCTTTTTCACCGGCTACCGAGAAGTTATCGATAAAGAAACTGATATTGGCTGAACCATCCACCGATTCAACAATGAAAGATTCAAAAGGCGTTGTACCACCAGGGGTGTAAGTGCCGCTCAACAATGTCCAGCCGTCTGCTGTCACTTGTGCACTCGCAATCTCGGTGT
>DATJLF010000101.1:0-85982 GCA_035490715.1 Cellvibrio sp.
CGAAATATTTAAAGACAATAGCCGTCTCTTCAGTGCGAAAACCCAATGTGTAGTTTTCGCTATTGACCACTAGATGAATTGTTCCGCATCGTCCGTCAGACAGCAAACCGTTTGCCAGGAAGTCACTTATCCTAATCTGCGGGCACTCCGAGGTGACGCCCTTAGACGCATTACCCCGCCGCCCACTTCCGAATCCCCCCATTACCCACCTCACATTCTCCGAAATCATTAGGGAATTTTATCGATCACTTCATGATTGCAGAGATCAACTTTCCTATCTTACTGCCTCAAAATCGAGGTACTTACTCGACATATGAACAGGGTTTATAAAATGTTTTAAGAGGACGTGTGGATTCAGCGAGAAACTGAAGAAATGGATGCTAGTTGCATCGCATATGGCAGTGGGCCGTTGAAGAAACTCGGATTGGAACAGCAAAAGGAATAGAAATCAGTTGGTCCAATCAGGCGGGTGAATATTCAGCTTTAACCTCTTCTTTATAAACGGCCAACAGACAAAATTAAGCTCGTAATAACTCGCACGCCTCAACTCGCAGGGCGCGAGCGATACGCTCAATATTGTAGATCGTCACGTTTTTTTCACATCTTTCTAACATGCCAACATAGGTTCTATGCACTCCGGCAAGTTCAGCGAGTGCTTCCTGTGACAACCCGGCTTCAAGACGCAACCTTCTTACATTGCTGGCGAACACCGCAACAAGGTTAGATTTTTCAGAATTTATGCTCATGGGCCAAATCTGGCCTGTTGCATACTATAGTTCTACATACTACGATTAGCATATGACGCAAAATGCTGTCTTTTAAACCCAAAGTCTTTGTGCGGATGAAGGTAACGAATCTATGAGTGATACCGAACTAATGCTGCTTGTGGAGTCACGAAAAAAATCGCGCTTCATAGCCATACTTTTAAACTTATTTGTTCCGGGGGCAGGCTACATGTATTGCGGCCGTTGGGTCTTAGGAATCATCGTTTTCTTTTTTGTTATTTCATTACTTATTGCAAGTTTCGGATTGGCCGCGATTGGTCTCATTGTGGTTCTAGTTATAGACGGAGCACTTTGTGTCGGAAGGTATAACCGCAAGATGACAGAGAATTTGATTAAAGAGCGCGCTCAATTGAAACATGACGGCAAACAGCTTTTGGAGAATGCGCGATGAAAAATCCTAGAAATGCCTTAACACTAAAAACCCTCATCAATGGTTTTTACCTTGGGCCTGTTCATTTATTAACTAACTTGCTATGGGTAATTACATCCGTCTTGAGCATAAATTCATTCGCTCAAACACATAGCAAGGAAGACTTCGAGTACATGTCAAAAACTTTCGATGGCGCATGGGTAATATCAGCGTCAAAGGAAACGATACGCTTGCGAATTGAACCCACCGGGATTTCCTTGCTCGTTAATGACGCAGACTATTTCAGAGGCGCTGTGATCACAGACATCAACAAAGAAGAAAATGCAATCACATTCGAGTTTGACAATCAACAATTTAGCATTACGAAAACCGGTCCAAGCTACATTAAATTCGGCATTAGTGGCGACATACTGGTAGGAGAAAGAGCGAGGCGGTTATCCAAACAGGATCATGATGTATTGGACATTTGGTATAAGTTTGAACCAAACCCATGTGGAAATTTTAATCAATTCTGCGAGGAAAGCGAATGAACAAAAACATATTACGGTTAATTGTTTTAACCACGCTTTCGGGTTCGGCCAATCAAGCTCTAGCGGAAAAAACGAAGCAGCAGTGGATTGATGAGGCAACACAAGCGGCGATAGAAATTTTTGAGCGCTACCATACAATATGCGATGGGAGAGTAACCGTCCGCGCTGCGCAACATTCCTATTACCAATTCAGTGCAAGCACGCCAAAAGTAGAAGTTTTTGGCTTATATCGGTTATCGGATGCGGAGAAATTAAATGGAAAATTGTGGACAGGCAAAATAGTCGTGAATATGGGCGAATCTGCACGCAATATTGTAATTAGCCCCTCTAGTGAACCTAAGCTATCACCTTGGAATTATGGGCGAGAAGCAGAGTTTGATTTAGAGTTTAATAAGGGTAAATGGACCTTGGTAGGTAAAATTCTATCCTACTCTACCGATTCTTTTACCCTGCAGCCTAATGTTTCGTGTACTAATTGATGGTTTTAAGAAACTGTTTTTCAGTTACGTAAAATTTGATCGATCCGGCTACCTTCATATCGATTCACAGTCAATGGTCTTTTTTCGTCTTTCGTCCGCACTTTAGCCATGTAGGAAAGATGGTACAGAACATGATTTAAAATTCGTCCATCCCTTCGATCCAAATTGTAATAGCTATTTTGCGGGACGAAAGAAGGATGAGGATGCCCCCAGTCAGTCCAAATTTTCTCCGCTAGCTTAAAAATACCGTGGTGGCATTGAACCTTATTTCCATCTAGAAATAATGCTAAGTGGTAGTGTTGAGGTTCACTTTGACCTTGCTCCCTCACCCATACATAACCAATGCGAGTGAAACCAAAACGTTTTTTTAAACGCTTTTTGTACTTTTGAACAAAGTCAGAGAACACTTTGTTATCCTCCGAATAATCGTGCAAATGATAAATCTGCATACAAACCAAAACCTTGCAATGATGACTCAGCATAGCGATAAGTTGAGAATAAATTTTATCCAATATCCGCACATACGATCCTTCACAGTTCGCTGGATTATTGATCTCAAATTCATAACCATCGATTGCGATATTTTTATCAAACGTGATCGGATGCATATGTATTCTTGGGGTACCGCAACTCCATTTGCAGGACACCAAAGAATATTAAGCTCAGTAAATTAATTACTAAGATCAATGCATAGATAATATTAAATACCGAGTTGCTCAGGAGGTAACTCGCAAATGCAAGTCCGCGCGAGTACTGGGTTCCAGTTGAATTCCTTACGACAAAAAAGGGGTCGAATTTCGGAAATCGATTGGAACGCCAGAGCCAGGAGCGAATGATCATTTCGTTCCCTCGGCCATCCGGCGCTCAATTAACTGCCGAATATCGCTAGTGCGCCAAACTGTGGTACGTGGACCCAGCTTTATTCCTCTCGGCGCGATACCCTCGGCTACCCAGCGCCACCAAGTTGAGCGCCCAACCGGAACCATTGCCAAAACTTCAGGCAGCCGTAAGAGTGAATCTCCCACTGTGAACAGATTTTGATTAGTCATAACCGTCTTAACCTCTTTTAGGACTTAATGAGACGGTTACAACGATATTGATTCAGCCCCTTAAAAAGGTTGGTACGTTACATATGGGAAATTACCATTCCATTTTTCATAAAAATATGATGGCTACACCATTGGCTGCCCCTGCTTTAATCGTAAGAAGTCTTCACGAGCTGTCTGCCTGGCACGTCTCCTATTTGCAACAAGGCTTTCTATACTGGAGGGACTCTGACTGTATTCTTGTCCTAGTTTGAATAAAACGATCTCTTTGGATTCGGTTTCTATCAAGGATTCATATTTCTTAAGGATTTCTTGATTTCGGTATCTAAGCAGCTCATCGTCCCTCTTGCCTTTCTTAACAGGTTTGAAAATGTGTTTCACAGTTCCTGATCTACGCTTTATGTAAACCTCTGGCTCACCGTCCTCGTTTAAGCACTCTCCGTATTGCACCTGCTCGTTATCCAAAACGGTGATCTTTTTTTTGCATCCTTTTGAATTCCTTACGAGTTCGGCTAGCAGCTCGTAGGGAACACCTTGTGCGGATCGATTAATCTCAATCCAGTGGGCTAGTCCAAGTGTTTCACCGCGAGCGGCGGCGTTTAACAGATCGAAAGGTGCAGAATCGGACATAATGAGGTTTCCTAAGACTGTAAAAGCCGATTAATACCATAATAATTTATTCAATGCAGCATTTTGCTAAGATGGGGGTATTTTTGGGGGTACTACGGTAGTAGTAATAATTAATATTTATTTAAAATCAACATTTTATATAAACTATTCAGTTTACCCCGGCTCCACCAAACACCCAAAGCAAAAGCCCTCGACCAGAAATGGTCGGGGGTTTTTGCTTTTTTAGTCCCCCCTCTTTTTCAAAGAGGGGTTAGGGGAGATTGCTTTTTATCCATTGAGCCGGGGGGATTTGAACCCCCGTCCATGTTGATGGATAAAAACGATATGGTCGGTAATGGCACAATACCCTCTTTGCAATTAGTATTCGCAACCAACGGTTACGATACCGAGGAAAGGTACTAATGGATAAAAAGAATCTGTCAGAACGCGATATTTGCAGCAAATACATTACCCCTGCACTTATTAATGCAGGCTGGGATCTGCAAACCCAAATACGGGAAGAACTCACCTTCACAGCTGGTCGCGTTATTGTGCGCGGACGCATGCATACCCGTGGAGAAAAACGTCGCGCTGACTATGTACTTTTTCATCAAGCCAACCAGCCCATAGCTATTATCGAAGCGAAGGACAATAAACAAAGCATTGGCTCGGGCATGCAACAAGCATTAGCTTACAGTGATGCGCTTGATACTCCCTTTGTATTTTCAAGTAATGGCGATGGTTTCTTATTTCACGATAAAACTCGCACCGGAGCGCAATTAGAAACCGAACTCAGCCTCGATCAATTCCCACCACCCGAAGAATTATGGCAACGCTATTGCCAATGGAAAAGATTAACACCTGCAGCTCGTGAAATAGTTGAAAGCCCCTACTTTGATGACGGCCGTGGTCGCACACCTCGTTATTATCAAATGAATGCAATCAACCGAACTGTAGAAGCAGTTGCGCGTGGGCAAGACCGCATTCTATTAGTAATGGCCACGGGAACCGGCAAAACCTATACAGCCTTTCAAATAATCTGGCGTTTATGGAAATCCAAACAGAAAAAACGGATTTTATTTTTAGCAGACCGTAATATTTTGGTTAACCAAACCATGGTGGGGGATTTTCGCCCCTTTGGGCCTGCCATGGCAAAATTATCTCCCAATGCCGCTGGAATGGAGCGCGATGGCAAACCAGTAGACTTAACACTTGCCATTCAAAAAAAATCCAAAAAAGTTAACAAAGCTTATGAGATCTACCTTGGACTTTATCAAGCATTAAGCGGCACAGAAGAAGTTCGTAATGTGTACAAACAATTTTCGGAAGATTTTTTCGATTTAATTGTAATTGATGAGTGCCATAGAGGCAGCGCTAAAGATGACTCTGCGTGGCGGGAAATTTTAACGTACTTCAAAAACGCTACTCAAATCGGTTTGACCGCTACACCAAAGGAAACAAAAGACACTAGTAATATCGACTATTTTGGCGACCCTATTTACACCTACTCGCTTAAACAGGGTATTGATGATGGTTTCCTCGCGCCTTATAAAGTTGTGAGAATTGACTTCGATGTAGATTTGCAAGGCTGGCGCCCCAAAGCAGGCCAAAGAGATAAGTATGGCCACATCATTGAAGATCGAATTTATAACCAGAAAGATATCGATAAAAACATTGTCTTTGATGAGCGCACTCATTTAGTTGCGATGAAAGTCACTGAGTACCTACAAAAAACTGGCGAGTTTCAGAAGACTATTGTCTTTTGCGATGACATTGATCATGCCGAGCGTATGCGCCAGGCTTTGGTGAATTTGAATCCCGAGCGAGTAGAGGAAAATCGCAGATATGTTATGCGTATCACTGGCGATAATGACGAGGGAAAAAATGAGTTGGATAACTTCATTGATCCGGAATCCAAATATCCGGTGATCGCTACGACCAGTAAGCTAATGACAACAGGTGTAGATGCAAAAACGTGCAAGCTGATTGTATTGGATCAACGCATACAATCCATGACAGAGTTTAAACAGATCATTGGCCGTGGTACACGCATTGATGACGATTATGACAAACATTGGTTTACGATTTTAGATTTTAAAAAGGCCACTGAATTATTTGCTGACCCCAAATTTGATGGTGAGCCAGTTCAGGTTTATAACCCCACACCTCAAGACACTCCTGTGCCGCCGGATGAAATAGCAGACGATAAAATCGTAGCGGGAGAAAACGATAATCAAGGTAATGAGTACCATCCAAACGATAATGGAAATCCCGACGGCGTAAGTAATCCGAAAACCAAATATGTCGTTAATGATGTAAAGGTTAAAGTGATAGATGAACGCACTCAGTATTTAGATAGCAATGGAAAACTTATCACTGAATCGCTGACTGATTACACACGCCTCTGTGTTACTAAACAATTTGCGACTCTCAATGACTTTTTACGTCGGTGGAGCAATGCCGAGCAAAAGAAAGCCATTATTGAAGAGTTAGCATCCCAAGGGGTGTTGTGGGATGATCTGCAAAATGACGTAAGTAAAAAACTGGGTTATGAATTGGATGCTTTTGATTTGATTGCCCACATTGTTTATGGTCAACCACCATTGTCACGCCAGGAGCGTGCTAACAACGTCAAGAAACGCAACTATTTCACCAAGTACCAAGGCGCTGCCAAGCAAGTGCTCGAAGGCTTACTAGAAAAATATGCCGATACCGGTGTAGAACATATTGAAAACACCAACATTCTTAAACTGCCACCGTTTGATCAATTAGGCGCCCCAATGGAATTGATCAATGCGTTTGGCGGCAAGCCCAATTACCTCAGTGCGGTGAAAGAGTTGGAAGATCAACTCTACCTTCCGCCTGAATCAGCTTAATACTCAAAGACAAGCGTTAATTAAGGTTTACCCATGTCGATAAGCTCTACTATTAAATCCATTCAAGACATCATGCGCAAAGATGTAGGTGTCGACGGCGATGCTCAACGTATTAGCCAATTAGTATGGATGTTGTTTTTAAAAATCTACGATGACAAAGAAAAAGAATGGGAAACCTTTGATGATGACTACAAATCACCTATTCCAAAATACATGCGTTGGCGCACTTGGGCAGCAGACTCGGAAGGTATTACCGGTGAAGAATTAAAGGAATTCATCGACAACACCCTTTTCCCTAACCTGCAAACGCTAAAAGCTAAAGCCGGAGACCAACGAGCCATCGTAATTCGTAGTGTCTTTGAGGATGCTTATAATTATATGAAGTCCGGTCACCTTATTCGTCAGGTGATCAACAAAATTGAAGAAGGTGTAGATTTTAACAAAGCAAAAGAACGACACGAATTTGGCAATATGTATGAACAACTCTTGCGAGACCTGCAAAATGCAGGTAACGCAGGAGAATTTTATACACCTCGCGCCGTCACTGAATTTATGGTGCAAATGATTGATCCGCAATTGCACGAAAGCGTGATCGATCCAGCTTGCGGTACGGGTGGCTTTTTGACTTGCACTATCGAATACAAACGCAAGCACTACGTAAAAACAGACGATGATGAACAAATATTACAAACCAGTATTCATGGCGTAGAAAAAAAACCGTTACCGCATATGCTTGCAACTACCAATATGATTTTGCACGGCATAGAAGTACCCAGCCAAATTATTCATGACAACACTTTGGCAAAACCTTTAAGGGATTGGGGACCGAAAGAGCGCAAAGACATCATTATTGCCAACCCGCCCTTTGGTGGTATGGAAGAAGACGGTATAGAAGGTAATTTCCCGCAAAGTTTCCGTACGCGCGAAACAGCGGATTTATTTATGACACTGTTTATTCATTTGTTAAAACCAACAGGTCGAGCTGCTGTTGTACTACCTGACGGATTCCTTTTTGGTGAAGGAATGAAAACCCGCTTAAAGGAACATTTGCTCACCGAATGTAATTTGCACACCATTGTGCGCTTACCCAATTCTGTGTTTGCACCTTACACCGGCATTAAAACCAATATTCTTTTTTTTGAAAAAGGTAAACCCACCAAGGAAATCTGGTACTACGAAGTGCCATTGCCCGCCGGTGTGAAAGCGTTTAATAAAACCAAACCCATGAAGCTGGAACATTTTGCGGATTGTATGGAATGGTGGGGCGAAGGCAAAAAGCAATCGGTCAAAGCCAAACGCAAAAACCGTGTGGAAAATGAGCAAGCATGGAAAGTTACGCTGGATGAGATTATCGCCCGCAACTATAACCTGGACATTAAAAATCCCCACGTAAACGAACAAATCAGCCATGATCCCAATGAACTACTGGCAACCTATGCAAAACAGCAAAAACAGATTCAAACATTGAGGGATCAACTCAAAGCCATATTGAATGATGCGCTTAAACGCTAACAAGGAGTTAGATGATGGACGATAAAACCCCAGCCTCTTTAATATCCATGCCACAGGACTATACAGACTGGCTAATCGAGTTAAAAACACGAATTCACACTGCCCAGCAACGTGCTGCTTTAGCCGTAAATCGCGAGCTGGTATTACTTTATTGGCAAATCGGACGCGATATTTTGCACCGTCAGAGTCGCGAGGGCTGGGGCAGTAAGGTCATAGAGCGATTAGCGCAGGATTTACGTGCAGCATTTCCTGAAATGAAGGGTTTTTCGCCTAGAAATCTCAAATATATGCGTGCTTTTGCAGAGGCGTGGCCGGATTCTGAATTTGTGCAAGAGGTGCTTGCACAATTGCCCTGGTATCACCAATTAGCACTACTGGACAAATTGGCCAGCGTGGACGCACGCCGTTGGTATGTCGCCAAAGCAATAGAAAACAACTGGTCGCGCAATGTGTTAGTGATGCAAATTGAGTCTGGTTTGCTGGAGCGCAGTGGCACGGCAGTGACCAATTTTCCTACCACACTCCCCAACCCCCAATCTGATTTAGCACGTGAAACCTTAAAAGACCCTTATCGGTTTGATTTTCTTGGCTTAACTGAAACGGCGCATGAGCGCGACATTGAATCCGCACTGGTACAACATATCACACGCTTTTTAATCGAGCTGGGCGCAGGCTTTGCGTATGTGGGTAAGCAAGTTCATTTGGAAGTGGGTGGAGAAGATTTTTTTATCGATTTATTGTTTTACCACCTACGCTTGCGCTGCTACGTTGTTGTAGAACTTAAAGCCGGTGAATTCCAACCAGAACATGCGGGTAAACTCAGTTTTTATTTGAGTGCTATCGATGCGCAAATGAAAACAGATCAGGATAATCCAACTATCGGACTGCTTTTGTGCAAAAGCAAAAATCGCGTAGTCGCAGAATATTCCCTGCGTGATTCCAACAAACCCATTGGCGTTGCCGAATATCAATTGATGCATTCTTTGCCTGCCGATCTGGAAGACAAGTTACCCAGTATCGAAGCCATTGAGCGCGAGCTTGCCGCACATAATGATGACACCAAATAACCTCGGCGCCGCTGAGACCATTCACTAGAAAATACTGTTTATGCAAAACCTTATTACAAAACATTTAGACATTTGGACTGCTGCTCACAAAACCCGCAGCACGGCAGGTCGTGGCAGCAGCAATAAGCTGGATTTATACGGTATTAAAAAACTCCGTGAATTGATTTTGGAGTTGGCGGTGCGAGGCAAACTTGTTCCGCAAGATCCGAATGATGAGCCAGCGAGTGTGCTGCTTAGACGAATTGCAGAAGAAGAAATTTTTATTAAAGGGAAATTTAAAAGCGAAAAACTATTTGCCGAGATAACAAATGACGATAAACGTTTTGAACTACCGATGGGATGGGAGTGGAGCAAATTAGGTTTGATTGGTGAAACAAATATTGGATTAACTTATAAGCCATCGAATGTGACTGATAATGGAATTCCAGTATTGAGGTCATCAAATATTCAATTTGGCAAAATTGATTTGACCGATTTAGTCCGGGTTTCTGGTTTGGAAATCAAAGAATCAGCAAGAGTACACAAAGGCGACCTTTTAATTTGCGTTCGAAATGGTAGTAAAGCATTAGTCGGAAAAACTGCGCAAATTAAAGACTTACCAGAGCCTATGTCATTTGGTGCTTTTATGGCTATTTTTCGGTCAAGTTTGAATAGTTACATCGAAATATTCTTAAATTCACCGGTTTTTCGGAAAAATCTTGATGGGACTGATACAACAACAATCAATCAAATTACTCAAGGAAACTTAATTGAGACTTTGGTTTCTATCCCCCCTCTCTTAGAGCAACACCGCATAGTCGCTAAAGTCGATGAACTTATGGCCTTCTGCGATCAACTAGAGCAAACCCAAAGTGACAATATCACCGCTCATGCACAACTGGTAGAAGCCCTACTGGCCAGCCTAACCAATTCGGCAGACCACAAAGAGCTGCAAACCAACTGGCAACGCATAGCTGCGCACTTCGATACCCTATTCACTACCGAACACAGCATCGATCAGCTTAAACAGACTATTTTGCAATTAGCAGTAATGGGCAAGCTCGTCCCCCAGAATCCAAAAGATGAGCCTGCAAGTGAACTCCTCAAAAAAATTGCCGCAGAAAAAGCTCAACTGATTAAAGAAGGGAAAATTAAAAAAGAAAAACCACTACCGGAGATTACGGATGAGGAAAAATTTTTTGAATTACCAAGAGGATGGGTGTGGACTCGAGTTGGTGCGCTAATAAATCTTGTTTCCGGTCAACATCTAAATCCAAGTGAATATTCAGATTCATATCAAGAGGGAATGCTTGATTACCTTACAGGCCCCGCTGATTTTGGGGACACTCAACCAAATGCTACGAGATATACATTTGAGACCAGGGCAATATCTAAAGTTGGCGATATTCTAATAACATGCAAGGGCTCAGGAGTTGGAAAATTAAATCGATCTGACAAAAGCTATGCAATTAGCCGTCAGCTAATGTCAATTCAACCGATAATAATTGACGTAAACTACACATATTTGCTGATGGATAGTTTAAATACCCAAATTAGGTCTCAAATTGTCGGAATAGCCATCCCTGGAATTTCAAGAGAAGACGTTACTAACTCTATTGCAATGGTGCCGCCATTAGCGGAACAACACCGCATCGTCTCCAAAGTTAATGAACTCATGACTTTCTGCAATTTCCTAAAAACTAATCTTCAAAACTCGCAAGTTGTTCAGTATGCGTTGGCAGATGCGCTAATTGATTCAATACTTGGCCCGAAAAACGTTATCGCTAAACAAAGCATGCAGGAGAATATTGTGAATATCACCACATCGCTTAAGTTGTCATCACATAAAGTACCCAGTGATAAAGCGCTCTTAGCAAAAATAATTAAAGGAGAAGGAGGTGACGCTGATGCGAAACAAGTATGGAAAAAGTCAAGTTTAGATTTGCCCAGCTTTTATAAACAGCTCAAAATAGAAATTGCCGAAGGTTATATTAAAAAGCCCTCAGCTGGCATCACCGTTTAAGGTATTCACAGATGAAGCTCAAGGAACTGTATTTACCCAAATTACAAAGGTTTTGTAGATTTCAAGATAACATTTGATGAAGCATCCCCAATTACAACAATTATTGGCCAAAATGGTGTTGGAAAATCTAATCTCATTGAAATAATCGTTTCCATTTTTAGAGCCATTGATCTTGGCGAACAAACAGATTTTAGCTACTCCTTGAGCTATGAATGTCGCGAGCATGAAATTCAAGTAATATTCAATGCTGATGATGCAACAAAAAATCTGGTTTTTATCGATAAAGCTAAGAAGTCTTTTTCCTATTTAAAAAACAATGCCAAAGAGTATTTGCCGCTTAACATATTTACTTACTATTCGGGCACCAATGAACGCGTTGAATCATTGTTTGTAAAACATCAAACACGTTTCTATGAAGGACTTACTAAGGGTGATGATCAACTAATTCGACGATTCTTCTATTGCAGAGAAGTGCACAGTTTTTTTGTATTACTTGCTTTTCTAGTAGATGATGAAAAAGCTTCGAAAGATCTTCTGGAGAAACTCCATATTAAATCTTTGGAATCTGTTTTGTTCGTACTCAAAAAGCCTTATTGGTACAAAGGACGCCCCTCTGAAATAATGCTTGCAGAGGGAGATGAAAGATTTTGGTATTCTCGCGGCATAGTAAAAGACTTTTTAAGTAATTTATGGAGTGAAGCAATAGCCCCTATTGATAATTCAGAACGAAAAATTATAGATTTCCGGGGGCGCTCTGAAAATCAAGATCGACTCTACTTATTTTTACCAGATAAAGTGGCTCTTGAAAACCTAGCAGGAAAATACTCTGATACAACTGCCTTATTTAAAAATCTCGAAAGTACATATATTGCTGACTTGCTAGAGGATGTACAGGTAACCGTAACAACTACAGACAACAAAGAGCTTACTTTTAGTTCTCTATCTGAAGGTGAGCGTCAATTACTCACAGTGTTAGGATTAATGAAATTTACCCGAGATGACGAGTCACTATTTTTATTAGATGAACCGGATACGCATTTAAATCCCCGCTGGAAGCTTAATTATTTCGATCAAATAAAGAAAATACTCGATCATAAAATTGCTGGCAGCAAAAGAACCGCTTGGCAATCAAGCCAAGTCATACTGACTACGCATGACCCTATGATGTTGACTTCACTCCATGCGAAGCAAGTTCGTGTAATTACAGAAAAAGATAGAGTAAAAGAGGCAGAGCTTCCGAATGAAGACCCAATAAATCTTGGTGTTGAAGCAATAATCCAGTCTGAACTGTATGGAATTAGAACAAGTTTGGACATAGAAATTCAAAATAAAATTGACCATCGAAACCAGCTACTTTCAACTCAAGATTTATCAGAAAGGGAGTTAGAGAAACTTCTCAAATTAAATGAAGAACTTGACGCATTAGGACTTCAATATGCGCACCCCAACCCTTATTTTTCAAATTTTTCCAAAGCAATAAGTCGCAGTCCACTGTTTAGACGGCCAGAATTCACACCTGAAGAGTACGATGAGTTACAAAGCTTATCGGATGAAATCCTTGCTGAAGTTCTAAAAGAAGAGGCTGACAATGATAAAAATTAAGTTTCCAGATGATATACCGGCTGATATTCAAGCATGGAAAGACGGAGCATTGGCTATTTCCAATCAGATTTTAGCTGCACAATCCCTAGGTGAAAAACATCGTTTAATTGATCAATACGAAAATCATTGGAGAAAACCTGAATTAGTTCGATGGTTATCAAGTTTATCTCACGATAAATGCTGGTATACCGAAACAAAATTTGGTGGTGATTATCAAGAGGTTGAGCATTTCAGACCAAAGAAAAATACAAAAGAAAAAAATGGATCTATAAACACTGCACACACAGGTTATTATTGGCTTGCCTTTGACCTTGAAAATTATCGGCTATGCAAGCGCCGGCCGAACGCAAAAAAAGGTACGTACTTTCCTGTTATTGACGAAAGATTCAGGGCAACTAATGAAACCCATGATTGGCGTGATGAATTACCTTTATTTCTTGATCCTTTGGATGAAGAAGATTATTTGTTATTAAGTTTTGATGATAATGGTAAACCCGTAGCAGCAACTAATATCGAGCCTCAAGATATTGAGCGAGTCGAGTTCACTATCGATAAATATTTCTTAGATGAAGAAGTGTTAAACCGACGTAGAGCCGAAACATGGATAACTTGTCGCAGCTTATACAATAAATATCTTAATTCGATGAAAAAAGTTAAAGCAACACCAAATGATAAAGTTACTGCAAGGGCAGAAGCAAAGAAAGACTTGCAGCAACTAAAAAATATGCTTGATAGAAAGCAAGAATTTTCAGCAGTTGCCAAGCAAGCATTAATTAAAACGGGTGATGAGCATGCAATTAATATTGCATGCTCCTAAACATTCGTTGCTCACCTAATTAGCTCGCATCTATACCGTCTGTAAAACTGATCAGGTTCGAGCTAATAAAGCTTTTCGTCTGAACCAAACCGACTAAAATCCTCCATTCCCCTTTGACAACCCTCCCCCACCCCATTAAAGTTCACCTCACTAGAACTTAACACGGTCTCCCGCAACCGTTAGCTTTTTGTGCGATTTCGATCTTCGTAGGAAAAGTGGCGCCCGCCATTTGGTCGGGTGGAGAGGCGTAATACAATACCCGCAAGGGGAATATGCCCGGAGTTCTGTTAAGACTCTAGTTGACACCCGACTTCCAGCTACTAACTGGAAGTTGTTCACACTAAAACTTAACAGAGATTTATCATGAACAATTCAAATACATCGGATGTATCCGAAAATCCCCCTCCAAATATTAGAAAAGAACTTGCGCAACTGTGTGATTCCTACTGCGAACTTCAACATTATTGTGCGTTTTATTGTCAATCCACCAGCGTGATTATCCACCGTTTTGCCCATGACCTGGATGCGGATAGCATCGAAGGTATTGAGCGTTTTGCGTATATGGTGATTAAGAAAGCGGATGCAATTAACGCACAGTTAAAGTGGTTGATGAATAACATTTAATTTTTTATTCCCCCCCTCTGTTTTCACAGGGGGGGTTATAAGATGATAGATCAATATACTTTTAAATTGGCACAGATAAGGAAAGATAGATGGAACCTTTAAAACAATATAAATGCCTGACAGATTTGCGGAAATTCATAGAGACCCTTGATGGAGCCAAAGCTCGCCCTACAGTGAAGGGCAATCATCCAACGCTCTATAAAACTGAAAATAACGGAAAATATCGAACCGTAATGGGAATTAGAATTTGTGATTATCAGTTTTCAGTAGACGAGAAATGGATATTACCAAACCCGCAAATGGGGCTGTCCTTTTCAGCAACATGGGAAAATTTGAAATTTGTTCATAATATGATGGCTCGCAAGAAAAAGCCTGTTGATGTTTTCTGGATACTATCTGAGGCAGATATTCCGCCCGGATTAAAATTTGAACCAGATCATGATAACCCGGGGCACTATTTTTTAACGGCAACTGAAAAAATGTTAGTTGAACAGCTAGTAACAAAATTAACTTTGGTATCTTATCGTCTTACTGTTATTCGCGATGCAGGAAAAATATTATGATTGAATTTGAAAGATATCCTCACATTAACGAAATATTAGCTTTCTATCTCGAAAAATCACCAGAGCCAAAAATTTCCCACCTTATTGAAAACGGGATCACTAACGAAGAGGAAGCAGAGGAATTCAGCAAGTTCATTTGGCGCCTGGTTGATAACATCCATGACGATGCTGAGTCAGGCAATGTTGTATTAGGCCGAA
Source organism: Cellvibrio sp. (assembly GCA_035490715.1). Classification (GTDB taxonomy): domain Bacteria; phylum Pseudomonadota; class Gammaproteobacteria; order Pseudomonadales; family Cellvibrionaceae; genus Cellvibrio. The sequence goes on from DATJLF010000101.1 coordinate 15,081, forward strand.
CAGATAATACCGATCTTTTGCCGGATCTTAGTTATGAAATTACTAAGTACATGAGAAAAATAGGGTTTTATAGTATTTGGGAACGCGTTTCAGATAGCGAAAATTAATCTGATCTTTCACAAAGCGAACATATTCTACAAGATGGGCATATAGTCGGAGAACGAAAAATTGGTTTTGAGCCAGCTGAAATAAACGAAAAACTCATTTTCAAAACCAAGTTCAATACGTGCCGAGATATTTATTGTAACCATGAAGTAAAAAGCGTGATCGAATCTAACAAGTTAACAGGTATAAAGTTTTCAGCCAATTTAGTTACTTCCTTTGATTAACCAGTAAAACCTTTGCGACTGTAATAGCTACTAATTCTGAAATTGTCCAACAGGCTTTTGGACAAACATCAAAGCGAGTATTACCAAGCAAATTCGCCTTAGCACTAAAAAGACCGACTCAGTGCTGTTTATTGAGTTTATGCTCCAGATGATTTTGAATACCTTTAAAACATCCAACTCTTTAACTACACCCCAAGTCGCACCACAAGTCACCCCCCAAGTCGGCAAATACTAATCGCGCTTAAAGATGAAGTAAGCCGCGATGATTTACAAGCAGCTTTGAGCCTGCAAGATCGCATAACGTCTGAGCCCATGAAGCTGGCAAAGCGAACTCCGCGTAATAAGCACCTGCCACCTGCCCGTAAACTGCACCAATGGTACTTGCATCTCCCAGGTTAACAGCTAAAGTGCACCGTCTCTAAAATATCTTGGTCGTCCGTCGATGAGGAGTTCCACTTACACCGTACTTGCTGCATCTATTGAGGCGGTAACCGAGGAAAAGAATAGCGAGTTTTTGACCTTCCTCCACCCGGTCGCTTGCCGGGAGGATGTTATGTTGCTGGTAGACTCTTACCGGCAAAAATACCCCGATGCCAGCCATGTGTGCTGGGCTTACATTATTGGCAACACTCGCCAACCAATAACCCAGGCGTTCAGCGATGATGGCGAGCCTTCTGGAACCGCAGGCAAGCCGATGCTGCATGTACTTACTGAACGAGAAGTGGGCAATTCACTGGCAGTGGTGGTGCGTTATTTTGGTGGGATAAAATTGGGTTCGGGCGGTTTAGTACGAGCTTATTCCGGCGCGGTTTCCCATGCGGTGAATTTTGCAGAATTATTGTCTGTCACGCCGCGAGTTACCGGCGAGGTATATGTAGAGTTTGCGCGCGAAGCAAAAATTCGCCATTTGATCAATCAATACCGCGGACAAATTCTTGCCACCGATTATGGTGTCGATGTGCGTTTGCAAATTAGCCTGGAGCAAGCATCTGTTGAATTGTTTTCCCGGCAAGCGATCAATGAGACCGCTGGCAATGTGCTAATCACTTTTGAAGAATAACGTCAATAAATACCGCTTATACAGCGATTACAATTTCATTAGAAAACTGATACTGAACAGCTTCTCCGCGTCCGTCCACGTTTTACAATTTTTGAATCCAGACTCCGCGCCCAAATGGCCTACGTCTTCCAGCGTATACTTGTAAGAATTCTCGGTATGGATACTCTCACCATGATCAAAGTGAAATTTATTCGTTCCGATATGTACCCAGTGATCGCATAAACTTACCAGATGCATTTCAATGCGGTGTTTCACCGGATTAAAAAATGCGTAGTGCTCGAAAAATTCCGGATTAAAATTACCACCCAGCTCGCGATTAATGCGCTGCAATATATTCAGATCAAATTTTCTGGTGACTCCCTCTGCGTCGTTATAGGCGCAATGCAACCGCGCAGGCGATTTAATAAGGTCCACTCCGATAATAAACCCATCCCCCGGTTTGAGGCAGGCATTGACCTTGCTAAAAAACAGGCTGGCTTCGCGCGGCGTAAAATTACTGATTGTTGAACCCGGGAAGTACACAATCTTCCGATTATTCATGGAGGTTATTTGCGGCGGCAACTGTATTTCATTCATGTAATCCGCAACGACCGGATAGATGGCCAGGTTTTTAAAATCCGTTTTCAATTTGATCGCGGAACGATTCAGAATTTCCGCGGAGATATCGATAGGCACATAGGCGAGCGGATGATCCATACCCGCCAATAAACTCCTTATTTTTTTCCCTTCGCCTGAGCCAAATTCGATAAACGTAGCGTTTGGTCCAATCATGCCTGCCAATTCAGGCAATATTTTTTCAGTAAGTTCACCTTCAGTACGAGTGACATAATATTCCTCGGTGTTGCAGATCTCGGTAAAGATAAGTGAACCACGTTCATCGTAAAAATATTTGCACGGCAGCGCTTTCGGTGATTTTGATAAACCTTCAATGACATCAGTATAAAAATCACTTTCATTTTTGATGTCCTGGAATTGATCTTCAAATGCATAGAGGGTGTTTTTATTAAAGGATGTCATCTGCAAGCCTCACTCCGCTGAATTGCCAACTAGTCGCTACCGGAAAAAAATTTCGATAGGTTGCACGTATATGCCCCACCGGAGTCGCGCAAGAGCCACCGCGAAGCACCCATTGGTTAACCATAAATTTACCGTTGTACTCCCCTACTGCACCAGCACCGGGTTTAAAACCGGGATAGGGTAAATACGCGCTTTGTGTCCACTCCCATACATCACCAAACAATTGCAACGGTTGTTGCGCCTCGCTGTCCACGGCAGCTTTCGGATGCAGTAATTGTCGATTTAAAAAATTTCCGACAGGTTCGACTTGTGCCGCCGCCACTTCCCATTCCATTTCCGTCGGTAAACGTTTTCCCATCCAGGCTGCAAAAGCAGCTGCTTCGTAAAAATTCAAATGGCAAACAGGTAATAGCGGATCAACCGGAAGCAATCCACCCAAGGTATAGTTGAGCCATTTTTTTCCATCTTCTATCCAATATAAAGGCGCGTTTGGTTGGGTTTGCTTCACCCAGGCCCAGGCGTCCGATAGCCAATAACGACTATTGCGGTAACCGCCGTCCTCAATAAAATTCATATACTCTGCATTGGTAGCCGGGCGATTTGCCAAACGAAATCCATGCACTAACGCTTCATGTTGTGGTGCTTCATTGTCAAAATGAAAACCATTTTTTGCACCGATGAGGTAAGTTCCGGTGGGATATTCATGCCACTGCAGCGCAATCGGATTAACAGAAGCGGGCGAACATTTGCCAAGAGCCGGATAGGCGGGGTTGTGAAAAAAAGCGTGCTTGATATCAGTTACTATCAATTCTTGATGTTGCTGTTCATGTGCAATACCCAAGGCAACTAACGCCAGCTCGTTGGTATTAAAAGATTCCCATAATTCATAAAACCTCAAATCAATAACCCGACGGTATTTTAATATTTGCTCAAGCGAGGGACGCGATAACAATCCTCGTTGACCACGAGAAAATTGCGGGCCCACTTGTTCATAATAGGAATTAAATAAAAATTCGAATGCGGGATCGGTGGAAACTTTGACGCCGCGTGGTTTCAATATAAATGTTTCAAAAAACCAACTGGTATGGGCAAGATGCCATTTGGATGGGCTGGCTTCGGGCATGGATTGCAACATCTGGTCTTCCGCAGAGAGCCTGCTAACCAATGTTTCGGTGAGTTTGCGCGTTTCAAAAAATTGTACCTGGAGCAGATCATCACTATTACTTTTTATAACGCCTGCTTCGCTCGAAAATGGCAAAAAATTTTGCTTGTGATTCTTTCGCACTATCTATCTCTTTATGTCTATAAACCGCAAATGTGCTTATAAGACAACAGTTGGCCCACATGTTCCTGCCATTTAAATACGATTACGATATATAAATGAATTCTTTTATGTTTTATAAAGTCTTATGAAAATGTTATTTTTCAGTACCAGTATTAAGCCTTGTCAATCCAATAATTTTTAAATCCACGCATCCATGCGAATGTATAAACAAAACTCAATAAAAATATTCCCCATTGTTGTTCCGTATATGACACGTAAAACCAAAAAGGCTGCCCGGCCAATCCAAACCAGCAGGCATATTTTCGCCGATTGGTACAGGTATCCTGGCTCAACCAAACACTTATTATTCCGGTAATTGCAATCGCAATCTGGCTAATCATTTTATTTTCCCCCTCTCTAGTACAAATAATTTTGTAGGCTGTACAAAATGTTGGAGCAATTAAGAAAAAATAGTTGACTAAGTAGTACTGAAATGCAGGAGGTCGCCATGGAAATCGTTTTATTTGATGCCCGTTACTACTACATCTCATTTGTCGAACTTTATGACGAGGATGAAGATTCCGTCATTTCCTTTTATGAATTGATTGAAAAGCCCGACAGAACAATTGGGGTGTACGACAACTACCATCACGCTCAACGCGAAATGGACAGGCGCATTAACTGGATAGGTCCCAGCTACTTATGACTGGTTTAAATGAATGGTTTAAATAACTGGCTACACTTTTCGATGATAACTTTCCACATGTTGTTTTATTGTCGCGGCTAAGCCTTCATCTACTTGCTCCCAGGCAAAACGCCAACGCCAATTTTTATCGGGTGTACCCGGAGTATTCATCCTGCTTTCGCTACCCAGCCCCAAAAAATCCTGCATCGGAATAATCGCCAGGCTTGCGCTCGAAGCCAATGCCATATCAATTAATAACCAGGGCATCGTATCCGCCGAATGGAAGGTGTAATTTCCCAGTTGCCGGCGCGCTTCATCATTGAGCTGGTTTAACCACCCTGCACTGGTGTCGTTGTCATGGGTTCCGGTGTACACCACATTCTGCGTGGTGTGATGATGTGGAAGATGCGGACTGTCTTCACCATTTTCGAACGCAAAATGTAATACCAGCATTCCGGGAAGATTAAACTTCAACCGCAAGTTTTCTATTTCTGGCGTAATAGTTCCCAAATTTTCCGCTACCAGTTTTAATTCCGTATAACGATTTAAGCAGGCTTGTAAAAGCGCATCCCCCGGTGTGTTGATCCATTTTCCCTCCCGTGCATCCGGATTCTTACCGGGGATTTCCCATACCGAGTGAAAGCCACGGAAGTGATCGATACGAATAAGGTCGAACAATTTCATTTGCGTACCGAAACGTGACAACCACCACTGAAAGCCGTCTTTCTGCATAACATCCCACGCATAATGAGGGTTACCCCAACGCTGGCCGGATTCTGAAAAGGAATCGGGCGGAACTCCTGCGACGGTTAATGGTTGGCCATTTTCGTCCAACGAAAAATAATGCTGCTCCGCCCAGACATCAGCGCTGTTATGCCCTACAAAAATAGGGATATCACCGAATAATAAAATTCCTTTTTCATTGGCATATTGTTTTAGTTCAGCCCATTGGATAAAAAAGCAAAACTGTTCGAAGTAAATACATTGGATATCATCACCCAATTCGCCTTTGGCTTTTTCCAATGCAGCACTGTCCCGTGAACGTAATTCGGCTGGCCAATCGACCCAGCTACTGCCATTGAATTTTCGTCCAAGCGCTGAAAATAACGCAAAGTCATTTAGCCAATGTGCCTCTTCTTTACAGAATTCTTCATATTGTTGATGAATGTCTGAACCGGAATTTTTTTGCAAAAACTGTTGAAAATAGGTTGCGCAGCCGCGCCGTAAATCGGCTAAACCTTTTCGATTTTTCTCACCAGGCTTAATGCAATTTTTATCGATCCAACCACGTGCAACCAAATTATCCAGGCTAATTAAATCCGGGTTACCTGCATGCACAGATGATGATTGATAGGGTGATAAATTATCCTCCGTTGGAACCAGGGGCAAAACCTGCCAGACTTTTAAGCCCGCAGCCACCATGAAATCAACAAAGTCATACGCCTCTTTTCCCAACGTGCCGATTGCATGTTGTTGATCGTCCCCCCAACAGGTTTCCGATGAGGGCAATGAGGTTGGATGGAGTAAAATTCCCGCAGAGCGTTGTTCGAATGGATTAAAGGAAGACATGATAACGCCTCATCAGCTATCGAAAAATTTCGGCGGCACGATTTAAAGATAACTAATTTGCCGCTTTTTCATAAATGCAATTCAAAGGCCAGTTAGTATGCATACCTGCATTTGCTACCCACGCGGGACAATAGATGACAATTTTCCAATTTGCTGGCATTTAAATTTCAATCATTTTGAAAAGGAGAGAGAAAATAGACCAACGGCCAAATTATTGCGGAAGCCGATACAAAAATTATCCAGGCATTTCATTGTCGAATACGAATTAATTTGAAAGTTTTACATAGTGATGAACGTGATCCATCAGATCATGCTGACGTTGTTATCATTTGAAATATTATGGTTATGTTGCCGACAAAACGCTTCACACATGTCACTTATGCCAAAACCATTTTTAATAAGGATAAATATTTTTAGTCGCTGTCGATTTCCCGGTATCCGACGCGACTAATAGACAACCCCTTAATCTAAAAGCAGGAGAATCAACATGAAAGTCATGGTTATTGTTAAAGCGTCCCCCAGTTCCGAAGCGGGAAAAATGCCCAGCGAAGAATTATTAACCGCCATGGGCAAGTTCAATGAGCAGCTCGTGGCCGCAGGAGTCATGGAGTCAGGCGACGGTTTGAAACCAAGTAGTGAGGGTGTGAGGATTCGCTTTAAGGGTGATAAGCGCGTTATTACCACCGGCCCATTTACAGAAACCAACGAACTCATTGCCGGTTATTGGGTATGGAATGTAAATTCGTTAGATGAAGCTATTGATTGGGTAAAAAAATGCCCTAATCCCATGGAAGAAGAATCGGATATAGAAATTCGCACCTTCTACACCGCTGAAGATTTTGCCGAAGCCGACCCCGATGGTAAGGTTGCGGAACAAGAAGATGAATTGCGTAAAACCATGTCATTGCGCAAAGCCCAGACAAATACTTATTTATTCTTCTCCGGGCGCTGCGAGGAAGCGCTGGATTACTATCAACAACACCTGGGCGCGCGCGTGAATATGAAACTGCGCTTCAACGAGAGCCCCGATCCGGTTCCCGAAGGTATGTTGCAAGAAGGGTTTGAAAATAAAATCATGCATGCAGACTTCAATTTGGGAAATACCAATGTCTTTGCATCGGATGGTTGTGATGACGCCACCCGTTTTAGTGGTTTCCGCCTGTGTCTCACCCTTCAAACGGCTGATGAGGCACATAGGGTTTTCGATGCACTTGCCAATGGCGGTAATGTTGATATGCCGCTGGCAAAAACCTTCTGGTCACCGCTATATGGGCAAGTTACCGACAAGTTCGGTGTGGGCTGGATGGTCATGTTGCCGGAACCACAACCGGCGTAAGGCGTCATAATGGTAAATAACAGGGAATAAATATTGAGGGCACAAAATTCCGTGCGGATAATCTAATCAGAATATCCCAAAAGGAGTGTGCCCTTGATGACAAAAGAAATTGAATTAAGAAAATCCAAACGCCTCGCCCTCGGTTTTTTGTTATCCGCCGCCGTTATTTTTATCACAACGTTGTTTTTGCCCGAACACTTGTGGTGGGTAGGTTTATTGCGTGCGATTTCTGAAGCGGCGATGGTGGGCGCATTAGCAGATTGGTTCGCGGTAGTTGCCCTTTTTAAACGCGTCCCTATTCCAGTGGTTTCTGCCCACACTGAAATTATCCCCAAAAACAAAGACAAGATTGCCGACAATCTCGCTGTTTTTGTGCGCGAGAAATTCCTGGACGTAGATTCTCTTGTAGCACTCATCCAAAAACACGACCCCGCGCAAAAAGCTACTGATTGGCTCAATTCATCCGATAACACGCAAAAGCTGGGTGGTTACCTGGTGAAACTAACGGCGGGCATCCTGGATTTTATTGAGGACTCCGCCGTTCAAAAATTTATGACGAAAGCTATCCACGCAACGCTGGATAAGACAGACCTATCCGGTTCTGCTGCCATGGTGCTGGAGGTAATGACAAAAAATAAACGCCACCAGGCATTGCTGAATGAAGGTATTAACCAGTTTGCACTTATTTTGCGTGAGGAAAGCACGCAGGCTTTTATTGCGGAAGGTATTGTTAAATGGCTCAAGGAAGAATACCCGTTGACAGAAAAAATCGTGCCTTCCGGCTGGGTGGGAAAAACCGGGGCTCAAATTGCTATTAAGGCAGCTAGCAGATTATTGGATGATGTGAATGAAAACCCTGAGCACCAATTGCGAATTAACTTTGATAATTACACGCACGAATTTATTGAGCGGCTAAAAACCGATCCGGAATTTTTTGCGAAAGCAGAAGAAATAAAACGTTACTTAAAAAGCGATGAAACCTTCAACACGTACATGGCCGCCTTGTGGCATGACCTTAAAGATTGGTTAAAGCGCGATTGCAATGACGAACATTCCATACTCCATCAAAAAATTTCCGCGGCTGGCCAATGGTTGGGGAAAACATTGGCAGAAGACTCCGGTTTGCGCCAATCACTAAACCAGCATATGGAAGACGCCGCACGAAAAATGGCTCCCGATTTCGCACTTTTTTTAACAACCCATATTCGGGATACCGTAAAAGGTTGGGACAGCAAGGAAATGTCACACCAGATTGAGTTGAATATTGGCAAGGATCTGCAATATATCCGCATCAACGGGACTATCGTCGGTGGCTGTATCGGTTGTTTCCTTTATTTAATTGCCCATGCCCAGTTACTTTTCAATTTTGTAACAGGCCATTAATTAAATCGTTTGTACTAACCAAAAAAATAACCCGACAACCTTGAGGTTGTCGGGTTATTTTTGAACAGCGTCCAAGCCTGTCGAGCTTACATAAGACTCACTATTCCGATTTGGGTACACACTCCAGGTTAATGTTGGTCTGGAACATGAAGTTGGATCTGTTGGTATGGCGTTCTGCGAAGAACAGATCGAACCGGTAAGTCTGTCCTTTGACGATACCCAACTGCGCCGCCAGGTTATCCAGGTTAATGGTGCGCTCTGCTACACCATGCACCCCACCGATATCGATCACCAATTTACCATTGATGTAAACCCAGAGGTCGTCATCACCCTTAAAGGTAAATTGCTCGCCGCCGGCGTAATCAAACACCAGGTGGGCTTCCAATGTGAAGTGGAAATTGTGATCTGGCGCCGGTGCAGGCATGTTGCCAAATCCTTTTCCGTCAATCGGGAAGAACTCGGTGTTGATGTAGCTCCATACGGTAGAACCTTCTGCACGGGACAACTCCAGTGTGTAAGGAATGGTTAGGTTCACACCCGCCACGTCTCTATACCATTGATCAAAATAGGTCTTGTTAGTGGTGGACGCGGTACCGCCAGTTGCGCGGGAGTAAACCGGTTTTCCACCTTCATCCAGATATCCCAGGTTCTTAGTAACAATGCCTGTCTCCACGCCGGTGTTGTAGTGCTCAAAGTCCGGATGGCCACCACGTGGATAGTCACGGAAATCGCGAATGGTTACCGGCAAGGTACGCTTGGTGGCGCTTGACAGGTCACATACCGGTGCTTCCGCACGTAAGGTCACAGTGTCAGGATAGCTATCTACCTTGCCGTCATTAACAATCAATTGGGCAACGAAGAGGCCGGTCTTGTCTACAGTGAACTTCGGCGTTGCAGTCATCGGGTTCAGGATAGTGGCCTGACTTCCTTCCGGCTTGGTAGTCAATGCCCAACGGTAGCTGATGTTGTCACCGTCCGGATCATAACTGCTTGTACCATCGAGGCTAACTTCAGAACCTTGATACACCACTTGCTCAAGCCCCGCCTCAGCCACCGGACGAGTATTCAATGTGGTGATAATCACGGTGTCAGGTTTACTGTCCTCATCGCCGTCGTTGACAATCAATTGAGCGGTATAGCTACCCGCTTTATCAAGCTTGAACGTCGGGTTAACACTGGCAACATTATTCAACGTCGCCGCGCTACCTTGTGGTTTGGACAACAAGCTCCAACGGTAAGTAAGCGGTTTGCCTTCGGCGTCAGCACTTTTGCTTCCATCGAGCGTAGCAGTTTCGGTCAGCGACAATTGTTGATCTGGACCTGCGTTGGCAACCGGTGGAACATTCGCGGTGTTGATAACCACTTGATCCGGGTCACTATCCACTTTTCCATCATTCACAATCAGTTCGAGGATGTAATTGCCCAACACATCAGGAGTGATTGACGGTTGTACGCTAGTCGCATCATCCAGGGTCGCGGCACTGCCTGCCGGTGCAGAGACTAGACGCCAGGAGAAACCAAGCACATCACCATCGAGGTCACTACTTTTTGAGCCATCAAGCTTGACTGGATTACCTTGCGCTATCACGCGGTCAGCACCGGCGTTCGCAACCGGTTTTACGTTGCCGACTTCAAGGCTAACGGTATCAGGTGCGCTGCTTAACTTGCCGTCATTCACCACCAATTGAATGACATAAGTACCCTTCTCGTTAATAACCAGTTTTGGCATCACCGACGTCTTATCTGACAGAACACTGGTCGTGTTCGCCGGAGTAATAATCGTCCACTCATAAGTCAGCACATCACCATCAACATCAGTGCTGCGTGAGCCATCAAGGGTGACGGTTTGTCCCAGTGATACTTTTTGGTCCGGTCCGGCGTTCGCAGTCGGCGCGCTGTTATTGGTGCTGAATATCACCTGGTCAGGCGCACTATCTTCATAACCATCATTCACAACCAGTTGGGCTTTGTAATCACCGTAGACATCCGGAGTGAAGCTGGGCGATTGGGTATCTGCACCTTCAAGGCTCGCGCTACTGCCTTCAGGGACAGTGAGTGTCCAGCGATAAGTCAACGCATCCCCATCGGCATCCAGGCTCTTGGAACCATCCAGGGTGACTGCTTTCTGCAAGCCGATTTGGCGACCTTCCCCTGCATCAGCTACCGGCTTGGTATTGGTAACCTGCACACGCACGGTATCCGCTACGCTGATGAACTTACCATCAGACACAACCAATTGAACCTCATAGGTACCGATTGCTGTGGGTTTCAATACCGGTGTTGCCGAATCTGCCCCGGTCAGGCTTGCTTTGGCATCAGCCGGACTAATGATGGCCCAACTGTAGGTCAGCGGCCCGTTTTCAGGATCTTTACTTCCCGAGCCATTCAAATAGGCATCTTTGCTGATGTGAATAGTTTGGTCAGGGCCGGCGTTGGCGATAGGTGCGCCGTTACGCAAACTGATGGTCACTTGATCCGGCGCACTGTCTACATAGCTGTCATTCACTATCAGCTCAAGTACGTAATCACCGTAAACATCAGGCGTAATGCTGGGGCTGACCGAATCAGCGTTCAGCAAGGTCGCCGTACTGTCCTCAGGTTTGGAAACAATTCGCCATTGATAAATCAGGGAATCGCCATCAGCGTCTTTACTGCCAGAACCGTCCAACGTCAACTCACGGCCTGGAATGGATGCTTTGTCTTCGCCAGCGTTAGCAACCGGCGCGCGGTTACCCACCGATAACGTCATGGTGTCGGGCAGGCTATCCACTTTGCCATCGTTAACTACCAATTGGATAACGTAAGTTGTCCGATCTTTAAGGGTGATGGTCGGAGCCACGCTCAAATAGTTGGTAATTACAGTTTCGACACCTGAAGGGCTGACAATAGTCCAGTAATAAGTCAGGGCATCACCGTCGGCATCGGTGCTCTTACTGCCATCAAGTTGAACAGCCTGGCCAATCAAGCCTTCCTGATCCGCCCCCGCATTGGCAACCGGCACATTGTTTTCCGGTTCACGGCAAATAATACGGCTGGTATCCAGGTCATCTACAAAATTCGGGTCGTAAGGCTCAAAGGGGAAATCTGCGCCGGTCATTGGACGGCTAACAGCAATATCGCTATAGAGTGCATTTTGTTGTGCGCCCACAATCGGCAAGCGAGAGTCTGTACTTGGGTCGTATACCCAAATGCCGTATTGGCTTTGCGTGTCCCCGCTGGTATTCCCGGCGCTGCAGAAACTGCTCACACCGTTTGAAACAGCTGAACACTGCGACCAACTTACCAGCATACGGCCAGTACCATCACGATATGGCCAGGCGGCACTATACCAACCGTCGATAGAGCGCTGGTTTGGATAAAGGTCAACGGCATCGGCCACCAAATCAGTAGGAGCAAAGTTGCCGAAAATACGATCGGTGCTCGGTTGTTGCGGAGAATCCAGTTCAACCACATTACCGCCCATAAAACTGTTGTATTGGTGACGCAATAAAGTCGCCAGCTTGCCGTCTTCCAATTGAATTAATTGATCAGGTGCAATAAAGGACTCATCTGATCCCAGTAATGACACGGTTTGGTAAAGCTGATCAATGTCAGTGCCATCCGCTGTGATTCGCAGCAAGCGGTAATGGTTAGTCGCAACCACCTGCCCCATTGGAGTTTCTTGTGCAAGTGCACACAATTGCTGGGAAGACCATTGCGAAGGTAAACCTAAACCCAGCGGGTTAGTGTTGGTTGTGGAGAATACGTCATTAATGCCTGGTTTTTGCGCTGAGGCAGTAGTCGGGCAGCTAATCGGATGATAAGTGCGTGTCCAACGAACAAATGCAATGCGGCCGTCTTTTAATGTCGTGGGCTCAATATCAAAATTACGCCCGTAAGTTAATTGCAAAATATTTTCGCCGGTGCTGCTCATGGAATGCAGTAACGATGGGCGCTCTTCCGGACCCACTTTATAACACCAGGGTTTTTGGTCCTCGTCGACAATATTGTCGATTGGGCTATTGGGATTACCCGCAGAGCGATCCGAAGAGAAAATAATAGATCCGTCCAACGCATAAGTGGGGTTGGTATCATCACCGGCATTCGCGGTGATGTGATCTGTAATAATTCGACGAATAGCCTTTGTTTTAAAGTGGTATTCGTAGATATTCCAGGTGTAATCCGTAGGGTGATTATCCGGGCCGTGCGCTGCAAATACCAAACGCTCGCCATCGGGTGATACGTTCAAATCCTTAACGTCAAAATTACTGGATTTGAAGTATTCAGTCAGCACCTCAGTATCCAACGCGCTTGTCGTCAGGCCTGAACGAATATTTAATTTGGCACCGGGCATAAAGGCATAGGGTGATTGCAAATCCAGAGGATAGCGCGTGCCCTTACCGGCTAATGATTTTTTAAAGCTCTCTGTACGAGCCTCTTTGGTACTGGACAAATCGCGCTGTACATACGCAAAAGGAGTTTGCTGCGATATTACCGGCCCAGCCGATGGTGCACCGGTAACACTGGAATTGCTTGCCGCGGAGTCACTCTCACCCCCACCGCCGCCGCATCCCAACAACAAAAGTGGCATAACCAAAGATACTAATTGACTTCGGTTTAATTTGATGCACCCAAGCATATGATTCACCAAGTTGAGTTGATATTAGTTTTTTAACTCGACATGACACAACTGACTCTGGCGTACGCCGACTGCTCGATGAATTAAGCCCATTGTTATTCTTAAATCATTTATGCCAGACGCTATTGTGACCATCACATATTGCACTGAACCAAAACTGCAATTTGGAATCTATTCACAAATGCTCTGAAACGCATGGTCACTCCTAAAGAATTTTTAATTTTTGTGAATTCCTAAACTATCGCACTTCACCGGCTTCACAACAGTTTTGAGAAGGGCGACACGCCTGAACATTCCTCCAGCGATGGCAATAACGCGAACAACTTCAAATTTTTTCCTGAAAATAAAAAAGCCACAACCAAATAGTTGTGGCTTTTATCAATCAGCTTACCAAACAGAAAAAAATCCGTTAATCGATCCTCTTCTGGCTTTAGCTTGGTAGAAATACGAACTTATATTCTACTGCCGTGGGCGGTACATCTTTCGCTCCAAAATTTACCTGGCGAATACGCTCAAGAATACGCTGTTCCAAATCGGAAATACCAAGTTCACTCGCGACTAATTTCACTGTTGAAATACTTCCATTAGGCTCGATCACAATTTTGAATGTAAACTTTCCCGACAGGTTGGGATGATCCAACAAAGCACGTTGATACAAACTGTAAACATTACCTTTTGCTTGCTCCAACGTTCGGCGAATACTTTCCATATCACGCTTACCAGACTGGCCAGATAATTGTCCTAGCTCACTGGTCACTTCGGAATCACCACCAACCACACCTTCAACCTTGGTTGATTGGTGCTGGGCTAATGCGACAGATTCACCACGCATTACGTTTTCATTCACAACAATGCCGTCACTTTTGCGAGAAGCATTTTCGGAACCCAATACACTACGATCACTTGCAGCAACCGTTCCGCCCTCATTTATCGATACGTTTTTATTTTGCATCCTGGCAACATTCACACTGCCACGTAACGATTTCAGTTGGCTGGACAACTCACTTAAACCTTGCGATTGTGCAACTTGCGTACGTGCATCTACTTTAGGCGCTTTCGCAACAGGTGCAGGTTGCGATTTTGGTACTGCCTTGGGCTTTGGTGCTTCAGGTGTTTTTGCCGGCTTGACCGGAACCGGTTTCGGTTCTTCACGCACTACTTGTGGCGGTGGTGGAGGTGGCTTCACGGGTTTCGGTGGATCCAATAAAATTTTTGTCATGATCTTCGGCTCTGGCGGGACTTCCTCCGTCTCAAAAAGCGCTAACCATGGAAAAATCAAACAGAGCAGCAGCAAAGGAATTAATACCCTTTTCAGTATTTTCCTGAACGCATCTTCACGTTCTTTATGGCCGCTCCAGGGAAGTGCCAGCTCTAACGCATAAGGTTGATAGGTCGTCGACATTTTATTCCCCAGAAGGTTGTGAAGTTCTGGATGCGAGGCTCATTCCATTATCGGCAGCAAGTGAATTGGGAATTACCTGATTCACCGCTAACGAAATTTCCCGGTACCCGCTTTGCTGGCAACTGGCCATAACCGTTTTCAGCAACGCAAATGGAACTTCTTTACTGCCAAGAATCGTAACGGGCAAACCGTTTTTCTGTTCATACTCACCCAGTTCACCCAATGAGGCTTTGTGAGCATCCAACGCTTTCACCAATAATTCAGAAGGTTTGTTAACAGATTTCATAACTTCGGCAACAGGTACAATCGGAGTATCACCAATCCACACCGTTTCATCATCCACTGTAATAAATAATTCATTGTGCGGAGTTACACCTGAAACAGAATCCGGTAGTTCAATAAATTTTGCATTTTCTATTTTTTGGGCTTCACCCGAGTTGAGCAGCAGGAAGAAAACCAAAATAGTAAATATGTCCATCAGGGCTACGAGATTTAGACGTGGCACCATGGATACTTTTTTCTTTTGATAGATAGCTGAGCCAATCATATTCTTGTCAACCCGAGTTATTTTTTAACATTGTCGCCCAAGGCTATTTCTGGAAATAATTCCACTTCAACCACACTCGCAGCAACGACGGTTTTGTAAGAACGTAGCGCATCCATTGTGAAAACCAGGCTTTGGTAATCCACATTGGGCTCCGCTAATAGCAGCACATCACGCTTATCAGGCACTTGCTGCTTTAGCTCCTGGACAACAAGGGACAACTGCGCAAAGTCGTAAGCACTGCCTGCCTCACTCACCAGCACAGGCAACGTTTTAACCAGCTTGTCATCCGGGAAAAAAACTTTAAAACCTTCCTGATCGATACGCACTTCAAGCTTGGACTGCTCCATCTCGCTAGCTTTGTATCCACCGGTTAATTCAGGAAGGCTTACGTCCAGTACTGTTATTTGGGTAAAACTCATGCTTAGTAACAGTACTGGCACCAACACGATCATTAAATTCATGAAGGAAGTAATTTCCAGCTCATCCGGTTCGGCATTTTTTTTGTACTGGAATTTAAAGCTCATGATATTAAACCTGTGTCAGGGTTGCGCCTACGGGCGGTAAATCTGCACTCACCGTTGTTGGGTTGACCGCTGGCGCAATAACAGCCCCAACACTATCAGCACGAGGAGCACCGGCTTCAATAAAACGGTAAAGGGTCATGATATTAAGGAACTTAACAGCAGACATCTGAATGCTGGTGACGATAGCGCCTACTTTGTTTTGCAAAACAGCGTGCAAAATCATTAATGGAATTGCAGCTACCAGACCAAAAGCCGTGGTGTTCATCGCTACCGATATAGAAGAGGAGAGCAGCGCAGATTTCTCCGCCGGGTTTGCATTAGCAACGGCGGTAAATGCGCTAATCAAACCAATGATTGTTCCCAACAATCCCAAAAGGGTCGCAACGTTTGCCAATACAGAAAGGTAACCAATACGCTGTTCCAAACGCGGCATTGTCTCCAACATACCTTCGTTCATTGCGTGCTCAACATCGGCACGTTGCTTGGATACTTTGATCATATCCAAACCACAAGCAATAATGCGGGTCACAGGTGCCTGATTCTCACGCGCGAACATTTGCATTTTTTCCACATCGGAGGTGCGCAATAACGGCAGGAAGTTGTCGAACGCGCGAAGGTTGCGCGAACGCTCGTAGGTTAAATAAGCCCAACGCTCCACAGTAATGGCTAAACCAATCGCTAAAACAACGGCGATGGGGTACATAAAAATACCGCCTTCCTGAAAAAAAGTAGTCAGTGTGTTATAGATTTCAGCCATGATAATTCTCTCTCGTCAATTTTAAACCGCGTGGTTTTAATACGTTCAAACATTTACTGATAACAGACAGCAGATTATTTCGCTGCGTTTGTCATCTCCATATCCAACTCGTTATAAACATTCATTGAATTAATCAATACATCTCTATCCACAACTTGCAATGTCTGGTCGTGTTTGGGCTCCAGGTTCCACTGCAATTTCTCCGGCGCTTCACTGCCCTTCCATGGAATAAAATAACTAATTGCCGGCTGTTCTTTATCGCCCACAAATGTTGATTCAAGTCTGATCGCGGGATTTTCTTTTGCTGTATCAGCTTTTTGTTGCGCATCATCTGCAGCAGTAGCAAACGACACACATCCTGCCATCAACATTAGCAGCGTCAGAACTTTTGAAATTTGTTGTGCATTCACAGTCATTTACCGATTAAGACAAAGGTGTAGAAACGGCTTTTTTCTTCTCTACCACCAGACTGATGGGTACGCCGGTGCGCTGTTGTATTTCAGTGAGCCATTTAGCAACAGTATCGTTCTTGGCCCCGGTGAGAAATTGATAGGCTTCCATATGTTTTTGAGCGCGCAATGGGTGATTCAGGTACACATCGTACAAAATTGCCAAATTCAAATGCGCTTCAGGGCAATCAGGCCACACTGCCAATACTCGTGCGTAAGTGTTTTGCGAACCTAAAAAATCCCCTTTTAAACGCTGCGCATGGGCAAGACGCAAATAGGCAGAAATATTTTTCGGGTTGACCAACAATGCTTTACCGTAATGATCAACGGCTTTTGCATAATTTGTTTGTTCAGTGGCTACATCGCCCAACCCTACCCATGAACCGGAAAGATCATCATCAGACTCGGACAATTGGGTAAACATTTTTTCAGCATGCGCGTAATTTTTTTGTTTCAGCGCGCGAGTAGCATCAATGTACTTGGCGATAGATTCAGGCTTAACCCTGCCGCGTTGCGCAAGATAGGGATTCGGCTTTGCCGTGTAAGGCAACAACCCGCCATTACCGTCTGATTCAGGCACTGGAATAAATTCCTGGGTCGACACCAATCCCATTTGCGCAGCAGCGCCGGTTGACGATGCTTTCTTGGTGTTGCCGCCGCAACTGACCAATGCTATCGCCACTACAATCATTACCAGTTTCATAAAATGATTAACGTATTTCATCGCCGTAACCTACCACTAATTCAGTTTTGTTGAATCTTGCGGGATCAAGCACTCGCATTTCTGCGAAGCTACGATTAATCCACTCATTAAAACTTCCCGCCCATGCGCGATCTATATTGGCCCGGTGTAATTCGATTGCCAGACCATCCAGTGGCAGAGCTTGCTCTTCCAGGATATCGGCGTAAGCCTTCACTTCATCAGCAGATAACCCAGCCGGTTTTTGTGACTCACGTAATTCTTTAGCCAACTGTTGGTACATGCTTGCAATTTTGTAACTGGACATGGTGACGTATTCCAGTTGACCGTAATCCGCTGCAAGCTGGTACTGTTTCACTGCTTTTTCCAGCAGTTGGTTTTTTGCCGGCAAACTTTTTACTAACGGCAGATATAAACGATTTTTAGTAAATTCTGCTTGATATGAATCACCAATTTTTATTCTCGCCCATGCCGCCAGCCATTGGCTGCGCTCATTGCGCTGCGAACCAGCACGTTGGTCTGCTTCAACGATCTGGTTCAACCAGCTCAATTGGCTTGCAGAATCACCCAATGTTTCGTACAAAGTAGCCAGGTGATAACGCGCCTCAATACGTTGCGAAACAGGATTTTCATACTGCGCGTCATATGCTTTGAAGTGCGTGACCGCAGAAGCTAAATCCTTGCTGTTTTCAAACATGGTTGCAGCAAGGAAGAGCGCCTCACGTTTTATTTCCGAATCGGGATCTGATTTGCTCAATCCCAAATAAGCAAATGCTGCATCAGACCAGCTTTCGCTCTTCTCATAGGCGAAGGCAAGTTTGCGTGGGAACTCCACCGCCAACTCATGCTTGGGAAACAATGTTTGCAATTCTTTCAGTTCGGCGATGGCGCGCGCCCATTGTTCCAATTCCAGCAACATGCTTGCTGCATCGAATTGGGCGGTAACGCGAATGCTCGAATCCGGTGTCAGTGTTTTAACTTTTAACAACTGGGCAATCGCTTCCTCTTTCGCACCAGTGTCAACCAAACCTTCGGATTTTTTGTAAATTGCTGTCGCCAGACGTTCAGAAACCTGACCATATTCTTGCGACTTGGTATCAATCAAATTACGTTGGTTGAGATAAGCGGCCTCGGCATTCTGGAAGTCGTCCAATTTGAAATACGAGTGAGCCACAATACCGTACGCAGTTTTCTTCAGCGTGTTATCCAGTTGTGGATTGTTGGTAATCAAATTGTTGGATACTTCCAACGCACGTTGGTATTGATCAAGGCTAAACAAGTACTCGGCAGCGTTGGTGAGTACAGTGGGTGAGCGATTATCCGCATGGAATACCTTGGCAAATTGCAGCATGCTGTCCACAGCGCGCGCCTGCCATTTTTTAACTTCTGAATCTTCTTTTGGAATGGATTCAATATGTTTTTGGTAAGAGATAATTGCTGCATAACCCGCGTTTGCCGCATGCTGTTTAGCACTGGTTCCTTTTGGCTGGTAAGCAACGCGCTCGTAATCCAAAATCGATTCTGCATAACGTTTTGCCAAAAACAGCGATTCAGCTTTCAGGAAATAGATTTCATCAATGCGTTCATCATTGGGAAAGGTACTTACATATTGCTGATAAAAGTCGGCCGCATTATCAAATGAAGCGATCGATTCTACCGACAACTCCAGAATCTTTTTCTGATCAGGCTCTTTCTTTTCCTGAAGTTCCGCTTGTGCTTTCAGCTTTGCCTGCCCTTCTGAATAATAATGACGGGCCAATTCATCCAGATACACGCGCAATGAGCTGCTTACGTGCGCAGGAATACCGTTGCGATTACCCTGGTAATCAGATGCAATGCCGTAGGCTTCAACATATTTTTCTTTTTCTTCCAACGCCTGACGAGGGAATTTTCCCTTCAGATAGGCATTAATCAATTTTTCATGCAGTGTTGGTGCTTGTAACGTATGGCGATGGTTATTAACGAATACACGGAATGCGGCCGCAGACTCCTCATACAATTCTTTGCCGAGGTAATAATCACCGATGTTGTTATAGACCATCCATACATAGGTTTTCTTGGCAAGCGGTTCCAATGACTCAACAGCGCGCGCACCACCAACACGGTCCAGTGCCAGGGTCATTGAATGCAAAGTGTCATTAACCAGAGGCTGTTCCGCTTTACTCAAGTGATCCAATGAGTCTTTGTTGCCAACCAAACTGTCCAGCACAAAGACAAATGAATTAATCGCCTTATAGTATTCAACTTGTTTGTAATATGCCCAACCCAACATGTAGTGCGCATTAACAGGCAAACGCGCTTTATCCAATTGTGTTACCGCAAAATAGGATTTTTCAGCGTTGCGATAATCCTGGCTATTAAAATAAATATCGCCCATGCGGAAATAGGCTTCCGGAATTTGCGGATAGGTCGGATGACGCTGCGTCAATTGGGTCAGCATCTTGAGCGCTTCACCCTGATTGCCTTCCATATCGTAAGCTTTCGCCAATTGATAAAGCACTTCTGCGTTATCAGGCGAATCGGGATATTTATCCAAAATATTACGATAGGCTTTAATGGCTTCTACGTAATAACTTTTTTTCTGTGCGGTTTGATTTTGGTCGTGCACACCTTCCATCATGTAAACATCGGCGATACGACGTTCGATTTGTTCTTTCAGTTGCTTATCTTCAAACAAATCCAGAATTTCTTTGTATTCAGACCGAACTTCCTGGTGATTGAGTTTTTTAAACTCAATCTCTTCTTCCTTTTCTTGCGGCGAATATTTCAAGCTACCCAGGGTACTGCTTTTGTCAGTGGCGCAACCACCCGTCAATAGCAATATTCCTAATAATGGTATCCAATTATTGGGGCGTTTCATTTTCGGCTTTCTCCTGCACTTGCATCTGCCTCTTTTTTGCCACTCGATCTTGCTTTCTCAAGGGAGAGCAAAGTCATGTCGTATAGTCTTGCCTTGGCCAGTTTTGATTGTGCGGCGTAATAACGCATGCGTTCTTCATGCTTATTCAGCTCCTGCGCAACCAATTGCCGCATGATGACTTCCACACCGTTTATGTAGCGTCTGGTTTGCGCCAACTGGTATTCAATTTCGCTGTGCTTTTGCAACACAAGCGCACGGTAGTCACCTGGTTGTTGATAAGGCTGTTTATAGTTCGCCAGTTTGCTAATACGAGCGTCCAATAATTCCAGTTCATCTTCGGTGGTCTGCACCAATGCAGACATGCGCTCTTGATCTTTTTCAGGCAGTGCAAGGGAATGCAGGCGGTATTCAGTTGTCTGGTCTACCAATTTATCTTTAACAATCTGGCTTCTGTTAACAATGTCAGTTACAGGATCCTTTAAGAATTGCTTTTTACCGGCATTTTCCAAAATCAACCGGTGCTCTTCCGCTTGAATGAGCCAGTATTTCAGGTTTGCTTCAATTGAATAAAGGTCTGCCAACTCACGCAGTGTTTCATTGAACGGGTGGCTCGCCATCAAGTCGATTAAAAACGGAGTTAACTTGTGATAATTCACCGTAGGCTTGGTGTTATACCAATCGGTGTCATCCATCATCGCGTGCAAGTTTTCGATAAATTCGCGCGGCACATCTTGTTCTTTAATAACTTGACGGGCCACGTTAATCATCTCGATTCCTTGATGAAATTCCTTTTCCGCCAGAATATTGCGTTTCAACGCTTTACGTGGTGAACCCTCTTGCTCATACAGGTGGGCGAGCAATACCTTTCCTTCTTGCACTTCAGGAATGGCAATTGAACGATTACTTAAAATCTCCAACGCAGGAATTGCCTGCTTGAATTGCTTTAAATTAATTGCGGCCCATGCATAGGAAAGTAAAGCCCGGTTGGAATAGAAGCCGGTAGTACGTATTTCTTTCAGGTAATTCCAGGCATTAACTAATTTGCCATGCTTAATCGCCAGCTCTGCCAAACCATGCCGTGCACGATCCGCGAGCAGCGACAATTCCTCGCTGATGCCGGCATAGGTAGTAACCTTTTCAAGGTTTTTTACCGCATCATCCAATTGGGAATTTTTCAACTGCAAAATGGCCAGATTGAACAACAGATAGGGGTAATACGGATTTTCTTTGGTAACGTGTTTCAGTTTTTGATCTTCTTCGGTTAAGCGAATACCCGATTGGCTCAGCAACGTCACCAAATAGTGATAATCGGTATAGAGATCTTTTGGTAATTCGCCTGACACTCGTGCTAACGCATCACGTGCATTGACCAGATCCGACTTGCTGTAAAATAATTTTGCAAGATAGAACCATGCGCGATTTTTTACGGTAACCGGCGCCGATTGCTCCAATAAATCATCAAATATTTTTTTAGCGTCGTCGCCCATGCCGTAAGACAGCATCATGCCGCCCTTCATGACCTGGCCTTCAGCACTCTGTGCGATAGGGTTGCCTATGGCTTGGGCATATTCCTGTTCGATAAGCGCAGAAAAATAATCCTGCTGAAAATAATCGAACAACACTACGCCATATTCGAGATCCTGTGTGGAGAAATTATTGACAATTTCCGCGCGCGCTGATGAGGCAAAAACACTCAGGCTAATGGGTAACGCGAGAGTAATTGCCCTAACCCACAACGCCGGTCTGGATTTTACCGATTGAAATTCCAAGCACTGTGACATGGCAGCATTACCACTGTTTAATCTTGAATACAGGCTCCTGGGTCACACTATCATCGCTGATGGCAACTTCCAGATACTCGCCCACAGAACCTTTTTCAAATTCAATAGTGGATGCGCGCTTATAGGGGCGCTGATTAGGTCCCAACCCGGTAAAAAACATGGTTGCAGTATGCTTACCTTCATTAAGGTTGGTGATATAGAGCTTATGA
The DNA here is from genome assembly GCA_035490715.1 of Cellvibrio sp. Taxonomy (GTDB): domain Bacteria; phylum Pseudomonadota; class Gammaproteobacteria; order Pseudomonadales; family Cellvibrionaceae; genus Cellvibrio. Next base: position 37,571 of record DATJLF010000101.1, read on the forward strand.
ACACCGCCGCGAATCATTGCCTGACGTTGCTTTTCGGAATACAGATGCGTAGCAACCAACTTGCCGTCGATTTTTAATTTGACACTTTCGAGCGCAAAAAACTGGCCCGATGTCATAGAAACAAATACGGAGTATTTGGTGCTGGAAGGAAATAACAGTTTTTCTTCCATCAGGCGCAAGTCTTTGTTGAGCACAATAACTTGCTGTTTCAAATCCTGAATATTTTTGGAAACCTGCTGAATACTATCACTAGCTTTCTGATTTTCATGAGAATCATTTTCACTGGAAATAGTCGTTTTCTTGTTCTCAATTTCTGCGGCCCAAGGTGTTTCAGCCGTAGTTGTATCGCTTGCGGTTTCCTCAGCAATGCTGTATTGGGTCTGCAAACCCAAGACTACTGCAAGAGAACAACAACCTACGCTATTGAGTATTTTTTTAATGATTTCCATTTTTTCTCTCTATTATTTTTAACAGATTCGGAACAGAACAACAGTAATCCACCGAGACAACGCGCCCAAGTATTCATCGTTTGATGAATCATTACCCGCAAAGGATCTTCTGAATGTAAACCTGCTATTTTTCTCTGTAATTTGTACACCATATTTCATAATGGTTACTACATGACGTTGGAGGAAATGGAATAGAGTTGGCACATTTTTATTTTTCTATCCGACGTCTTTTCTGAAGGTTCACTGAACAGATACTGTCTTTTTGCGCAACAAAAATGAGTATTGTGATAAGGTCATTCATTAATCTGATAACCATTACGCACAATAACATTGCAATTATCACAAGAATAATATGACGCTATTGGCAAACCGAAAAACGCCAGTGACCTGCTCGCCATTAAAGTTGCGACCCATTCCGCTTACTGTGAATTGAATTATTTAGGCATGGAAAATTCAGGTATAGTGAAGTAATCAGCGACACGTCCAATTAACGCCTATCGCTCGAAAAACACCAATTAGTTGATAAAAAAATGGCACCAGAGCGAGAGAAAAATTGCGAATTAACTCAAATAATTTTCAAGCAGCTGCTCGCATTTTTCAGAGTTCGTTGAATAAATAACCTAATAGATCGGAGCTATTCACATGTTAAGAGCTGTGCCCTCATTACTTGCCTGCGCGCTATTTGCTATTAGCGGTTTTACGTCAGCTCAGGACAGTGATTCAAAAAAGCCTGTAAAAATAATTGAACCCAATAAATCAGCACCACAGTTACAGGCCGCAGCTATAGATTCTGAAAAGATTGAATTAGGGGTTTATACGGGCCTTTTGTCAGTAGAAGACTTCAACACGAATGTTGTTACTGGTATTGCATTTAATTATCACTTGGGCAAACGATTCATTGCGCAGGCAGCGTACGGGAAGACCGAAGTTGATCAAGCCGCGTTTGAGAAAGTCGCTAACGGAAAGTTTTTAAGCGATTACGAATTCACTTATGTTGACCTAGTACTTGGTTATAAGCTGCTGGATGGCCGTTCGTTTTTGGGCAAGCGCCACAAATACAATTCTGCACTTTATTTTCTGGGTGGCGCTGCCGACGTTAGTTTTGCCGATAATAGTGAGACAGGCATTGTATTAGGCACCAGTTACAGAACTGTCCTTACTGACTGGATGACATTCAATATTGATATTCGCAATACAACAGTAGATATGGAACTGAATGGTACGACCAAAAAGACAAATAATACCGAGCTTAATATTGGCCTGAATGCGCTTTTCTAAGCGCAGGGATTCAGGTTTCAAAACCTTAAAATAATGAGGCCGCCGATACAAAATATCGGCGGCCTCATTATTTTTACTGAAAAACCTGGTTAACACGGTGCCGAAAATATCTGAATACAGGTTAGAACTGGAACTTTGCCCCAAGTGCTACGTGGGTGGTATTCACGCTACGCTTTTCGTCAGACACCAGAGTTGATTGGTAAATGTAATCGCGAAAATCGACGTAGAACCCCAGATGGCGCGATACCGATATTTCATAACCCACACCTAGCGTATAAGTAAAGCTGGATTCACCACCGAATTCGGTATCACCAATCCCTGATACCACATACAAATTGGCTAACGCGGCTTTTTCAGAATCAAAGTAAAACTCACTTTGGAAAAGATTGTAGCCAAACAAAAAATCATAATGCGTAAAGCGTCGATCATCTCCGGAAAACAAAGAGGATTGCGTAGTTTCATAGGAAGATTTCGATATGTCCGCACGCAAGTAATTAGCTTGCAAGAAAAAATCTTCCGACGCGCGGAATGTGGCCGATAAGGTAGGGACAAACTCGCTGGTGAAATCCTCTACGTTGAGCATGCCAACAGACACGCCCAATGAAAATATTTCGTTGTTAACGTTAGATAGAGCCCCGCTGGCTGAATTTTCCTGGGCAAAGGAAGCAGATGCGGTACTAACGCCCACTATCAGTGCCAGGGATTTAATCAGGCACTGCGACTTTAGAAAAATGTATTGAAACCGATTGTCCATGCTGCGAGACTCACATTGTCGTTATCAGTGGAAAGTTCGAATGACCGGTAATCACCTTTAAAAAGAAAATTTCTTCCCAGGTAATAATTAAATCCGAGTCCGTACTGTTGGAAATCTGAATCATCAATTTTAATCGGCACCAGTTTTGGCTGCGAATCAATACTCATTGAGCCAAAACCAACGAGCAGAACTGGCGACACCGGCCATTGGGAAAAGGGCTCAACCAGAAAGTTCCCACCCAGGAAATCACCTTTAATATCCGCACCGAATAATTCACCCGCCTCAACTTCTACGCTCAGCCAGCTTAACGGGCGATAACCAACGTTCAACGTGAAAAGCTCACTACCTTCAATTTCGCCATCAATGAATTGGCCGGAACTAAAACCAACCCGCCAACTATTTTTAAGGTAGTCACCCTGGCTAATGGTTGGTATATCTGCGGGCACACCGGTAGTTTGGATTGTGCGACCGATTTGACGTGCGTGTGTCCAACCTGTTTTTCCATTTTCCATGCGCACTTCAAACCAATCCGGCCGGCGGGTAATTACTTGTATTTGCTCGCCTTGCTCAATAACGTGGAAGACAGGGTAGCCGCGACCAGGGCCGCTGTGCATTTCGATATAGGGATCAATAACTTCAAGCCAATAGGATTCTTTTGTATCAGCAAGGGAAAATGTCCCCAGCAAACTCAAAAATCCCCCAATAATGAATTGCAAATAACGCATGTTCATTCCCAAGTAGAAGTTTTTAGAATTGTTCACACAGGCTCACAAAAATCACTTGCAGATAAGTTATTTTTATTTTTCCCACGTGACTCCAACAGTTTTTTGCACTGTTCAAATGCACTGTTGTTCGATTCTACGCCAATCGACAAAGATATCTATTTGTAACAAGGTACATTATTTAAATGTGTGATTAAGCACCGCTTTACGTTGCCAACCTTCACAAGTTTCTTCATTAAGTATTGGTTATTTATTGACAAATTTTTTAAAGGGGTGGTTTTTTATACATACCGCATTGAATTTAAACGAAAATCCCAAAACCTCGGCCAGCAAAAAAACTTGACCAATGTCATATTTTTTTGGAGAAGCAGTCGATAACAATAACGCGGCCTGATTATTATTTTTATCGATTTATTCGGTTTTAGGATTTAACTGTAATCCCGAGGTTACCAAGTCAACCATTGCCAATAATTCCGTATTAAATATTTCCAGTGTTCGTAGGTTAGGCTCGCCATTACGCAATTGCTCCTCCAATTGTTGCGCGATAGATTCCAACTCCAGCATTCCCAAACTACCCGCGAGGGATTTTAGTGAATGAACCTGGTCAAGTGCTGCCGATAAATCCTGCTGCAGCATCGCTTCCAGCTGTAAGGGAAAGTCAGCGCGCTCCCGGGCAAATCGCTCAAGTAAACGGAGATACAGGGCTTCATTATCCATTAAGTGATGCAAGGCACGTTGCATATCTATGTGTGCACTACCCGCATGAGCTGCACCGGCGAGCTGCAGATACTCAATACGAGAATCCCTGTTAACGATTAATTTCTGAGGGTCTGATTTCTGCGTAGTGAATTCCTGATTCATTGGTGCTGTTTTGGTTAGCGTTTGCGCTGCCCGCGCAACAGATCCCCACTTTTCCACCACGCTATACAGTTTCGCAGGGGCTATAGGTTTCGATAAATAATCATCCATACCGGCCGCAAGATAAGATTCTTTATCACCGGGTAACGCATTAGCGGTTACGGCAATAATGGGCAGCGCATTACCCGATTCCAATTGGCGAATATGTTGAGTTGCCTGCACGCCGTCCATTCCCGGTAACTGTATATCCATCAACACTGCATCAAAGGGCTCATGTTGAACTGCCAGTATTGCTGCCTGACCGGAATCCACACAGCGCGTTTCTGCACCCATGCGTTCCAGCAAAGACAAGATAATTTCCTGGTTGAGTGGATTATCTTCCACTACCAAAATTTTATAATTGAGCGGCGCAAATGATTCGTTTCTTTCGGACGTTGTATCGGCAGTTGGCTGGTTCATCGTTTGTTCGCTTGCTGCTGCTTTTTCCAACTGCACGCGCAAACGAAAACTGCTGCCTTGCCCCACTACGCTTTTAACATCAATGCGACCTTGCATAAGTTCTGCGAGGTTTTTGCAAATGGATAAACCCAACCCGGTGCCTTCAAAGCGGCGCGCACTGGAGGAGTCCACTTGTAGAAACGGCTGGAATAACTGCTCGATTTTTTCCGGCGCTATACCTATTCCCGTGTCTTTGACTTCAAAAACCAGCTCGACGCGGGATTCCCAATCCCGCACTTGGGTAACACGAATATAAATACCTCCCGTATCCGTGAACTTAACCGCGTTAGCGCAAAAATTAATGAGGATTTGCCCCAACCGTAACGGGTCCCCCATCAGCACCCTGGGAATTTGCGGATCAACTTCAACGTTTACCTTCAGACCTTTGGCATCCGCTTGTTCCCAAATAAAATCCAACGATTTATCAATTAATTGATCAACAAAAAATTCCGTATGATCCAATTCAAGTTTGCCCGCTTCCATGCGCGAAAAATTTAAAATGTCGTTGATGATTTCCAATAAATGCTCACCAGAACCGCGAATTTTTTCCAGGTACATTTGTTGGCGCGGATCAGGGCCACTGCCAAGCGCCACGTGCGATAAACCAATAATAGCGTTTAACGGTGTGCGGATTTCGTGACTCATATTGGCGAGGAATTCTGCTTTGCTCTGCGACGCTGCGAGTGCCTGATCTTTAGCAATGACCAGTTCATGTGTGCGCTCGTTAACCAGCCCTTCCAGATTTTGGTTAATGGCTTCCAATTGCTGGTTAGCCACAATGCGGTCTGTGTAATCTATCCATATACTCGCGATAGCCTGGGGCATTTGTGTACGCGAATAAACCACCGGGAAACGTACAACGCGAAAATAACGCGCCTCACCCGTTGGCGTTTGCAAAGGAATAATGTTATCCAGCTGGCAAGTTTCCGGGTTGCATTGCAATTCATCATCAATTAACGGTTTTAACCAGACTGGAATGGGAAGCTCAGGTAATTCACGTCCCATCATGTCACTTTTATCCAACCCCATTAATTCACAAAAAGCTGGATTGGTAACAATTAAATGATGATCCATGGATAACATATGCACAGGCGGCGGTAAGTTATCCAGCAGTGAACGAAAACGCCCTTCCCGAATTGCCAATTGATGGCGATTGGCAACAGCACTCAATGTCAGCAACAAAATTAATGCGGCAGCGCCCGTGGTTAACCCCAGGATAATATTGCGCGATGCAAGATAAGGGGCCATGGCCTCATTCATATCTTGTTCTACCACAATTCCCAATTCCATTTCCGGTATCCAGCGACCAGCACCGGCGACAGCGACCCCGCGATAATCCGGATAATTAACCCGCACCAGCGCCGCCTCATAATTAATTAAAAAGTCCACCATTTCAGTGAGCGGCGCGTTACCTTTTGAAGTGGGAACACTTACCACGGTGCCTAAACGCGCCGCGCGTTGTTCCTCGATGGTCAATTGGTGCGCTTTATTTCCAAAGCGGGCAGGCGTAATAAATTTGCCATGTTGGTCAATCGCATAAATATCGCTGGAGCGCCCTGTCCAACCTTTAAGAAAAATGGGAAAAAAACTGGTGTGGGTATTAAAACGCAAACAAAAATAACCCGGTTCAGATCCTTTTGCTTCCAGTAACACACACATGTTTTGCATGAGAGTGCCAGCAGGTTGTTCGCCGCGCGGCCCTTGTATGGGCCTGACTGCCGTTACCGGGCGCGAGATCGCAGGCTTATTGGCAAGTGCTTTATCCAATACTTCCAGGGTTTCCGGAAGTTGCGCACGCTGTTTGATATAGGAGGTGGAACTGGCGGCGACGATAATGTACTCGTGGTTAATCACCGAAAATCCGTCAAACCCCATCACGATTAAAATCGGGTAAAGCCATTCACGCAAAGCTTCGTGCGTTTGGGGATTATCGCCACTTTCCAGCAGCACCTGTTGCAATAATTGTTTGCCTTGCACTGAGCCGGCGAGCATTTTAATCGCCGCGATGTTTTGTTGCTGCCAGATATTAATCAGTTCTGAAAACGACCCGAGGGAAGCCACCAGATGCTCACGAATAATGCGCTCCTGGCTGGTATGGATATGGCGTAACGCGACGTTACTACCAAAAAAAAGCAGCGCTATAGCGAGCGCTGCAAAGACCAAAACAGGATTGATTAGCGAAAAAAAATGAAAGTGTTTTTTTATCCAGTGTATAAGGTTTGACATATATCCAATTTACTTTGCAATTCCCGTTCAATCCAACCTAGCAGCTCGCGTCCGGGCATAGGTCGCGCGAGCAGGAACCCCTGCGCCTGCTTACAACCCAGGCTTTTGAGCAAGTGTAGCTCGGCTTCGCTTTCTACGCCCTCCGCAACGGTGGTAATCCCCAGGCGATGTCCCATTTCAATCGCCGAACGCAAAATATTGCGCATGTATTGTCGCTCGGGTGCACCCGCAACAAATGAACGGTCTATTTTTAATTCGGAAAATGGAAAGCGCGATAGTTGCTGCATGGATGAAAAACCCGTGCCGTAATCATCAATGGAAATTCCAAAACCTTTTAACCGTAAACGACTTATAGTAGCAAGTGCCGAGGGTAAATCCACAACCAACGCACTTTCAGTAATTTCAAATGTAATGTAATGGGCAGGGATTCCCTGACGAATCACGCGCTGGATAATTTCATTCGCCAAATTAAATTCGGCAAGTGATTTTGCGGAAAGATTAAGGGCAACGGCAATATAATGACCCTGCTCCCACCACTCGTTCATATCCTGAAGGATCTGATCCAATACCGAGAGTGTTAACTCACCAATGATCCCATGCTCTTCCGCAAGGGGAATAAAAATTCCCGGTGGAATCCAATCGCCTTGCGTATTTTTCCACCGCGCCAGTGCTTCAACGCCGGCGAGTCCAAGATTTTCCAAATTGATTTTTGGTTGGTAATGCACCTGTATCTTTGCGCGATCCAGCGCAAGCTTCAGCTGCCCGGCATCCACCTCCAATACGGGGGCCACTGCATCATCCGGCGCACATGCACCTGCATGATAACTTGCCAGCGCATCAGCCAGGTCTTTTGGATTTACCGGTTTGCGAAATGCACCCAATAAATAAATGCCCAACGCATCCGCCATGGTAGCAACAGCGCTAATCAGTACCTCATCGGAACTACTGGCAAGGACAACCGCAGGTTTTTGCGGTAATTGCGCGAGTTGTTGCAATACTTCAATGCCATCCATCACTGGCATTTCCAAATCCAGCAACATTACCGCCGGTGGGCGATTCAAACGGACCAATTGTTCAATCGCTACTTTCCCATTAGCCGCTTCATAAACTTGATGGATACCAAAAGCACGCAAGCATAAATGCGCGCTATACCTGTGCATGCTGCTGTCATCTACCACCATCACACCACAATGGGATAAATCCGCATGCAAATCCACAAGAGGCCCCAATTGACTCGATGTATTTAGCGAAATCATAACTGCTCATCAGTCTCCATGTGACGGTGGGATTTTAAAACCATCCCACCGGTTAACCCGTCATTAGTACTTGTTTGCAATCGCCAGTTAATCATTGTTGCGCGCAACAGCAATTAACTGGCGAGTCGCTTTAGTGCGGGTGATGCGGCATCCGCTTTGCGATAAATAGATGGCCGCACCACAGTGATATCAACATCCAGTCCCTGTACACTTTCGCAGTGCCCCAGGATTAGCCAACCCCCTGGGCGCAGCGACCGCAAAATATTATTCAATACGTTTTGCTTGGTTGCCTTATCAAAATAAATCAACACATTGCGTAAAAAAATCACGTCGAATTGCTCAACATCATTACGCCTGTGCAACAAATTGTGTTGTTCAAAGGTAATGCGTGAACGCAACGAAGGCACAACGGCCAACATCCCTTCGTAATCGCCGATTCCGCGGCGACAAAAACGCTGTAGGTAATGGTGTGGAATGTGGTTGATACGCTCAGCGCGGTAGACACCCTTACGGGCCTGTTCCAATACCTTGCTGGAAATATCAGTAGCAAGAATTTCCCAATCGCATTTGCCCAGCGAATCACCAAGCACCATGGCGATGCTGTGTGCTTCTTCACCCGTGGACGATGCAGCACACCAGATGCGAATTTTTTGGGGGCCTTGGCGAGGAATAATGTCGTCGCGCAGAAAACTGAAGTGCGCTGGCTCGCGAAAAAAATAGGTTTCGTTTGTGGTTAATAAATCCAGCATTACTTGCCGCTCTTGCTCACCGGCAGCACTGGACACATACGCAAAATAGGATTCGTAGGAAGGATGGTTGGTTACTTCCAGCCGACGCCATAAACGACCGGTAACCAACGCGGTTTTATCGGCACCAATGACAATACCCGCCGTACGATGCACATAATCGCGGATTTTGTGGAATGCAAAGGCGCTGATTTCAATATTCACGAGCGATGCCCCCTATCTCCTGTGCTGGCTAATAACAACCTCAAAACCCGTTTTCATGGGTTCACAGTCTGGGGGATGGGTAAAAAAAACGTGAGAGTAAAATTACTCAGGCTGGCCGGGGGGAAACACCTAACAGGATTAACGGGGAGCTATACGTAAACCAATAACGCCAGCTGGCCTACAGGCGATAATCAGTAGCGGCTGGCGACGGGTAGCATAAAATCGCGCATCAACTCCATGGCCGAACCCACCCGCAATTTTTCCATAATCCGCGCGCGATGATTTTCAATCGTGCGCACGCTCAGGTTAAGTCGGAGGGCAATATCTTTACTGGGTAACCCTTCCAACACCGCCTGCAATACTTCCTGCTCTTTTGGCGTCAACAGTGCAATGCGAGCTTCCCGTGCTGAAAGATCCAGACGCTTCTGGTGTAACTGGCGGCTGAGTGACAAAGCCGCTTGCAATTTCTCCAGAAACTGATGGCCGTTGATGGGTTTTTCCACAAAATCAAATGCGCCCTGCTTCATCGCCTCCACGGCTGCGGTTACCTCGGCATAACCGGTCACAATAATGAGCGGAGGGGGTACCGGATAACGGTGCTGTAATACCTTATGCAATTGCAGCCCGCTAACACCAGGCATTCGCATATCTGTTATTACGCATTCACAAGGCCTTGGGCTATAAGCAGACAAAAATGCTTCCGCGCTGGAGAAACAAGCAGCCTCTACCCCGATAGGCTCGATAATGCCGCTCATTAATTCCAGGGTGATGCTATCGTCATCAATCAAATACGCCGTTGCCAGTGCCGTTTTGTTCATGAAGCTCTCGATACAAATGCCGAATACAAAATGTGGGAAACAATAGGTGTTGCTCGGTGCTTGCGGGTATCTGCAAAGGGATTACCCGAAAAGTGTAGCAGCTGCCTGTAAACTTATCCGCCAGGCCGCTTGAATTCGGGTGGAATCTCCGCTAAAAAGCCGCCCATTTTCCTATCATCGGTTTATTTATCCATTACCGGGTAATCTACACCTGATCACCCCGAAAAGTACCGCTTATGACCAGACTCGTCACCCATGAATATTTACAGCGCTTCGGTGGTATCGCTCGCCTTTACGGGCAAGACGCACTGTTAGCGCTCACCAATGCCCATTTCGCTGTGATCGGCCTGGGCGGTGTAGGTACATGGGTTGCAGAGGCGTTGGCTCGCTCCGGAGTGGGTGAACTCACCCTGATTGAAATGGACGAAGTATGTGTCACCAATACCAATCGCCAATCCCACGCGTTGCAATCCGCTATTGGCAAATCCAAAAACAGTATTATCACCGAACGCCTGCGTGATATTAATCCGGAAATTATCATTCATAGCGTCGAAGATTTTATCGATGATCAAAACATCCATCAGCTCTTGGGCAAACAGCATCATGTCATTATTGATGCGATTGATGCCGCGCACCTGAAAGCACGCCTTGTGGCTTATTGCTCCGCCGTTAAAATTCGTTTGGTTGTGATTGGCTCTTCCGGTGGGAAGCGCGACCCACAACGCGTTACCGTCGATGACCTGGCGCGTGCGCAAAATGATCCCATGCTGCATAAAATCCGTCATCAACTCTACCGCCACTTCAATTTCGCACGCGATACCAACCGTAAGTTTCGCGTAGATGCAGTTTATTCCGATGAACAAATGGTCTACCCGAAACCGGATGGCAGTGTTTGCCAAACCAAACAACATTTACAAGAAGGGGTAAAACTGGATTGCACCGGCGGATTTGGCTCCAGTGTAATGGTAACGGGGACTTTCGGTTTTCTTGCAGCGACACGCGCAATTGAACGTTACCTTGCCAAACAACGTGGACAGGATTGAGCGAGCACGTTTACCCGCGACCTAGCAAATCATAAATGCGCGCAATAATTCCTTTGAGGCCATTATTGCGCGACGGTGTTAAATGTTTTTCCAAGCCCAGGCCGCGCAATTTTTTTTCCAAATCAACCTCATTCAACTCATCAACGTTGCGGCCATTGAGTTGTACTAACAATAACGATGCCAAGCCTTTTATTACACTGCTATCGGCATCAAACACGAAATAAACGTCGCCCTGCCTTTGTTCGCACGCCAGCCATACCGGAATTTCGCAGCCGCGAATTAAATTGTCGGGCACTCTCAGCCCAGGCTTATGGCTGATGAGTTTGCCCCACTGGATGATCAGTTTGTATTGTTGCTGCCAGTTTCCCGCATCCAACAAATGCTCAAGGGAGATGGAAGATAAATCGTCGTGATGCATAGCAGATTTCTAGACAATGAAGTGCGTGCATTAAACGCGTATCCCTACGGCTTGGCAATCTTCTTTCACATGAAAATCCGGTTAATCTTTATCTATCTTTACCTGGGCAACAGCATCGGCACATATGGCTTCACGTTAAAATAGCCACATTGACCTGCAACACAGAATTGCCGGCATTCCACTCCGCAGTCTCTCGCTTATTAACGATAACGTTGAATCATTCGACGAGGGATTTATGAAATCTGTAGTTAGTTACCGCTGCCCCATTTTACTATGCACACTGCTAATGGCGTGCAGCAATGCTCCGCAAAAAAATATCGCAAGCCGTCCCATAGAACAAAACCAAATACCCGCCGACACCGGTGTAAAAGTAATTGCCTATTACATGGGCGATGTTTCCGACCTTAGTCGTTATAACTTCAACCAACTCACGCATATTATTTACAGCTTCCTGCATTTGCAGGGTAATCAATTAACGTTTGATTCGACCAGGGATCAGGAAGCGATGCGCAAACCTCGTGACCTATGACATTGTAAATGGCGGCACTCCGCATACCGGCCATCACACTGCGCTCTACTCCACCCCACAACAAAAAGATTCAACCGATAACGCTGTTCAGCGTTTACTGGATTTAGGCGTAGCACCCGAAAAAATTGTCATTGGTGCGGCATTTTATGCACGGGCATGGAAAGAGGTAAGCGCTGTCAACAATGGACTCTACCAATCCGGCAAGCATATTGATGGGGCTGGATTTAAAGAATTCCCCGCACATTACTCACCCGACAAAGGTTTTGTTTATCACTGGGATGATGTTGCGAAAGCTCCTTATTGCTACAACGCGAAACAAAAAATTTTCGCGACTTTTGATGATCCGCAATCCATGCGTGAAAAAGTCTCTTACCTGCGCAAGCAAAAACTGGGCGGCATTATGTTCTGGCAATTGCCCCATGACACCGATGCCAACGGCCTGCTAGACAGCATCCATCGCAGCATTGTTATTACAAAAAACCAATAAAACCTTTATGACAACGTGAGTCAAATTGACAATTAGCACCTGTTGGCAGTTTGACTCTGCAACACAACCCGGTTGCTTACCACCCATTTAAATAAAAGCTGCCTCAATTCAACACTAAAAATCTTATAAAAGTTATAAAGAAATATTTATTTTCCTACGCGAGTGAGACTTGCTTTGAGCAAGAAAAAAACTGTGCTTTACTAGGTTACAACGTCTTCACTGCGGTTGATAAATTGCGATGGCCATCCAGCAAAATATTAAAAAAGCCAGACTGCTAGGATTACTGATTCTTGTCACGATTCTATTATTGCTGTTTCAGTATTACGGCCCACAGAAAACACTGACATTAGGTGTTGATGCAGGATTCCGAATTGAAACCATTGACGACCGCGGGAATGGTGGCGCTTCTATTGCCAAGCTTACGCGTGATGGTGAACAATTTATTCTTGATTGCGAAATCATTGCATCCAGCTATACATGGCCTTACTGCGAAATCAGTTTCATTCTTACCAATGACATTACCAAACGCGGCATTGACTTGAGCAGCTTTAACGATGTGCTGTTATATATTCACTATTCCGAACCGCAGGACTTTGGCATTCGTTTCCAGCTTATTAATTTCAACCCGGCCTACACCACACCGGGCGACACCAATACCCAAAAATATAACGCAATTGAACTTTACGATACGCACATTCGTTATCCGCAGCTCATTGAATTGAGCCATATGCAAGTGCCCACCTGGTGGTTAAGCCAGGGGAAAATTCCCCCCGATTATTGGGGGCCTGAATTTAACGATGTGCGCGGAGTACAAATTGCTACCGGCGAACGGGTTACGCCGGGCAAATACCGCATGATTATCGAACATGTGGAATTTCGTGGGAAATATATTAGTGATCATCTATTGCTGTTGATTCTTGTCAGCCTTTGGACCGCACTGGGCCTGGTGTATTTTGTCAATACACTGCACAAAGCCAAACTGGAATTGCAAACCCACAAACAGCAGCAACAACAACTGGAATCGTTGAATAAATTATTAAACCAGGAACAGCAAAAGCTGGAACTTCGACTCGCTCGCGATCCATTGACCGGCGTCCTCAATCGCGACGGGTTAGCGCCTATTTTTCAAACCGATGTTGGTAAACCTCCCCTGTCACTGATCTTTATTGATATTGATCACTTTAAAAAAATTAACGATCACTACGGCCATAATGTCGGTGATCAGGTGCTCGTGCAATTTGCGCAAGTATTAAGTAGCAATACTCGCGAGGATGATTTACTTGCGCGCTGGGGCGGTGAAGAATTTGTGCTGGCTTGCCCTGACACTACATTGGAAAATGCCCTGGGGCTGGCGGAAAAGTTGCGTCGATGTATTGAAGAAAGCGAGTGGCCCAAAGGCATAAAAACCACTACGAGTTTTGGTGTGGCGCAACAGATGGCCGACGAATCTCCCACCGACTTTATCGGCCGCGCAGACAAAGCCCTGTATGTTGCCAAAGCGCAAGGCCGCAACTGTGTACGCAGTTCACAACAGGGCTCCGCACAATTAAGTGTTGCCAGCTAAGCCATTGTGGCCGATTGGAAACTGGAAAAGTTTGCACGTGTTTTCCCATAATTGTTCTGTTAAATCAGCAGCATTATCATTCCGTAATCCGGCAAGCGTTTGCGCAACACGTGCAATATTTTTTGGATCATTACGTTGCCCTTGTTGACCGCATAAGGGCATATCAGGGCCATCCGTTTCAAGCACCAGGTGCTCGACAGGAACACGCGCTACCGTCGCACGCGTTTTTTGTGCCCGCTCATAGGTGATAGTGCCACCAATACCGAGATAAAAACCCAACTCAATCAATTGCATCGCGGTTTCATAACTCCCACTGAATGCGTGAACAACACCCCCAAAACGCGGTTTATTTTTTTTGCAGTATGCAATTAATTCGTTGTGGGTTTTTAGACTGTGTATAACCAACGGCTTTTGCCAATGGTTGGATAATTGAATATGCCAACCAAAGATAGCCAGCTGTTGTTGTAACGGTAACTCAATTGTTTTATCGAGCCCACATTCACCAATCGCAACAAAAGAATGCCGGGCGCGCTCAGGAATATTGTCGATTAGCCGGATAATTTGCGATTCATAAGAAGTGAGGGACGTATTATCCACAGCAACCTGATGGATCCAGCAAGGGTGAATACCAAGCGCAAAACAAAACCTCTCATCTGCCACTGACATATCCACCAACCGTTGCCACTGTTCAGGGTAAACCCCGGGCATCATCATCGCCCCCACGCCAGCGGCTTTCGCCTCTTGCCAGGCTTCCGTCCGGTCAGGATCAAACTCCGGAAAATCAAAATGGCAATGGCTGTCAAAAAATCGCATTTAAAGCTACCCTGTTCTGGTCTTTGGATTTAAGTATAAATTGCTATGCGTCCATCAATTGTTCGCCGAAAAATCACAATCCGTCTGCTGTTATTGGGGCTGGTTGCCGGATTTTGCAACCCGTCGGTGTTCGCGGAAACATCGACAAAAGACTGTGTAATTTTATTGCACGGCCTGGCGCGCACCAGCAAGTCCATGGAGCCGCTGGCAGAAGCACTGCGCACCGAACATTATTACGTCATTAATGTAGATTATCCCTCGCGCCAATTTCCTATTGCACAATTGGCGCATCAGGCAATTCCACCGGCATTGGATAAGTGTCGGCAACACGGTCTTTCGTCAATCCATTTTATTACCCATTCATTGGGCGGCATCGTATTGCGGCAATATTTAAGCAATAACACCATTCCGGAATTAAAACGCGTGGTTATGTTTGCCCCGCCAAATAAAGGCAGCCAGGTTGTCGATAAATTAAAAAAAGTGCCTGGCTTCATGCTAATGAATGGTCCGGCCGGACAAGAGCTGGGCACGGATCAACACAGCATTCCCAACCAACTGGGGCCAGTTAATTTTGACGTGGGGATTATTGCCGGAACACGGAGTATTAATTGGATGCTCTCGTTATATTTGCCCAACCCGGATGATGGAAAAGTTTCTGTGGAAAATACCAAAATTGATGGCATGAGGGATTTTATTGCACTGCCGGTTTCCCATCCCTTTATCATGAAAAATAAAGCGACTATTCGCCAAAGCCTGCATTATTTGCGGCAGGGGCAATTTATTCATGATGAGCGAGTGCCTACCGAAAATTCACCGATTACCTCGACTATTAACAATGTTCCCCTCCATTAAATGATGGATCTTTTTATGCGCGATGGAATGATTATGCAGTACCTCCCCTACTTTTTATTAATAGTACTCTGCGGATTAGTGCTGTCTGGTTGCAGCACCTTAAAAAGTGCGAAGCCATGGCACCGCATTATTCTGGATGAAGAATTTGCCGCAAAAGATGCAAAACCTTCTTACCGGTGGGAGGATTACCTCGCACAGGAAACACGTTTGTTCGCTCAATTACAAAAAATGCTGGAAGAAAATCCGCATGAGGATGCCTATCGCTATCAATTTAATTCACCGCTCAATGCATTGACACATACACACAACTGGAACCGCAGTTTCGTATTGAAACCAGAAAAAATTCGAGCTGGCATTGTCATGCTACACGGCTTAAGCGATTCCCCTTACTCGGTGCGTAGCCTTGCATTGCATTTACAACAGCAGGGATTTTACGTAATCGCGGCGAGGTTACCCGGACACGGTACCTTGCCAACAGGTTTGTTGGGGGCACAATGGGAAGATTGGGCAGCCGTCACGGAACTTGCCGTAAAAGAATTGCAGCAACAACTCGGAAACAATAACAACATTTATTTGTTGGGATATTCCACTGGCGCTGCGCTCGCCGTGAATTACGCATTGGATGCACAAAAAGACAAACAACTTCCGCAGCCCAAAAAACTGATATTACTCTCTCCCATGTTTGGGGTAAGTAAATTTGCCAGTTTTAGCAAAAGCCTTGAATTATTGGCCCGCCTGCCATTTTTCAGCGCAAAGCGATGGTTGAGCAAAATGCCGGAATACAATCCCTTTAAATATAATTCTTTTGCCGTTAATGCCGGCTGGCAGGCCCATCGATTAACGAAACATTTAATGATCAGAATCCAGGCAAAAAAATTACAAAATGAGCTCGCCGGTTTTCCGCCGACACTTAGTTTCCAATCGCTAGTAGACTCAACCGTTAGTACCGCTGCTATTGAAGAATATTTTTACCGTGCATTACCCAAAAATAAAAGTGAATTGGTTATTTTCGATATTAATCGACAACACAATTTAGTGCCGATTACACGCACCGACAGCGATGAACTCCTTGTAATGTTATTTAAACCGGCTGAACTGAATTATGACTTGGTGAAAATCAGCAATACGAACCCATCCACCGAACAGGTCAGCGAATGGCGTCGCCCTGCGGGTACATTGGACAATGAAGAAACCCCGCTCCCGTTAGAATATCCACGTGGAGTTTATTCCCTTTCCCACATCGCCCTGCCCTTTCCTCTCAATGACCCGACTTATGGTCTTGATCCTGATGAAAAGGAATTCTACGGAATCCGTTTAGGCAACCTGAATTTGCGCGGCGAAAAAAATACCCTGATACTCGCTGCTGACGTAAACCAACGACTCAATGCAAATCCGTTTTACCGTTACATGGAGCAACGTATTGATGAGTGGTTGGAGATTAAAAAAAGCGATTAAATAAATTGGCACGCGTCAAGTGATAGGAATCAAACTGTCATTCGTTTACCCTATACAAAGTTGCATTGGAAAATAGTTAACCATTATGGAGTTGTAATGAAAAAGCTGGTTTATAAAGTCGTAGTTAGCGATAAAGGTTTTGAAGATTTCGAGGCAAAAGTGAGCGAGAAGTTAAATCAGGGATGGAAACCGATAGGTGGAATTGTGTTTAATCACAGTTATCCTCACCAGGCTATGGCCAAGGTTGTAGAGGTTGGAGTGGAAAAAAACGGTAATGGTAAAACCTCCACCCAAAGTTCTGCACCCACTTCACAATCATCAGGGGTGTTAACTGCCAACCAGGCGATGAAACGGCTAAGCGATATTACCTAATTACTATTTCCTTATTTTGATACGCAGCAATCCCTTAACTATGCCTATCTACAAGTGTGGATAGGCATTTTTACAGGCGTCGACAGGTAATAAAAAATCTCTGATATCACCTTCAACTCCCATCACCAGCTATGCTGTGAACTATAAAATCATATTCCTGTCAGGTTAGAACTGCAGTTTTCTTAATCATGGAGAATCACCGGTGCCAGTACTCACCGATTCCAAAAACAAATTCCAGCGAGGATTGGTTTACCTTTTTGCCATCCTGGCCAGTATTGGCATAGCCCCATTTGTAGTGATTCGTTATATGAACGGCCAGGTCCTCAACGCAGCAGTCGATCTGGCGATTGTGATTGTTGCACTGGGCAGTGGTACTTATACCTGGTGGCGAGGCCAAGCTACTTTATTGGTATCGAACCTCACGGCCGCACTCTATTCGGCCGGAGCTGTTGCCGTTGCGCATTTGAATGAGCCAATGTTCGTGTTTTGGTTATTCCCTGCATTGCTTGCCAATTGCTTCTTGTTAAAACCTAACGCGGCACTCCTGGTGAATGTGATTATGGTGCTCGCCATAGTTCCTATAGTGATCCGGCTGGAAACATTGACCCAAATGTTCGCGATGGTTTCATCACTATTGATTTGCGGCAGTATGGCTTACACCTTCGCACTATTAACCTCTCGCCAACAAGACCTTTTGCAAAGTTACGCCGTGCAGGATGCGTTAACGCATTTGGGCAACCGTCGAGCAATGAATGAAGACATGCGTATGAGCATTGATGATTACGCTCGCAATGGAACCCCCGTTACATTAATAGTGCTGGATCTGGATTTTTTTAAAATGGTTAATGACAAATTCGGACACAGTGTGGGTGATGGTGTGTTAATTGATCTGGCCGGATTGCTTAATAAACGTGTGCGTAAAACAGACCGTGTATTTCGTTACGGCGGTGAAGAGTTTGTTGTACTTGCACGCAATACCGGTATTGAAGATGCTGTCATCATCGCTGAACAACTTCGCGCACAAATTGAATTGGAATTGCGCGATCCGGAAGGCTCGCTTACCGCTTCATTTGGTGTGGCGCAACTGGCGCCCGATGAAAAACTGGAGGATTGGTTTATCCGCGCTGATAAGGCTATCTATGAGGCCAAACAGTTAGGCCGTAATTGTGTAGTCGTTGCCGAAACGCCTGCTTGATATCATCATTCGAACAGGCGTGAACAGCCGCCAGCTTTGCGATTCTTTATCCCCATCCCAACACCCCTGCGCTATGCTGGCAGGATCAGAATTATCGCAAGGATTCCCATGCAGTCATTGATTTCCAACATTATTGAACAAGTTGATCAAGTACTTTTAGGTAAAGACCAACAGGTGCGATTGGCGTTGGCCTGCCTGTTTGCTGAAGGCCATTTATTGATTGAAGACCTGCCGGGAATGGGCAAAACCACGCTGGCCCATTGCCTGGCAAAAGTATTGGGTTTGAAGTTTGAGCGGGTACAATTCACGAGCGATTTATTACCGGCCGATATTCTGGGTGTTGCTATTTTTGAACGTGAGCAAGGCGTTTTTAAATTCCATCCCGGCCCGGTATTTACCCAGGTACTATTGGCCGACGAAATTAATCGCAGTTCACCGAAAACACAAAGCGCATTATTGGAAGCCATGGAAGAAGGCCAGGTCACCATTGAAGGAAAGAGTCGCCCCTTACCCACTCCTTTCTTTGTGATTGCGACACAAAACCCACTTTCACAAAGCGGCACTTTCCCCCTCCCCGAATCCCAACTGGATCGTTTTTTAATGCGCATCTCGTTGGGGTACCCCAGCCCTGCATCGGAACGCATGCTCTTTGAGGGAGTAGATCCACGTGCACGTATTCGCCAGCTGGCACCACTGGTAACCCACGAACAATTGGCGGCGATCCAACAAGCCGTGCACAACGTTAAAGCCAGTGCTGCATTACTGGATTACGTGCAACGATTGGTCGCATTCACCCGCAGTGATGCCCAATTTACCTATGGCCTTTCACCACGTGGCGCACTGGCCTTGTTGCGTGGCGCGAAAGCCTGGGCGCTCATCCACAATCGCGAGTACCTGGTTCCGGAAGATATACAGGCAGTATTACCGTCCGTGGTCGGCCATCGGGTACGCGGGCGCGGCCACAACCAGGACACTGAACCGCTCATCAAACATTTACGCGATAGTGTGAATGTGTTGGGTTGAGCACCATGACCAAACCACTGATTGCGTGGCGCGCCGCATGGGAAACCCGCTTTTATCGCTGGGTTGACCAACGCACGCCCCAGGCATTGGCGATATCACTCAATCGCAAAAATCTGTATACCTTTCCTAATGTGTCCGGGGCGCTTTACCTGCTGGTAACACTCGTCATCTGGGCACTGGGCACCAATTACCAGAACAACCTGATCCTGGCGCTGGCATACCTGATGGTCAGCGTATTTATCATTTCTATCCTGCACGCTTTTGCGAACCTTTCAGGGCTTACCGTGAAATTCGTGAGTGCCAGACCCGCATTTGCCGGAGAAGCCGTTGCCTTCGAACTGGAGTTGGTTACTACACATAAACACGGCTGCGATCATCTTGAACTGCGCTGGCCAGGTGGCGATACAACGGTAGTCACGCTCGATTCCAATGAGCCTGCACGAATTACGTTATATGCCCAAAGCCGGGATCGCGGTTACTTCAGACCAGGCAGATTGCTGGTACAAAGTGTTTTCCCGCTGGGAATAATCCGGTGCTGGAGTTGGTTAAACCTGGACGCCCTCGCCCTGATATATCCAACCCCTGTCGCCTGCGAAGAACCCCGGCACCAATCCAGTGATGGCAGGGAAGAAGGGGGTACCAGCCAGCGTGGCGGTGACGACTTTTCCGGCCTGAGGGGTTATCAGGCCGGTGATTCCATCAAACACATTGCGTGGAAACAATTCGCCCAGGACAAAGGCTTGTTTACTAAAGAATACGAGGCTTTTTTTTCTGCTGAAAAATGGCTCGACTGGCAAAGCCTGGTGTTACCGCAGGAGTCGCGCTTATCCGGCCTTTGCTACTGGGCACTGGAATATGAACAACGACATATCCCTTACGGACTAGCCCTGCCAGGGACGAAGTTAGAACCTGCGTTCGGCGATCATCATTTGCATAACGTGTTGCGGGCGTTGGGAGAATTCGGCTTGCCCCGCCCCGGAGGCAAACCATGATCACGCAGCGGTGGCGACGCCCGGCCAAGGTCGCCGTGATGAGAAATGAATACCTCGGTCGCGACAAACTCGCCTGGCTGTTGGGAATGCAGGCCCTGCTCATATTGCCGTTACTGTTCAATCTGCCTGTCTGGTTGTCGCTGGTATGGGCAACCGCCGCGTTCTGGCGAATCCAAATGTTTCGCGGGCGTTGGGGCGCCCCCGGCAAATTGGCTAAAACGGTATTAACGGTAATCTGCATAGCCGGCATGTATGCCAGCTATGCCGGTAAAACCAGTACCGAAACCATGGTTGGTTTGCTGGTTTGCGCGTTCTCGTTAAAGTTACTGGAGGTCAACTCGGCACGGGATGCCCAGTTGCTGGTATTTATCGGCTTCATTATTAGCGCCACCCAATTATTGTTTAGTCAAACGCCCCAGGCAGCGGTTTATTGCTTGCTGGGCATCACGCTGTTGTTGGCCAGCTGGCGCTCGCTTCACCTCACCCATCATCAATCCCCCGGCTTGCGCCTGAAGCGCGGTGCGGCGATATTGCTCCACGCATTGCCGGTAATGCTGGTGTTGTTTGTGGTGATTCCCCGACTGGGGCCACTCTGGGCAATCCCTAACCAACAGGCGGCAAAAACCGGCTTCAGCGATACCCTCTCACCCGGCGATTTGGGCAACCTTGCACTCGATCCATCTCCTGCATTCAGGGTGTCATTTAACGGCGAAGCGCCTGCGTCCAACCAACTCTATTGGCGCGGACTGGTACTGGATACGTTTGATGGACGCACCTGGAAAATGCGTGATGCATGGGGAGTCAGATCTCCCGACAAAGACAACAGCATCAAACAGCGCGTCATTGATTACAGCATCGTGATGGAACCACATGGGCAGCCCTGGTTATTCAGTTTGATGACGCCATTACAGGTTTCCAACGTCACCAACTCCATTCGCATCGCGGGTGATTCGCTGCTAATGAACCACATTCCGCTTGCTCAACGGATGCGCTATGAAGTTCGCTCCGCCCTACAACGCGAGTGGCCCGAGCCGCCACAACTGACCGACCAGCAACGGGATATGTACACACGCTTACCCAATGAAAGTAACCCGCAAACCCATGCGCTGGCTCAAACCTGGCTCGACCAGGAATTGAGTGACCAACAGATTATTGATAAAGCACTCGCGTTATTTAATCGGGAATTTACCTACACCCTGCAACCGCCAATATTAGGCACGCATTCAGTGGACGAATTTTTGTTCCAATCCAAACGCGGCTTTTGCGAGCACTTCGCCAGCAGTTTCAGTTTCCTGCTGCGTGCAACGGGGATTCCGGCGCGCGTCGTAGTGGGTTATCAGGGGGGGCAATGGAACCCGGTAGAAAATTACCTGCTAGTTAGCCAATCAGACGCACATGCCTGGACGGAAGTCTGGATCAAGGACAAAGGTTGGCAAATGATTGACCCCACCGCCTCCGTTGCTCCAAACCGTATTGAACAAGGTATCAACAGTGCGCTAAGCGAATCGGAGCGAGGGTTAATTGGCGAAGGCTGGAAAAGCTCCTCATTACTCACCCAATTACAAATCCGCTGGGATGCCGCCACTTACGTATGGCAAGTATGGGTATTGAACTATGACTCGGAAGCCCAGGAAGGACTGCTGTCACGTTTGCTTGGCGGGACAGAAAGCTGGCGTTTAACACTCTGGCTAATCAGTTTTGGATTGGCAGGCGCAGCCATCTTCGCCTGGGCACTTATGCGCAACCAGCAAGCACCAGTAACCCGACGTGAAATGCGAGCCATCAATAAATTGGAGCGAAAGCTCGCACAACTCGGCTATACACGCCCCCCCGGAGAAACCCTGGGTGATTTCATCACACGGATATTGCAGCAATCACCCACTTATGAGCCTGCGTTAAAAAATATCCATGTGTTGTTTGTGCAGATTGCGTATCAGAACCAATCAAATCAATTGGATCAACTAGAGCAGGCAGTCAACCAATTTCCTCGTTCATAAAAAAACCGCTCCGAAGAGCGGTTTTCGTTTACCACACACACTCACATCCAAATCAGATCAGGAACGCAGTTTTCTTCTGCTGTAAAAAAGTCCGACCAGGCCGATCAACAACATCACTAACGGGCTGGATTCAATAACATGTACGCGGCTGGTTACCACTACGTCGTCCAGGAAATTGCCCATAGTGCCTGCGTCAAAGCTAGTGAAGTTAATAGTGGTTAGCGCTGAATTAGCAATGAAACTGCCGGTGTATTGGCTCCAGGAACCTACAGTATGGTCATTTAGCAAAGCAGATAAACCTGCAACATTAAACGAAAACTGCTCGGTATTGCTGCTACGGGCACTGTAGTAGAAAGACACATCGTAGGTTTGACCAATGACAGTATTGAAGCTTTGAAAGATGGAAAACACTGTGCCATCAAAAGGATGCGCATTCAGTTCGGCATGTTGGGTACCTTCAGGCGCCACCACACCCAATAGGCTGTCCCAAATTTCCAGGTTATCGCCCTCCCAGCCATTTACGTTCGATGAAGGGAAATAGGCCCAGTTACCAGTGGCTACGTCGTTATCTTCAAACCCGCCATTAACAATAAGGTTCGCTTGCGCACTAATAGCCAGTAGTAATCCAGCCACTGCACCGAAAACCTGACTTACCATCATTTTGGACATTATAAAAACCCTGTTGCGAATGTTTTTGGGGAGGGATATAAAACAGCTTACCCATGGCGTCAGAATCAGCAATTCTCGCGCCAACAAAAATAATGATAAATGCGACAACCACTTAGTGATAACTGCATCACAATTAACATGATCATTTGTAAAATTTTTCGACAAAATATTGTCTCCAAGGATTTTGCTATTGCGTGCGTCTAAGGTTTAGCTACAACAAAATTCCCCGGCCGGGATTAACACAGCGGAAGTCGATCTATGTCATCCGATGACGAACAACACCTGATTCAAGCAGCACAACGTGGCGATAATCAGGCATTTTCAAATTTGCTGGAAAGTTGCTATGACCGGCTTTTTCGTTTTGCCTATCGCTGGTGTGGCAACCGCACTGATGCTGAGGATGTCACCCAACTAGCCTGCATCAAGCTCGCCCAAAGCATTAACCAATTCCGCTTCGAGGCAGCGTTTAGCAGTTGGCTATATCGACTGGTAATCAATTGTGCGAAGGACTGGCAGCGCAGCCAGGGCCGGCACCAGCACGATGACCTGGACACGGTGGCAGCAGAAGTTCGTCATGACAAAGCGGCTGAAACCGGCATCTATCTGCGGCAGGTGCTGGAATGGCTGGATTCGCTTGCCGATGGGTTCAAGGAAACCGCCTTGCTGGTCCATGCCGAAGGGTTAACCCACGCCGAGGCGGCTGCAATCCTGCAAGTGAAGGAATCCACCGTCTCCTGGCGGTTACATGAAATTCGCAAACAGTTTCAGCAGTTGCAACAAAACGATGGAAGCTGGGAGGTATCCCTATGAATGAACATGATTTGCAGCAACAACTGCAACAACCTGCACCCACACCGGATGCGACCGTCAAAGCACAGCATATGGCCGCGGCCCTGGCAGCATTTCAAGCTCAGCAAACGCTGACTAATGACCAGTGCGCACCTGAACATCACACCGGCGAAGTATCTGCCCAGGAAATACCTACAGAAAATTTGCAAAAAAAATCCAATGTTCTCCAAGGATTTTTGCAGCGCTTGCGTCTTACCCGTGACATTAACCATCACGGGAGTGATTCCATGAACAGTTCGCATTTTGAAAACCGCCCTCTTTGGCAAAAACCAACGTTCATTTCCGGTATTGCCGCCTCAAGTTTGGCAGTACTGGCCGGTGTAGCGTTTATACAACATTTAGCAGTCACCCCCATTGATAACGAGCTGTCAGCAACACTCGCGAAACAATCCATGCCATTAAATGAACCACTCGCCTCACAAGATCAAGCGAGGGGAATAGTGGAGAAAAAAATTGCAGTAGATGATGCAATTGAAGAAGTTGTTGTATCTGGTTTGCGCGCTGAATCTGCTCCACAAAAAAGTGAATCGTTTGCTGTCCAGCAAAACGATATCAATACCGGAGCGGAGACCTTACCTGCCCCGGCCCCACAATCTATTGCGCCCCTCGGAACAGCGGAACCTGCGCTACAACCGTTGATTGCAGCTGCACGTGAACACAAATCGACTATTGATATCAACGCACCAAAGCCGCAGGAATTCCGTGATCGCTTTGAGGATTTCAAAGAAAATTCCGTTATTGCGGTGAGTGAAAATCCTGTGTCAACATTTTCAATTGATGTGGATACCGCCTCTTACAGTTTTGTAAGGCGCATGCTCAACAATGGGCAACTGCCTGCCAAGGATGCGGTGCGCACGGAAGAAATGATTAATTATTTTGATTACACCTATCCCGCACCGCGCGATAAAAAAACACCCTTTGCTACCAATGTAAGTGTCGTGGATTCACCCTGGAAAAAAGGCAATCAATTAGTTCACATTGGTATTCAGGGCTATAGCTTGCCAGCAAGTGACATTCCACAATCCAACCTCGTATTTTTACTGGATGTTTCCGGCTCAATGGATGAACCCAGCAAGTTACCCCTCGTAAAGCAGTCCATGGGTTTATTGTTAGACACACTCAAACCGGATGACACCATTGCGATTGTCGTTTATGCCGGAGCCGCTGGCACAGTGTTAGAACCCACGAAAGTTAAAGACAAAAATAAAATCCTCGCCGCACTAAATAATTTGCAAGCTGGCGGTAGCACCGCCGGTGCGGAAGGTATTGCATTGGCTTACCAATTAGCAGAAACCAATTTTAATGCGAAGGGTGTGAATCGCATTATCCTCGCCACCGATGGTGATTTTAATGTGGGGCAAACCAGTGATGATGCGCTGCAAGATTTAATAGAACGCAAACGCGAAAAAGGTATTTATTTGTCGGTGCTTGGTTTTGGCCAAGATAATTATCAAGACGCGCTGATGCAAACCCTCGCGCAAAACGGTAATGGTACCGCCGCTTATATAGATACCCTTAGCGAAGCACAAAAAGTATTGGTTAATGAAGCCACCTCTACCCTGTTTCCAATTGCAAAAGATGTAAAAATCCAGGTGGAATTTAATCCGGCCACTGTTGCTGAATACCGTTTGGTCGGCTATGAAACCCGTGCATTAAATCGTGAAGACTTTAACAATGACAAAGTGGATGCCGGTGAAATTGGTTCAGGCCATAAAGTTACTGCTATCTATGAAGTAACGCCGGTGAATTCAGCCAATCAATTATTGGAACCCAGCCGTTATCAACAACAAGCAATCAAAAAAGCAAATTCCAATGAGTTGGCATTCCTGCGAGTGCGCTACAAATTGCCAGGGGAAAACCAATCAACATTAATTGAGACGCCTATTAATAAGGATATAAAGGAAATCAAATCCGATTATCAACAGGAAGTGAATTTCTCCATTGCCGTCGCCAGTTTTGCCCAGCTTTTACGCGGCAGCAATTACATCGGCGATTACAGTTACGACAAAGTGATTGAACAGGCGCAAGCCAATAAAGGGAAAGATGAATACGGATATCGCACTGAATTTATACAGTTAGTTCGAAAAGCCAAAATTGCGAAGCCGATGTAAATAAAAAAAGCGTCCGGTGGACGCTTTTTTAATCTTAATACTGATCCCAACTGACATATTTACCTATTAGAAGCGAGATATTAGTGGGATGAACAGGGATGTTATGGGATTAAGTGGGATGGAACAATGAAAAAGCCTTTCATTCTGTGAAACTAAGTACGGAAGGCTTTTTTAGAATAGATTGGGCTGCTTTTCCGATATAGCCCTCGTCCGGATGCGGCGAATCACTCGATATATGCCGTTAACCGTCAGGCCGTACTCTTTAGCGATTTCTGTGATGTTGGCAGCGGTCACCTTCTCGAATATTTCCAGGTCACGTTGCGTGATTTTATGTAGATGATCCTTTGGGAATGTAATTAACTGCCCGCCCCAATGCTCCGCCAGAAAATTAGCCACATGTGAGCCAGCATGCTCCGCCTTTGCTGGTTCTATATTGAACTCGAGCAAGACTTTTGCAATTTGATCACAGACATCGGTCAGCAGCTCATTGCGTAAATGCGCCATTCTGGAATCATTACTCATACATCCACCCCTTCGCGTACTGCCCATTTTTTGAGGCGTTCAATAACTTGGCTGGCTTGTGAACTGTTAATCCATTGCAATGCTTCAACCTTTGTACAGTTCGCGACGAATTTAGCCAATGCGACCTCACTGCCGTCGCGTACAACACCAGCATCGCGCAGCTTGAGCCACAGATGACGAATAAGCCTGCTTTGGGCGTCGTCAGCCAGTGGAATTGCCTGCTTTTTGGTTTTTGGAACGACCTTGAATCCCTTACCTTTAAGCTGCTCCAAAACCAACTTCAGTTTTGGAATTGATAATTGTGCAGTGCTGGTTACCCCTTCCAAACTCGGAATATTAGCCAGCATTTGGCGGTAACTATCCTCATCCATAGCCAGTTCGCGTCGAGCAACGTGGATAATCTTAATGAGACGTCCACGTTGATCAGAGTTTTGGGATGCCATTACCACCTCCAGTTGCCCAGGTACGGTCAGTTAACTGTTCACGGATGCTGCTGTTTTTGGTTGCACTGGTTTGATTGCTCGCGGCTTTATATCGAACATGAGCGATGAAACGTGTATTCCACGTATTACTCACGTCGCGGCGATCCATCCAATACAACACAAACTCGGGTAATTGATCCTGCGCAAACTGTTGTGAAATTCCGTCGCGCGCGAGAATGTCGAAGGCTCTTTGCTGCGGTTGCCATGCGCTGAACATGATGTGCATTGATTGCCCCTGCGCCAGTTGGATTTCATGGCGACGCCATTCGTGCAATACGTGTTTGGCGAACTTATTACCCCATGCGTGCTCCTTGCCTCCGCGTTCCATCCAGTACATGACAAATTCGGCAACTTGATCATCTATGAAGTCGCGCGGAATATTGTGCTGGCCGAGCAGCTGATAAACCGGGTCACTTGGACGCCAATCGGCAGTAATATTGGTCAACGGTGGCATCACTACTCCGCAACTCGAAAATTAAACTTACCTTTAGTTTCCATAATGCTTGCGCACTTGGTGCAATGTTGGGTACCGGCCACTGCTTGGCGACGCGCCTCTGGAATTTCATCGCCACATTCATCGCACTCATAAGCACTTTGCTTAATGGATATAGTGATTCGTTGAGCAAGCGCGCGATCAAGACGTTCCTGCATAATTTCTGTTGCTACATCTACATCGTCACTCATTGATCACCGCCGATAAAACGCACGCTAAATTCACTTTTTGTTTTGCTGGTACCGGAAAAGCTTTTGCTTGAAATTTCCTTAACTTCACAAGATTTTTCAGGCCAAAGCTTTTCGCACACACGCTCAGCGGCCACTTGCGCACTGTATGTACAGGTCGCGGTTTTGCCGTTATGACGAGCTGTAAAGGTCATAGCGTTACCGTTGACGGTGATTACTGGAGCCGAAATTTCATCTGGTGACTTCATTTAAACCCCCGCAATATCCAACGAAATTTGCTTGTACTGATCGCTATTACCAACGCGCTCGTAAAGGCGCAGGTAAGTCACTGTGGCCTGAACTCGAATACTGTCGGCGATGATTTCCATTGCCTTTTTCCAGCGTTCGTCTTCAATGTCATGGCTGCGCAAATCCAATACACGGCTAACGCTAATTTCTCCCTTTGAGTTTTTGCGGAATGCCTTTTCCGCAATCACCACCAAACCACGCGGAACACCTGGGCGGCCCGCCCAATCTTCAAGGCATTCCGTAATCAACTGTTTCGCCGCTAAAAGACGTTCGTCAAAACTCATGTAGTCATGTTTTGCGCGCATCACTTTGTATTTGCCGTCATAGCTGGCGAGCTGCACGTTACCTTTTTTGCCGCCAAGATTTACGCGATACTCCGCAGCACTTTGCTCTACAAATGTAGCGATTTCTTCCAGAGCATCATTTTTGAGTTTGCTCAGTTGCTCGTTCAAAATAGCTGCGCGTTGAACAATTTTGGTAACCAATTCATCACGCAATAAGTCGATTGGTTTAATACGTTCTACCGGTACATACGCACCTTGTGCGTTCATGCGGCAACCCTGTGGAATCTGTTCCATGTCTATCTCCGTTGATTGGTGGAAGCTTGCGCGATGGTCACTTTCGCGACCAAGCCGGTTGCATGTTTGGCTTCATAAGCCAGTGCGTTAATCGCGGCAGCAGCCGCAGAAAAGTTATTGGCATTCATAGCGCTGTTTAATTTCGCAAAATGAATGTTCATCATGCTGACTGCCGCGTGCAGGTCTTCTTTGGATGTACACATCAATGCACCTTCTTCGCAGTTTGCTGCGCGTCAAAATAAGGTTCTAACCATTTCACCAATACGCCGCACATCGCGCTGATACACCACATGCAACGCGCCTTTGTGATAAGTCGCACCGCATACAACACCACGCAATTTTTTAGTTTTCATCGAGTAACCAATTGAAACTACAGCGTCTTTCTCCGTGATGCTGACCGAGAGAATCTGGTGTCCGGCTTCGGTGAGGACTTGTGTGCAGTTGGCAACAGCGAGTGCCCGCTGCGCCAATATGCAAAATTCACGTTCGGGTGATTTTTCCATCACACCACCTCGTCGATGATCGAGGAATCAATGACTGGCTGGCCAATATCAGCAACGATATTCATCGCCGCGATCAGAAAATTTCCTATAGCAAGTGGGTAGAGTTGACTTGCACCGCTTTTAGAAACCAAACGCGTGATGATCTGGTTAATGCCGCTTGCGTCTATCACTTCACTCAATTTTTTATTCACGCGACCAAAACGATAAGCTAAAAAATCCTCCAGCAGTTGTGGTGCCATTGGTTGCAATTTTGCCACCTCGCAACGTTGCACAACTTCGCGCACTTCGGCGTTACGCTCGCTAAGTTTCACCATTAATTCGGGTTGGCCGATCAAAATAACGCTAACCAATTTGGTGAAACCGACTTGCAATTCCAGGATGCGTTTCAGGTGCTTTAAGCTAGTAATTGGCATGCTGTGCGCTTCCTCAATCACCAAGCAGTGGCTGTAACCAGCCTCATGAGAATTGATCAGCGCATTGTGTAGTTGACGAAAACGCGCCTCTGGCGAAATACGCACTGGAGCATTAGGGGCAAGGTTACGCAAAATGGATTCTGCTACATGCGCGCTTTTAAGCATGGTGCCTTTGTGGTCGGTTTCTTCAGCGGCCAGCACGTAGGGTTTAATCACAATAATGGGCAACTTATCGGTATGAATGCGCTGCTCTAAATCAGTAAGCACCGTGGTTTTACCGCTGCCACTTTCACCCACTACTGCTAAAAACCCACCGTGCTTTGCTGTGGTTAACATGCACTCACGCACATAGCGAATGTCGGGACTAACCCACATATCATCCGCACTTTGCAAATCACTAAACGGATTTCTTGCCAGAGCAAAATGGCGTTTAGCAGCTGGAGTTAACGATTGTCTGCGTAGCAGCATGTGTTCATCCTCTTGGGGTGAGTTATTAAGTTCTTTTTTGGTGATGGGCTTGGGTACCGCCATTAAATGTTTCATTGGTTCGGCTTCGACTACCGAAAAAACACTGTCATTAGCAGCATTGTGGGGCTGGAGAAAATCAAGAATTTTTGCGCGCAATTCGTTGCGCTTTTTTTCAGTTTTTGGCCACAGACCATGGTTAAGTAATTGCGCGATGGTGGCATCACTCACATTGCAGTGCAGGGCAAGCGCTGTTTGCAACAGGCCCAGTTCGTTAAGTGTTTTCTTTAAAGCTAGCATTTGTTTAACTCCGAAAATGGCGGGCAACAGCGCTATGCCCAAGCAGCCAATTGGCTATTTAATTAAACGCAGCGGCGCTAATTGCACTTGCTGCAGTTGTTGGGCAATGCTGCCCAATTCGTCTTCTGGAACCCCATTGGGGTAGCGTTGCTGCAGCCATGCAAAATGCTCGGGCCCATTCCAGAATTTGGCGGGGTGCGCAGCGAGTTTTTTTGCAGCGGCAGCAATACTCAGCGGCTTAAATTCCACTGAAGGTGTGGCAATATCCATGTGAGTGCCGCGCTTGCCGATGTAATCGGGTAACGTGGTTTCGTTGATGGGTTTCATCGGGTCTACTGAGCCAGCAAACGGTGTTGCCTTACGCTTACGTTTGTCCGCTGCTGCCGTATCGGTGTCAGTACCCATGACGATGCGCTCAATGGCTTTACGCTCTGTATCGATGTAAGAATCGCGCTTAGCTGAGAATCCTTCACCCAGCATTTGTGCACTTTCTGCAAATCCAAATTCACCGAATCTCTCAGCCTCTACCACGTGGTAAATTTCGCGACCTTCATTGTCGGTATAAATAATTTGCGCGCTTTCATCGTCACGCCATGGATTGCGTGTTACCAAAAGTTTTTCGCCGACGGCGGCATGTGGAACGCTATCAACGCGGTACGTTTTTCCTTTGAAACTAATCGTGAGCTGTGCGGAAACTTTGCGCTCTTCGGGTTTGCTGATAGCCAGCTCACGCATGACTTGCGCGCTGGGTGCAATACGTAATTGATCCGCAGTAATACGGAGCCACACGTTGTAACGCGTGTTTTGCGTACGCGTGTGAGTTTTGGTGGCGTTAAACCAGCGCATCCAGTTGCCCGCTTCGTCATTCAACGCGTCTACTGTGGTT
This sequence comes from Cellvibrio sp., assembly GCA_035490715.1. Lineage (GTDB taxonomy): Bacteria > Pseudomonadota > Gammaproteobacteria > Pseudomonadales > Cellvibrionaceae > Cellvibrio. The sequence goes on from DATJLF010000101.1 coordinate 68,867, forward strand.
GGCGGATTTTTCATGAATTTGAGGCGATGCTCAAAATTGCGCTCGACGATATCGTTGGCTTTTTCTACTTGCCCTTTTGCCCAAGGTTGCCCTGGCAAATTCACTTCGACTTTCACGTTTAGAGCACGCATTAAATTTTTAGCAACTGCGCTGATGTTCGCGCTGCCGGGGTCCACCATCACCATTAATGGGACACCATGGACCGGATCGTTCGCGTGGCGTTTTTGTGTGGCCGCAATAAAGGCTTCAACCAAATTTTTTCCGCTTTCAGCACCTAATACGTAATGCACAAAAATCCAGCCGCTGGTGTGATCGGTAATCACGTAACGCCAAACGCGCTCGTTTTCAATTTTTGCAATATTGGCTGGTTTGTTTTTATAGAATTCGTCCTCCGCCATCACTTGCAAACCTTTATTACTGCGCAGGTAATACAACACACACAATGAGGGGTCGATTTGCCAAACGTGATTTGGATGAGCACTAGCCAATTGAGTTTTAGGGGTTGCGCGATTTTGCTGGTCTGGATGCAAACCGAATAAGCGGAGCGCGCGAATAATGGCGCTCACGCTTAGGGGAATTATTTCGCCTGTTTTTTCACAGATGCGTTCGGCTTTTATATGGCCGTTCGCGCGGAGCACCTCTATAGCATCATCAAAACTGGCCAAGCGTTTGCCGTTATTGCGCTGGGTTTCCATTAAATACGCACTTAATAAAAGGGCTTCATCCTTCTTAAGATTTGTTGCTCCAGCATCAGCGCGTTTTTTACGGGGCTTGGCCATAGTGACCTCTTTAAGTTTTCGTTGCAGCGTGGGCAGGCTCATGCCTAATTCCTTCGCCGCGTGTTGATAAACAACAATCTTCTGGCCATGCCCAGCCGCCTCGGCAGCACGGGCGACGGCTTGCAATGCCTCTATCAAAGCGGCGTTACTCATCAGGCGGCATCCTGCTCGTGGCCTTCCCACTCAACACCCGCCTTCACGCTGCGCTCGATTCCAAGCTCAGTTCGTATTTGCAGTAATGCGCGGTCAAGTAGATCCAGTTGCGATGCAACGAAATCGGTGTGATCTTTGCTGCCGGTGGTGTCTGCAAGTTCTTGCAATTGATTAAATGCGCTACGCAATTGCACACGAATGCGTTCTTCAACTTCGCTTTCCAATGCAGCGACTTCTTTACGTGCCTGCATTAATTGCGCATCAGGCGAGACGTTGCGAATTTTGCGCAACTTGGTTTGAAGTTCGTCGATCTTCTCCATTTTTCCGGCGATAACTTCACTTTTGGTTGTGATGTTTTCGCGAGCATCGCGCAATGCTTTGCGTAGTTCGCGCGAACTCATGCGGTCAATTTCATCGAGATCCATTCCCGCAATCGTTCCGCCCTCGGTGAGGTTTTCAATTTGCTCATCATCAAGCAGCATCAATTCATACAATTTGGTTTTACCCAAATGCGAAATCGATTTCGCTTTTGATTCCAAGCGAGGAGACAAAAATTTCACAGCGGCTTGCATCATTTTTTGTGCGATGCGCGTTTCAAGCCCGAGCTGTTCTTCAATGATGTGAGCAAAATCGCCGTGAGGTTCATGCTCTTTAAGAATCACCAACCGTTTGCCAGCCTCCAGCATTGCTTCTGCACTTTGCGCCATATAAAAGCGCGCTTCATGAACAACGCGACTGCGGTCATACGGTAAGCCTTCACCGTAAGTGTTCATGATGTGCAAAGAGTGCTCGCTCATTTGTGCACTGGTTTCAGTGAGCTGCTGCGTAATCGCAGGCGCTATTTCGCCGTGCTCAATAACAACAGTTGGGTCTTCTATTTTTTTGCGGGCCATAAAAAAATCCTGTGGGTTGGTTAACGCGCGCCTGCTTGAACGCGCTGGTTAAGTTCATCAATACGCTGTTGGGCGCGGTTGATTTCGTGTGCGTGTGCTGTTGCGATTTGCAGCATCTGTACGCCATGGGCATAAAGGCCATTGGGTAGTTTGGTGGCGAGACCAGCCTCGATCAGAGTGTTTAAATAACGGTTGATCGTCGCCGGACTTTCGCCCAGGCTTTTTGCCAATTGGCCATTGCTCAATCCGGTTAATGAGTGCCCCCTTAGTGCAATCAGCACTTTCAACATGCGTGCGCCGCCATCGTTGGTTCGGCCTTTCTCGATACTCATGCCGCTTCCCCCAGCAATTGCAGTGCAGCAACTTTCTGTAAAAACTCATCGAGTTTTTCCATGTTTGGTGTGTCAATTGCGAGGTGACAGTTATCGTCCAGCTCCAATGCAAATGGCGTTTTTGGATTGGTTTCATCCAAAGTCAGCACCGCCTTTTGAGCGACTACACAAATGCTGGCGTCGACGGATTCCAAGGCGAATTGAGTGCCTGCAAGTGCGAGCGCTGTTAACGTCCACGGAGTGCCTTTTACGTCGTTAAATGAGTGAGGTTGGTTAATCATTGCTTGCTCCTAAATCCAGCTGTGGCTGGTTGTGTTGCTCCACATTGCCTTTGTGCCATGCAAGGCTTTCAAGGGCGGTTGTAATGGCTGCCAGCGTTGCTTCTGCTTCGGCTTTGCCGTTGTAAAAATCAATCAATGCGCTCACGGTGCTGTGCAAACTTTCTTGCAGTGCCGACACGTCGGTAACTTTCAATTTGCGGCCAGTCGGTACCGCGATTAACAATTTGCCGCTGGTACCAGCGAGCCAGCGCGTTACAAAATCAATTCCGCAGGCCGCTTCATAAGCCGGAATTAACACCGCCGGAATGCGACCGTTTTGAAGCCACTTGTACAACGTCCAGTGATCTGCCTCGCCCATACGTTCTGCGATTCGCTCAACACTCAGGTTGTGTTTTTCCCTTGCGTAGTCCTTGCAAAGCTCCATCGCATGGCGCAAGCAGGTCGGCTGGGTGCGTTTCCAATTGCGGCGCGTCATTGGAGGACCTTCCTTGCTGTCGCCTCTTTCACTTCCAAACAAAATCCGTTTTTGCCGATATGCAAAAGCGTTTTTGTCTGGATAATGGGCTGTGTTAAATTCACCTTCAGGAGAACCAACATGGCGTTAACAAAAGAGGACATGACTCAAATCACCGACTTGATTCGCGCTGAAAACAAGCAGCTACGTGAAGAAATAAACCGCGTAGACGACTGGGCCAACGGCTTGTACGCAGCGTTGAATGATGTGGTGAGCGAGGTTGGTCGCCTTGATCCTGAAATTGCTGCTCGCTTGGCAACGAAATGGAGTAAGGTTGCGAAACAGTTCGATCAACAGGAAGCTGAGCCGCATTTGAATTTTGAGGAATCCCTGGAACAGCTTGAGGCTCGGAAGATCCTCTATCGAACACTTGTGATAACAGGAGATCTTCCAACTGTTGATCATTAAGTAAAGTTTTGCCGTTGGTGCGAGTACATGCCTTGCGTAACGAATCAAGACGCTCTTGATAAGTCGGTGACTTGCTTACAATGCACTCCACTTCGTAATGATCTGTAATAGGAAAACGGATGGTTTGTCCGGCAAACTCGCGCACGGTCTCGGCGGCGATTTCGACGCCAACCAATTCCACTAGGCGCGAAAAAAATAGTGTGAAAGAATTCATGATCTACCCTTAAGCGGCTTGGGGTTGGTCGGACTTCATGCCCAAGGCAACGGCAATCTCATGTGCTTTGCCGTAGTGGGCTTTATCGAAGCCATTGAGTACGCGGTAAACGGCACCACGGGTGTAGCCGTTTTCTTCGGCCCATTCGGTAACGGTTTTACCGGCGGCGCGAAAACGGGCTTTAACCTGGTCGCCAGTCAGTAACTTCGCCATGGCAGTGGCTCCTTTGTTGCTGAAAGATGTTTAAGAGATATTTGTGTTTTGTTGTGGTGATTATGGTAACTAAATAGTTACCTGTCAACTTTAAATGGGGAAATATTTGTGACCATTGGGGATAGGCTGCGGGAAGAACGGGAGCGCCTTGGCTTTAGCCAGTCAGCGTTCGCAGGGCTAGCCGAGACGACTAAGAAAAGCCAAATTGATTACGAGAAGGGGATAACCTTTCCCAAGGCGAATTATCTTGAAGTGATCGCCAAAGTCGGCGCGGATATTCAGTTCATTGTTACAGGGATGCGTGTAGCCAACCGATTAGAACCGGCAGAACAGCTATTTTTAGAAAAATACAGGGCATGTACACCGCAGATTCAAAATGTGGCTTTGAGGGTGTTGCTTGGTGAACAGCCCACCACACAAAAGTTTCATGGCCCTGTAGGACAGGTTTCTGAAGGTGATGCCGTATTTAATCAGGCTGTTACTTTTTTTGATCAAAGCAAAAAATAAGACTTTGGAATTACGTAATGGAAGATGGCGATAACAAAACGGTGCATCAACATTTCCACCAGCCAGTTGGTGTTGTTGCGGGTCGAGATGTAAACATTCCAGATAGGAGTGAAGTTCTTTTTGTCGACATGGCAGTGCCACAGTTGAAATTCCTGAGAGCCGAACGCGTTCGCTGGAAATGGAAAGCGCACTTAAAAATTTGCACTAGCCCACCGTTGATCATTGCGGTTTTACTGATTTTAGTTCCTGCCTTCACAATCATCCAATTTGCCCTGTGGGGTGAAGTTGTCGGGAACCTTTATTATCTCGTTACGTGGATGGCAGCATTCATGATAAATGCCATTTTTTTTAGGAAGGTGATTCCAGGTTACATCCAGTTCATTCGTGAGTGCGATGCTGAGATAGCGGGTATAGATAATGCGTTGACGCGCAAAAAAATGATGTCGAAGTGAACGTTAGGAGTTGTTGTGGAAAGCGGTAACGGTTTAACCCAAGAGTTTAATGGAAACGTAGGTCAGGTCGCAGGCGGTAATATTTATAATTATTACAGCGATAGCAAAGTAATCCCTGCAATACGTCCGGAGCTGCGGCGTGCAGTTCATGAATTATTAGTGGCTTGCGATTTATTTGGGCAGAGAAAAATAATCGAAAAAATAAGTCTCGAATGCTTCGAGTCTTCGGACTTTAAATCGCTTGAGATCGAGCAACTCAGATGGCTCATTGATATTGCCTCGGAAATGTCTGGATCAACTAATAAAGCTATTCTTGATCAGCAAAAATCCGAAGCGGTCGATGAAGAAAAATTTTTTAAAGAGACGGGTATTAGAGCTTCGGCCCCCGCACGAATCGCATTAGCTTTGCTTCTAAAAGAAAACCTCACGAAGGCACAAATTGCGCGAGTGTGGAAAAGAGGACTTCTCACTTATGAGGACGATCATCAGTTATACATTCATCAAAGAAAATTTGAAAAGGTATACGGTTCGATAGTGCTACTGCTTGGAGTAGCGTTAGCAATTCCAGGCTTTTTTGCTGTGCCTGTATTAGAAACATTTTTTCCCGGCAGTATTAAAGAATTAGGCACATTGAAGACGTTAGTTTTTCTGAGTGTGCCTGTAGGTGCTTCATTGTTCTTCTTTTGGATTGGTGCAGACACATTAGCTCCTCACTACTTTATGACCCGTGTTTCGCGACACGTAAAAAAGATTAATGACAAGCTAAGAGAATTGCGTCGGTAGTTGAATAAAGTAATCAAATGGGTGTTCTTGGAATATTGAATTTAAAAAGGGCAAATTCATGTTTAAACAGGTTTTGGTTGTGGCAGCGCTGATTGTGTTAGGTGGCTGTGCCGCAAAAGGTGTGGTGAAAGGTGCGGAACGTGTGGAAATTGTTAATGAGCTGCCAGACAAAACCCACTGTAAGTTCATGGGCGAAATTGTAGGCTCTCAAGGCAACTGGTTCACCGGCGACTATACCTCCAATGAAAACCTTGTAGTTGGTGCTAGAAACGAGCTGCGTAATAAGGCGTACAACATGGGGGCAAACGTTGTTTACATTCAAGATATGAAAAACACCAATGCGTGGGGCTCGTTAGGTACCACGAACACGACTGCAGTCGGCAAAGCTTATGCATGCGCGGATCGGGAATTTTAATTTATCGTGATCAACGAATAGGAGTTCGTTAAATGAGTTTTTTTAAGACGCTTTGGGATAAACATCCGACAAATACGGATGACGATTATCCGTGTAAAACAAAAGGAAAGAATAACTTTCACAATCAATGTGCGATCCGCATGGGTGTTTGTTTTGAGCGCGCAGGGCTTAAAACCAGTAAATTAATGATCCGGAAATGTTGGCAGCACAAAGCAGAGGATGGCCATACACTTGCAGCTGAAGAGTTTGCTAATGCGCTACAAAAAGTGGCCATATCGCCGAAGATCCAAAAACCAATAAAGTTCAAAGGTTCTGAGGGCTTTTCAAAAATTGCAGGTAAGAAAGGGATTATCTTCTTCAAAGATTACTACGGCCAAAATGGACAAGGCGACCATATAGATCTGTGGAATGGCACTCGCCTAACTCGCTTTAGCACCGTATGGGACTTCATGGCACTCAATGGAGGAATTTACCGTAAAGCCGATGTTTGGTTTTTTCCGGTTGCGGGGTAGTTATGAAACTCAATAAATCCCTACGCATCATTTTTAGCTTAATTATTGGTGTGGTTCTGAGTCTTGTCTTTGGCACACTTGCGTCCTACAGCATTGCACCTACTGCAGAGAGCCAAGATCAGATATCGAATGCGTTTGAGTGGACAGTAATAATCGGCTCGCCAATACTTACTTGTTTGACATACATCTTAATCTCGAGAAATAAAACCCCTAAAAACGGTGACCAATGAAATGATGGAATTGAATCAGCAGCAGCGAGCAATTATTGATTATTTGATTGAGACTACTTACGCCTCGGCCTCTAGGAGTGAACTGGAAGGAGTAATAATTGATCCAGAGTCTTTTGATGCTGATGTTATGGAAATGCATGAAGCAAGAATTGTCGAAGCAACGTTTACGGAATTTGTTGTGCAGTCCAATAAAGGTATTTCTCAAGAGACGAGAAAACTGGTCCGTCACGTGAGCTACACAGCAATCGGCGCAAAACAATTTGGATGTTAATTAAGGGGCCAGTTTCAAGGGTGCTCTAAACTACAATAAAGTAATATGTGACTTGTGAATCGCAGGAATAAACATGCAAAAAGAAGTGAAAGTCAAAGAAAGTATGATTGAAAAGCGGACAACTTTCTGCGTTGTGTATGATGGTCCAGATCACAAGCATCACGAAATGAATATCATGACTCTAGGCCGAGCGCTAACTGCTCTCGGTACTGTTTTGTATGAAGCGAATCACGCATTAAACGGGGATCGGAATTCGATCAAAGTTGAAGTGAATGCTAATTTTAAAAAGGGTTCAATAGGAATTGATGTAGCTTTGATCCAGCTACTTACACACGGAGCAGATATATTGCAGGTCTTAGGGTTTTCTGGTTTTGTTGGTGCTGGCACTGGGACGGTTGTTGGTGCGTTAAAGGCTTTGCGTGGTCGAGATATAAAGGCGATTGAAAAAAAGGATGGTGATGAGGATGTTAAGATCATAGCTGAGGGAATTGAGATAACCGCAGATAAAGATGTAACGAAATTAGTTACTAACAAAACTTTTAGAGCAGCAATGGAGGGATTGATCTCTGCACCCCTCAAAAATGCCGGCACGACAAGCTTCGCCATTAAGCGGTCAATTGACGAAAAAAAGCCATTAATCAAAATTGACAAAACAGAAGAAAAAGCGTTTTCTGGATTGATAGTTGATATCCACGAGCAATCCTCTACCTATGAAAAGAAAGTTAAATTTATAGCCGCCGACATAAAAAAGACAACAGGTTGGAAGGTAGAAATTGACGAAAAGTCCAGACTCGTTCATATGGAAGACGAGCTTTTTAGGGAGAGATTGTTAAATATGGAAGAGCCTCATATTTTTGGAAAGTTTTTCATTGTTAAGGTGAAAGAAACGACTTCGACTCGACTAAATAAAACCTCAAGTTCTTTTACGATTATTAGAGTCCAGCACGAAACAACTTAAATAGGTATTTAAAGATGATAAGCTCGGCGGTGCTGACAGTAGGGGCGATTATCGTGTTCTTCACGACAGCTGCCTTTTTTTACCGTTTAACCCGATTCTTATTCAGCGCTTACTTTGGCCAATATGTTAATTTCAAATATGTAGATTTGAATGGAGTCCAACACCAGCGAAGAATTCGTTGTGATAACGATGACGAGCTGATACGAACTCTTGACGAGTTGAAGGCCAATAGAAAAGAAAGGATGGGCAATTAGTTGGCCTCTACATCGAAGAAGTTAAAGAGTGTTGGCGTCGACGTAGGCACTATCGGTATCGTAGGCGCAATTATGCTAGCCATAATTGAGAAAAAATGCACAGACGAATGGCGAGAGCCTTTGACGATAACGGTACCGCTAGCTAGTGCTATTGTGGCGAATGCCGTCAAATGGTTATGGGACGTAATTAGCCCAGAACATGCAGAGACCATCAAACTTCGAAGATGTCTCAAAAAACAAATTAAAGCAATAAAACAGGATTTAGCTTCGCCAGACTTAAGCGAAGCCTACAAGGTTGAAAAAAGAAAGCGATTGGAACAGTTATCGACGGATTTAATAGAGTCGCATAGGTACACTGCGCCTGACCGATCCTGAGTTGTTATTGAACAGTACCGCCACCTTGACACACCCAAAGAGTTACCATGGGAATTAAATTAACGCATAGTCGCCGGTTATACGGCGACCAGTGCGCTCCGATCCAAAAGCTTTGCCATCTAAATAAAATTCCCCATTTCACAAACCACTCCATTTGTTGTTAATCACTCCATCGTCGCGCGCGTGAGGTGCAATGTATTTTTGCGCGCGCAAAATTACTTCAATCAGTCTCGTCATTAATCTGGCTTCGTCGAGTGTTAGTTCTCGTTAACTATTAATCACCTCTACGGAGCCTTGCATGGAAAAGTTGTTTCTTATATCGGGTATTGTATTGCTGCTGTGTTTACTCAGCTGGTTTTTACTACGTTTTTTCCCGGGTCGCTCAAAAACTGAAGAGATCTGGCCGCGCCTGTTTGCGTGGGTGTTTTTTACAACGGTGTTATTCGCAGGTTTGCTTTTTATTGCACCAGCACAAGCGCAAGTTGCTTATTACAAGTTTGCGTTGGTAATTGGTGCGGCTTTGCTGGGGTATTGGATTGATCGTGCCATATTTCCTTATTCAAGACCTGACGGTTATTTAAAACGATTTTGGCAAGATGGCTCAGAAGAACCGATGGGTCGCGCTGATTTTGAAGTAGTAAATGAATATGGGCACGTATTCGCTTCAGCAATGATTCGCCGCGCAATCATCATCGCCGCCACTATTCTTGGCGTAACGTTGGGATTGTAATCATGGTGAGAAAAATCTATCCCGCATTCATTTTGTTGTGTGCCTTTCTGGTGTTGATCTCGCTAGTTAAATGCACTCCGGCGACGGCATATGAAATTCCAGCTGCTGCGAAACAGCACCGTGATACCTTGGTGCGCAGCGCACATGCGGTATGGGGCTTGAATGCACCGGTCGCAACATTTGCCGCACAAGTCCATCAGGAAAGCCGCTGGAATGTGAATGCAAAGTCACCCGTTGGTGCTGAAGGTCTCGCGCAATTTATGCCGACTACCACAGAGTGGATTGCCGCTGCTTATCCGAAACATTTGGCAGCAGCGCAACCGTACAACCCTGGCTGGGCCATGCGAGCGCTGGTGCAATACGACCGGTGGTTATTTTCACGAAACACTGCGATCAACGAGTGCGATCACTGGGCAATGGTTCTTTCTGGTTACAACGGTGGTCAGGGTTGGGTTAATCGTGATCGCAAACTGGCGTTAGCTTCAGGAGCTAATGGGCTGGTTTGGTTCCACTCAATTGAAAAATTCAATGCGGGCCGTTCTGCCGCAAATTTCAAAGAAAACCGACATTACCCACGTGTGATTCTTTCCCGCTGGGAACCACTCTATGTGGCTGCTGGATGGGGTGCAGGTGTATGTGTTGGATTCGATTTCTGAGGTGCACCGTGCTGCTTAAAAAGCTAACCCCTTGGATTATTGGTTGCGTAGTTGGTTGCGTAGTTTTTTGCGCAGCATGTTTTGTTAGTTACCGCGAAGGTGTTGCTGCAACCGAAAAAAAATATTTAGGGGATGAGATAAAAGCGCTAAACGAATCAATCGGCAAATTGGACGTAGCAACCAAAGATGCGGCAAAAGCGAATCTGCTGCTGCATGAAACCATCAGCAAACGCAAGAAAGCGGATGCTGAATCTACAAAGGTATTTGCAAATGCGCTCGCTTCAACTACTCACCTGCGTTTTAACTGCATGTTTGATGACAGCATCATGCAGCAGCTTAACCAAGCCGCGAACGCCGCCGATGCCGCCGCAGCCAGCGGTTTTAATTACGCCTTGCCCACCAGTGATTCGCCCCGTTGATAACAGCTGTGACGCAGCACAATTAACGCTGAAGCAGATGTATGACCTTTACGGATTATGTGCTGCAAGCCATTTGGAATTAATTAAAAAGCAAAGTGAGTGATGAAATGAGTTTGGGTGAATTAATTGGGTTAGGCATTACGCTAATGATCTCACTGATTGGCGCATTTTGGGTGCTGCTTTCGCTTGTCTTCAAACAGTTTGAATTGCGCATCGCAGGCAAGCTTAGTGCGATTGAAAAGGATGCCCAAGCTCGCGAGGAACGCATCGAATCAAAGTTAACAAGCATCGAAAACGATGCTCAAGAATGGATGCGCTTAGAAAAGGACTTTTTGAGATTTCAAGCTGAACTGCCTGAGCGATACGTAAGGCGTGAAGATTACATACGCAATCAAACAGTGCTCGAAACAAAGATGGATTCATTGGCTTTAAAAATAGAAAACTGGCAGTTGAGAGAGGTCGCCAAAAAATGAACATTGATCCTGCAAAAGTCCGCCGCGAAACCATCCGCTGGATGATTTTGCTGACCCTGCAAAATGCGCGGCCAGTGGGTGCTCATGAAAATATTGTGCTTACCACAATTCAAGCTGTGTTCGGCGATGCTACTCCATTGGAAGTGCGCCGCGAGCTGGAATATTTGAAAGATCGCGCTCTCGTTGATTTGGAGAAATCACCCAGTGGCCCATGGTCAGCCGATTTAACACGTTATGGTGTAGACGTTGCCGAATACACGGTAGATGTTGAACCCGGTATTGCCCGCCCTGCCAAGTATTGGTGAAGCCATGCCACCGCGTAGCAAAGTAGAACAAATGCCACCCGAGGTGAAAGCCTGGCTTGACCGTGCATTAGTCGATAAGAATTTCAGTGAGTACGAAGCACTCTCTGCTGAATTAAAACAGCGTGGTTTCGGCATTAGCAAAAGTGCTCTTAATCGCTACGGTCAGGATTTTGAGCAGCGCTTGGCTGCACTAAAAATGGCAAGCGAACAAGCCAAAGCCATTGTGGAAGCTACACCGGACGATGAAGGCGCTGTGAGCGATGCGCTAATGCGTTTAGTGCAAGAGCGCTTATTCAACCTTCTACTTGCTGAGGAAGGCAAAGTCGACCTCCCCAAAGCTGCCAAGGCGATTGCTGAATTAGCGAAAGCAACCATTGCACAAAAGAAATTCGCTATTGAACAAAATGCCCGGAAGAAACTTATCGCCGAACAAGAAGAACGGTTGGAAGAAGAATTGCGCGGCGCTGATGGTATGAGCGAAGAACTCGAAAAACGTATCCGTGGAATTTTGATGGGTAAATCTTGATGACTGCTGAAAGCAAATTAGTTGCGACATCCAAGCCACGAAAAATCAATCTCACCGAAGAAATGGAATTGCATGGTGTGGTTGTTCCACAAGATGTGGTAGAGGCTATACCGCAAAACGATGCGGTTTTTTTGCCATACCAACAACGCTGGTTTGAAGATGAAAGCCAAATCATGATCGCGGAAAAGTCCCGCCGTACAGGTTTGACCTGGGCGGAAGCTGGCCGCAATGTGATTAATGCGGCCAAGCCGCGCAAGCGCCGTGGCTGCAATACGTTTTATGTTGGCAGCAAACAGGAAATGGCACTGGAGTACATCGCCGCCTGTGCACTATTTGCCAAAGCTTTTAATGAACTGGCGCAAGCAGATGTATATGAACAAACCTTTTGGGATGAAGGGAAAAAAGAAGAAATACTGGCTTACATGATCCGCTTTCCAAAAAGCGGCCATAAAATTCAGGCCCTCAGCTCACGCCCAAGCAACTTACGTGGTTTACAAGGCGATGTGGTTATCGATGAGGCAGCCTTTCATGAATCACTGGAAGAGTTGCTTAAAGCTGCGTTAGCACTAACCATGTGGGGCAACAAGGTGCGTCTGATCAGTACGCACAACGGTGTCGACAATCAATTTAATCAATACATTCAAGATGCTCGTGAAGGTCGCAAAGATTATTCGATACACCGCATCACTTTGGATAATGCCATTACAGAAGGTTTGTATAAGCGAATTTGTTACGTAACCAATCAGGAATGGTCGCCAGAGGCGGAAAAGAACTGGCGGGACAAACTCTATAAAAACGCGCCCAATGTTGAAAGTGCGGATGAAGAGTACGGTTGTGTTCCGAAAAAGAGTGGCGGGAACTATTTGCTGCGAGTGAGCATTGAAGCCGCAATGGTGCAAGACCATTCCATCCCGATCCTGCGTTACGAAGCACCACAAGATTTCATGTTATGGTCTGAAGAAATGCGCCGTGCAGAAATGCAAAGCTGGTGCGATGAATTTGTATTGCCTGCACTAAACAAGCTCGACAAAAAATCCCGCCATACATTTGGTGAAGACTTTGCCCGGCACGGTGACCTTACTGTGTTAGTGCCCTTAACCATTTCAGAATTTCTTATCAAGCGCACGCCATTCATTGTAGAGCTGCGTGATTTAACGTTTAACCAACAATGGCAAGTTGTGGAATTCATTATTGATCGGTTGCCGGGGTTTCAACATTCATCATTCGACAAGACGGGTAACGGTGCCTGGATTGCGGAACAAGCAGCGCTGAAATACGGTGTAAATATGGTGGAACAAGTTCAGCTCTCGCAGGGTTGGTATGCCGAGTGGATGCCAAAGCTCAAAGGCGAGTTTGACGATTTCAATTTGGAAATTCCGCGTCATCAAAACATCCTGGACGATTTGCTCAGTGTGAAATTGGTCAACGGTATTCCACTGATCGATAAAGGCCGCACTAAAGACGAAGAGTCAACTGGCGGCAAAGGAAAACGCCATGGCGATTTTGCAGTCGCGTTGTGTATGGCAAACCGCTCCAGTTGGGCCGACGGTGGTCCGATAGAAGCAACAGTTCCCCCAGGTCGCCACAACCGTGGCAGCAACGACGACGATAATTTATATGGCCGCTTCGGCGGTGATTGGTGATAAGTATGCTGGTAGATCTTCAAGGGAATCCCTTAAAACGTGAAGCACTCGGTGAGCCACAAACAGCCAAACTTGGGAGTTTGCATCGTGAATTTGCTGGCCATCCTGCCAAAGGGTTAACCCCTGCCAAACTTGCCGGCCTTTTGGTGGAAGCTGAGCAAGGTGATCTCACTCGCCAAGCTGAATTGTTCATGGATATTGAAGAGCGCGATGCACATATTTTCAGTGATATGAGTAAACGCAAACGCGCCGTGATGATTCCCAGCTATGAAGTAGTTCCTGCACGCAATGCGGGAAGTGAAGAGAAAAAAGACGCGGAATATTTAAACGAGGTGCTGCACGATATCGACGGCATGGAAGATTTATTTTTTGATTGTATGGATGGTGTGGGCCATGGCTTTGCAGCCATCGAAATCGACGGTTGGCAACGCTTGGGTACAGACTTTATGCCGAAAGCATTTGTGCATCGCCCACAAAGCTGGTTCCAGTTAGCGCAGGAAAATCAAAACGAATTACGTCTTCGCGGCCCCGGAGGCGGCGAAGAATTGCGTCCATTGAATTGGATCATGCATCGCCCACGTGCACGTAGCGGATATGTAGCGCGCACCGGCTTGTTTCGCGTGTTGGTGTGGCCCTATCTGTTCAAGCATTACGCCGTGTCTGATTTGGCAGAAATGTTGGAAATTTATGGGTTGCCTTTACGTATTGGTAAATATCCTTCAGGTGCGGGCGACGCTGAGAAGGCCACTCTGCTTCGCGCAGTTATGGCGTTAGGCCATTCTGCCGCCGGAATTATTCCCAGCAGTATGGCGATTGAATTTGAGAAAGCCAGTGAGGGTACAAGCGAGCCGTTTCTGGCAATGACGCGCTGGGCTGAAGAGGCGTGTAGCAAAGCCATCCTCGGCGGTACGCTCACAAGTAGTACCTCTGCTAGTGGTGGTGGCGCACATGCATTAGGCGAGGTTCATAACGAAGTACGCAAAGATTTGCGCGATGGCGACTGTAAACAATTGGCCAACACGCTCACACGCGATTTGTTGTGGCCAATGTTGGTGTTGAGTAAAGGCAATCGCGATCCACGCCGCGCACCACGGTTACAGTTTGATTTGCGCGAGCCGGAGGATTTGGAAAAGTTCACCAAGTCCATACCAGTGTTAGTGGATCTAGGAATGGAAATTCCCAAGGGATGGAGTCACGAAAAAACCGGTATACCCAAGCCCGTAGACGGCGAAGAAATTTTGGCAAGAGCAAAACCGCAACCTCAGCCGGAAGCAGAGCTGTTGGATAGGAAAAAGCAACGCGTGGCATTAAGTCGAATTCTTGCGCCTGCATTTAAAGATCAGCAGCAATTGGATGAAGCGCTGGAAAATATTCCAGCGGCAGATTTGCAAAATGCCAGCCTCGCTATTCTGACCCCTGTGCTCGATGCGATTAATTCAGGTGCGAGTGAATCAGAATTATTGGGCATGCTTAATGAAATACTACCGGGCATGGATGAATCTGTACTCGCTGAAGCGCTGCACAAAATGATGTTCGCCGCTGATGCCTGGGGACGTTTGTTTGCGACTGCTGAGAGGGTTGGTTGATGCCCATGCTGAATGCCGCTGATTTGCTGGCTATGTTCGGCATGGAGCCACAGCAAGCCATCGGATATCTGCAGAGCAAAGGATTTGAAATCACGTGGGACTGGCATGAAGCGGATGCAGCGATTCATGCGCGGGCGTTTACGGTGGCCAAGGCGGCTCGCCTTGATTTGTTAGAGGATATTCGCAACGCGCTCATCGATAACTTTAGAGGCGGCAAAACACTTCGGGATTTCCAGCGCGAACTAACCCCGCTGCTACAAGCGAAGGGCTGGTGGGGAAAACAAATCATTGTAGACAGCGCAGGTAATGCAGAAAAAGTTCAATTAGGCAGTCCACGCCGACTAGCAACAATTTACCAAACCAACGCGCAAAGCGCCTATATGTCAGGCCGATACAGATCAGCAATGGCAGCGGTAAAAACACATCCGTATTGGATGTACATCGCGATCAACGATTCGCGTACTCGGCCTAGCCACCGTGCGCTTAATGGAAAGGTGTTTCGCTGGGATGATCCTATCTGGCAATACATACTGCCGCCAAATGGCTTTAATTGTCGGTGCCGTTTTATCGCTTTGACAGAACGTGAAGTGAAAGCGCGTGGCCTCAACATTGAATCCAGCGAAGGTAACATTAGCTTTAAGACTATTGATGCCGGAGTCAATAAACGCACCGGTGAAATCAATACTTCACGCGTAGTAGTTTTACGCACAACCGATGCCGCAGGAAAAGCCATCGTGTTTTCTCCGGATGCCGGTTTTAGCGGAATGCCAATGCAAAGCTTACTGCGTGATCGGTGAAGTAAATTTAAATGGCAAATTTTGAATTACAAATCACTAATAACGACATTCAAGAGTTTCTAGGTGGTCTGATCAATCGCCTTACCGATTCGCGTCCATTGTTCGCTGGAGTAGCGCAAGAGTTTGCCACTCAGACAGAATTGATTTTTCAAAACGAAGGCCCAGGCTATTCAGCGACTAATGCAAATATTAAAGGTCGCGGTACAGCAGCGGGCGGTTGGCCGCAATTGGCACCGCGCACAATCAAACAGCGTGGAAGTGCGCACCCCATTTTGCAAATCACTGGCGCGCTGGCCCGTTCATTTATTACCGACTTTGGAGCAGACTTCGCAGCGCTTGGTACCAACAGCCCTTATGCACCAATCCATTTTTTTGGTGGCCAAATCAACATGCCTGCTCGCAGTCAAAAGGCATACTTCAAACGCAATGAAAAAACTGGTGACGTGGGCAACCTGTTTGTGAAGAAAAAGAAAAGCAATTTTGAACAGTGGGTGACAATACCCGCGTACACCATCAACATTCCTGCAAGGCCGATGATGCCGGTAGATAAAAACGGGGAATTGATACCACGCGCAGCAGAGGCTCTCATGGAAATGTTTGAAAATTACGTGCTGGATTAAAACGCCTCACCAGACGCCGTAGAAACGCCGCCAATCGATTTGGCTACACTCGCCCAAGTTTGCAGTTGCCCCCGTTTTATAAATGCCGTTAACCGCTTTATAAAACAAAATTAATTCTCGCCTTTGCTCGCTCCGTTGTTTTTGCCCTGATCACTTCCAAAACCATATTTTTGCGCGCGCAAAAATACTTTTTTGCATCGACCATTTAGTGTGGCTGCATGAATACGAAAACTCCCCTCACAGTTCCGTTTGCCGTTGCTGCTTGCACCTTCGGTGTTGGTCGCGACGGAATTAATGCTGATAACGAAATTGTTATGCAGCTCACTCCCATTGGCATTTTTAAGCCCGCCGATGATCGCCCTTTGAAAGTACCGCATTGGCATATCGATAAAGCCATCGCTACCAAAGTCATTGATCGTTTCAACGCGCGCAAGCAACGCGTCGTTGTGGATTACGAACACCAAACACTGCACAAAGAAGAAAACGGCCAGCCTGCACCGGCTGCGGGTTGGATGCGCGAATTAATGTGGCGTGAAGGTGAAGGTTTGTTTGCGCGAGTAAAACTCACCAAGCGTGCACGGGCCGCGATTGAGGACGAAGAGTATTTATTTGTTTCCCCTGTTTTCCGTTATGCCACCAATGGTGATGTAACTGAAATAGAAATGGCGGCATTGACCAATGACCCCGGCATTCATGGCATGCAAGCCCTGGAGCTGCGTGCCGCTGCAACATTTGGCTATCACGATATTGAGGAACCTACTATGAACAAATTACTGGCGGCATTAATCGCGACGTTCGGTTTACCTGCGGCTACCAC
>DATJLF010000102.1:0-4947 GCA_035490715.1 Cellvibrio sp.
GAAGCCATACGAAAAGCCTTTAACAAAAATCGGATGGGGCATGATAGTGGGTTTTAGCCCATTCGCAAACATTCTAAAGGAAATCCCCATACCCGTAGGTCGCATTAGGCGCTCCAGAGCACCGTAATCCGACGAGCTTCCTCGCTAACTATCCGCCAACCTCCCAACCCACTCCAACTGCCGAGGCAAGCAAATAGTAATCAAATCATAATGTTCAATCGCAAACTGCCGAGCCGTAGCTCCCAGCTGTTCCCGCTTATCCCTATCGCGCAACAAGCCCACAATATTATCGACCCATCTTTGTATATCAAAGAAATCTACCAACAAACCCGTCACATCATGACGAATAGCTTCACGCACGGGCGCTGTGTCGCTGGCGACTATTGCACAACCGGCGCTCATGGCCTCCAGCAGGCTCCAACTCAAAACAAACGGGTAAGTTAAATACACATGCACCGTGGACAACTGCAATAACCGAACAAAATGGTGATAAGGCACTTTTCCTACAAAATGTACGCGACTCATATCCAGTTGCTCGCGGACCTCATTAAGAAAAATATTCTTCCAGCTATCACCATTCGTTGGCTGAGCACCGTAGCTGACTTCATCCCCACCAACAATAATTACTCTTGCATTCGGGCGCGCCCGCAAAATCTCCGGCAAGGCGCGCATAAAAATATGGTAACCTCGATGAGGTTCCAGGTTGCGATTCACAAACGTGATAATTTCATCATTACCAGTTAAACGAATGTGTTGATTCAGTTGTAACACAGCCTGCTTGTCAGGCTTTACTTGGGCGGTATTGATACCATCATGAATAACGTCGATACGTGATTGAAATGATTCTGGAAATACCGAACGTTGCCAAAGGGTAGGTGATATCCCGCTGTCTGCAATCTGAAAATGCATGTCATGATTGATATTCTTTAATCGCAAGCGGCAAAAAAATGCTTCATCCTTCTTAGCGAACTCAGCATCAAAGTTTGTATCGCCACCATTTGCGACATAATAAAATTCACAATAAATTCCAAGGCGAGCAGTTGGCCAAACGTCTTTCAAAAATAAACTCTCACCCCAGCCGGGGTGCGCCACAATAATGTCGGGGTTAAAACCGCTTTTCTTCAAATCAAGAGCTGCTTTGTAAGCAGCTTCACCACGGATAACCTTGGTCTCCATATCCAACAGCCATGGATGCCCATCTCTACTATTACTTCGGGACGGTTGATAGCGTGTAATCTCTACACCCGGAGGCGCGGGACGATTGTTGATCGTTAATGCCCGCACCTCGTGCCTGGGAAGCTTTGCAAGGGCAGGAGCCAAGTGAATAAATTGCGCAGGAAAATTTTGATGTACAAACAGGGTTTTCATTGAGTCTTGTCCGTGAGTATGGAGCGTTAGTCCTTAAGTTTGCAGGATGGTGAAGATAATCGCGCCAATATGGCTTGATTAGGCAATCTTCACTTGACATTTATTTGTCGCTATCACAAATTTCATCTCGCGTTAGTAGTGCCCTTACTCAGTAACTCATGGGGCCATTTTCGCTCCCCGCAGCCCTTATAAAATGGGTGTTCAGGACGGTTTTAGAAATGGATCTTAAAAGATGTACAAGCCAGTTGAAGTTTCTCTCTCATTTGTCCCCCGATCTTATCTTCTTGAAGCACTTAAAAAGTTGGCTATTAGCTTTTTCTCTGTTTTGGTGGTTCCAGTAGCGATGCAGGAGAGGTTTCAAGCGCCTCTGCCAGTCGATAGATGTTCAGCAAAGCGATATTGCGCTGCCCACGCTCCACGCCCCCCAGATAGCTGCGAGCCAGCCCGCTTTCCAGGGCGAGTCGTTCCTGGGACCAACCCTTTACTTTGCGTAATTCAATCAGTCGCTCGCCAAAAAGCGTTAGGGGATCATCGGTTGCCATCTTCTCACCTTGGGTGCAAATGAAAAGTATGGTATTGAGATGGTCTATATGGGGCCACGCTCTATAAGTTCACGCACTATGAGTGACAAATAGATGGAGATGAGTTAAGGTTTGACGACCAGCAAAGGTAAGGAAAGAGGGAAATGGTGGGATGATTAATTGGCAGAGGCTTTAAAAACCGAAACACCCATTCGATGCAAATCATGATTGGTTTTCTGATGTTATTTAAGAGATAACTTAATTATTTAAGTAATTCTCTTTTTCTAACATTGTTGCTTGTTTAATAATTAGCCTTCAGAAAGGCAACGGTATTTCACTAGCATTCGTGTCAAAGTTAGGTCTATTTTATGAGTTTACAGATTGATACATATAAGGTTAGACATAGTTGGGGTGATCCACGTGAGCCCGAATACCAAAATGGTCGTTTGGTGTCCACAGTTGCATATTGTGAAAACGGATCATCTATTCATTTTAAAATTGTAGCCAGTAATGACAAGCATCCGAGCGATGTAAAATGGTTAATCGTGGCCCCACCCGGGTTGCGTAGGGCTCTGGGTAAACGCTGGATTGACCGCGAATTAATATTTGGCAGGATAATTGATCATCTGACGCGGGTTGATAAACCTGGTAGTCCTCAGAATAAGGGTAGCTATTTTTCTAACATTGAGATGGATTTGTCCCGAGTCGAGGGGTGGTCAGTATCCAAAATAAAAGCTCTTAAAACCAAGTATCCACTTATTTCAGTTTCTTTGCCGGCTCAGGAAGTTTTTATGCTGCTGGCGGTTGGGTTCTTATTTTATGGTACAAACCAAAAATTTCTTTTTTTTCAGGATAATGTTTTCGCGCCTATTTTCGTATCAATTGGTATTCTCTCTATTGTTCTAATGATTAAAGATTGTAAAAAATGTTATTCGGCTATCGTTGGGTTTTATTTAATGCAATCACTTGTAAGTAAGAAGAAGGATTGGGTGGTAAGAACAGTCAATAATCTTTTAAAGGTATATTGGCGAAGATATCTTGTTACGCTGGTGTTATCAATATTTCTGATTAAATTGGGTATCGGGTAATTCTTGAGCAACAAAGAGCAGTGGTGGTCATGACTGCTATCTCACTGGACTGGAATATGACGGCATCGGTTCCGCATCCGACAGTGCGCGTGTTGAGGAGTACGAAGCGTTTTCCGATAACAATCCATTTGTGGCAGTAAGAAGAATTGCATTCTGAAAAGCGATATGTAGTGGCAGGAGTTTTGGCACGGATGTTATTTATCCGATAGCAGCTTGATTCCTTCCGTGGGATTCAGACCCAAAGCCTCGCAATATTGCACAAATTCATGAACGGTAAGTCGACGCTGACCGGTTTCAACCTTGCTGACGAATTGAAAAGGCTCGTCAATCAGTAGGGCAAGATCGCGCACAGTCAATCCCCGCTCAAGTCGGGCGGTTTTGAGATATTCAAGCAGGGCTTGATATTTGGGGTGATGGACTGATTTGAT
Source organism: Cellvibrio sp. (assembly GCA_035490715.1). GTDB lineage: Bacteria > Pseudomonadota > Gammaproteobacteria > Pseudomonadales > Cellvibrionaceae > Cellvibrio. The sequence continues at coordinate 3,406 of DATJLF010000102.1, forward strand.
CATTGTCCCCATTATGAAGACATGATATGGTGTCAACGAATTGGGGACAAAAAGGGGTATGAGGGAGGGTTATGAAATCATTAGTGATGGCATACTTCTTAATTTTTCTTTTTTCGGTTGAATCAGTTGCGGGTGATGATCTGTATGTGGATGGCTTATGCGGCATATCTTTAAATAAAGATAATCCCTGTGATTGGATAAGAGCTGTTGATTTTAGAGTTGGGTCTTACAGTGAAAAGCACGGAAAGATGCTGGCTTTGTCCGAGAATTATGTGGAAAGTTGGATTGCCTCAAAAAAGAGTTCTTATAGAAGAGATGTTAGTTTTACGTTGGATAAGCTCCCATTTATTCACAATATGACATACGGTTACGATGATAATCTTAAGGTTTACATTTTGCTCAATAGCTTTGCAGATGATGGAATATTGATTAATTTTATTCTTTCTTCAAAGAAATCATTTGAGGTTATTAATCGTTATTGTTCATCTCGTGGTTCTGATGTTTGTATTAAAGATAATATTAATGAATTTCTAACTGAAAATATTTTAAAACGATTTATCGATTAATTTTAGTAAAAATTGCTAGCAGGATGTGGCAAATGAAGAAAATTAAACTGATGTTAGGTTCTTTGGTCGTAATGGTAATTTCTTGTTTTGCAACGGCTACCATGCCGGGTGATGAGACTCTTGATGCTCTTAACTATGGGTATCGTTTGTGTAGCCCAATGCCATACAAGGGTAGAGATCCAGCTTTTGGGTGTCCGAAAATTGAAAAGATAACGTATCGAGTCTCGATATATGGATACAACGATTTACAGGAAAGCATTAAGAATCATATGAAAGAATCAATTGAAAACTACAGTAAAATTTCTATACATAATCATATTGATTTGATTCAACAAAAATCCCATGTAAATCTTTCAAATCCGGTAATGAATGGTGTGGCTTATGGTAACATTCCGGATCAATACGGCATAGATATTAATTTTTCGGTTAGATTGGCTGAAGGAAAAGGAAAATTTATTTCGTATGTTACTGGTTTAATAGTTAGTGGGTACTCATATGATGTGCTGACAGATATAAGCAGCCCTATGAATAAAGAAGAACTTTATTCGTACCTTGAGAATGTGGTGGATAGGTTTGTTCATAATCAATTGGCGCCGAGTATATTCCCTGATGCGCGATCAAAAATAATTGTTCCTGATTTTACGAATTAGATATAGGTTTATTTAAACAATAAAATTTTTTCTTTATTTTTATTGTAATTAAAATTTAGTTTTCTGGTTTAAATTATGAGTTAATTAATTTGGTTTTATCTTGGCTAATATCACCTTATTTACAAGGAAAATTTATGAAAGTATTTAAAAATTTATTGTTATTAATGCTATGCATCGTTTCTGCGAATTCTTTTTCGTGGGAGGTGTATGGAAGAGATTTGTGTCAGTTTGACTTTTACACGAAAAACAAATTCTCTTATTGTGAGAAAAAATGTGATTTCAAACTAAATAAAAAGAAAAACTACAGCTATTGCTCTAATAAAATA
>DATJLF010000103.1:0-37283 GCA_035490715.1 Cellvibrio sp.
TGACTTGGCCATCCGGTTGCCCCCAACGGCTTCCCGCCACTACAAATGCCAGTGCAGCGGCATTCATCATGACCTCAAGGCACATCAACAAAAATAAAATGTTTCGGCGCACCATTACCCCGGCCAATCCCAAAACAAAGAGCACTGCGGCAACCGCGAGGCCCTGCTCCATAGGTATTGCAATCATTTACGCACACCTTTCTTCACTGAGCGCCAAAGCGCTTATAAATTTAAAATTTTTAGCGAAACGTTTTATTGCGCGGCGATTAATTTTCCTGATCGTCGCGTCTGCCCAAGTGGTAGGCTGCAACCAACGCCGCCAATAACAGCAATGACGCCAATTCCACCACTAACAAATAAGGGCCAAACAACGAGATACCCACTTGTTTCGCATCAACGAGCGTATGTCCCGCTTGATGCCATTGACCTTGATGAAGGAGGTAAAGCATTTCGACAATCAATGCGACGGAAAAAACAGCAGGCCATAACCAGGTTTTAGGTGTGAGCCATTGCCTTTCCTGAACAGCCGCTGCAGGACCGATGTTGAGCATCATCACTACGAATACAAATAGCACTATGATTGCGCCGGCATAGACAATCACTTCCAATGCACCGGCAAAAGGTGCACCCAACATGAAAAAAATGACAGCTACTGAAAGCAGTGAAACAATCAAATTCAAAAGCGCGTGAATTGGATTGGTATTAGTTACCACCCGCAACGTAGAAAAAATCGCAATGGCTGATGCTACGTAAAATAAAATTTCCATTCACTTTTTCTCTATAATTTTCTGGCTTAAGGCAGCAAGCTTTTTACATCTACCGGTTGGGTTTCATTTTGCGCTGCACCTTTCGGTTTACCCGCAATTGACATACCCGATACACGATAGAAGTTGTAATCCGGGTTTTTGCCCGGGCCGGAAATCAGCAAATGCTCTTTTTCATACACCAGGTTTTGGCGGTTGTATTCCGCCATTTCAAAATCCGGTGTCAATTGAATCGCGGTCGTCGGACAGGCTTCTTCACACATGCCGCAAAAAATACAGCGCGAAAAATTAATACGGAAAAATTCCGGATACCAACGACCATCGTCCGTTTCTGCTTTTTGCAACGAGATACAACCCACGGGGCAGGCAACTGCACAGAGGTTACAAGCCACACAGCGCTCTTCTCCATCAGGATCGCGCGTCAACACAATACGGCCGCGATAACGCGGCGGCAGATAAACTTTTTCTTCCGGATATTGGATGGTGTCGCGTTTACGAAAACCGTGACTGAACACCATCAACAAACTGCGAACCTGGGTACCCGCACCGGAAACCAATGACACTATTCTTTTAACCATAATTACCTCAGGCTGCCGGCGTATTCAGCAGCACTACCGCTGCAGTGACTAACAGGTTTACCAATGTTAGCGGCAAACACACCAGCCAACTGAATTTCATGACATGGTCATAACGCGGACGCATTAAGGAACCACGCACCAAAACAAACAACATAATGAAGAAACAGGTTTTCAACGCGAACCAGATAAACGCAGGAATAAATTCCAGATAAGGCAAAGGTTTCCAACCACCGAAAAACAACGTCACGATGAGGGCAGACACCAGCACTACACCAATGTATTCCGCCACGAAAAACATACCCCACTTCATACCGGAATATTCAATGTGATAACCGTCGGCCAATTCCTGTTCTGCTTCAGGTTGGTCAAACGGATGGCGGTGAGTTACCGCAATACCGGCTATTAAAAACGTACAAAAACCAAAAAACTGCGGAACGATATTCCATAAACCCGATTGTGCCTCCACAATCTCGCGCAAATTAAAACTGCCCGCCTGCACCACTACACCCATTAACGCCAAGCCCATAAATACTTCATAACTCAACGTTTGTGCCGCTGCGCGCAAACCACCCAGCAAGGAATATTTATTGTTGGATGACCAGGCTGCAAACATCACCGAATAAACAGCAAGCCCCGCCATACCAAAGAAAAACAACAGGCCAATATTTAAATCAATAACGCCCCAGGTTGGCGTGATAGGAATAACCGCCATGGATAATAAAATCGTTCCCATCGCAATTGCAGGTGCAAGGCGAAAAGTAAATTTATCGGCGAACGGTGGCGTCCAGTCTTCTTTAAAAAACATTTTGAACATGTCCGCCACAATCTGGAACATACCATAAGGTCCAACACGGTTTGGGCCGTAACGGTCTTGCCACCAAGCCAGCAATTTACGCTCAACCAAACTGAGGTAGGCTGCAATCAATACCGTGGCAAATAAAATCACCAGGCCCTGGAAAACGGTGAAAAAAATATGTCCGAGCTCCGGTGTAATCCACGAAAACATTACACAGCCTCCTGCATGATTTGCGCCCAGTTTTCACCGGCAAAGGCAGGAATACCTTCAAGGCCAACCGGCAAGCCCACACAACCTTGCGCCAATCCAGCACTGATTTTTACCGGCAAGCGCAGGTTCTTATTCAATGCACGCACAATCACCGTAGAATTTTCTTTTGCACCTAATTGCATTGCATCTGCAGCCGACATTGCAACGTAAGCAGATGGAATTCGCTCTTGCACAACCGATGCACGCGATGACAACTCTTCGCTACCAAACAAATGGTACAAAGGTACTACACGCAATTTATTGGTTGAGGCAACCACCGCAGAAGGAATCACGTTGAAATAATTCAATGGTGTTTGCGCATTGGCTTCAATCAAACGTTCACCAGCATCACCTTTTAATGACTGGCCACCCACTTCATCCTGGAATTTATTCCAGGCTTGTGGTGAATTCCAACCCGGCGACCAGGCGAATGACATAAGTGACGCAGGATTTTCTTTACCCACATAACCTTCCATTGAGTGAGCCAGTGGCGAATCCGGATCTTGCGATGCACGCGGCTCATGCACACTGATGTTTGCACGCATAGCGGTGCGTCCGGAATAACGACGAGGTTCACGCGCGAGTTTCAAACCTTTAATACGGAAACTGGAGTGTGGTGCAGCAGCGCGAATACCGGCAAGTTCAGGTTCGCTGGCGATACAAGCTTCAATTACATCATCCAATTGCTTCCACACAAATTCCGTTCCGTCGATACCGGTATGAATAGCATGGAGCCAACGCCAGTTATCGCGTACTTGTACCGTGTTGTCATAAAACGCAGGGTCATACACCTGGAAGAAGCGCTGGGCGCGGCCTTCGTTATTAATCAGTGTACCTTCGGTTTCCGCAAAGCTCGCACCCGCCAACAACAAGTTAGCTTTTTCAGAAGTTGCGGTGGTTTGGTGATCGAGGAGTATTACGGTTTTTGCGGAAGCCAATGCCGCATCAACTACATCTGCCGGTGCACGGCGATACAAATCATTTTCTACAATCACTACGGCATCAGCGGCACCGGTTTTTAATGCAGTCAGCGCGTCGTCTAATGAATGGCCGCCCAGAAACGCAAGCCCTAAACTATTTGCTTCAGGTACCACCAAACTGATCGCGGGATTTTTTTCACGCGCTTTCAACGCCAGCGCAATATTTGCTGCCGCTTGTATCACTGATTCAGAACCTGAGGAAGTGCCTGACACAACCACCGGCGCCTTGGCTGCAAGCAACGTGTCTGCAATCGCTTGCGCATGCGCGCGTTCAGCATCCGATAAATCATTCACTATTGGGGCACTGGCATCGATTAAATGCGCAACCGCAAAACCAAGGCGCGCGATGGCCTCCGGACTTGCGCGATAAGTTTGGCTTGCAGCGTCATCCAAACGCGTTTCATCCACGCTCGCAATAATTAATGGATAACGATTGTGCTGGCCAATATTTTTTACAGCTTCTGCCATCCATTCGGATACGCGTTTTTCAGCAGCCATCGCATAGGTTTTTCCTTTCACTGCCTGGCGCAGTGCCAAAGCAATGCGCGGGGCGGTTTGGGTTAAATCTTCACCCAACACAAATATGGCATCGCGCTTTTCCAAATCACGCAGTGCAGGTGTAGGCACACCGGAATTTTGCAAAATATCCAGAACCACACTCACCTGAACATGTTCGCTGGCGCTAACGCCGCTAAAGAAATTGGCTTCACCTACTAAATTGCGCAAAGCAAAATTCGATTCAATACTCGCGCGGGGCGAACCAATACCAATCACACGCTGCGACTTTTTCAACGCATCAATGGCCCAATCCAGCGCGTGATCCAGTGTGACAGTTTCCAGACCAATTATTGTGCGCAATAACGAATGACGCGGGCGATCTTTGTTGTTCACAAAACCGTAGCCGAAACGGCCACGATCACACAGGAAATAATGATTCACCGAACCGTTGTAACGGTTTTCGATACGCCGCAATTCACCGTAACGTTCGCCCGGGCTGATATTGCAACCCACTGAGCAACCCTGGCAAATACTGGGCGCAAATTGCATATCCCATTTGCGGTTGTAACGCTCGGAGTGAGTCTTATCGGTAAATACACCGGTGGGGCAAACTTCTACCAGGTTGCCGGAGAATTCGCTTTCCAATGTGCCGTCTTCAACACGACCGAAATACACATTATCGTGTGCACCGTATACCCCCAAATCAGTACCATCCGCATAATCGTTGTAATAACGCACGCAACGATAACAGCCAATACAACGATTCATTTCATGGCTAACAAATGGACCTAAATCCTGATTTAAATGGGTGCGTTTGGTGAAATCGTAACGGCGACTGTCATGGCCTACCATCACCGTCATATCTTGCAAATGGCAGTGGCCGCCTTCTTCACATACCGGACAATCGTGTGGATGGTTCGTCATCAACCACTCAACTACACTCGCGCGAAATTCTTTCGCTTCTTCATCATCGATGGAAATAAATGTGTTGTCAGTTGCTGGCGTCATACAAGACATCACCAGGCGACCGCGCTTATCGTCGGCAGTGGCGTATTGCTTGACGGCGCATTGGCGACACGCCCCCACACTACCTAATGCCGGATGCCAGCAAAAATACGGAATATCAAGGCCGAGCGATAAACAGGCCTGCAACAGGTTGTCTGCGCCATCAACGTCTAACTGTTTGCCATCAACATGAATGGTTGCCATGAAGCTTACTCACTTACGCTTTTGCATTTTGGGGGGCAGCAGCAGTTGCTATGCCTTGTTCAAATTCGGAACGAAAATATTTCAATGCGCTTTGCAGCGGCTCCATCGCACCCGGCGCATGCGCACAAAAGGTTTTGCCTGGCCCAAGTTGACGGGTGAGTTGTTGCAAAATACCCAGGTATTCTGGTTTGCCTTCTCCGCGTTCAAGTGCCAATAACATTTTTACTGACCAGGGCAAACCATCGCGGCATGGCGTACACCAACCGCAGGATTCACGCGCAAAAAATTGTTCAAGATTGCGCACCGCAGACACCATGCTCTGTGTGTGATCCACCACCATCACCAAACCAGTTCCCATACGACTACCGGCTTTCATAATGGTGTCGAAATCCATCGCCAAATCGAGATGATCCGGTGTTAAAAAATCTGTCGATGCACCGCCAGGCAACCAGGCTTTTAATTGCAAACCATCGCGCATACCACCGGCATGTTCATAAATAATTTCACGCGCCGTCGTACCGATTGGCAATTCCCACAAGCCAGGATTTTTTACCTTGCCCGAAGCACCGTAAATTTTGGTTCCGCCATCCGGGCTTTTGCCTTGCGACAAACCTTTAAACCAATCAGCACCGCGATTAATAATGTGCGGAAGGTTGCTGAGGGTTTCCACGTTATTAACGATGGTTGGGCGGCCCCACAAACCGGCGATTTGAGGAAAGGGTGGCTTCGCACGCGGATTCGCGCGGCGACCTTCCAATGAATTAATCAACGCGGTTTCTTCACCGCAAATGTAGCGGCCCGCACCGGTATGCACGTGCAAATCCAGGCTCCAGCCGGAACCTAAAATATTGGTGCCGAGATAACCGGCCGCTTCTGCTTGCTCAATAGCTTCATTTAAATTTTTTGCAGCCAGCACATATTCACCGCGCAAAAAAATGTACGCACGTTTTGCCTGGATGGCGAAACTGGCAATAATCATTGCCTCTACTAATTGATGCGGCAAACATTCCATCAGCAAACGATCTTTAAATGTTCCCGGCTCCATTTCGTCAGCATTACAGACGAGATATTTATCACCCGCATCTGGCCCCATGGGAATCAATCCCCACTTAATACCCGCAGGAAAACCCGCACCACCGCGGCCGCGCAGGTTTGCGTCTTTCACTACCGCCTGCACATCTTGTGGCGACCAGGTTAATGCTTTGCGAACAGCTTGATAACCCTCGTGCGCTTCGTATTCTTTAATATCAACAATCGGTTGATTATTAACGATGCGATAAGTCAGTGGCTTTGTTTCAGCAAGTGCAGAATTGATCCCGACTGAAGAATTACTCATAAATATTTCTCCAGAATCGCTGGCACTTGCTCGGGGCTCACATTGAAATGGGTATCGTCATTAATCATCATGACAGGCGCTTTGTCGCACGCACCGAGACAACAAATCGGCAACAAGGTGTAGCGATTGTCTTCCGTAGTTTGACCAAGGCCTACACCCAATTGATCGATAATTTTATTCTGTACCACTTCAAAATCATTTAGATGGCAGGCGATGCTGTCGCACACTTTAATCACGTTGCGGCCAACCGGACGACGAAAAATCAAACTGTAGAACGTTGCCACACCTTCCAGATCCGGCGCAGAAATTCCCAGCAAATCCGCCACCGGTTGAATAGAGCCATCGGGCACCCAACCATGGCGGCGCTGGATCACTTTTAATGCATCAATCGATGCAGCACGCGCATCATCGTAGTGATGAATATGATGCTCAATTTCAGCACGATCTTCATCGGCCAACACATAGGGCTCGACATTGGGACGGTTGCTATCAGTACAAATAATCATAGTGGTTTACTTTGATAATTAACGGTCAACATCGGCCATCACAAAATCGATACTGGCCAGGTAAGCAATCAAATCGGGAATCATACTGCCGCGAATAACGGCCGGAATTTGCTGCAAATGCGGGAAACTCGGCGTGCGGATACGGGTGCGATAACTCATTGTCGATTGATCACTCGTCAGGTAATAACTGTTGATACCTTTGGTCGCTTCAATCAATTGGCTCGCTTCACCGGCCGGCATGATTGGCCCCCATGACACACTTAAAAAGTGCGTGATCAGGGTTTCAATATCCTGTAAGGTTTTTTCTTTTGGCGGCGGGCACGTTAATGGATGGTCGGCTTTGTACGGACCTTCCGGCATATTTTCCAAACATTGTTTGATAATGCGTAAACTCTGACGCATTTCTTCAATGCGCACGATACAGCGATCATAGGCATCGCCGTTGTGTGCGAGTGGCACATCAAAATCAAAATTTTCATAGCCGGAATAAGGGCGTGCTTTTCGCAAATCAAAATCAATGCCCGTTGCACGCAAACCGGGGCCAGTAACGCCCCACTCTATCGCTTCTTTGGAATTGTATTGCGCAACACCGATGGTACGGGATTTCAATACACTGTTTTTAATCGCAGCTTTAACGTATTCATCCAGACGCTTGGGCATCCACTCCACGAAATCGCGCACCAGCTTTTGCCAGCCATGCGGCAAATCGTGAGCAACACCACCAATGCGATACCAGGCCGGGTGCATACGTCCACCGGTAATCGCTTCAATCACGTCGTAAGCTTTCATGCGGTCGGTAAACATAAAGAAAATGGGCGTCATGCCGCCAACGTCCTGAATGTAAGTACCGAGAAATAATAAATGGCTGGTGATGCGGAAAAATTCGGCCATCATCACGCGAATAGTTTGTACGCGTGCGGGAACTTTAATGCCCGCGAGTTTTTCTACGGCGAGCACATAAGGCAAATTGTTCATCACACCACCGAGGTAATCGATGCGGTCGGTGTAGGGAATAAAGCTGTGCCAGGATTGTCGCTCAGCCATTTTTTCTGCGCCGCGATGGTGATAACCAATATCAGGCACACAATCGAGAATTTCTTCGCCATCCAGTTGCAACACAATACGGAAGGCACCGTGCGCACTCGGGTGATTGGGGCCGAGGTTGAGGAACATAAAATCTTCATCGGCCGTACCGCGTTTCATGCCCCACTCTTCCGGATTAAAACGCAAACCTTCCTGCTCGGCATCTTGTTTGGCGGCATCCAGCATAAAGGGATCAAATTCAGTGGCGCGCGCCGGATAATCTTTTCGCAGCGGATGGCCCGTCCAGGTACGCGGCAACATAATGCGCACCAGCAATGGATGGCCATCAAATTCGATACCGAATAAATCCCAGACTTCACGCTCATACCAATTCGCATTCGGCCAGAGTTTGATAACGCTGGGGATGCTTAAACTGTCAACAGATAATGCAACTTTAATACGAACATCACTGTTACGCTCGATGGATAACAGATGATAAAAAACAGTGAAATCTGCTGCCGGCAAACCATACCGGTGTGTGCGTAAACGCTCATCCATCGCACTCAAGTCATAAAGCATGGAATATGGCTGGGGCAGATCGCGCAAAAACCGCAATACATCAACCAGTTTTTCTCTGGGCACCCAGAGCGTTGGAACATCATCTTTCGTTGGCTGGACAATAAAATTGCCTTCACCAAACTCTGCGAAGAGTTCACTCACTACGTTGGGTAGTGCTGTATCCAGACTTGCGTTCTCAGTCATCGATTGTTCATCACTAAAATAATGTTCGAAAATTTTTCTATTTGGACTCACTCATCAAAGTGAATCTCTACAGCGTCCGGTTCGCGCAGCTAAACACCATCTGGCTCGCGCAGATTGACCACTTGAATACGCTCTTGCTGTTTTACATCTCGCTGGGCAGGCATCACCGGACGAAATACCTCTTGATCACCGCCGACCCAAGTCAACGGACGACGCTCTTTGCCAATAGATTCTTGCAACAACATCAACCCTTGCAAAAATGCTTCAGGGCGTGGCGGGCATCCGGGAATGTAAAGATCAACCGGCAAAAATTTATCCACGCCCTGCACTACCGAATAAATGTCGTACATGCCGCCGGAGTTAGCACAGGAGCCCATGGATATAACCCACTTGGGTTCGAGCATTTGCTCATACAGGCGTTGTACAACGGGTGCCATTTTTATAAAGCAGGTCCCCGCTACTACCATTAAATCGGCCTGGCGTGGCGAAGCGCGAATGACTTCAGAACCGAAACGCGCCAGGTCGTGGGGCGCGGTAAATGCAGTAGCCATTTCCACGTAACAGCAGGACAAACCAAAGTTGTATGGCCAAAGCGAATTTTTACGGCCCCAATTAACGGCGCCATGCAGCATGTCTTCCAATTTGCCGAGGAAAATATTGCGATGAACCTGATCCTCCACCGGATCGGGTGCCGGGCTTTGACGACGATCAATGTTGCCGGAAGACGGGTTATTCGGATCAATACGGGTCAGGGTATAGTCCATCGCTTAAGCCTCAAAAAAAACAGGAAACTCAAATACAGGAAAGTGGCCAGACAACGACTGGTCACCAATAAAAATCAGGACGGATTGGAGCGTTGGTTAGCCTCATCGCGAATGCGACGACGGCGGGTTTCAGATGACCAATCTAACGCGCCCAGGCGCCAGATGTAGATCAAACCAACTAACAGAACGAGCACAAAAATCAGGACTTCGATAAAGCCGGGCCAACCGCTTTCACGAACAGAAACAGACCAGGCATAGAGGAATAAGGCTTCAATATCGAAGATCACGAAGAACATTGCGATTAAATAAAATTTAGCCGAGAGCCGCAGGCGCGCACCGCCAACAGAAACAATACCTGATTCAAAAGGTTCTTCTTTTGCGCGACCTTTACTGCGGCCACCCATAAACACTGGAATCGCCAACATAAATACGCAAATAAAAATAATGCCGAAGATATAAACAGCAAATGACCAATTGTGTGCAATTGCATCAATGGATGACATGGAAAGTCTCCCGAGTATACGCATACTCGCTAGCCGACACGGATGATAATAGTTGTTATTGGCACGCAGATTTACGGAATATCACCGCAACATTGCACGCTGTTTCTTCATAACCCTCTTTTATTGGGGCTACAGAAATAGGCGCGCATTCTGTAGGGTTATGCACCGAAAGGATGCAAAAACAGCGTAAGAAACCTGCAAAAAAGTCGTAAAATCTGGCGCAAAAATAATCAGATTAGAACCAGAGGTAACATGTATCCTGAATTTCAATCTAATCAAAAAAGGATCGCACTTGGATAATCCACAGATAATCCCAATGCTTTCCCTATTTGCCGTGAATTACCGCCATCAGGGCTAGAGCCTTTTTGTCAGACGGGTACAATATCCACAATTAATGAATGTTATTTCCAGCCTAGTTCCATCGGGTTGTTTTTCAACCAGTTAGCACTGGTTTCCATGCCAATTTATTAAATACAAAGGCCTTAAGGCTCATCCAGATTATTTGAATTTATGACTTTATCCTTGTTAGCCAAACCTCCTGTCTCCACACGCACCGGTAATCGACAATATTGGGGCCAGCTTTATGGCAGCGCCCAGGCACTGGCCATTGTGAATGCTGCAAAACTTTACTCGGGCCTCAGCCTGGTGGTCACAGCTGATACCAGCACAGCAATACGCCTCGAAACCGAACTGGCTTTTTTCGCCAGTGACCTAAACGGCTTGCCGGTTTTGCAATTAGCAGATTGGGAAACCTTACCCTACGACACCATTTCTCCTCATCAGGACATCATCTCCGAACGCTTGCGCACGCTGTACCAATTGCCGTCGGTAAAACAAGGTATTTTGGTAGTTCCCGTCACTACGTTGTTACAGCGCCTGATGCCACAATCTTATTTGATGGGTAACAGTTTGATGGTGTCAGTCGGCGAGCAAATTGATACCAATCAATTGCGCCAAAACCTGGAGCGCGCGGGTTATCGTTGCGTGGATACGGTTTACGAACACGGTGAGTTTGCTGTGCGCGGTTCATTAATGGACATCTACCCGATGGGGAGTGATACCCCCTATCGTATTGATTTATTCGACGATGAAATTGAAAGTTTGCGTACCTTTGATCCGGAAACACAATTAACCATCGATAAAGTAGAAAAAATCCAGCTGTTGCCAGCCAAAGAGTTTCCACTGAATAAAGCAGGTATCAATTTATTTAAACAACAATGGCTGGAACGTTTTGATGTAAACCACAAAGCCTGCCCGGTATTCCAGGATATTAGCGCGGGCATTTCACCGCCGGGCATCGAATATTATTTGCCATTATTTTTTGATGCTTGCAGCACACTGTTTGATTATTTGCCACAGAACACACAAGTCTATGCACTCGGCGATATTGAAAAATCCGCTGAAAACTTTTGGCTGGAATTATTACGCCGTTATGAAAGCCGCCGCGTAGATCCATTACGTCCCTTGCTGGCACCGCGCGATATTTATCTCGCTATTGATGAACTTTTTGGACAATTAAAAAATTATTGCCGCACTTTTGTTGGTGCCACATCGCTGGAAAATAAAGAAGGCAATACCAATTTCGCAACTGACCCTATTCCTTCATTACCCATTCGTGCGCAAGCAGAAAATCCGCTTGCGGCTATCCAAGCGTTTTTGATGGAGTTTAATGGCAGGGTTTTGTTTTGCGCTGAATCCGCCGGTCGCCGCGAGACGTTGCTTGAATTGTTAGGGCGTATTCGAATTCGTCCGGCCGCGCTGGAAAGCTGGGACGAATTTCTGGCAAGCAGTGAAAAAATTGCAATTACTGTCGCCCCACTGGATCAAGGTTTGTTACAAACAGAACCCAAACTGGCGGTAATCGCTGAATCGCAATTATTCGGCGAGCGAATCCAGCAACAGCGTCGGCGCAAACAAACGCAAGACAATGCCGATATGGTGGTAAAAAACCTCACCGAATTAAAAATCGGTGCGGCAGTTGTGCATATTGATCACGGAGTTGGTCGTTATCGCGGTTTGGAAACCATCACCATCGACAACCAAACCAATGAATTTTTAACACTGGAATATGCCGATGAAGCCAAGCTGTATGTTCCTGTCACTAACTTGCATTTAATCAGTCGTTACAGCGGCGCAGAAGATGATCTGGCACCGTTGCATAAATTGGGTAGCGAATCCTGGCAAAAAGCACGGAAAAAAGCCGCTGAACAAATTCGCGATACTGCGGCAGAATTGCTCGAGGTCTATGCACGTCGTGCAGCCCGTAAAGGCTTTGCATTCCCTGATCCACAAACAGCGTATGAGGCTTTTTCCGCGAGTTTTCCTTTTGAAGAAACACCGGATCAGCAACGTGCGATTGAATCTGTAGTTAGCGATATGCTGTCGAACAGGCCCATGGATCGATTGGTATGTGGTGACGTGGGTTTTGGAAAAACCGAAGTCGCTATGCGCGCAGCGTTTGTTGCCAGCCACGGAGGCAAGCAAGTGGCGATACTTGCCCCCACTACCCTGCTTGCACAACAACATTATGAATCATTAAAGGATCGCTTCGCTGAATGGCCGATTACGATTGAAGTGCTTTCGCGTTTCCGCACCACCAAAGAAGTTAATCAAGTGTTGGAAAGAGTAGCGGATGGCAAAGTGGATATTGTTGTGGGGACACATAAATTATTACAGCCGGATATTAAATTTAAAAACCTCGGTTTATTAATTATCGATGAGGAACATCGTTTTGGTGTGCGCCAGAAAGAACAAATCAAATCCCTGCGTTCGGAAATCGACATTCTCACCCTCACCGCCACACCTATTCCCCGTACACTGAATATGTCGATGGCGGGCATTCGTGATTTATCGATTATCGCCACGCCCCCTGCACGCCGCCTTTCAGTAAAAACGTTTGTGCGTACTTACGACGAGGCCACTATTAAAGAAGCAATATTGCGCGAGATCCTGCGTGGTGGCCAGGTTTATTATTTACACAATGAAGTGGATACGATTGAAAAAACGGCACGTGATTTACAGGAATTAATTCCCGAAGCACGGATCGCCGTTGGCCATGGTCAAATGCGCGAGCGCGAATTGGAACGGGTGATGAGTGATTTTTATCACAAACGTTTCAATATTATGGTGTGCACTACTATTATCGAAACCGGCATCGACATCCCCAGCGCGAATACTATTATTATCAACCGAGCTGATAAATTTGGCTTGGCACAATTGCATCAATTACGCGGCCGCGTGGGCCGATCACACCATCAAGCGTATGCCTATTTATTGACACCGGATCGCCGCGCAATGACCGACGACGCCGTAAAACGTCTGGAAGCGATTAGTGCCGCAGAAGATTTGGGTGCGGGTTTCACCCTCGCTACTTACGATATGGAAATTCGTGGTGCCGGGGAGTTATTAGGTGAAGAGCAAAGCGGCCAGATCCAGACTATTGGTTTCTCGCTGTACATGGATATGCTGGACCGCGCCGTAAAAGCTATTCGCCAGGGAAAACAGGCTGATCTGGAAAAAGCACTGAGTGAAGCGATTGAAATTAACTTGCGAATTCCAGCATTAATTCCTGCTGATTATCTGCCAGATGTGCATACTCGTTTGGTGATGTACAAACGCCTTGCAAACGCACAAAACGAAGAAGCACTGCGTGATTTGCAAGTGGAAATGATTGACCGTTTTGGGCTGTTACCGGAAGCGATTAAAAACTTGTTCCGTGTTACACAAATTAAACTTCGCGCGGAAGAAATTGGTGTTATCAAACTGGAAGCAAACGCACGCGGAGGCAAGGTGGAATTTGCGAGCGATACTAAAGTTGACCCTTTACAGATTGTAAAACTGGTGCAAAGCCAACCGCGTATTTATAAACTGGAAGGTGCAAACCAGTTGAAATTTACGATGGACTTGGAAGCTACCGAAAAACGTATTCAGGGCGTAATTGATTTACTGGAATACCTGACACCTAAACATTAATTCCAAACGCTGAAAAATTTTCAGGAAAATTATTATGAATGTGGTCTCGCGTTTTACGCAAAACCTGATTACCGGTTTTATCGGCACTGCCGCTTTACTTACCGCTGCCAGTACGATGGCACAAACTGCAAAGCCTAACCACGAAGGCTGGTATCAGGTTGAGTTAATAGTATTTGCCCGCAAAGACGATTCAGGGCAGGAGCATTGGCCCAGTAATATTAAATTGCGCTACCCCGGTGATTGGGTGGATTTGAAAGACCCTGCCACAACGTCGGTTACCACTGCTTCATCACCACCGACCAGTGATTTGACCAAAGAAGCATTTTATTTGTTACCTGCGTCTGAACGCCAATTAAATGCGCAAGCAAAAAAACTGGAGAATAACTCACGCTACGATTTGTTATTTCACCAAGCCTGGCGACAGGTAATTACCAATAAAAAATCTTCCAAAGCCATTCTTATAAATGGCGGCCGTCAATTCGGCCAGCATCAAGCACTGGAAGGTAGCATTCGTTTAAGTGTAGCAACGTATCTGGAATTGCAAACCAATCTTTGGTATTCGCAATTCGATGTGAATGTTGGTCAGGAAATTACGCGACAGTGGCCAGAATTACCGATGCGCCCGAATTATTCCACTGTTAATAATGCGGGCCTTTCCCTGGATTCCAATATGGAACTGGATCAAGCACTGGCGACTGAAAACCAGCAGTGGGCTAACGGAAATTTCGACTCCAATGCTGCTGCGCCAACTGAAACAACAGCACCGGAGTTTGTAACTCGCCAAATTATTTTGTTGCAACAGGAACGGGATATGCGCAGCGGCGAAGTGCATTACCTGGATCATCCAGTATTGGCAGCTATTATCCAAATCACCCCTTATACCTCTTCCACACGCTAATCATTTTTACCAAAAAAAATCCCGATTAAATAAACATTTATCTGCATGCAAATGATAGTGATTAATCGGGATTTATATTTTTTGCTGCACAGGTTATATCAAAGTGCTAACTCGGTCAGAGCTATCGTTTCCTCCGGTGAATCGGTATGGGCAGGCACTGTTTGCTGCCAAGGTATGCGCAGCACACACAAGATGTATTGGATGTTGATCGAATTAAATGTTTTCGAACCAGTGAAAAAATCCTGGAATAGAAAACAGAAAAAGAAAAAGAAAATATGGATAACTCAGGCAAACAGTAAAGCAACCCAATAGTATTGTGTTTTATTCAATAATGGCATTCTCATGTAAAAAGTCATTATTGCTATAAATGCAAAACATAGTGGACGCTTTACTGCTGACCAGATTTTTAATTACATCATCATAGGAGGAGTATTTAACCCAGCAAAACTACATCTTCTGCCTGCAAACCTTTCTCGCCTTTTTGCAACTGAAACTCAACATTTTGACCTTCAGCTAATGAGCGATAACCTTCCGCACGGATATTCCGGTAATGCACGAAAATATCCTCGCCCCCTTCTCCTCTGGTTATAAAGCCATATCCACGCACGTTATTAAACCACTTAACAGTGCCTATCTCACGATCTGTCATATGAAACACCTCTACAGACTTGATTTATTGTTATGTGCCCGTTTGTCTCATCCGTTGATCGCCAGCACAGCAGGCCAGCAGCTAATCCAGAACTAACAGGTATTAAAAAATAGAACCCAAATACCTGAGTTAACAGATATTAACAAAACTTGGAAATAAGAGGTGATTTTTTTGTTGCTTCTGCAATTAAATTGCAGTTTTTGCAAATATGAAAATTGTTTGTTTGATTTTTTTCATTCCTGCATTAAGAACCTGCATCATATCAGTCAATGTCAGTTCTTCGTTTGTAAATCCTGCTGCCCAATTTACTACCAGACATAACGCTGTATATTCCAAATCAAGCTCGCGAGCCAAGGCTGCTTCAGGCATAGCAGTCATACCCACCAAATCACAACCATCACGAACAAAACGCTGGATCTCTGCGGCAGTTTCCAGGCGTGGCCCTTGCGTACAGGCATACACACCCCGAGATTTAAACGGTATTTCCGCTACCGTTAAGGCTCTCATCAGATAGTTACGCAAGCTTGGACTGTATGGCTGGGTAAAATCGATGTGGTTAATATAACCATCCTGCAAAAAATTAAAGCTATGCTCACGCCCCCAGGTGTAATCGATCAACTGGTGCGGAACCACAAAAGTACCCGGCCCGTTGTCTCCCATCCCACCCACAGCGTTAATGGCCAATATGTGTTTTACACCAACCTCTTTTAATGCCCATAAATTCGCGCGGTAATTAATGAGATGTGGAGGCAACCTGTGCCCTTTACCATGACGGGGAAGAAAAACCACAGGTTGTTGGCCCACGTTGGCAAACGCAAGCAATGCAGAACAATCACCATATGGAGTAGAAACAAAACGTTCCTCAGAGATTTGCAACTCAGGGAACTGGTCAAGCCCGGAACCACCAATAATTGCTAGCATTCCAACTTATTCCTTGCAGGCAAAAATGCCCGGTGCATTACGCCAGTAATCGTGATAATCCATTCCAAAACCAAAAACATATTTGTCAGGTATATCCAACGCACTGTAATCAGCATTAATCGGAGCCTGGTATCCCTGGATTTTCTTGGTACCCAACACTGCGATTTTTACATCTATTGCTCCCTGCCCTGAGCAATAATCAGCAATCGCTTTTAGAGTGATGCCCTGATCCAGCAAATCATCAACTAGTAGTACATGACGCCCCGCCAACACCACTTCGGGTTTCCGTTTCCAATACAATTCATTACCCTGCAATTTCCCCTGATAGCGGGTTGCATGTACGTAGTCCACTTCTAACAGAAAATTCAGGCGCGGCAATAAATACCCCAGAGTCGCAAGACTGCCATTCATAACGCCCAAAACCAGGGGATTTTTATCACCCAGATCCCGGGTGAGGGGCAGCGCTAATTGCGCAAGCGCTGCTTCAACTTCTGCTAATGAAAAAAGACATTCAGCATTGACGTAAACCTGTTTGAGTTGATCAAGATTCATATCAATTACTCGTTTTATTTATTTGGGCTGGGTACGTTTTGCCATATAGGCTTCGTAGTCTGGCACGCGATGACTTGATTCGTCATTAAACAACGGGGATACAACCATAAAATCCGCTGAACTTTGATTACAAGCCACAGGAATGTTCCATACCGCTGCAATACGCAGAAGCGCCTTTACGTCAGGATCATGTGGCATTGGTTCGAACGGATCCCAGAAAAATATCAGCATGTCCACTTTACCTTCGGTAATAAGTGCACCGACTTGCTGGTCGCCACCCAGGGGACCTGAAATTAATTTATTAATCGCCAAGCCACTTTCCTTTTCAATCAACGCACCTGTTGTACCCGTTGCAAACAAGGTGTGTTTTTCCAATTGGCTGGCATGGGTTTTACACCACATGAGCAAATCTTTCTTTTTATTGTCATGGGCAACCAGCGCAATTGATTTTCTGGCTGGTAAATTAATATTTTTGTACTCCATAAAACTGACCTTTACCTAATAAGGGCAAAAAAAATGACCTTGCCTGAGTATAGACGGAGTCGCTCAGACAAGGTCATTGGATACTATTAGAACTATAAATGGTTAGTTGCTTAATTCCAGTAACAGTTTATTGAGGCGTTGCACATAAGCAGCCGGGTCTTGTAATTGAGCACCTTCAGCGAGGTTGGCTTGATCAAAGAGTATATGTGCTAAATCACCAAAACGATTTTCGTTGGATTCTGCTTCCAATTTTTTTACCAAAGGATGTTCAGGATTCAATTCAAAAATTGGTTTTGATTCCGGCACTTTTTGCCCTGCTGACTCAAGGATGCGACGCATTTGCGCCCCCATATCAAACTGCCCCACTACCACGCATGCTGGTGAGTCTGTCAAACGGTGAGTAATGCGCACTTCTGAAACATCCTCCCCCAACGCAGTCTTCACGCGCTCCAGCAATGGTTTGAGCTGCTCAGCCACTTTTTCCTGGGCTTGCTTTTCCTCCTCGGTATCCAGCTTACCCAGATCCAGCTCACCTTTACCCACATCCTGGAAGCCCTTGCCTTCAAACTCTTGCAAATGGCTCATCAGCCATTCGTCAATACGATCAGACAGCAACAACACTTCAATACCTTTTTTACGGAACACTTCCAAATGTGGGCTGCTCTTCGCAGTATTGAAGTTTTCGGCGGCGGTGTAATAAATCTTTTCCTGACCTTCCTTCATACGCGCAACATAGTCATCAAGCGACTGGCTTTGTTCAGGCGTTCCATTGTGCGTAGACGCGAAACGCAAAAGCTTGGCGATTTTCTCGCGGTTGGCAAAATCTTCTGCCGGACCTTCTTTAATAACCTGCCCAAATTCCTTCCAGAAATTAGTGTAATTTTCCGGCTCGCTTTTCGCCATTTTGCTTAACATCTCCAACACACGTTTGGTCAATGCAGAACGCATTGAGTCGATGTTTGGATCTTTTTGCAAAATTTCACGCGATACGTTCAAACTCAAATCGTTTGAATCTACCACGCCTTTGATAAAACGCAGATAGAGCGGAAGGAATTGCTCCGCGTCGTCCATAATAAAAGTGCGCTGTACATACAATTTCAAACCGCGCGATGCATCGCGATTATATAAGTCATAAGGGGCACGGGTGGGAATGTAAAGCAAACTGGTGTAATCCAGCTTCCCCTCAACGCGATTATGACTCCAGTCTAATGGATCTGCGTAATCATGACTTACGTGCTTATAAAACTCTTTGTATTCTTCATCGGTCACATCAGAGCGTGAGCGAGTCCAAAGTGCAGTAGCCGTATTAATCACTTCGTCTTCAGGCTCTGTTTTTTCCGCATCCTCACCCACGGCCGTTTGCTTTTGCATCACCACAGGAATAGCGATGTGATCTGAATATTTCTTAATGATGGAGCGTAGACGCCAGTGATCCGCAAACTCCAATGCATCATCTTTCAAGTGTAATTCAACGGTCATACCACGATCAGTTTTTTCTACCGACTCAACAGTAAATTCGGCATCACCGGAACATTCCCAACGGACAGCGTCACCAATCGCTGCACCCGCGCGACGGGTAGTTACCACAACACGATCTGCAACGATAAACGCTGAATAGAAACCTACACCGAATTGGCCAATAAGCTGTGCATCTTTCTTCTGATCGCCCGACAATTTCTGCATGAATTGTGCAGTTCCGGATTTCGCGATAGTTCCCAAATTCTCAATCACTTCATCACGCGACATACCGATACCGTTATCGCTAATGGTGAGTGTTTTCGCTTCTTTATCAAAACTGATGCGAATCTTTAATTCAGTATCACCTTCATATAAATCACCATTGGAAACTGCTTCAAAACGTAACTTGTCGGCGGCATCCGAGGCGTTGGAGACCAACTCGCGCAGAAAAATTTCCTTATTGGAATACAGTGAATGGATCATCAAATGCAGCAACTGCTTGGCTTCTGTCTGGAAACCACGAGTTTCTTTGCGAGCGTCAACGGTCATTTTTTACTCCTGAAACATGCACAATTAAAGTTCAATCACAGCAAACCTTGTAACAGGCTCGCCGGAATGAACTCTAAATGGGGCAACCATGAAAAAATTCAAGGCTTTGCTCATACATCAATACGTCGATCAAGCGTCAACAGAACGTTGCTTTTCACATGACCAATGCTCACATAAATTGGCGCATAAATATGCATTTTTGAAAGGAAGATGAGATGTTTTTGCTACCAAATAATTGAATGGTTTTTGACCAATCCATTTATAATTCAAATGGATATTTTGAGGTTATAGAGTAGTAAACCGAAGGTTGTTAACGAATAATGCAAGCATTACAAAATAATTATAGAGAGCTAGTTCAACGCATTGATGATTACTGTGCTGGTCTTATAAAGAGCGGCTGTGAACTAAAGAACATCTATCTGGGTGAATCCGAATATAAACTTTTGCATTTGCAGTTAAGCCCTCGCCACCGCTTCTCTGTCGTCTTTCAACAATATCCGCAGCTGCCCTACGAAATTTACAATGGCATGCGGATTTACCACGTCTATCAAACCAGTCACCTGGAAATTACCTGGCACTCCCCTTTCCAACGGAAATTCGAATAGCGGCATAGTTCAAGTATTAAAAGCTACGAATGAATCTGTAATTAGAATATTGGTCAAACTTACTGATAGAAAACTTTCAGGGGAGATTTTTTATGAATAATTCAGCACTTATGCCGATTTATGCATTGCTGGGGCTTAGCATCTGCTTATTTATAGTAAGCGTAGTTCGCTGGAAAAAAGGATTAATACCTAAATTAACTGCAGTAATAACAGCACTTTTCGTGGCGTTTATTGGTTACGGGCTGGATCATCAGTGCGATGCACTGTATGTATTTTGTTAGTGTTCTTTAAGCACCACAATTAGACACCAAGAGAGTACATTTTAATTTATTATTTATCAGTGCATTTTTTGCAATAAAAAAATGGCTCGCGATGTAATCGTGAGCCATTTTTAAATTTGGTAGGACTAAGCAGACTCGAACTGCTGACCCCCACCATGTCAAGGTGGTGCTCTAACCAACTGAGCTATAGTCCTAAAATGTATCTACCCTTCCGGGTGACAGGGCGCGCACTTTACCAAGGCATACCGACGAGGACAAGACCCAACAACTATTTTTTTAGTCATGCCTCTCGACAAGTTCAGGAATTGCCCAAACCACGGACGAGATCGGCTTTTAAATCACCAATGTCCTCCAAGCCCACAGCAATGCGTATCAGGCTCTCAGTGATGCCTGCCTCAGCCTTCTGTTCTGGCGATAAACGTCCATGAGTCGTCGTCGCCGGATGGACAATGGTAGTTTTGGTATCACCCAGGTTTGCTGTTAAAGACATGATACGAGTAGCATCTATTACTTTCCACGCCTCTTCACGCCCACCTTTCACGCGAAACGACAACACACCACCAAAAGCTGATTGCTGTTTAGCAGCAAGTTCATGGCCTTTGTGCGAGGGCAAACCAGCGTAGAAAACTTTTTCCACTGCCGGATGCGCATTCAACCATTGCGCAAGTTCCAACGCATTGCGTGAGTGTGCCTCCATACGCAGACGCAGAGTTTCCAAACCCTTTAAAAATACCCAGGCATTGAATGCACTTAGTGTGGGACCTGCACTGCGAATAAAACCTAATACTTCATCTACCAATACTTTCGCACCAGCAACCACCCCCCCCAAACAACGCCCCTGGCCATCAATGTATTTGGTGGCAGAATGGATAATTAAATCTGCGCCAAACTTCAATGGTTGTTGTAATGCAGGCGTGCAAAAGCAATTATCGACCGCAAACAAGGCTCCTCGTGCGTGAGTAAGATCTGCAAGGCGTTGGATATCAATCACATCGCATAGCGGGTTTGATGGGGTTTCAACAAATACCAGTTTTGTATTTGCTGTAAAACCCGCTGCCCATTCTTCGTAATTAACAGGATTTACAAAGGTGGTCGTTACACCAAATTTTTGTAAGTATTTGGTGAATAACACCGTGGTGGTGCCAAATACACTGCGTGAACAAAGAACGTGATCACCCGCTTTCAACAAAGCAATGCAGGTGCTTAGGATTGCTGCCATTCCAGATGACGTAGCAACTGCCGCTTCTGCACCTTCCAACGCAGCAATACGCTCCTCAAACATGCGAACGGTGGGGTTGGTATAACGCGAATAAACGTTTCCTTCCTGCACACCAGAAAAACGATCTGCGGCTTCCTGCGCACTGCCAAATATATAACTTGATGTTAAGAAGAGTGCTTCACTGTGTTCACCTTCTTGCGAACGAATACTGCCTGCACGAATTGCCAGCGTATCCAGCGCTGCACTGAATAGCGGATCTTCGGAAAAAACACCTTCAGAAAAATTATCCATCAAATATTCACCAGAATTTTTTTATTAGCTGCGCGCAGCACCATTATGCAAACCTATGGGCAATTCCATTTGTTTAACGCTCTTTTTGCCCGATTTAGCGCTGTCATTACGTGCCGCTGCAACTTTATCAAGATATTCCTGAGTTACATCACCCGCACAGTATTCACCGTTAAATACTGCACAATCGAATTCAGTAACCTTGCTGTTACCTTCGGCAGAAGCCGCAATCAAATCTTCCAGATCCTGATAGATCAACCAGTCAGCACCAATTTCTTTACATACTTCTTCATCGCTACGACCGTGAGCAATTAACTCTGCTGTGGTCGGCATATCAATACCGTATACGTTGGGATATTTCACTGCCGGTGCAGCGGATGCAAAATATACTTTTTTAGCACCAACGTCGCGAACCATCTGGATAATTTGTTGGCAAGTGGTGCCGCGGACAATAGAGTCATCTACCAGCAAAACGATTTTATCTTTGAATTCCAACTCAATTGGATTTAATTTTTGACGCACAGATTTTTTACGTTGTTGCTGGCCTGGCATAATAAAAGTTCGGCCGATATAACGATTTTTTACCAAGCCCTCGCGAAACTTCACACCTAGCTTTTGTGCCAATGCTTGCCCGGCAACACGACTGGTATCAGGAATGGGAATAACCACATCAATGTCATGATCAGGACGTTCACGTAGAATTTTCTCAGCCAGTTTTTCACCTTGGCGTAAACGCGCTTTATAAACCGAAATACCATCCATGATGGAATCAGGGCGCGCAAAATAAACGTGTTCAAAAATACATGGGCTTAAATGTGGATTTACAGCGCACTGGCGGCGATGCAATTCACCTTCTTCGGTGATGTAAACCGCTTCACCCGGTGCAACATCATCAATTAATTCAAAACCAAGTACATCCAGCGCCACGCTTTCTGACGCAACCATATACTCGACGCCCCCCTCTTCTGCATTGCGTTTGCCGTATACCAGCGGGCGAATACCATGTGGATCACGAAATGCAACCAGACCGTAATTAGCAATCAACGCCACCACAGAATAACCACCGGTAACCCGTTTGTGCACACCGGCAACAGCAGCAAACATATCCTCTGCTGTCGGACTTAATTTGCCTTGCAGTTGCAATTCGTGAGCGAATACGTTTAACAACACTTCGGAATCCGAATCAGTGTTTACGTGGCGCAAGTCCGTCTTAAAAATATCTTCACTGAGTTTGTCGGCGTTGGTCAGATTGCCGTTGTGGGCCATCGAAATGCCGTAGGGTGAGTTCACATAAAAAGGTTGCGCAAGTGCCGGGCCTGAACTACCGGCGGTCGGGTAGCGAACATGACCAATCCCCATGTTACCGAGTAGACGCTGCATATGGCGAGTTCTAAAAACATCCTGTACCAAGCCATTACCTTTTTGTTGGCTCATGCGTCCGTTGTCACAAGTGACCATACCTGCAGCATCCTGACCACGGTGTTGCAAAATGGTTAACGCATCGTAAATTTGCACATTCACATCGCGCTTACTCACAATACCTACAATGCCGCACATAAACTTGCCTCAATAACTTTAACAAAATTAGTAAACAGTAATCCCGATTTACACAGGCCGGGTAGGCTCAACATCACTAAAAATAGTTTGGATCCATTGGCTTACATCACTGTAGGCTTGCACAACCCATCCCTCACAAGATTGAAAATAAGGGATTAATTGGGCTTGTTTCCACCAATTATCTTCATGAACAGGTATAAATCCGGGTAATAGAATCAAAATTGCCATAACGATAATAAATGCACGTGCTGCGCCGAATACCATGCCGAATAAACGATCCGTGCCTGAAAGGCCAGTTGCGCGAACCAATGCGCCAATAAGATAACTGACCATCGCGCCAAATAATAAAGTGGAAACAAATAGCAGCGCGTAGGCTGTCATTAAACGAACAGAGGGAGTTTCTATATGGCCAACCAGCATAGTTTCAAGTTGGCTACCGAACAATCTGGCCACCAGCACAGCGGCAACCCAAATCACCAGCGAAAGCGCTTCGCGCACAAAACCGCGAATCAAACCGATAATACAGGACAGGGAAAAGATCCCGATAATGGCCCAATCAGCCCAATTCATTCGCCCGACCGCTCCGGTAGAAAAGTGAGGGGTTTACAGTGGCGCGCATTCTACCAGAGGGAATCCGTTATGGCTTCATGGTTTAAAGGGTAAAACCAGTGAATTCACTTTTAAGCGTTTATCCAACTGGGCCTTGATAGCCTGCACTTGGGCTTTGTCCTGCTTTGGGCCGATAAAAACGCGGTGTATAGTCCCATTTGCTCCTGGCACTGACCTTATGTAAGCCTTATGCCCTTCAGTCTGCAATTGATCGCGCAACTTGTTTGCCGCCTCTTGAGAGCCCAGACTGGCAACCTGTATTACCCATGCATCCGGAAGGCCGCGGACATTGAGAGGAAGATCAGGAACTTGCTCAGATTTGGATTTCGACGATGCGAGACTTGATGACGCCGAGGTGACTTGTTCGTTAACAGGCTCGTTTTGAACTTGCGTCCCTGAATCTTCTGCTGGGGGTACCGCTGCTTCCGAGGCAGCAACATCTGATGGAACAAACATTGTTTCAGGTGATGGAGCTGGCTCTATGCCTTCAGGTTCAACAGGTTCATTAAAATCAACTGCTGTAATGCTCGGACGACCAGGGATCTGTGAATCAGTATTTACCTGGTATTGTTGGCGATCCTTAAAAAAACTTGGCAAGAACAACACTGCAATTGCCGTCAATACGGCTGCGCCAATCAAACGATGTTTTACGGATTCTCTCACCTGAAACCTCTATGCTTTTTTGGAGCAATTTTTCCAGCGCCAAGTAATAACTTTTAAAAAGCTTTCATACCTAATGCTTGCAAACCTGCTGCTACAGTATAAAAAGAACCGAAAATCAGGATTCTATCTCCAGGATTTGAATTATCCAATGCGGCACTCAAGCACTCAGCAACGCTTCCGGAAAGTTCTTCTTTCACATTCAGATCACTTAAATTCTGCTGCAATTGCTGAACAGTTGCAGCACGCGGGATGAAGGACAAATTTGCCAGATACCAGTAATTAATTCGCCCTTTTAAATTCCCAAGGCTTTGTGCCCGATCTTTATCTGACATCATGGCAACTATGCCGTGAACTTTCGAACTGGAAGTTGCACTTTGTATCAATCGCTCAACCAAATACGCAGTAGCAGCCGGATTGTGTGCAACGTCCAATATCACTTGTCGCTCCATCCATTGGATAGTTTGAAACCTGCCAGGTACGCGTAAAGAAGCCACACGGACGAAAGCATCCAGTTGTTTAAAATCAAACCCCAAAAGATTAGCCACTTGCAATGCAGCAGCAACACTGGGCAACGGTAATTGTGGTAATGGTACTTCACAATATTGAAATGCACCCGACCACCAATTCCAGTGATTCTCATCGGTTTGCATAAATCCAAAATCACGACCAATTAAATATAACGGCGCCGCCAATGACATCGCATGATCAAGAATTGCAATAGGTGGCGCAAAATCCGCACAAATTACAGGGCGGCCAGAGCGCATAATACCTGCTTTCTCAAAACCGATAGATTCACGAGTATCACCTAACCAATCGGTGTGATCCAATGCAATACTGGTAATTACAGCAATATCAGCATCGATAATATTAACGGCATCCAAACGCCCTCCCAAACCAACTTCCAATACAATCGCAGTGACATTTCGGCGGCGAAAGATTTCCAGCGCTGCTAATGTTCCATATTCAAAATAGGTCAGGCTGATAGGGTGTGGGTATTCTGGAGAAGATTGCTGGCATGCTGAATAAATTGCCGCAAAAGCCGTGCAAATTTCTTCATCAGAGACAGCTTTTCCATCAACAACAATTCGTTCGTTGTAATGAATCAAGTGCGGAGATGTATAAACACCTGTCAGATAACCTGCGGCAGAAAATAAAGCCGCTGTTGCTGTAACACAAGAACCTTTGCCATTGGTTCCTGCGACAGTAACGACCTTCGCTGCCGGGTTTAATAAATCCATCCTCGCTGCAACACAGGCAACCCGATCAAGCCCCAAGTCAATTTCGCGCGGATGGTTTTGCTCTAGCCACTCAAGCCATGCCGATAACGATGTGAGTTGCATAAAGCTGAAATTACACGGCCGCTTTGCGCGTAAATTTCGCCAACAAAGAAGCAATCTTTTCGCGCATATCCCGGCGATGAATGATCATATCGATAGCACCGTGCTCCAACAAAAACTCTGCACGTTGAAACCCCTTTGGCAATTTCTGGCGAATAGTTTGCTCAATGATGCTTGGCCCCGCAAACCCTGCTCGCGCACCAGGCTCAGCAACGTTTAAATCACCGAGTAATGCAAGGCTTGCAGACACACCGCCATACACCGGATCGGTCATAACCGAAATGTAGGGCGTACCCTGCATTTTCAAACGCTCAATAACAGCACTGGTTTTTGCCATTTGCATTAACGAAATAAGCGCTTCTTGCATACGCGCGCCCCCCGTCGCAGAAAAGCAAACAAACGGAATATTTTCTTTCAATGCTACTGTCGCCGCCCTGGTGAAACGCTCACCTACCACATACCCCATTGAGCCGCCATGAAAAGCGAACTCAAAAGCAACAGCAACTATTGGCATTCCCTTCAACTCACCACGCATTGCAATAAGGGCATCTTTTTCACCGGTTTCTTTTTGCGCCGAACTCAAACGATCTTTGTATTTTTTTATATCTTTAAATTTCAAACGATCAATGGGCTCTACATCTGTAGCCAATTCCTGACGATTCTGCGGATCTAAAAACATTCCCAAACGCGCACGCGCACCGACGCGCATGTGATGGTCACATTTAGGACATACATCCAGAGTTTTTTCCAATTCTGGCTTATACAACACAGCATCACACTTGACACACTTCTCCCAAAGTCCTTCAGGTACTTTATTGGTACGCTTGGTTTCCGTTCGGGAAATACTCGGGATAATTTTATCTAGCCAACTCATGGTCGCATCTCTGTATTTGTTTTCAAGTTAGTTGATGGTTCAAATTCAGTAACACATCATTAAAATAAAATCTGATTAAATGGAATCAATGGCTTTACGAATACCGTTGATTATATTGCCGACAGACACCGCAATTTCCTCTACATTTTTATCAGCCTGTGCGCCCATTTTATCCACCAGAACACTACCAACTACTACCCCGTCAGCAAGAGCAGCAATAGCTTTTGCTGTGTCAGGGTCTTTAATGCCGAAACCCACGCAAACAGGTAAATCCGTCATTTGACCAAATTCAGCAAGTTTGCTCTTTACTGCTGCAACATCCAAATGACCTGCGCCAGTTACTCCTTTAAGTGAGACGTAATAAAGGAAACCCGAAGCGTGCACCGCAATTTTTTTTGCGCGTTCAACTGTAGTTGTCGGGGCCAGTAAAAAAATGTTATCCAATCCATTTGCTTCAAGTTCTTTTTTGAGAACAGCAACTTCTTCAGGAGGGAGATCTACAGTTAATAAACCGTCAACCCCTGCATCGGCAGCCGCTTTTGCAAACTCTGCATATCCAAAACGCTCAACCGGATTCGCATAACCCATTAACACAATTGGTGTTGAATTATTAGTTGCGCGAAATTGCTTTACGATTTCCAATGTCGCTTTCAAGCTGATGCCGTGCTCCAGTGCACGTTCATGCCCTTTTTGAATAACAGGGCCTTCTGCCATGGGATCGGAAAAAGGTACACCTAATTCGATCACATCAACACCTTGCTCAACCATTGCGTGCAAAGTCGGCAGAGTAGCTTGCGGAAAAGGGTCACCATTAACTACATAAGCGATAAGAATTTTTTTGCCTGAGGCTTTTGCCTGACTCAAGCGCTGAGAGATACGGCTCATCAAATCATTCCTGAAAATAGCAACCATTAGAATGGCATTAAATGAATTCAGTTTTATTAAACGGTAATTCCGTCTATACCCGCCACTGTCAAAATATCCTTATCACCACGACCTGAGAGGTTAGCGATGATGATTTGATCTTTGCTCATGGTTGGGGCCAGTTTTTCAACGTAAGCCAATGCATGGCTGGATTCGAGCGCTGGCATAATACCTTCTGTTTTCGTCACTTTGCGGAAAGCCGCTAAAGCTTCGTCATCATTTATGGCCACATAATTTACACGACCCAAATCCTTTAACCAGGAATGTTCAGGGCCAACACCAGGATAATCCAAACCGGCAGACACCGAATGGGTTTCAATGATTTGGCCGTTTTCATCTTCCATTAAATAAGTGCGGTTGCCATGCAGTACGCCGGGAATACCTTTATTCAAGGGGGCAGCATGTTTGCCAGTTTCAATACCTAAACCGCCAGCTTCAACACCGAACATTTTTACAGATTCGTCAGTGAGGAATGGATGAAACAGGCCAATTGCATTGGAACCACCACCAACACAGGCAACCAATGCATCAGGTAAACGACCTGCTTGCTCCAACGATTGACGACGGGCTTCGCGACCAATAATCGATTGGAAATCACGCACTAGCTGTGGATAGGGATGAGGGCCAGCTACCGTGCCAATAATGTAGAAAGTATCATCTACATTAGTAGCCCAATCACGCATCGCCTCATTCATTGCATCCTTTAGAGTACGCGAGCCAGAAGTTACCGGAAACACTTCAGCTCCCAGTAATTTCATCCGATATACATTCAGAGCCTGACGCTTGACATCTTCAGCTCCCATATAAACACGGCATTTCAAACCAAGTCGCGCCGCAACAGTCGCAGTCGCAACCCCATGTTGGCCTGCACCAGTTTCAGCAATTACACGCGACTTGCCCGTGAACTTGGCAAGTAACGCCTGACCAATAGTGTTATTAACCTTGTGCGCGCCAGTGTGATTGAGATCCTCACGCTTCAAATAAATTTGCGCACCACCCAATTCACGGGTCCAGCGCTCAGCAAGGTATAGAGGAGATGGACGACCTACGTAATGGGCCATGTCCTTATCGAATTCAGCCTGGAAACCAGGATCGTCTTTCAACCGCGAATAAATAGACTGGAGTTCATCCAGCGCGTAAATCAATGTTTCGGACACAAAACGGCCGCCATATGGGCCAAAATGGCCTTCCTCATTGGGAAAAGCACTGTAATCAATCGACTGACTCACCGTAAAATCACCTTGTAGTAAGCCGGCACGCCATTAAATACGGGCAGACCGGGCATTAGTAATAAAAGATTTGACTTGGTTATGGTCTTTTTTTCCGGGCGCTAATTCTACACCACCGCTCACATCAACCCCATAAACGCCGGTTTTTTGGACAGCTACTGCCACGTTTTCGGAAGTTAGCCCGCCAGCAAGCACCAACCTCGAACCAACGCCTTGGGGCACACGATCCCAATCAAATGTTTCACCTGTACCTCCGGGAATCCCCGGACGATATGCATCCAGCAAGATACCAGATGCAGATGCGTATTTGTCCACAGCCGCCATCACGTCCAACTCAGGCTTCATGCGAATTGCTTTTAAATAAGGACGATGGAATGACTCACAATAATCCGCAGACTCATCACCATGAAACTGCAAAAGCTGCAATGGAACTTTAGCCAGAACAGCATTGACGAACTCTGCATTTGCATTCACAAACAATCCAGTTACTGTCATGAATGTACCGGCAGTTACAGCAATTTCACGTGCTTGCTCAATATCTACTGCTCGTGGACTTGCATCGTAAAACACCAATCCCAATGCATCTGCGCCGGCATTCGCAACCGCTATTGCATCAGCAGGATTCGTAATTCCACAAATTTTAACTCTGACGACAGACACCTGAGAGCTCCCACTGTTAGCGCATTTTGAACGTTTTACTTGAGACAGCAATTCAAAATAAGGCGGGATGTTAGCAGACTTCAGTGCGAAAAACCGCATATCGGCATTGAACAAAATTTGATTACCTAAATGTTGTATGCGAAACCACCAATAGCTTCAGTAAAAAACAACGGCCCCGGCAAAAGCGCAGGTAATAAGAAGTGTTTGGGATAGTCTACCCCTACAAGATAAAGACCATAGGGTTTAGCTGTTGAACCTCCCGCACTTCGATTACGCGCAGCAAGTACTTCTCCAACCCAATCTGGACGTTTATCCCCAACACCAACTGCTAACAAAACCCCCACAATATTACGCACCATATGATGAAGAAAAGCATTCGCTTGTACTTCTAACACAATCAAATCACCACGCCTGACCAGATGTAAGTATTCAATTTTACGCACTGGACTTTTAGCCTGGCATTGGGTTGCACGAAACGATGTGAAATCATGCTGCCCTACCAAGTGATTAGCAGCCTCACACATTAACTGCACATCAAGCGGCCGAGACGACCAGGTTACCTGGTCGTACAACAAGGCAGATGGCGTTTTGGCATCGCTTAATAAATAACGATACGTGCGATTGAGCGCACTAAAGCGTGCATGAAATTGAGGGGGAACTTCTTGAGCCCAACGCACACTGACGGAATCCGGAAGATATGGCCTTGTTCCGCGTAACCAGGCTTTTTCCGGACGTACAGCCAACGTATCAAAATGAATAACCTGATTAGTTGCATGCACCCCTGCGTCCGTCCGACCTGCGCACACCAGGTTAATTTCTTCATTTGCAACTTTTGACAACGCCTGCTCAAGCGATTGCTGTACAGTTTTAACGCCATTTGGTTGAACCTGGAAACCATGAAAATCAGAACCCTTATACTCGACTCCCAATGCAATTCTATGCATACCCTCAGGCCAGGTTGTGCCCTCAACAATTTCGCCACTACGCGTATAAGACTTGGAAGCAGGAATATAATTTTCATTCATGGTATTAACTATTTGAAAAAGGAAATTTAAGAAACACAAATAAAAAAGCCTTGCACCTGAGGTGCAAGGCTTTAATAAATATAATAACGATTAAACGATGCGGCCTAGCAACTCATTCGCTTCTTTACGCTGATCATCATTACCCTCACTGATAACTTCAGAAAGAATATCTTTTGCTCCCTCGTTATCGCCCATATCGATATATGCACGGGCCAAATCCAGTTTAGTAGCAGCCTCATCAGCATCAGCAAGAAAATCCAACTCCGAATCCATTTCATCGTCAGACATATCAGCCAATGCAGATTCATCGCTATTAAACTCATTCAAATCCAAATCATCCGAATCCGCAGAAAATTCTGAAAGAGCCTCTGAAAACAAATCTTCATCTTGAACGTCATCGGCTTCCGCCGCCGAAGCAGATGCAACAGGTATTTCATCATCAGTATTTAAATCAATACCGTTCGCATCTTCCAATGAAGAAGCGTCAAATTCTGCTTCCAAATCAGCAAGAGATGCATCAGAAGAGCCTAATTCTTCCAGCTCCAAATCAAGCTCAGACAAATTGTCTCCTGATATTTGATCTTCCGCCAAGGAACCACTCATTTCATCATCAAGAGCAAAGCTGGTTCCAAATTCGGCAGCTGAATCAGCAGTGTCAGCGTCCAGATTATCAGTGAGTTTTAAACTTGACGGAGCGAGGTCGTCAAGTTGCATATCGTCGTCCAGATCCAATTCAAAATCATTCTGGTCTTTTGCAATTTCTTGAGAGGTAAATTCAGAAATATTTGTCGAGTCAGTATCGAGCGCATCATCAAAGTCAACATCCAGGCTTTCCATTTCATGGTCAAGCGCGGCCAAATCAATATCATCAACATTCATATCCAGATTGAAATCGTCAGCGGACACATCAAGTGAGTCAGCAGCATTTTCATTGGAGATACGATTGGAGCGTTCGACAGTCGCTGGCGTTGAGTCATAAGAAGCCGATTCATCATCAAGCGCAAGGTCATCATCCAGCGATAAATCATCATCCAGATCAAAGTTAAACTCATCCTCGATTTGTGGTGCAGACGACTCCACATCATCAGGAAGGACCTCATTATCCAATTCATCAAGGGCAAGCGAAAGCTCAGATAAATCATCTGCAGCAGATGGTTTAGTATCTTCATCAAGATCTAACGAGAAATCTTCGACTCCGGCATTTGTAGAATCACCGGGTTGGTCATCATCCAGATCAAGTTCAAAATCAAAATTGGTCAGTTCGCCAGACTCCGCAGGTGATTCATCTATCGATAAATCGTCGTCATCCAACTTAAAGTCATCCAGAGAAAACTCATCAACCGACGCATTTTCTGTTCCTGCAGAAGCTGACTCAAATTCACCTGCACCCGAAATTCCTGCACGCAACTCAGATGCCCTTGCTAATAAGGCAGCGCCAGCTAGAGGCAATAGTGCGGCGTACTGCTTATCAAAGCCTGCGACGTTTTGCTGCTGCGCATAAACTTCCAGCAGCTTCATTCGGATATCAGTAGAGTTTGGATCTTTATTCAACGCATTGAGGAGCATCTCCTCCGCTTGATCCAATTTGCCATAGGCAATATAAATATCCGCCTCTCCGACCACATCACCGGTTTCAGCGACCGCTGATGCGGGCTGCTCTTCGTCAAACAAAGAGGTTTCATCAATTTCATTTAAGTTGTTTGATGCCTCTTCATACGAATCAATCGGATCAGAAGTATCCTCCTGCATTGCAAATACATCTTCTTGCTCAAACGATTGCTGTTCTTCAGCTTGCTGCTTACGACGGCGATACACAAAATAACCAGCGCCAGCCAAACCTAGAACACCCAGTCCTATCCATGGAGCATTTTCAACCGCTCTATCAACCAAAGTAGGTTGACGGACAGGAGGGCGAATCACCTTGTTAGGTTGCACCACTGGAGGTTGAGAAACCACTGCAGACTCACTGGAAGCAGCCACACTACTCTCGGCTGCAGAGGACACCTCAACAGCAGAAGCTGTTACATTTGATTGACTTTCAACCGGAGGCAAAACAGGAGGGGCAGATGGCTCTACATTTTGTGGTGCGGGATCTTGAGCAACAGGATCAGCAGGCTTTTGTTCCGCAGCAACTTGAAGTGCGCGCAATTTTTCATTGCTAACATCTACCAACCGCTGCATGGTTTCAATTTGCGCTTCCAAATCTTTTACGCGAGAGCCGAGCTCAGTATTTTCTGCCTTGGATTTATCTAACTCTTCAAGTGTTGCTGCCAACTCAGATTCCAATGCTTTACCTGAGCCATCATTCGCACCACTTCCTTGACCACTACCACCACTGGCAGAAGGTGCAGCCAACTTAACGCGGCCACTGACTTCGCTTGACTCTGAGGGAGCAGCACTGGTACGACGAGATGCATTAATTTGCGCACCCAAAGCAGAGTCGCCGCTTGCTGTTGCGAATTGACTTACGGCTTCTGAGCGACCCAGCGATTTCATTTCATTGGCATCAGGAACCCGCAACACTTGCCCACGACGAAGACGGTTAATGTTGCCACTAATAAAAGCTTCCGGATTGGCTTTATACAGAGCCATCATGCTTTGGTGGACAGACACACTTGAATCAGGACGGGTACGCAATGCAATTTCCCACAGGGTATCGCTATCTCGCACCTCATATTCACTACCATTAAACGGCTGGCGGTTTGTACCCGTACTGCCAGATGAAGTCCTTCTAGTGGGCTGATTTACAGGTGCAACTTGAGTAGTAGTTGACTGACGAACTGGTTTAGACGCTGTAGTTGCCGATTGAACAGGACTCACTGCATCATTCTCTTCGAAAGTCGGCAAATCCATTAACAATGTGTACTCACGCAATAACCGGCCTGCAGTCCAACGCGCCTCAATCAAGAAATTCAGATAGGGTTCGCGTACTGGATTGCGCGAAGTAATAAGCACTTTAGGGCCATCAGCTGCATTAAGATCCACTGCAAACTGAAATTCAGTATAGAAAAATAAACGATCAACACCATTGCGCTCAAAATCTGCTGGTGATGCCAATGTAACAAGGATTTGCTCAGCGGTGAGATCTCGCGTATCAAGTAACTTAACCTCAGCCTGTAATGGCTGGTTCAGCGTTGACTTAAGCTTCACCTCTCCTAATCCCAACGCACTTACGTGGGACGAGAGCGCTAAAGACGCAAGACCACAAGCTAAGACCAATTGACGAAGACGCATAGCGCTATCCTTTTATTATTCCACGGCTGAATTGCAATGATTAGCCAGACATATTAGTTGATTTACGCAACATCGGAACGGAGATAGATGCCACGCCGGGAGGCTTTAAACCTCGAATAAATATTCAGTATCCTTCGTAAGTATTCATTATAAATAGGTTTTTATCAATACTCGGGGTCTTGACAAAGCCGTCATAGAGAAGCTTTTTTATCTGTTTGTTACTCCGCATTAACAAAAATGTGAAAAATGCCTGACATTTAAATCATTATTTATTTCCAGAAATGACTATATAAAGAAAAAACCCCAGGCTTTAGACCCGGGGTTTTCAATGTCGAAAAGACCAAAAGGATACTTATTTTGCCCCTTTCAGAAGGATGCGTAGCATACGACGCAATGGCTCCGCAGCACCCCACAACAATTGATCACCAATTACAAAGGCAGAAACATACTCTGGACCCATGTTCAGTTTACGCACTCGACCCACCCCGATTTTGAGGCCGCCAGTGATAGCAGCCGGAGTCAACTCTTGCTCAGTGATGCTGCGGTCGTTTGGTACAAACTTCACCCAGTCATTACCTGATTTGATGATGGACTCTATTTCAGCAAGTGGCAGATCTTTTTTGAGCTTAATAGTCAGAGCCAAACTGTGGCAACGCATGGCACCAATGCGCACACAAAGTCCATCTACAGGAATTGTGTCGGTATTCCCCAAAATTTTGTTAACTTCAGCTTGGCCTTTCCACTCTTCTTTCGATTGACCGTTATCCAACTGCTTGTCGATCCAGGGAATCAAACCGCCAGCCAATGGCGCCGGAAAGAATTCACGCGGCACATCATTACGAATGGTGTTGGCTACTTTTCTATCGATATCCAAAATGGCAGATGAAGGTGTTGCCAGTTCATCAGCTACAGCACTGTTAATCACGCCCATGCCTTTCAACAATTCGCGCATATGGTTAGCACCGCCGCCCGACGCTGCCTGATAGGTCATAGAGCTCACCCAATCCACCAGGCCAGCATGGAACAAGCCGCCCACACCCATCAACATAATGGAGTTGGTGCAATTACCACCGATGAAGTTTTTAACGCCTTTTTTCAGAGCTGCATCTATAACACCCTGATTAACCGGATCAAGAATAATAACGGCATCATCTTCCATGCGCAGGCTTGACGCTGCATCAATCCAGTAGCCATTCCAGCCGGAAGAACGCAGTTTCGGGAAAATTTCATTGGTGTAATCGCCACCCTGACAGGTAATAATCACATCCAGTTGCTTAAGATCATTTACAGAATAAGCATCTTTCAATGCAGGCAAACCAGCGGCTACCGCTGGCGCAGCACCACCCACATTGGAGGTGGTGAAAAATACTGGCTCGATATCAGCGAAATCATTCTCTGATTGCATACGCTCCATCAATACTGAGCCCACCATGCCACGCCAACCTACAAAACCTACTTTCATTTCCATCTCTCTTTAACAATTCACGCTAATGATAATTAGACCAGCGCTGCAACAACAGCGTCGCCCATTTGCGAGGTAGATACTTTGGTCGTACCTTCAGTATAAATATCGGCCGTGCGGAAACCTTGATCCAACACTTCACCCACTGCCGCTTCAATTGCATCTGCAACCTGCGGATAACCGAGCGAATAACGCAGCATCATGGATACCGACAAAATAGTCGCCAGCGGGTTAGCAATACCCTGTCCGGCGATGTCCGGCGCAGAACCATGACAAGGCTCGTACATGCCGCGACCATCTTTATCCAAAGAGGCGGACGGCAGCATACCGATCGAACCAGTCAACATAGCAGCAGCATCGGACAAAATATCACCAAACATGTTTCCAGTCACCAACACATCGAATTGTTTCGGTGCGCGAACCAGTTGCATAGCAGCGTTGTCGACATACATATGCGACAACTCTACATCCGGATATTCTTTATGCAGAGTATCCATTACCTCACGCCACAACATAGTAGCTTCGAGCACGTTTGCTTTATCAACCGAACAAACCTTCCCATTACGCTTGCGTGCCATTTCAAACGCAGTGCGGCCAATACGAATGATCTCGCTCTCGGAATACTTATAGGTGTTGTAACCTTCACGCTCACCATTTTCCAGCACACGAATACCGCGCGGCTCACCAAAATAAATACCGCCCGCCAATTCGCGTACGATCAAAATATCCAGACCAAAAACCACTTCCGGCTTAAGCGACGATGCATCCACCAACTGTGGATACAACAACGCTGGACGCAAATTCGCATACAAACCCAATTGCGAGCGGATTTTCAGCAACCCTTTTTCCGGGCGAATTGAACGATCAAGCTTATCCCACTTAGGACCACCAACCGCCCCCAACAAAATCGCATCTGCCTGACGCGCGCGTTCAAGCGTGAAATCCGCCAAAGGAACGCCATGGACATCAATCGCACAGCCACCCATTAATTCATTTTCAAAGGTTAATCCCAAATCAAATTTGGCATTAACCATATCCAGCACTTTACGTGCTTCCTTTACAATTTCCGGACCTATGCCATCGCCTTCCAGAATTAAAATATGTTTGCCCACAGTCAACTCCAATTTAATAAGTATTATTGCACTACATCAAACAACCAAGGCGCTTCTACACGCTTTTTAGCTTCATAGGCGCGAATAGCATCTGCGTGCTCAAGGGTTAAAGCTATATCGTCAAAACCATTCAACAAGCAGTGTTTACGGAAGGCGTCGATTTCAAACGAAAATGCTTCGCCACTTGGTGTTTTGACGACTTGCGCGGGCAAATCAATAGTTAATTGATAGCCTTCGGTCGCGTACATTTCTTTAAACAATTTATCGACAATTTCTTCGCTCAAGATGATGGGCAACAAACCGTTCTTGAAACAGTTATTAAAGAAAATATCGGCAAAACTCGGGGCAATAACGCTGCGGAAGCCGTAATCGTCCAACGCCCAAGGTGCATGCTCACGACTGGAGCCGCAGCCAAAATTCTCGCGTGCAAGCAAAACGCTGGCATTTTTATAGCGCGGGAAGTTCAGCGGAAATTCGGTATTAATCGGGCGACCTTCACAGCTTTGATCAGGCTTGCCTTCGTCGAGATAGCGCAATTCATCAAACAGGTTTTTGCCAAAGCCGGTGCGTTTGATGGATTTCAAAAACTGTTTTGGGATGATCATATCAGTATCAACATTCGCGCGATCCATAGGAGCAGCGATGCCTTGCAATACGGTAAAACTTTTCATGCTGTGCCCCTTAGTTAAATGTGCGAACGTCAACAAAATGGCCAGCGATTGCCGCCGCCGCCGCCATAGCAGGACTCACCAAG
>DATJLF010000104.1:0-10378 GCA_035490715.1 Cellvibrio sp.
AGGGTAAGCACAAGAAAGTTGCACTTACGGCCTGCATGCGAAAAATGATGACCATATTGAATGCCATGGTGCGCGATAATTGCGAGTGGCAAGCTAACTAATTTTGCGTCGCAGGTATTGATTTTTTACCACAGTCGCTTGTTATGCACCTGCTTCTTGAAGCCACTGCTCAAACCACAAATACGGTAGCCGAACAGATTCAAAATTTCCTTCTTTAAGTTCTTGCATTGAATATGTATTAGCTAAATATAGATCCCATTGAGTTTCCACAGATGCAAGTATAGGCAAAAGCCTTTCAATTTCTTCTGAGGGATCTGACTCCAAATATAAACACCAAAACCTATCACACCATTCCGCGATTTGTTTATGGCTGAATATTGAGCTACCGGGATTGGCGCCAATGCACAAGAGCTTTA
Source organism: Cellvibrio sp. (assembly GCA_035490715.1). Taxonomy (GTDB): domain Bacteria; phylum Pseudomonadota; class Gammaproteobacteria; order Pseudomonadales; family Cellvibrionaceae; genus Cellvibrio. Next base: position 417 of record DATJLF010000104.1, read on the forward strand.
GCGCGTTCTCACGCGTGAATTCTAAATTTATAGATTCGCTACTTTTCATACTGATGCATAACATTGAGCGCAGGGGCGCATTATAAGTTGCGCATGTGCGATAAACTTCGCGCAGCGATTCGCTAAATACGCGGCTTACAATGCGTCCAGCAAACGAAGTTTGCGAGCCTGGCGCGATTTGTTAGAGATTTTTAATTTTATTTAGTTGCCCTATGATTTCTCTGGCTTCTTTAAAGCCTTCTAAAGCATCACTTCTAATTCCACAAAGAAGCCAAATTTTTTCACCGTATTCCCAACAATAGAGTTGGGAATAAACAATATACCCTTCGACTTGCTCTTCTAAAAGTAATGATTGTATTTCAACATCAGTAGTAGATTGTGTTCTAAATTCTCTTTTTAAATCAGTTTCAAATTCAGCTCTATATTCCAATAGTGAAAACCCATTTGGGCGATACAGCGAAACTACGCCTAGCATTGTGCCCGACAGCGAGATTCTGCGGATGCGGGAACAAGCAGATAATAGTTCTTTTTCACTACTTAATTCTGAGGGAAGATCGTCAAATGCAGTTTGATGCCGCTCAGGATGATTCAACACATTTTTTCTATTGCCCCAATAACGAAAACTCCATGAATCAGGGAAGTCGAGTTTTATATCGAAATGTGGGTTGAGGTATTGGTTCATGGATTCTCTAACGCCGCGATAAACGGTGGTTTTTAATTTGCATTTTTGCCATAAAATGAAGCGAAGCGGAATGGAAAAAAAATGCAAATTAAAAACCATCCGTTTGATTGCTTTGTTATAAGCCTTCGCATGCTAACGCAGATTCCATTTTCAGAAAATTCTTGATGCGCGGAGTATGTTCAAACTTGTTCCCTTCCAAAACGAAGTTGTAGCTAAGATGGTTGCAAGCTTCTTTGTCCCATACTCCATCACCAAAGTATGTGCAGGAATATTGGTTGTTAGAAGCACGCTCGGCGGCAAGCTTCATAATTTCAATTCTTGAATAATGATCATTTGAAGATGCCAACGGAATAGACGAATACATTATTCCGGCTGACTTAAGCTTCAAAATGGCACTTTCTTGCCAACCACCGGTAGCTAGAGACACAACAATATTATTCATTGATTGAAGCCGCGTTAAAAAGGCGCCTGCACCCATAACTTCTTTTACTGGTTTGCTGGCTAACGACGCAGCAAGCTTTTTAAGAAAGAGCTGCTTTATTTGAACTTTGTATAGCTCCATGTTTGCACATTGGCTCGAAAATAGAATCTCATTTAGTATTCCCGAATCAGTTACATGCTGATATTTAGACCAATCCGAGTTTATAGATAGCCCCGTGATTTCTTGGACTGCATCAATGAAACACTGCGAGTCCAATTCATAAGACTCTATCAAGGTTCCGTCTATATCGAACATTACATGATGCATGTGATACCTTATTTTTCTTATAACGCTGAGCGCAGGGGCAGTTCGTAAGTTGTGCGTTGTGGAATACTTTTGCGAAGCAAAACCACATAAGCGCGACTTACATACTGTCCAGCCGCGCAGCGGCATGTTGCTGCGCCTTGTTACATGCTCTTAAATTCTGGAAACAACATATTTAACTAAAAACCAGTCACCGTTGATTTTACGAAAGTATAGAGCTTCATAAATTCCATTATCTACACCCTTGTATGATAAGACTCTTTCATTACTTTCACTTTCAACTCCAGAAAACTTGTCGTAGATAAATACGTCATAACAATTTACTGTACAAGAAAACGAATTAGAGGTTAATGTAACCCAGTTTTCCCTGGTTAGATTTGACTTTACTTCAGTTGGGCCATTGGCTGAATCTTCATACGAAGTTTTTTCCAATGGATATTGAACATGCAAAGATTGAAACTTGGAATTGCTGTAGAAATACCTAATGAAAGTACTAAAGTCTTCTATTTTTAAACTTTCTTCTGCAACTACAGAATAAGATATAGAGGAGAGTACTAAAATTAGGGAACTAAAAATACGCTTCAAATACATTTGAATTCCTATGGCCAGATGTAACGCCGCCAGCACGTGCGGAAAATCCGTCACGGCGCCTGGCTTTGTTAAGTTTTTACTCACTGCACATAATAAAGTTTAAAAACGAAATGCCCAGCTCAGTAGGCAGGGTTACATATTTTGATCCGGAATCTTTATCTAACCTGTGTGATTTCGCTGGTTTGAACGAAAAAAGCTGTCCCCACTCAGATACCCCCATAACTGATATATCGTTATTTGGTAGTTCTTGAATATTCTGGATTTTAAATGTGCGCAACATTTTCCTTGCTTCAAGGTCGGTTACTATTTGAAAAACAAGATCCGCGCTGTCCTTCATCTCTGGGAATTCAGTTAGCAATATTCTCGAGAATTCAAGCCGCACGCCATGACCAGCAATGGAAGTTCTTGGAGACCACGCAAATCCCATAACCGTTGACTCAAGTATTTTTAAATGGGAAACACTAAATGAGTCAACCATATTAAGGAATATAAATTCTTGATCTGCTGAAGGACTTTCGTTTCTTGCACTATTTAGTATTGCTGTTTTTAATGCTTCAAGCTTTTCGTCTTGATGGTTCTTTATTGCGATTTGGCTGGCATGCAGTAATGAACTGATAAATTTTTGGTTCGATGCAAGGTCCGTTATCTCGACATCAAACCTATCCTGCAGATCATTGAGCACTTCTGTTACCTGTAGCATCCACTCTAGCTTTCTTCTTTCTAAAGGTGGCTCAATAAGAGAACTAAATAGCTCAACGGCAGTTCCACTAAACATTGGGAGCGCACCTAATGTCGCCCTCACAAGACGATGTACTTTATCGCCTTCAGATTCCACATTAGGATCAATTCCATCTGTTTCAATTTTCATTTTCTAGTCCTGATCTGAAACTTAACGTTAAGCACAACGGCAGTTTGTAAGTTGTGCGTGTGGAATACTTTTGCAAAGCAAAACCACACAAGCGCGACTTACAAACTGTCCAGCCGCGCAGTGGCGTGTTGCTGCGCCTTGTTAAATATTTACTCTCTTGCTCTTTGGTTCTTTACCGCCACATTGATGCTTGCCCGGAGAAACAAAGCTTGATTGATTTTTCAGCTCAGGCAAGCCTCTGATATTAACCCAATATTCTTCCCGAATTTCTTCATCAACTAGAACTTTCGTCTTATAAAGCGCGTCATTGCCGTCCTTTCTGCAATTTGAAACCCAGTAATGGTCTCCAGCTTCTACGTCAAAGTAGTTTGCTTTGTAACCACTGCCTTTTAATGATTGAAGTTTATGATTTTTGTACTCGAGAGTTTTGCCAGTTTTGGAAAGAAAAACTTTTCCTATGTTTGCTTCAAGTGAAGCAACCCCAGATTTCTCTTCGATGTACATAATTTCGTATTTCATAACGTCCAGACCTGCACGCTCTTTTTCAGTGAGCTTATTTAACAATGTTATTAGACGGAAAGCTTCCGCTTTTGACGCTGGAAATTTTCCATCTAAATTTTTGATGGTCTTTTATACCACATCGCTAAATGCCTCGCTATTGGAAAGCTTCTGCCAATGCATGCGGGATGAAAGGCGGAAATAAACCTTGCTAATTTAATTGTTATGAACAGAATAACTGTATATAAAAACAGTTATAACAATCGCTGCATGGAGGCCTTATGTTTAGATCCCCTTTTCTCTCCGGTATTTATGACGAGATGATGCGGCGACGGTATGCCAAGCGAACTTTTTGAAACTTACTTGCATTGGATCAAAGGTTATATTGTTTTTCATAACAAACAGCATCCTGCTTTATTGGGTAATACAGAAGTAGAGGGTTACCTGGATCATTTGGTGTTGCAGCGCAATGTGGCGGGGCCAACGCAAGCGTTGGTGTTAAACGCGCTTAATTTTCTTTACAAGGAAATCTTGCGGCAACCGCTCTCCTTGAATCTTAATTTTGTGAAAAGCCAAAAGCCGCGCAAACTTCCAGTGGTGCTTACACGCGATGAAATGATGGTGTCTGGTTACCTCACGCGTTGCGCTTGAAATATGTTGCCGCAAGTAAGTCATTGGGCTGGCAATATTTAGATCACCACCCCCACTGCCAAACCACACTGGCTTCACGACCACGATTGGGAACACCGCCAACCAGGCCAGTGCCTTGCGCTGGTGTAGCGTAGTTTTTATCAAGCACGTTTTTTATCGCCAAAGCCACACTGTTTTTTTTGCCGAGTTGATAAAGCAATTGCGTGTTGCCGTACCAATAATGTTTTAGTTGTTCACGTTGTGTAGTAGTGAGTTGGTAATCGCGTGTTCCCTGATAGACAGCCGAGAGATTCCAGTTCCAATTACCTCGCTGATAATTAACACCCAATGCACTCAGTGTGTCTGCCTCACGGAAATACGCATCCGGCAGCTGGTGGAATGAACTAATATTGCCGCTTAGCATCCAGTTTGGATTGACTTGCCAATTAATACGGCCACCTAATCCGTAATTTTCCTGACGGGTTCCATTGATGTAAGTGCGAGTGCTGCCATCAAAACCGGCAGTGATAGGATTTTCATAAATGTTGTAATAAAAAGTGCCGCCCAACGTCAGTTGACTCCAGGTTCCAACCCAAATGATTTCACTGGATTTTACACTCTCACTGTTTAAATCCGGGTTGCCGACCAATACCCGGTTATTCATTAAATGCGTTTCACCCAATGTCGGCGCACGGAATGCTTCGCTGTACAGTAATTTAATCGAGTGAATTTCATTTAATTGATGCACCAGACCCAATCGTGGGCTGGTATGCGTATCCAGTGATTGATAATAATCGTAGCGCAAACCGGCGGTCACACGTGTGTCGTCACTGAGCTGATAAATCCATTGTGTGTAGATGCCGGATACATCGCGCGATGCTTCTTCACCCACTTGCGTTTCTTTTTTATCAGCTCCGTAATAAGTCACTGGAACTTGTCTTGCGGCCCACTGCGCCAAATCATAATTGTTTTCAGCACGCGCATGTATTTCACGCTGATGCTGCCACTCAATACCGAATTGCGTGCTGAGTCTGGTAGTAATATCCACGTCATTGGTGAGATTGACACGATAGGCTTCGCTTTCCAATAGCCCGCGCGTTAACAATGGGTCATTACTCGATGGTTGACTGGTATTTGCCAACGCGCCGGCAGGCAAGATCATACCGATAAGTTCTTGCTCGGCGTACTCATGACTCACCGCCAGATTCATCTTCCAACTTTCAGTAGGTATAAATTCCTGGTTCAATCGCAGGTGATGAAACAACTGTGAATAATGATTCAATCCATTGTTTATTTTTTCCAACACATAGAAATCTTCCGCGGTTTGGTCGGAGTACATCGCTTGCAATTGTGTGTTGCGATATTTCACACTCCAATCCATCAGGAGTTCACGCTGCGGATCGCGTGTAAGCTGGTTGCCAATACGGTATCGCTCTCCATCATCTTGTGCGAAGCGCGTGTATAAATGGGTTTGCCAATCATTCCCTTGCGCAGAAAGATTCACATCTGCTGTGCGTTTATTATTTTCACCCACACTTAATTTCAATTGGTTCGCCTGTTTGCGGCTGACAATATGAATGACACCGGTAAATGCCCCCGAACCATAAATAGCAGAGGCAGGGCCACGAATAATTTCGATCTGTTCAATATTCGCCAATGGATATAAATGCATTGCCGATTCAATACCCCCGGAACGCGGGTCAGTAATGACACGACCATCAACCAACAACAAAACTTCACGCGATTGCCCGCCCTGACGACGACCGCGCAGACTGAATGCATAACTAAAGGGAACATCAGCACCACGCGTCGTTTGAAAGCCTGGCACCAGGTTGAGCAGTTCATGCAAATAATCCAATCCCAACGCATCCAACTGCGCGCGGGTAAAAACGGTGGTCGATGAAGGAACTGTTTTAATGGACTCCTGCCGCAAGGTGGCACCGGTGATGTTGACCTGGAGTAATTGCTCCAGATCCATTTCCAGCAAACCCGTTTGATTGGCTTGCGCAGGTACAGGGAGTGTTAACACACTTGCGATGGAGAAACTGGCCAACATAAATTTCATAACAGATTCCGCAATCAAAAACGCCAGCTCATTCCAATACTGGTTTGGCGCCCCCGGTTGGGTACACCACCAATAATTCCCGGCCCCAATGCCGGGCTGGAATAGCGTTCGTCCAGCAAATTTTTAATGTTCAACGAGAGCTGCACATCGGGGCTAAAACGGTAACTGAGCTGGCTGTTGGTAAGCCAATAGGACATTAACTCGCCTTGACGGGTGCGCGTAATCAGGTAATTCCTTTCCCCCTGGTAACTGGCTGAAATATTCATATTCCAGCGTTCGTACTGGTAATTCACCATGGCTACCGCCAAATGTTCAGCCTCGGCAAATGCCGAGTCGGGCAGGTCGTATAAATGGGTGTAGCTGGTGCGTACCAGCCAATGGCTATCCAATTGGTAGCTCACATCAATCCACGCGCCTTGCGCTTCCTGATCCAGGCCATTGATGTATATCCGCGTCATGCCCTGGAAATCGGAAAGAATGGGGTTTTCGTAGCGGCTGACAAAACCGGCCAACTCCAGGCTGATGTTTTTTCCAGTTGCTACCCAGGCGAGGTTCCAGGTTTTTACCAGTTCGTGATCGAGATCGGGGTTACCTAACAGAAATGGATTGTTGATCAGCGCTATTTCCACAAAGTTAGGGGCACGGAATGCTTCGCCATACATGAACTTTAGGCTGTTGGTGCGATTCAGCTGGTGAACCAACCCCAAACGCGGACTGATATGGTCACCAATGTTCTGGTAATAGTCGTAACGGCCACCCAGTGTCAGGCGGGTGTCGTCACGCAAATCGTAAATGTATTGCCCGTAGACACCCGTCGTTTCGCGCGTTACCGCTGTCTCCACCAGCACCGAATAATCAAAATCGCCGTAGTAAGTCACGGTGGGTTGCCGTTGTACTAACTGCTCCAGATCGTAATTAGTATTGCCGTAGGTATCATCCTGCTCGGCACGCTGCCAATCCAACCCGAATTGCAGGTTACTGCCGTTGCCAAGGCGAATGTCATTGGCAAGGATGATCTGGCTGGCGCGCGCCTCAAAGGTCACTTTGGCCAGCATGGGTTCCCGACTGGGGGGCCGACTCGCCAATGCCAGCTGGCCGGCATCCAATAATGGTGCGTGAAAGTGCTGTTCACCGTCACGGTAGGCAAATGCCAGACGCATTTGCCAGTTGTCTGTCGGCTGGAATTCCTGTTCCAGATTGAGATGACGAAATTGCTGGCGATACTCGTTAAACCCGTTTTGCAATCGCTCCAGGGTGTAGAAATCATCTCCTTGTAATCGATACCAGGCAGCTTGCATATGGCGAGTGTCGCTCTCCAGATCAAGGTTTACATCCAGTTCACGACGCGCGTCTGTGGTCGAGCGGCCATCGGCAAGTTGGTATCCCTGCCCTTCATCGCCATAGGCATGAACGTACAGGTTATTGCGCCAACTGCCCCACTGTTCAAACCAGTGCACATCCAATTGGCGACGATTGTCGCTGCCCAATCCCGCTTTCACCTTGCTCTCACCTTTGCGACTAATGATGTTAATCACACCTGTATAAGCACCGGAGCCATAAAGCGATGACCCCGGCCCCTGGATTATCTCTACTCGTTCAATTTGCTGTAGAGGAAAGAGCGAGATGCCGGTATCGGCACCTACGGCACGCGGGTTACCGAACAAGCGGCCATCTACCACCAGGAGTATCTCCAGTGCGCGATTTCCCAAGCGGCGCCCGCCTGCGCTATAGGTGTAGTTAAACGGGTTATCCGCATTGCGGCTAATTTGAAACCCTGGTACCAATCGCAGTAACTCATACAGGTAATCCAGCCCGAGCCGATCAATTTGCTCGTGCGTAAACACGGTGACGACAGAAGGCACTGTCTTGAGTGATTCCTCCGTCAGGGTGGAACCGGTCACAGGCACATCCAGTAACTGCTCCAGATTCAGGTTCAGGTAGGCAAGGTCTTCATCTGCTTCACACAACGGCATCCCACACAACAGTATCCCGCACGACAACAGCAGCAGACCGGTGTTACGCCAGCTGGCGGATTTTCCGAAAACCATGTGCGTTCCTCCGTACCCGATTGAGCGAGCTAGAGCGGTATCGATCCAGGTTCGTTTACCGTTGGTTTCTTCACAGCTTACTGCGGCGCTGTAGCCATTCTTCAAATTGCGGAACCGGCAGGGGTTTGGAAAAGTAGTAACCCTGCATTAACTGGCACCCCTGCCCGGCAAGCACGGCGCTTTCCTCTGCGGTTTCCACGCCTTCCGCAATCGTCTCCATTCCCAGCGATTCAGCGAGGCGAATAATGGATGTCACTATGGCGAGTGATGCTCCATCCGTTTGCATATCCCGTATAAACGACTGATCGATCTTGAGTATGTTCACCGGCAGGCGGCGCAAATAATTCAGGCATGAAAAACCGGTACCAAAGTCGTCTATGGCAATGCGATACCCCTGGTCACGAAAGGCTTGCAGCACTTGTATTGAGGCATCCATGTCACTCATTAACATGCTTTCGGTCAGCTCCAGTTCCAATGCGCCGGGTACCGTGCCCGCCTGCTCCAACAGCGCCTGGACTTCATTGAGAAAACCGGCTTGATGGAATTGCAACGCCGAAATATTCACACTCACCACAAAATTCCCATACCCGGCTGCACGCCAGACTTTCACCTGGCGTGCAGCTTCCGCAATAACCCAGGCCCCCAGGGGAATGATCAAACCAATCTCTTCGGCAATGGGTATAAAGTGGTTTGGAGGTACTAATCCACGGTCAGGGTGACGCCACCGAACCAATGCTTCGGCGCCATAAACAAGATCGGATTTCACATCGATCTGCGGTTGGTAATGCAATTCAAATTGACCCTGCTCCAGCGCCGAGCGCAAGTCGTACTCCAGCTTGAGCCGATCCAGGGTGCGTGCATTCAGAATGGGTGTGTAGAACTGGTAATTGTTGCGGCCTTATTCCTTGGCGAGATACAACGCCGCGTCGGCATTTTTGATCAACGCACTCGGTGTGTCGCCATCTTCCGGGTAAACGGCAATACCGATACTGGGGCTCAGGTGCAGTGGCATATCCTCCACCGTGTAAGGCTTAAGGAGTTCTTCGCGCAATTTGATAGCGACTTCCGCCAAACTGCGTTCATCGCGCACACGCGGTAACAGCACCACAAACTCATCGCCACCCAGCCTGGCTACCGTGTCGTCATTGCGCACAACACTTGTCAGTCGCGCCGCGGTTTGGCGCAACACCTGGTCACCCGCACTGTGGCCCAATGAGTCGTTGATGTTTTTAAAGCGATCCAGATCAATAAATAAAATGCCTACTTTTTCACGGCGCCGACGCGCTGTGTTAATCGCCATTTCCAAACGATCATTAAGCAGCGCACGGTTGGGCAGCTCGGTAAGGCTGTCGTGGTGCGCGAGGAAATCAATACGCTCACGGGATTTTTTGCGCTCGGATATATCACTGAAAATAGCAATGTAATTTTCCGCCTCGCCCTGTTCATTCAAGACCTGGCTAATGGAATACCAGGTGGGAAAACGTTCGCCATCTTTGCGTCGGTTAATCAACTCCCCTTGCCAGTAACCGCGCTCTTTCAACACGGAAATCAAATTGCGAAAAAAACCATGGGAATGCAGTTGTGCGCCAACCTTGGCGGTATCTACACCCAACACTTCCGCTTCCGAAAAGCCCATGATTTTTTCGTAGGTTTTATTCACCAGCACGATGCGCAATTTGGCATCGGTGATCAGGATTGCCTCATTACTGCCTTCAAATACCTTGGCCCATAAACGCAACTCTGCTTCCTGTTGCTTACGCTGGGTAATGTCGCGCACCACCATGACCATTTCATCGCGTTCGCGCAACATCAAACGTGCTTCCCAAGTACGTAGC
>DATJLF010000105.1:0-53381 GCA_035490715.1 Cellvibrio sp.
AGCATAGTGTTGGTGATGACGATATGTGGGTATATCTGCCCGCATTAGGAAAAACGCGCAGGCTGGTTTCATCAAATAAAAAAGATAGTTTTGTAGGTACCGATTTTAGTTATGGTGACGTAGTAGGTCACAAACCCCAGGATTGGTCCCATACTCTTTTACGCAGTGAAAACATCTCCGGAAAGGACTGTTATGTAATTGAATCAACCCCTGTGAATGACGCTGTTAAAAATAACACCGGTTACAGCAAACGGGAAACGTACATAGGCAAAGATAATTTTGTTGCTGTGCGCACAGATTTTTGGGACATTTCTGGCAAGCCCCTAAAAAAAATAACAGCAGATAATATTCGTCAAGTCGGCAGTAATGGTCGTTATCAAGCGTTCTTGTCGATAGCGGAAAATCTGCAAACAGGGCATAGCACCCGTATCGAGTTTGATGAGTTTACCGCAGATAAAAATCTCGAAGCATCGCTCTTTCGTCCCCAGGCTCTAGAAAAATAATGTTGAATTTGTTGCGTTGGATTTTTATTTCAGTGGCGATCTTGGACATTCAGGCGAATGCAGCGTCGCTTCCTGAGAATATTGATACCTCACTTTCCGTTCGCGGTGCTGTATGGTCGGGTGATCGATTTCTTTCCGACACAGATAATCTATCTACTCTCGATGCTTGGGGGAAAATCGATGTCGACCTGGAGGAGAAGGGCCAAATTGTTGGCCAAGCCTTCGCACAAACAATTGTTTCTCCTGAGCTGACGGCCAGTGTATCCGACGAGCAAAACAATGCGCGTATTCGCGAGCTTTACTGGAAAGTCAATGGCGATGCATGGAGCATGCGTATTGGTAGGCAATTAATTGCATTGGGTAGGGCTGATGGATTAAACCCTACCGATAATTTATCGCCGAAGCATTTTACGCTCTTAACTCCGGAGGATTCTGATCAGAGATTTGGCAATGACGCGGTCAATCTTGGCTATCAGGTAGGAGATCACACATTTTCGGCTATATGGTTTCCTTCGGCGGCGAGTAATATTATCCCGCTTGAAGCGCATCCGGCCATCACTTATGTAAAAAGGCCAGCACCTGAAGAGAATCAATACGCACTTAAATGGGAAACCCTCGGTTCAAACTTTGACTCTTCAGTTTCGTGGTTTGATGGTTATGATCCAATGCCGGATTTATCGGTGGCTAACTTGTCCCCCGAGGGAATAGTTGTTGCGCAAAGCAATAATAAATTTCGCGTTCTAGGGGCCGACCTCAGTTATCCGCACGGCAATAAAGTATGGCGTTTTGAAGCTGCTTATAGCGACACACAGAGTGCAGGCCCGAACGATTTCACTCGCAAGAAATCACGCGTCTGGTTTGTGGGTGGACCGGAGTGGACGCTTGATGGTGGGCTTACCCTGAATCTTCAATTGAGCTTACAACACATTTATGACCATGCGGATCCAGAAGAATTAAGCCAACCTTTTCAAGATGTTGCCTGGCGTCAATTGGCCTTGTCCAACCAGACAGAGCCTAACCAACAAGGTATTACCTGGCGAATAGCAAAAACCGGTTTTAATGATTCACTGCTCCTCGAAACTACAGGGGTCACATTTTGGCCAAATGCCAATGGGTTATCGCGAAGTAAAATAAATTATGCAATTAGCGATGCATTACATATACAAGCGGGCTATGAAGCGTACTTTGGCTCCGGACATAGTTTCTTCGAACAATTAAAACCTAATAACATTGTTTATCTTCAATTACGTTATATGACCGCTCATTGATATCGTATCTTATTGATTTAAAAGCAATAGTCATCGAACCTCCTTAAAGCTCAATTAACTTTTAAACAAGACGGCTGACGCTCGGTCCGTTATGTATTGATAATCACAGCTACTTCAATGACTGATACGTAAGGAATCATTAGCCAGTCCTCTGTTTCCGAAGTACACAAGGTTTATCACCGACGATTTGGGCGCACAGGACAATTAGATTGTTTTAGGCTAAAGGCACTTTTTTTATTGTCGTAATATTTTTTCGAACTACGATGGAATTTAAGGGGAGTGACATCTCCCGCGTTCGAGAGAGGGCTGACGATGAAGCGTCAACGCACAAATGTAGTCTGGACGCTGCTGGTACTCGTGTTAAGTGTCATAGCTTCACCGGTTTTTGCAGTGCAACAAGCCAACGAATTGACTTGTGATTCGATCCAGAAAGCAATCAACGATTTACCCGCAGAAGGTGGTGAGGTCAGGCTGCCAGCAGCTGCCTATACCTGCACCAAACCCATTGTGCTTGACCGCAATAACGTCACATTGCGTGGTGCGGGGCCTGGGACTTTATTACGCCTGGCTGACCAAATCAACGCTCCTGTCATCGTGATGGGTCTTACCGAAAATATTCCTTCTCGCGACACTCGCCATGTGCGCGTTATGGATTTAATGATTGACGGTAACCGTGCCAATCAAACCGCAGAATGTATGGGTGGTCCCTGCAGTGACTCATTTCCTTTGCGCAACAATGGCATCAGTATTCGTCGTTGTGTCGATTGTGTCGTGCAGTCCGTAACAGTATTTGGCGCCATGTCAGGTGGACTGGTAACTGAATTGGGATGTCGTCGCCTGACCATTCGCGATTACACCTCATACGATAATGAATTTGATGGCCTTGCGGGATACGAGACTGAAGACAGCACTTTTTCAGGTATTCATCTTTATGGCAATAAAGCGGCCGGAATATCCACCGACATAAAATTTAATAACAACAAATTTTATGACGTTACTATTTCCGATAACAAAACCGTCGGCATATTTATGCGTGATTCGCTGGATAACTCTTTCACTAACTTGCATATCCGTGACAATGTACAACACGGGATATTTTTAGCCCAGGTCAATACCGATCCTAATACAGCGGCAACAGGCAATACCTTCACAGGAGTAGTCATTTCCAGATCAGGAGGCATGGGGGTTATGGCTAATGACGCATCCTGCGTTAACAATATGATGGTAGGAGCCCAATTTATTAACAACAAACATGGGTGTATCAGCGAAGCTACTTCGGGCCTTGTGGAAAATGTAGGTGCTATTTGCCGCTAGAAATATGAACAGTTTTTAAAGTGTGTGTGTACCGGGATGTATTTTGAGGTAGCTCGCGATCAATTTGATCGCGAGCTTTTTTTCTTTGGAGATTTTAGTTTTCAACCGTTGGAAGGAAACGGTAGCCAACACCGGGCTCGGTTTCAATGTAACGTGGGTTAGACGGATCGTCGCCCAGCTTGGTGCGCAAACGGGCAATAAAAATTCGCAAATAATGCGTATCCTCCACATGGGTTCCGCCCCAAATTTCCCGTAGCAATTGTTGCTGTGTTACTAAACGCCCTGCGTTGTTGATCAAGCGTTTTAGCAATTCGAACTCCTTGCGGGATAATTTTGCTGCCTCGCCATCTACGGTTAATTTACGCTCCTGTAAATCAATAACAACGCGTTCATCCTGAAATTTTTCCACGCTTTGTACACTGGGGCCAAACGCCTTGATTAAACCACGAATACGTGCCAGCAACTCCTGGATACCAAAGGGTTTCACTACATAATCATTAGCGCCGGTATCCAATGCTTGTACGATTTCGGATTCACGATTACGTACAGACAGCACGATGATCGGTTGGTGGAAAAAATCGCGCAGCTTTTTTAATACAACCTGACCATCCAGATCCGGCAAGCCCATATCCAGAATAATCAAGTCAGGATTTTCTTCAGCAGCCAGCACCAGCCCCTGTCTTCCCGCATCTGCCTCTAAAATCGAATAACCTTGCGCAGTTAATCCAATCTGGAGAAAACGTCGAATCTGGGGTTCATCATCAATAATCAGTATTTTGCTCATGGTAGCTCCGTAACGATGCAAAAATTATAAGCCTCATACAACCACTGGCCTGTCATATCCCTGTTAAATTTATTTTGGCATCGGTAATTATTCTAATTAGTGTCTAATCTATGTTGTTATGCACATCAGGGGTATCCGGGTTTTTATCCCGTGCACCCAAATTCGCTTCGATGGGTATCTCAAAACGCACACAACACCCTGGATTAATGCGATCTGCAATGCGTTTCGGATTGGGATGGATACTCACATTTCCGCCATGGGCCATGATCATCCCGCGGCAAATCGTTAACCCCAGACCACTGCCAGAACGGCGACGATCACCTTTTTCAGCGGTATGAAAACGCTCAAATACTTTCTCGCGCTCATCCTCGGGAACTCCCGGCCCCTGATCACATACATTAATAACAATTGATTCACTTTCTTTTACACAATTGACCGTAACGCTGGCCCCACGGGGTGAAAATTTAATAGCATTATCAATAACGTTAAATAATGCTTGCTCGATTAAAGCGGCCTGAACATAAAGCGAGGGCAGGTTAGTATCAATATCTGCCCGTACATCGTTATGTATTAACAGGGGCTTCAGGCGCTTTTTTACCACGCTGATTATTTCCTCCACACTTACCCAATCGCGTTCTGGAAGTAATTGACCAAACCCTAAACGGGTCATGTCCAAAAGGTTTTGTGTATAGCGATTCAGCCGTTGCGCTTCTTCAAGAACGGTATCCAGCAACTCCCTGGTTTGTTGCTTATCCAGATGATCACCAAACTCAATCACCGTGGAAGTAGCCCCAATCATGGTTGTTAGGGGGGTACGGAAATCGTGAGAAACGGAAGACAAAAGCGCAGATCGTAAAAGCTCATTTTCCTTTGCAATTTTTTCTTTTTCCAGATCTGCAGAGAGACGAGTCCGCTCAAGGGAAATATTAACCTGATGCAATAATAATAAAAAAATGTCCTTCGGCAGGTATTGGATATTTTCAATGGATATTTTTAACAACCCGATTACTTGACGGGAGTTATAGAGGAAATAAACATCATGCTCTTGCTCAAGATCCGGAATCCTTGCAATCTCAATCGGATCAAGGCGCAACTCCAGAAGCTCCTCCAGATAAGTTTTACGCAGGTGTGTCAGCCGCCGTATCATTGGGTGAGTAGCCCAATTGTTATCTCGCGTAATAAGAACGCAGTTTTCTTTCCAGGGCTCCAATGCATCGCGCATTGCACTCACAACGTCGTTGGTATCCAATGCCTTCGGAAGTTTTTCTAACAACTCCAACTCGATATCTGTCATAAACTCACGCACACGAATTTTTTGCACATTTTGTTTATGTTTCGTGGCCATGTAACCAACAATTACAGACGTCAAAAGAAAAAGCAGGATGGTGAGAAGATCCTCGTCTTGATGGATCATAATCGATCCATAAGGTTCGGCAAAAAAGAAACTGAATGCGAAAAAACTGGATAATGCATTAATAATAGCCAACTCTACGGTAACGTTAATCGCAATAAAAACTACCATTACGATGTAGAGCAGGGGGACATTAGTTTTAGGTAGATAATCTGTGATTAAAAATGCGATAGGTGTTAGCAACCACGGAAATAAAATTCCTATCGGGTATGCAAATTTTCGCAGGACCTTCTCGATATTCATATCAGGCGCGCCAAAATGCGGGAGAAAACAATACCAGGATGGTTAAAAACTCCAAACGCCCTAAAAGCATTGCGGCAGATAACGTCCATTTCGCCGTATCAGTTAACGATGAATAATTACCTGCCGGGCCAATAATATCGCCTAAACCCGGACCCACATTCATTAACGAAGCAGCAGAGCCGGTAAAACTCGTAACCAGGTCAAGTCCTGTTAGTGCAAGAATGATTGAGCACACTACCAGGCAAGCCGTCATTAAAAACATGTAGGAAATTGATGAAGCAATAATTTCCGAACTAATTAAACGATTATTGTAGCGACGACTTATAATCGCACGAGGATGGATAGCGGTGATTATCTGTTCCTTCACCAAACCCGCAAAAATTTGCAACCGGAACACTTTAATACCCCCCGTGGTAGAACCAGAACAACCTCCCACAAATGTGGCGAAAAAGAAAATAATTAACGCAATAGGGCCCCACAACTGATAATCACCTGAAGCAAAACCCGTTGTTGTAATCACTGAAACCAAATTAAAACAAGCCATGGTGATGGCACGCAGTGGGTCCATTTGGTTCGTCAACACCAGATGCAATGTCAAAATAACGGTAGTGAGACCAACTATCGCTAGTAAGCCGCGTACCTGGGTATCTCTGAAAACGACTAATTTTCTATTCACCAATAAACGTACAAACAATACGAATGGAAATGCACCGGCCAACATAAAGACAATCGCAATCCAGTGAACCAATAAACTATCAAATTGCGCAAATGAGCTATCGGAAGTAGAAAAACCACCCGTGGAAACAGTGGTCATTGCATGGTTGATCGCGTTAAAAAAATCCATGCCTGCAAGCCAGAATGCAAGGCAACAAACAATGGATAAAAAGATGTAACAATAAATAATCATAGCCATCAAGCTTTGCGCACGCGGCATGGCCTTATCAGACCAATCAGAAGACTCGGTTTTAAAAAGCCGCATACCACCGACGCGCAAGAAAGGTAGCACCGCGATAGCCATACCAATGATTCCCACACCACCGATCCAATTCAGCATGGATCGCCATAGCAAAATATCTTTTGGCAGGGTGTCCAGACCGGCCATAACTGAAGCACCCGTTGAGGTTACACCTGACACGGCTTCAAATACGGCATCCGCAACACTTAAAGGATTGGCAATTAATAAAAATGGCAGGGCACCGAACAGTGATACTCCAGTCCAGGCGCAAGTAGTAATTAAAAATACTTGTCGTGGCTGCATGAAATCAAGTCTCGGCTTTTTCCCCACCAATAGAAAAGCGATTCCGGTCAGGCTGGTAATAGTGGCTGAAGAGAAAAATGCGAGTTGATTGTCACTGTCGTACGCAATGGATAATGCCAAAGGTACTAACATAAACAATGCAAAAATATTCAGGATTGCGCCCAGAATCAGCAGCGTCGGCCCCAGTAGTTTCATAGTTTTGGCTTTGTGATGTGGCAAAAGTAGCCGCATTTTAAACGCAAGCGAACCGGGAGCCTATGGGGCAGGGATATATATTTTGTAAAACCTTCCCATCACGAACTATTTAATAAGGCTGGGTAATCTCGGCATACACCAACGTCACATACAGATTCACTATGTGGGGTGATTGCTGCATGAAGACAGTCAAATCTGTTTCCAACCCCAGGCTAATCAACTGCGTTTTACGTTCATTAACATAATGCTCCGCAGCACGTTCAAGTACCTCACGAAATATAACCGGTTTCTGAAAACGCATTTGCGGATTATTTATACAAAATTGAGTATAGGCATAAAGCGCTTCGACCATGGCGCTTTTGTAATAGGCAGGATGAAGCTGATGGGTTAATTGATCAATGTGATGCGCAAAACTTTCCTCACCCGGTGTCATGGACCGACGAGTGGTTTTACAATCCAATACAAATCGCTGACCATTGGCATTACTAAATATCAAGTGCTCGGCAAACATTAAGCTGTGCCATATATCTTTCAGGAAATTTTCATCAAAATGAGTAATTAACCCTCGCGCTGTGCGCCACTCCAACCAATCTGTATCCATCGTATCCGATAACACCGGATTTTCATCATCTGCATTTTCATTGTGATGAATTTTATAGGGTGTAATGTGATTAATACCTTGTGAGAATACTTTTTTGCGCGAGGTTAAAATCGTACGGATTTTTTTATACAGTTTTGCAGGTGATTGCAGCCCAAGCCATTCAGTCATGGAAACATCTTCAGCATCACCTTTATCCATACCACACAACAGCATAAAATTTCGCAATTGCACAGAGTGAAGACCATCAAACAATTTTGGTTCCGAACGTATAAGAGAACCAATAGCAGAAATTATTTCCTGTACTAATGTTCGCTCCAGCAAATCAGGAAATAGTTGACGAACGCTTTCAAAGTAGGATGCATTTGAAAATGATTGATCCACCTTGATTTCGGTATGGTTATTATCACCAACGGTAATCGTTAAATTGCGTGCGGCGAACAAAGTAAGGCTGTCACCCAAATCGGTTAGTGTATAGCTCAGCTGTGAAAAACAGAACCTCGCCAATAACCAGTAATTAACTTTCTGTGAGCGAAAATAAATATCGCGAATCAAATCTTTGATGGTTACAGTTGCGCCATTGATACCAATATTATCGGTCAATTTATGCTTTTTAATATAGATAGAAAATTTTCGATAAGTGATTATATCGCTTTCAGTATAAAACTTATCTAACAACACAGCGGCTTCTGGCTCCAATTGTGCTGACTGCAATCCCTCCTCACTCGATGCAGAGGTTTGCATCTGATTATTCATAGAAGTTACATGAAAATAGGGGATAGTTAAACTGTTAACGCGCGATGCCCGATAAGCAAGATTTGCAGACGCATAACCCACATATTCTTCAGCATTTCGTAATTGATAGGTACGCAACACCTGAAATAAAAGGTCTGCATTAGGTACTTTGTAAAGCCGATGATCGATTAATAACGTAAACACAGCTACTTCGGAGCTAATCCAGTTTTTATAAATGAATTGCACCTCCTGCGTGAGACTTTCAATAACCCATTGGGCATCATAACGACGATAATCTTCTCTTTCGCTTTGTAACCACGATAAACTCAAATAAATTTTATTATTTATTTCATAGGTCTGCGATGTAGCAAGACTTTGCACGCGTCGACGTGGCCGACCCGTTAAACCCAACGATTTATTTTCCCCGATGTGAGCATATGCTTCCATAAGCGTTGATGCCGACACAACACCCATCGGCTTTATATCTTGCAGTGTTTCAGCAATAACCCCATATTTTGCCAGGTGTTGTTTAACTGCATCGTTTTCAGCGAGCACAACCAGCGCAACACTGGACTTAATAAAGCGGGTAGAGCGCCTCCGGATTTTAAGCGGATCAAGATCATCGGTACTCACAAGTCCTTCATCAAGCATCAAACCTGTTAGATATAAGCTTTGCGCCCAAACCAAAGGAATATTTTCATTAGGTACACGAGTTTGTGAGCGAGGAACTTTCTTTTCCGCTTCAATATTTTCCAGTGGCAAATAATAAAGTTCAGGTAATAAACCAATTCCGTCCACGGACACCATGAGTGATTCAAGTTTTTTTCGGTAATGTTTAGCGGTGGCTTCGCTACCATCAAAAAGTGCAGTGATATAAAGGTAGGTAAAAAATAAGGGCCATTCTGATTCAACGTTTGCAAAATTACTCAACTCATCGTGCTCGTAATAAATCCGCGAAACTTCCTCCAGGACTGTTTGGTGCCCATCCCACAAAAACCGCTTACACCCGTAATTGCCGCCAAGCTTGGTAAGTACTGAATCACGTGTTTGTGTTGCGAGAGTTTCTTTACCTACAGCAAATGCGGGAAATCCTATGATGCTTAATAATGCACTGTCTGTTTCTTTGGATAATGATTCACGTGGCAAGAGCGAGGCGAGGGTAGTTCTGGCGAGTGATATGGCATCCGCTATGACATGAATGACAGCCCTTTTATCACCATGCTTTCCGAATAAATTAAATGCATCCAGCGCTTGTAATGCTGCTTTGGCCATACCTACAGAGCTGGCATTAATCTCGGTTTTACCATTATTAACTTTATTGCCACGTTCCCAAATTCCGTAATCCGGTGTGCGGTAAGCGCTAGCGATGTAGTAAACAAGGTTTTGTACAAAGTCGACCTCATCATGCGTACAGACAATACGGAGGCCGGATGCACTCATCTGGGCAAGCATCAGAAGGAATATTGACGTGGCATCAATTTGCAAATGCCCCCAGGCATCATCGGCAACTACGGGTAAGCCGGTCGCTGTATCGTACTTTGCATGCAGTGCATCACGGTTATCAAGAGATAACTTGAACGCTTCAACCTTGTGCGCCTGACGCATCATTGACTGCAAAAGCCCGCGCATTAACTTAATGGTGGCTTGTTCAAGCTCATCACTTTTATGGGATTCACCCTGATGCTTGAAAGCCATTCCTAACGTCCATACACAGACGATGGAATACACGTTATCGCGCACCCATGCGTCTGTGTAATCACCATGATTATTGATTGCTGTACTGGCAGGAAGCAGCCCGGTAACCGGATGCTGTTTGCTGAGAATGACTGTTTCGACTTCCGCGTACAAACGCTCCAACAGTTGTTTATGTTTCATAGAGCCTTCGCTATCAGGGAGGAAACGAGGGCTGGAGCGCCTGTATTGCTCTATTTATGCGGCATACGCGATTTAACATAATCTACATTATGCGAAGTTACGTATTCCTTGCTCCAGCCATGAATCAGGTCTTAATACTGGATTATTTATCTATAGCACCAGCCATTTCAGGCATTAGCTACCATACCAAACAATTCACTTTCGTGGGGAGTCTCTGGTGATGCGCGCAGCATGTCTATGAGTTGATTACCTGCTTCCTCACTTAATGAATCCAATTCCACACCAAAACCATGCTCGGTGGTATGAATGATTATTGAGTCAAATCGGTAACGTTGTACTTTCTGTGCGCTGCGTTGCACCAGAATCTCAATCCCTAGTTGTTGCAACGGCTTAACGTCCAATATATCCGACTCAATAAATAACCCGTGACGCGTGCCATTTTTTATACGGCCAATGGCAACCGGAACTTCGTATTTATAAATCAGGATTTTAATATCGGCGTTATAGCGCGCGCTGCATCTATGTTCCATAGTGATTCCTTAAATTAGGTTGAGTGATTAATTTTCTATCCTCATCTGGCCACAATTAACCCAGGCGATGATAGGTTGCCAATAACTGCCGAATACGATCAGCAAGTGTGGGCTCAACTTGATCCCACGAAAACGTCCACACCCAATTTTTATCCGTTGTACCAGGCATATTCATCCTGTGCCTTCCATCCAGCTCCAAAAAATCTTGCATGGGAATAATCGCCATTCTCCCCACTGATGCCAGAGCTACTTCAATTAATAACCATGGCATTTTAGTTTCTGAGTTAAAACAATATTCATTTACTTGCTTCCGACATGCGTCATTCAATCCTTCCCACCAACCAACAGTCGTATCGTTATCATGGGTGCCCGTGTAAATAACATCATTGCGCGTATGGTTGTGTGGTAAATGCGGATTATTGGTATTGCCATCAAAACCAAATTGCAAAACCAGCATTCCAGGCAAATCATACATATTGCGTAAAGCCTCAACCTCTTCCGTAATGACGCCCAGATTTTCGGCGACTAATGGCAAATCCGGATACGTTTCTACGCATGCCTTTAAAAAAGCTTCACCAGGCGCTTTTACCCATTTACCCAAACGTGCATCGTGACTGCCACCGGGTATTTCCCAGTACGCTTCAAAACCGCGAAAGTGATCAATACGAATCAGGTCAAATAATTCCAGTTGGGTACGCAAACGAGCAAGCCACCACTTAAAACCATCAGCTTCCATTACCGCCCACGCATAATGAGGATTGCCCCAATGCTGGCCAGTCTCGGAAAAATAATCTGGCGGAACACCTGCGACCGTAGTCGGAGTACCATCCACATCCAACTGAAAATAGTGCTGCTCTGCCCAAACATCGGCACTATCGTGTCCTACAAAAATCGGTATATCACCAAAGAGATGAATTCCTTTTTTATTTGCATAATCTTTTAATGCATGCCACTGACTAAAAAAGACAAATTGTTCAAACAGGATTACATCCACATCTGCCTTTAACTCTACCCTGGCTTTTTCAAGCGCCGATTGATCACGTGCTCTGAATTCTTTGGGCCAGTCACTCCATGGTTGACCATTAAAATGTTTACGTAATACGCTAAATAACGCAAAGTCATCTAACCAATAACGTTGATGCGAACAAAAATTCTGAAAATCCTTTTGTACCTGAGTGCCAATGTCTGTTTTCAAAAATGAATAGAAAGATGAGGAGCACACTGCTCGCGCCCTGGCGATATCAAATGTCCCGGTTGTATGCAAAAATTCACGTTGAATCCACCCTCTTTCAATTAACCAATCCAGGCTAATTAATTCAGCGTTACCTGCATGAGCCGATATCGATTGATAAGGGGACATGTCTGCTTGTGTGGGTCCGGTAGGTAGCATTTGCCAAACAGTGACGCCAGCGCTGTGCAGCAGATCTATAAAATAATAGGCATCTTTTCCCAGAGTACCGAATCTATTTTTTGCGTCTTGGCCCCAGAACGATTCTGAACACGGCAAAGAAGTCGGATGCAATAAAACACCTGCAGTACGGCGTTGGAAAATAGGTGTTTTTTCTGACATCGATACCCTTCCCTATCTTTACTTCTATTACAGTGAATTACTGATTCGCTACTATGTTGATTAATCAGCGTGGCCATGACGCATTACACCGCCAGATGCAGGATCGCCACCGCCTACGCTAATCACTTGATTAAGATAACCAGGTGCCGGTGTTTCGATCAGCGAATATAAATTCATTAAGTGCCGACGAAATAAATATTCGAAATCACTAACGCTTTGTGCTGGATTGTAGTCGCCAAACCACCAAAACCAATCTGAGCCTTCGCAAAGCGCTAGTTGTTTTTCAATTTGTGCGATCTGCTCCGCAGAAAAACTTCGCGTACGCATTGCTTGATCAACTTGCTGTTTGGCATCGCATAACATATCCCACCCGCGATTTTTATCTTTATCGCCAATCCAGGTTGAAAATGTTCCATATACCCAGCTACCGGCAACAAGATGCGGTAAGCGCAAAGGCTCTGGTTTTTGTTGGTCGAGAATTTCACTATAAGTGGAAAGCTCGAGTTGAGGATGAGCAATCAGGCGTTCATACAAGTTATGCAAAAAGTGAAAGGCATTCTCCGGAAAATACTCCCACGCATTTTCACCGTCCATAATCACAGAGATAACCGTATTTTTATTATCCTTGGCTGCATGGGCAATAGTCACCATGTGGTTCACCAGATCACCAACTGCATCGTCCGAATGCCAGGTGGAATACTTAAAACCGATCAGGTCAGATAAGCCATCATCACGAAAAAAGGTTTTGATTTTTACATCGGCGAATTCAAATGCTTTATGCAACGACTGCTTTGTATTTTGAATATCAGCAACAACTGCCTGATTTTCCGCAGCACGCAAACTATGATGGAGCACAGAATCTCCTGTTGCAGCCCAGTCAAATTTAGCTTCATGCAACAACTTCAGTGTGTCGTCACTCAACGATCCCTCGGAAGCCCAGCAACCTCTGGGGCGCTTGCCAAAATAATTTTCAAATGTTTTTATTCCTTCGTTCAAATGCCATTTTGCGCGATTACGTCCGTCCGGATAACAAGTAGCATTGGGTAAAGTCACATTCGGCATAGCTTCACGTGCCGAATTTAAATCTATTAGCAAAGGGACAATAGGATGCGCGTAGGGACTCATACAAAGTTCAATTTGCCCACTATCTGCCAACTTTCTATAACTTGGCACGATGGATGAAATTAACTCACCGATTATAGTTAACAGCTCACGCCTGTCTTCAATGCTAAATTCGCGTTCTTTATGTTGTAACCGCTGGATACGTTCGTCACGACGACGAGGAATTTCCGCCAGCCAGCTCAAGTGATACCACACACCTAAATCAATGAGAAACTGCTCATTTAAATAACGTCCCAGGAAAGGTTTTTCCTGGAAGTTTTGAACAAGGTCGGCAAGTTCACGATAAACAGGAAAACGCTCAATCATTCGTTCGCGATTGGCGCGCAGATATTTTTTGGCCAAGTCAGTAAAAGCCATACTTCCAGGGGAAGGCAAATTGGTCTCAACCAGAGATGACAGAACTGCGTCTTTAATTTTCTCACCCTGTGACAGATGCGCAGCAATTTGCTGCGCATAATCATCCAATTGCTCCAATAAAATGGGAGCAAAATTAACTACAGCTTTGGCAGCTGGCTGGGCTTCAATATGCGCAGCCATATCCACATAATCTTTAATGGCGTGAAGATAAGTCCACGGAAAGTAATATTCCCCTGTCATTATGTCGCGATAATCCGGTTGATGCATATGCCATAGAAATACGACTTTCGTTTTGCCACTGTTAGCCATTGATATCATCCTGCCCAAGCATGCCGGGAGTTACTAACACCACACCTTTTGATGAAACATGGAAACGTTTTTTGTCTTCCTCAAGGTTGTATCCAATGATTGTACCTTCAGGGATTTTGCATCGACGGTCAATTAAGGCTTTACGAATTTTACAATGTCGTCCTACTTCCACACTCGGGAACAAAACAGAATCTTCTATTTCACAATAGGAATGAACACGGACACGCGGAAATAGTAATGAATGTTTAACAGCAGAGCCGGAGATGATGCAGCCTCCCGCAATTAAGGAATCCACAGCGTAGCCACGACGACCATCATCATTAAAAACAAACTTTGCTGGCGCTACTTGTTCCTGATAAGTCCAAATCGGCCATGCAGCGTCGTATAAATCCAGCTCCGGTGTAATTCCGGTCAACTCAAGATTAGCTTCCCATAGTGAATCCACAGTTCCCACGTCACGCCAATAAGCCTCACCGCCAGATACCGGATCCCTAAATGGAAATGCGATGACACGATTGGATTTAATCATGGAGGGAATAATGTCTTTTCCAAAATCATGTGAAGAGTTTGGATTTTCGCGATCTTTTAATAACTCGCGAAATAAAACTTTGGTACTGAAAACATAAATACCCATTGAGGCGAGCGCTTTGTCCGGATTACCTGGCATTGGTTCCGGTTTTGGCGGTTTTTCAGTAAATTTTACAATGCGGTAGTCCTTGTCCATATCCATCACGCCAAATGCACTGGCCATTTCTAACGGTACTTCAATGCAGCCTACAGTGATATCCGCGCCACGTTCAACATGCGCTGCAATCATGGTTCCGTAATCCATTTTGTACACATGATCACCAGCAAGAATTAAAACGTACTCCGGATTATGACGACGAATGATGTCAATATTTTGTAACACGGCGTCTGCAGTTCCCGCATACCAGGATTCACTTAACCGTTGTTGGGCAGGTAAAAGCTCCACGAATTCACCAAGCTCGCCGCCGAGAAAACCCCATCCGCGCTGCACATGACGATCTAATGAATGGGATTTATATTGCGTAAGTACACTAATGCGACGAATACCGGAATTAACGCAATTGGAGAGAGGAAAATCAATGATGCGAAACTTACCACCGAAGTGTACTGCTGGTTTTGCGCGCCAATCGGTCAACTGATGCAAGCGGGAACCTCGCCCGCCTGCAAGTATTACCGCCAAAGTTTCTCGAGTAAGACGACTAACAAAACGACCCGAAGTAGGTGTACTCATTACAACGTATTCCTTATGGCTATTGTATCTACGATGAACTCTTTGTGATTGTGTTAGCAAAGGGGGAGCAATATCAGTGCCAATAAATTAATACTGCTTCCACTCAACAATCCCAAGAAATTATTGGTGCATTTTTTTACGATATCATGCCTACTTTAAATGCAAAGCTAAGTGTAGTCACAAGTTTGGCATTGAACCTGCAAATGTCTTTCTTTGAAGTCTTTTTTTGGAAAAAATTTGATGCAACAAAATTGCTGGAAGTAGCTAAGCTAGTTAAGCCTAAACTTATGACGCTTTTTAATGTTTATCAAAAAAAGCTTTTGTAAATACTTAGATCGAAAAACACGTGCCAAATTTCTAATAGGAAACAGTTGAATGTTGAATCACAAGCAGGACACCCCTTTGTCTCATGAAATGTTACGCATTGTCACCGCTACCCATCACGATCCTTTTGAAATTCTCGGCCGTCACCCTGTAGTAAAAGGAGCATCATCATCTATTGATACGCTAATTCGTGTTTACCTTCCGGGTGCACGTATTGCCTCATTGCAGCTAAAAGAACACCTACATGAAATGAAACGCGTGGAAGGGACAGATTTTTTTGAATGGTATGGATTAGCCACTTCAGTACCACATCACTATCAAGTGCAGTGGACTGACCGTCACAATGTGATGCACAAAGAGTATGACCCTTACTGTTTTGCTCCTTTTTTGGGCGATGTTGATATGCACCTTTTTGCTGAGGGGCAACACTGGAACATTTATCAACATCTTGGAGCTCATTTCCGGACTATTGATGGCATCGAAGGTGTACTGTTTGCCACTTGGGCGCCGAATGCAGAAAGAATCAGTGTTGTTGGTGATTTTAATGATTGGGATGGGCGCCAACATCCGCTCCGGGTTCGCGGCGGAAGTGGTTTGTGGGAAGTGTTTATTCCCGGTGTCAA
The DNA here is from genome assembly GCA_035490715.1 of Cellvibrio sp. GTDB lineage: Bacteria > Pseudomonadota > Gammaproteobacteria > Pseudomonadales > Cellvibrionaceae > Cellvibrio. Next base: position 16,278 of record DATJLF010000105.1, read on the forward strand.
GTTGAACGCCTTGTATAAATTTGAAATTCGAAATCGCACCAGTGGCGCGGTTTTTCTGAAAGCAGATCCGTATGGACAAGCATTCGAATTACGCCCACAAACCAGCTCAATAGTAAAACCCGCAAGTGACTATAAATGGCAAGATAATGATTGGTTAAACAAACGTGCCCATTGGGACTGGCAAGCCGCACCAATGTCAGTGTATGAGGTGCATCTTGGCTCATGGCGTCGCGGCTGGGCGGGTGAATTTTTAAACTATCGAGAGCTGGCCCATCAATTAGTTGATTATGTAAAGCCCCTCGGATTTACCCATATTGAAGTGTTACCGATTAGCGAGCATCCATTGGATGACTCATGGGGTTACCAAACCACTGGGTACTACGCTCCTACCAGTCGTTTTGGCTCTCCGGATGATTTCCGCTACTTTGTGGACTACCTGCATCAACATGGACTGGGCATTATCCTTGACTGGGTGCCTGCGCATTTCCCTAAAGACGCACATGCCCTCGCCCGCTTTGATGGCTCAGCCCTTTATGAACATGAAGACCCTCGATTGGGTGAACATCGTGACTGGGGCACATTGATTTATAACTATGGCCGCAATGAAGTTCGCAACTTCTTGTTGGCAAATGCACTCTTTTGGCTGAAAGAATATCATCTGGATGGTTTGCGTGTGGACGCGGTAGCCTCCATGTTGCACCTTGATTATTCACGAGAGGATGGCGAGTGGATTCCAAACATCCACGGCGGTAATGAAAACCTTGAAGCCATGACATTTTTACAAAAATTAAATGAAATCTGCCACGGGCAACATCCTGGCACCCTTGTCATTGCGGAAGAATCTACAGCCTGGCCGCAAGTAACTCGCCCAACCTGGTTGGGAGGGCTTGGTTTCTCAATGAAATGGAATATGGGATGGATGCACGATTCACTGGAATATATCAGCAAGGATCCCGTACACCGCCAATATCATCATAACCAACTAACGTTCGGCATGATGTACGCCTTCAGTGAAAACTTCCAACTGCCCTTTTCCCACGACGAAGTTGTGCACGGGAAAGGCAGCATGATTAATAAAATGCCAGGTGATGATTGGCAAAAATTTGCGAACCTTCGTTTACTCTACACCTATCTTTATACTTATCCGGGCACAAAATTATTGTTCATGGGAAGCGAATTTGCTCAGTGGAGTGAATGGGCACATGCGCGCTCATTGGATTGGCATCTCCTGGATTATGATCGCCACCAGGGAATTCAGACATTAATTAAAGATCTGAACCATTGCTACACCGGCATGCCCTCCCTTTACCAACGGAGTTTCCGTGGCGATGGCTTTGAATGGATAGATTGCCATGACAGTACGCAATCTATCGTCAGTTATATTCGTAAAAGTGATCACGATTTTTCAATTGTTATTATGAATTTTACGCCTGTGCCACGCACGGGTTATCGAATAGGTGTCCCTGTCGCTGGTGCATATCAGGAAATTTTAAATTCGGATTCAAGTTTTTATGGAGGGAGCAACATTGGTAATAGCAGCCTGCTTTACACACAACCAATTCCCTGGATGAATCATCAACAATCACTGGAAATCAACTTGCCTCCGCTCGGGGCGTTAATCGTTAAGCTTGTTTAATTGTAAAGACCAACAAGGATTACGTATGCAGAAGATTTTGTTTGCAACCAGTGAAGTTTACCCATTATTGAAAACCGGTGGGCTTGCAGATGTTTCTGCAAGCCTACCCCGTGCACTTTTAAAACTTGGACACGATGTAAAAATTTTACTGCCCGCTTATGCAAGCGTATTGGAAAAAGCAACAGCATCCGGAATTAAAATTATCACGCAATTTAATGTTGAAGGCGCTATTGTTTCTGTCAAACAAACCCGATTACCAGGAACACGTTTGACTGTTTGGCTAATTGATATACCGGAATTTTCGGAACGGGAGGGTAATCCTTATTGCGGGCCAGATGGTAATGACTGGTTCGACAACCATAATCGTTTCTATTTATTTGCCAAAGCAACAGAACTTATCGCACTTAATCAGGTAGACCTCAATTGGCAGCCCGACATTGTGCATTGCAATGATTGGCAAACAGGATTGATTCCTGCATTACTATCGCTCCACCCAAATCACCCCTCAACTATTTTTACTATTCACAATCTGGCCTATCGGGGTTTATTTTCCCATCAAGCGTTCTCTGAACTTAATTTACCTCAAGGCTTTTGGCATCATGAACGCTTAGAATTTTATGGACAAATGTCATTTATAAAGGGCGGAATCGCTTTTGCTGATTTTATAACAACTGTTAGCCCAAGTTACGCGCGTGAAATTCAAAAACCTGAATTCGGTAATGGCCTTGATGGATTATTGCGTTATCGCAGTGACGCCCTTGCAGGCATTTTAAATGGTATCGATTGTGACGAATGGAATCCGGGCAACGATCCACACCTCGCAACAACGTACAATCGTCGCACGCTTGGTAATAAAATAAAAAATAAGGCCGCATTACAGGAACGAATGGGGCTTGAGCTTAGCCCTGATACACCACTACTTGGTTTTATTGGCCGATTAGTGGATCAGAAAGGCGTAGATCTTATCCTTACTCAAATAAATCGATTACTTACATCAAATTATCAATTAGTTATTTTGGGAAGCGGTTTCCCTCACTATGAGCAAACATTGAAAAACATTGCGGAACAGAATCCACGAAAAGTTGCTGTTCATTTGGGTTATGACGAAGGATTAGCTCATCAAATTGAAGCGGGATGCGATATTTTTTTGATGCCATCAATTTTTGAGCCGTGCGGATTAAACCAGATGTATAGTTTGCGTTACGGAACCTTACCGATTGTACATGCTGTAGGTGGTTTACGAGATACAGTATTTGAAGAGCCTCCTGGTGAACTTACCGACAAAGCAAACGGATTTATCTTTCATCATCCTGAAGGGGACGAGCTTTTTTCAGCAATAGAACGAGCAACAATTGCTTATTCACTCCCTGATGTCTGGAAAAGATTACAGATTAACGCCATGAATCGCGACTTTTCGTGGCAAACCAGCGCGAAAGCTTATAGCGATATTTATGATCAGTTAAATCATAACCAGGAAAACAAATACCAGTAGAACCGCCACATCAAATCGCAACAAGTAAAACACTTGTTGCGAAATACCTAAATTTTCACAGAACCAGTTTCTCTAAAATGCTGATCCAATTCAGGAATTGCCTCTAGCAGCTGTTGGGTATATGGCTGCTTGGGTGCAGAAAATAATTCTTCCGTTGTTCCCTCTTCCACCAACCTTCCTTTTTGCATTACTACGACTCGATCACATAAGTAGCGAACAACTGACATATCGTGCGAAATAAATAACATTGTTAACCTATGTTTTTGGGTCAACGTTAGCAATAGCGCTAAAATTTGTGCACGGATGGTAACATCAAGTGCAGACACAGGTTCATCGGCAATAATTAATTTAGGTTTCAAAGCTATAGCGCGTGCAATTGCTATACGTTGTCGTTGTCCACCCGAAAACTCATGTGGATACTTACGGATAAAACGACGGTCCAATCCAACATCATCCATTAGTTGATTTACCTGTTCCAAAACATTGGTTTTGGTTGCCAAGCCATGAACGATTAATGGTTCTGCCAATGTATCAAACACCGTCATGCGAGGATTCAATGAGGCATAGGGATCTTGAAAAATCATTTGAAAATGACGACGAGCTGTTTTCAAATCCTCTCCATTAGCAGTGACTATTTCTTTTCCGTCAAAAATTATCTCACCGGCATGTGAATCTACCAAACGAATAATGCTCCTTCCCAAGGTTGATTTGCCAGAGCCTGACTCCCCCACTAACCCCAGGATTTCACCGGAATGAATCTTGATAGAAACATCATCTACACCTTTAACCAGGTATTTTATTTTACGAAAAAAAGCACCGGTAGATTGAGTAAAACTGACTTGAAGATTTTTGACTTCCAGTAATGGTTTATTTTGATAGTCAATTGCATGTGAACTAACAGGCTTGGAAGTGGTTAACACTGCACCCAGCAATTTTTTTGTGTAAGGCTGTGAAGGGTTTTTGAATACAGAGTTTGTATCGCCTTGCTCAATGAGATTTCCTTTCTCCATCACTAAAATACGATCAGCCATTTGTGCTGCCACACCCAAATCATGCGTGATAAAAATGACTGTCAATTGGCGACGCTGCTGTAAATCTTTTATTAACTTCAGAATTTGAGCCTGAACGGTTACATCCAGTGCTGTGGTAGGTTCATCTGCAATGAGGAGTTCCGGCTCAGCCAATAACGCCATCGCAATCATTACACGCTGACGCATACCGCCTGAAAATTGATGCGGATACTGATCTATTCGCTCTGCGGCATTATGGATTCCAACCTCAATTAACGCCTCAATTGCTTTCGCACGAGCTTGTTGCTGATTCATCGATTTATGAACCAATAAAACTTCGGTTAATTGATCCACAATACGCATATAAGGATTCAGGCAAGTCATTGGATCCTGAAAAATCATTGCAATATGATTAGCGCGAATACGCCGCATCTCTTTCTCGGTTAAGGTTAGCAAGTCCTTTCCGTTAAATAATGCACGGCCCGATTCAATATTTCCCGGCGGAGCGGGAATTAAACCTAACAAGCTATAACACGCCACTGACTTTCCGGATCCGGACTCACCTACAATTCCAAGAACCTCTCCCTTTCGCAATGAAAAACTGACGTTATTGACCGCGATCGTTTGACCATTGCGCGTATTAAATACAACGCGAAGGTTTTCTATAGAAAGTAAAGTTTCAGCATTCATAACTAATCCCTTGATGATTTCGGGTCTAATGCGTCACGCAAACCATCACCCAAAAAGTTAAGAGAAAAAAGTGTGATCGTTAAAACAACCCCGGGGAAAGCGAGCAACCAGGGGTATTCTTCCATTACTTCAACACCACCGGAAATTAGCGATCCCCAAGAGCTGGCAGGAGGTTGGATACCTAAACCCAAAAAGCTTAAAAATGACTCCAGCAAAATTACACTCGGAATGGTAAGTGTTGTGTAAACAATAACGGGCCCAAGTACATTGGGTATGAGGTGATGAGCAATGATTCTTGAAGGTGGCAACCCCATAGAAATTGCCGCTTCGATAAACTCCTGCTTTTTTATTGACAAGACTTGTCCGCGAACAATTCGTGCCATCGTAAGCCACTCAACGGCGCCGATTGCCAAAAATAAAAGCAGCATACTGCTACCGAATACTACCGTTAACAAAATGATAAAAATGGTAAAAGGTAATGCGTAAAGAGCATCTACAATACGCATCATTATTGCGTCTGTTCTACCTCCGAAGAATCCTGCAATGGCTCCCCATAAAACCCCAATCGTCAATGCAACCGCAGTTGCAATAAAACCCACCATCAATGAGATGCGGCTACCATACATGATACGAGTGAGCTGGTCTCGGCCTAAAATATCTGTTCCCATCCAATGCCGGGCTGAAGGTGGGGAAGCGCCCAATTCAAGATTTTGTTCTTCATAACTATAGGGGGCAATCCAGGGAGTCAGCAGCGCTACAAGAATCAAAAATAACAAAAAATATAACCCAAACATCGCCATTTTATTTTTACGTAACCGCAAAAAAGCATCCTGGGTTAAGGAACGCCCCTTTTCCAAATTTGTTAATTCAGCAATATGAACTATTTCAGACATGATTATCCCCTCGCCTCCAATTCCTGACGCAATTTGGGGTTTAGCCAAACTTGTATTATGTCGGCGAGCAAATTAAACAGGATGATTAGGAATGCAAAGAAAATAGTACATCCCAAAATCATTGTGTAATCTCGATTAAATGCCGCCGTGACATAAAAACGTCCGAGCCCTGGAATATTGAATATAGATTCAACAACAAATGAACCTGCCAGGAGGCCGGCTAGTGCAGGACCGAGAAACGAAATCACTGGTGTAATACCTCCGCGCAAAGCGTGCACGAAAACAATTCGCGCAGTCGACAATCCCTTTGCTTTTGCGGTGCGTATGTAATCCTGCGAAAGGACTTCAAGCATTCCGCCTCGACTAATTCGTGCAATATAAGCTGCATAGACTGAGCCCAATGTAATCGATGGAAGGATTTTGTCCCCTGGTACCTGCCCCCATCCCGCTACCGGCAACCAACCAAACCAAATACCGAACACCAATAAAAGAATGGGCCCTAATACAAATGTGGGCATACATATTCCAATCATAGCGACTGACATGGGCACGTAATCCAATGAAGTATTCCATTTAACAGCGGCTAACATTCCCGCCGGCAGCCCCACTAGCAATGCGAATAAAATCGCATACAAGGAAAGCTCCAGCGTGGCCGGAAATCCAGCTGCAATTAATTCCGTGACAGAATGGCTTGCATACTTGAACGATGGCCCAAAATCTCCCTGTAATAAATTTCCCATGTAATCCACGTATTGTTTCCACAGGGGATCATCAAGATGATAACGCTTGTTTAATTGGGTTATTACCTCGGGAGGTATAGACCGATCCTTATCAAACGGGCCACCTGGAGCCGCACGCACCATAAAAAAAGTAGCCGTTGCAACCAGAAGTAAAACGGGGATAGCTTGTAAAATACGTTTGATAATAAACAATAACATAGGTTACTCGGATGGTTTTTCAGCTTCTAAGTAAATGTGCTTGTATGAATAATAATCCAGAATATTTTGGTGATATCCCTTCAGCTGGGTGGAAACAAGATTATTTGTTGTGTAATTGTAAAGAGGGATAAATGGGGCGTTATCTAACAACAATGTTTCTGCTTGTTGAAACACTTCATAACGCTCTTGTTTATCAGCAATAGTTGCAGCTTTATTAAGCAACGCGTCATATTGTTTGTTTTTCCAGCCGGTTCTATTGTCTCCACTTAAACTAGTAAAAAGACCAAGGAAAGTATTTGGGTCTATGTAATCACCCACCCACCCCATACGAGCGATGTTATGGTTCAGATTTTTGATTTCATGTAAAAACACCTTCCATTCCTGATTTTTAAGCTTTACATCAATATGCAAGTGCTTCTTCCACATTTGTTGAATAGCTTCGCCGATTTTTCGATGGTCTTCAGAACTGTTAAAAGTTAATTCGACATGCGGAAAATTTTTGCCATCCGGATATCCCGCCTCTGCTAATAATTGGCGAGCCAGATCGGGATCAAATGTCATTTGCGCCCTTGATGTGTAGCCTAATGTATTCGGCGGTGTTAGCGCTCCTGTAGCACTCTGAACCCCTTTAGTAACCGAATGCACCAATGTTTCTCTATCAACTGCATATGCTAACGCTTTACGCACCCTGACATCGTCAAATGGTGGTTTGGTTACATTAAATACGTAAAAATACGTTGAGAGGTAAGGATAGTGATTATATTCAGGATCTTTTCTATCACGATAAGCAGGGATTTTTGAATAAGGCATCCATTCAGTACGATGCAAATGGCGCGCCTTGAACATTCTCTCCTCAACCAGCAGCTGGTCGATGGGCATAAAATGTATTTCATTTAATCGCACAACATCTTTATCCCAATAATAAGGATTTTTCTCGACAACAAATGATCTTCCAGGAACCCAGTCCTTAACAGTAAATGCCCCATTACCAACAAAATTGCCAACCTTGGACCATGGATTCGCTGGGTCATCAACAGCGCCGAATTTTTTCATGCTTTCAGTGTGCACTGGAAACAATGCGAGATAATCCAATAATTGCAAAAAATAAGGTGTAGGATTTTCCAATTCCACCTTTAAATGGTGATCATCTAACGCTTTGAATCCCACCTGTGAAACATCTGTTACTTCTTTGAGATAAAATTTCTCTGCATTTTTAAACACGAAAAGTGATGTCACTGTTTCGTTAGCGAGACCCGGCATCATCCCGCGTAACCAACTATTGACAAAATCATGTGCGGTTACCGGATCACCGTTTGACCATCTTGCATTTTCACGTATGTGGAACACATACGTCATGTTGTCTTCCGATACTTCCCAACGATCTGACACAGCGGGAATTATTTCCAACGTTTTTGGGTCTTTTGCGACCAGCCCCTCAAAAACTGCCTTAATAACTCGTTGTTCGGGCATTCCATTCGTACCATGCGGATCGATCCCTGTTATGTCTGTACCATTCCCAAAATACAGTATCTGTTTGTCTGTACCAATATCGACCAACGTTTTACGTTCACAGGACAACACACAAAAAAGACACGCTATCAAAAAACCAATTTTTACTAATTTATGGATAAAAAAGATGAATGTCATGAGAAAGTAGTTCCCGAGAGGATTAGACTGTATTTTTTAATCAAAGCTCGGCGCAAGTGACTAATCCTTTTTTTCCAAATCGTTTGCAAACGCATCAAAACTGTAGGGTCGACCTAAAAAATCCTCCACAAGGTCAGCAGCATCTTTTTTTCCGCCCGGCGCCAAAACCGTTTTGCGATAATGTTGGGCGACATCACTATTAAGCAATCCCTTTTTTAAAAACTCGCTATGCATATCCGCCGCAATGACCAATGACCACATATAGGTGTAATACAAAGATGAGTAACCGTTTAAATGCCCAAAGCTGGTATAAAAATACGTATCGTCAACATAACCAAAAGGAGAATAGCCAGATTGAATTTGCTCCATCTTTTTGTCTAAATCCAGACTGGACGGATCCTGGTTATAAAAGCCCAATGATAATGCAGCGTAAAATAGCTGGTGCTTTGTCCACATACCCTTACCAAAATCACGTGCGCTAACCATCTTTTTAACAAGTGCCGGGGGAATGACTTCACCATTTTTATTGCGGGCAAACTTGGCCAGTGTCGCAGCATCCCACACCCACTCTTCCAACATCTGTGAAGGCGCCTCTACAAAATCCAATTCAGTTTTTACACCAGAAAAATAAACCCAACGTTGATCAACACCAGCAAAGATATCGTGCATCAAATGTCCAAATTCATGTAAAAACGTTTCCACATCCGTATGCTCCATTAAACCGGCCGGGAAATTACAGACTAATGCAGCCTCTGGCAGCTGCTTGTTTTTTAGTCCACTGACGACAGAAAATTGTGCCGCATGCTTGTATTTTCCGTCTCGTGGGTGCATATCCAAATAAAAGCGCCCTATTACTGTTCCTTTCTCAACAACCTCATATGCTGTTACTGATTCATGCCACACATCGGTATTCCAGGGGCGAATGGAAATACCAAACATGGTTTCCATTAAATCGAAAATCCCTCCCCGAACATTTTCATAGTGAAAATATTCCCTTATTTCTTGTGAATTAACATCATACTTTTCAATTTTCACAAGATGTTCCAAATATAACTTTTGCCAGTCGTTAACCTTGGTCGCTGTAGGATCAATTTTCTTAAGTCGCATTAATAATTCAGCATATTCAAGATCCGCTCGTGGCGAAGCAACCGCAGAAACACGATCAATAAATGACTGGGCATTTTTTGGTGATGCAATCATTTTATCTTCAGTGATGTATGCTGAATAATTTTGGTATCCCAGGATTCTTGCAAGCTCGTACCGTTTGCTTAAGAGCTTTTGAAGCGTTGCTTTATTTTCCGGATATGCCTGCTGTCTGAAAATAATGTAATATTTTTTACGTAATGCATCGTTTTCCGCAAATTGCATAAAAGGAACATAGTCCGGGTAAGCCGTTGTGAGAATAATTTTCCCATCTTTGTTTGGTTTATGTGCATCGATATAATCTTTAGGCAAACCTTTTAAGTCATCTACAGATTCAAGCACAAATTGCCGAGTGCCCTCGCGAATATTTTTATCGAACTCCTGACCAATTAAATTTATTTCTTCATTAAGAGATTTGATGCGCGCACGCGTGCCATCATCTTTATCCACACCAGATCTTTTGTAATCCCGCATCATCTGCCGTACATATCGCTGGTCCTCAGCATCCAATTTTGTAACATCAATATTGGCAATATGATTGTAGATGGGCCGAGACAAACTAATTTCTGTGATCAAAGAAACCAGGTTCTGCTCGCATCCTTCAGCGCTTGCACGCATTTCAGGATCAGGATGAACATTTGCATAAAGACCAGCAAGGTTCATCTGCCGGTCAAGATGGATGTCTATGTCGTTGATCGTAGCTAACAACTCCGCCGTACTAAACGTCTTTCCTTCAATCAGTAAGCCTGCCATCTTCCCTTGTGCAGCTTCATAATCCTGTTGGCACTGTTGTATGTAGGTTTTGCCATCTTTGCCGGTAGGATTAAACCAATTTGTCAACGAAGTTTTGTTTGTAGTGCTTGCTGGAGGGGAAATCGAGGTACATCCGCTTACAAAAACTCCCAATATCACCCCTATAAATAAAGTAGCTTTCTTGGATATATCTTGGGTGCTGCAAAAACCCAAGTTCAAGCAAAAACACATAATGCCTCCCAGGCTGTCACCAAATGTTTCATCAAGGTTCGATTGCACCCGTTTCCACCTCATGTTAGTACAGATTGGTAGACAAACAAAGAGGGAAAAATTGCTTAATCAATAAGGACTTATGTGATACCGGCCACGTTTTTTTCACATCTGGATACCGTAAACGTCCAGACCAAAAAATTACCAATAAGGTTTCCGAACAAATTTACAGATTACTGCTAAGCTTCAGATAAATCCTCAGATTCGCCTATAACAAGACCTGAACTATGCGAGATTATTTGCTTACTGAAGATCAGCGCGATTGCCTTCAGGAAATTACCAACGTTGCCATGGGACAAGCGGGCTCTCATTTAGCCCGTTTGCTGAATGTTTTTGTGGTTTTGTCGATTCCCCATGTCAGCGTCCTCAACCCAACCGATATTGCTATGGCACTCCAGTCACTTAATCGCGAGGGAAAAGACGACATTGTCCATGGGGTTTGCCAGGGGTTTATAGGTGGAGGAATTGCTGGCGAAGCGATGCTTATATTTCATGGGACTGATTTTGAAGATTTGGCGACACTGCTTAAATATGATCGAGTACCTGATGAACAGGCACAATATGAATTATTAATGGATACCGCAAATGTATTAAATGGGGCCTGCTTGCGCGGTTTGGCCGAACAACTGGATACACACTTCAGCTTTGGTCCGCCCATGTTATTGGGGCAGCATTGCAATATCACCGATCTATTGCAAAACAATAATATGAAATGGAAGCAAGCGCTGGTGGTTGAAATTAATTATTCAATTGAAAATCGAAAAATCAATTGTGATTTGCTGTTAGTTATTGCCGAACACTCGATACATGGACTCATTGAAAAACTCAATTACCTATTGGATTAACGCACGAAGCTGAATACAACGATGGCAATTAGCGAAGAACTCAATAAATTATTCAAGGATGTCCATTGGCAAATGGACATCCTGCAGAATATTGATGTAGGCCTTGTGGTTATGGATCAAAACTACACCGTTGAGGTCTGGAACAGTTTTATGCAAAACCATAGCAGCAAAGCCCCGGAGGAGGTACTCGGAAAAAGTTTATTCGAGATTTTCCCTGAGCTATCAGAACAATGGTTTCGTCATAAGTCCCAATCCGTTTTTATTTTACAAAATGCGACCTTTACTACATGGGAACAACGGCCGTTCTTATTTCGCTTTCCTCATTATCGTCCTATTACGGGAACAGCAGAATACATGTATCAAAACAGCACCATTATCCCGCTCGCTGATACTAAAGGAGTTGTCGATCATATTTGCTTGATTATTTATGACGTTACTGACACTGCCGTTAATAAAATTGCCCAACAACAGGCCAATAAACAATTACAAAACCTTAGCCGCACTGATCACCTTACCTCACTCTTTAACCGCGGCTATTGGGAATTGCGTTTAATTCAGGAATTCAAACGTTTTGATCGTTATGAGCAACCTTCGAGCCTAATAATGCTCGACATAGATCATTTCAAAAAAATCAACGACAAATATGGGCATACCGTAGGGGATGAAGCCATTCGCGGCGTCAGCCGTGCAATACGAGAACAAGTAAGGGATCTTGATATTGCTGGTCGTTATGGCGGCGAGGAATTTGGCATTATTCTGACTAATACCAATGGTGATGGTGCGTGCGTATTTGCTGAACGACTCCGCAAAACTATTGAGAATCTAACTGTTTATGCAGAAGGCCATGAAGTAAAATTCACAATCAGCTTGGGCGTCTCTGAATTAAATAACAAAATCCATGATCATCGTAACTGGATCGAAAAAGCAGATCATGCACTATACCGATCAAAAGAAACGGGCCGTAACCGCTGCACCCTAGACCTCTGATTGGTAAAAAATCAACATAAAAAAGCGAGCCTTTGCTCGCTTCATTTTATTTAAAATCATCCCATAAATAAGGCTACGACGTTTTTTCGTACCGAGGGTTTAGCTATTCTCGGCAGCAACAGTCGCTTTAAAAAAGACACTTGTATAAAGGTAATCAATACCGAGGCTCCCAAAATTAACGGATACTTAATGTAAAATGGAGCCGAAATTACGATCACAAATGGAATATGCCACAAGTAAATCCAAATGCTGTTTTGCCCAATAAATTCGACCAAATCAGTTAAATTGAGCGCCCGAACAAAATCTAACAACCGGGCAACACTAGCCCACAAAAGGATAGACATTAGAATTGCATAGGAGACGTAGTACGCTTGCGGCGGATATTTATATGCTTGCGTAGGAATGAACTCATCATACATTACCATCAACCTTAGGCTGAAACTAACGAAAACTAATCCGACAAAAGCCCCCACCAACACAAGTTGTAATTTTGTTAATGATAAAAATCTTAAGCCCAGGGCAAAGACGGCACCGTACGGGACAACATAAAAAAGTGTTTTCTCCACTATCTTGCCACTGCCAGAATCTAAAAGATGCTCAAAAAATACCAACAATAATTCGTTAACCAATAACACTATGAAAACAAGATATAAATAATGAATGTTATTTGAAACTCTTTTGTGAATATAAAAAATTAATGGTGCAATCAGTGCAACCATAAGAAAGACTCGAATAATCCAAACATAGCCAATACCATCACTGAGCAAAAAAGTATGAAAGATTTTTGAAGTCGAAGGTAGCACAGTGGGAAAAGCAAACAATAAACAGGAAGAGAAATAAATAATAAGGAAACACCAGACAGGTAAGAGCAATCGTTTAAAACGACTTTAAACATAACTTAAATAGGGTTGCTCCTTAAATGACAGGCCAAATGAAATGCCGGCAATTAGTACCATCATAGGTACATCAAAATTTCTCGCTTGAAATATCAGCGACGGTGGGGAACAGTGGGCAAGAATAATTAAACATACACCACAAAAGCGTAAGAAGTCGACTCTATAATCCCTCATTTTACTCACTCTTGGAGGTAACTTTTGTGCCACCCATCGAAGAAACACAATGGGTGGAATTGAAGAGATTTTTTATAAATTTAATTGGCGATTGCTTGCTTTAATAAATTCTTTTTTCAAGTCTTCAAATGTATGTACGGCAGGAAATTGAGGAAATTGTTCTATAACATTTTGCGGAGCATGGAACAAAATACCTTGGTCTGCCTCACCGAGCATTGTGGTATCGTTGTAAGAATCCCCTGCGGCAATTACGCGATAGTAGAGTGTTTTCAACGCTAAAACAGATTGCCGTTTTGGGTCCCGTTGACGCAACGTGTAGCCAACGACCATCCCGCGTTCATCTACATTCAGGCGATGACATAATAAGGTGGGGAAACCCAGTTGGAGCATTAGCGGTTGAGAAAACTCATAAAAAGTATCGGATAGAATGATGACCTGAAATCGCTCGCGTAACCAATTGATAAACTCCACCGCGCCTTCCAACGGCTTTAACGTGGCGATTACGTTCTGGATCTCTTTGAGGCCCAACTTATGCTCCTCCAAAATCCGAATGCGTTGTTTCATCAGTACATCGTAATCAGGGATATCACGGGTTGTCGCCTTCAGTTCTTCAATACCGGTCACTTTCGCGAATTCAATCCAAATCTCCGGAACAAGTACACCTTCCAGATCCAGGCATGCAATTTCCACAAAAACCTCCAAAACGGTTAAAAGTCAAGCTAATTGGGTTAAAGAGTGGCGGCAATCTACCCCTTTTGATCACTTAAAGCAAACCAAAAGCCTTGGCTTTAGGCGGTTTTCCCATGAAAGGATCGCTTTGCTTGGGTGATACTTACTTGCTCTGGTATCCTTCAATTCCTAGCAAAGCCCTCTCTAATACTGGGCCAATTATTACCGTGAGTAGCTGTATATGACTGAAAACCTGATTAACGTTGTTGATCTCGAAGCGCAACTCCAACAGGAAAGCCCCCAGAAAATCATCAAATATGCACTAAAGGAGTTCGATAACATTGCCATTTCATTTAGTGGCGCTGAAGATGTTGCCTTAGTTGAAATGGCTCGCAATTATAGGCCAGATGTGGCTGTATTTTGCCTTGATACTGGCCGTCTTCATCCCGAAACCTATCGCTTCATAGAAAAAGTGCGCAAACACTACAACATTAAGATCGATGTTATTTCACCCGACGGCGAAGCAGTGCGTAAGCTTGTGCAGGAAAAAGGGCTGTTCAGTTTTTATGATGATGACCACAAAGAGTGTTGCGGTATTCGAAAAATTGATCCGCTGCGTAAGAAACTGTTGACTTTGGATGCCTGGATAACAGGCCAACGCAAAGACCAGAGCCCTACCCGTGCAGAAATTCCTGTGATTCAAGACGATAAATTGTTTGCTCGTCCCGGAGCCAAACTTATCAAATTTAATCCCTTGGCAAATTGGTCATCCAAAGAAGTCTGGGACTACATCCGTTTATGTGAGGTTCCTTATAACGAACTACATGAACGTGGTTTTGTTTCCATTGGTTGCGAACCCTGTACGCGTCCTATTGCACCAGGCCAACATGAGCGTGAGGGGCGCTGGTGGTGGGAAGAGGCAACAAAAAAAGAATGTGGTTTGCACGCAGGAAATGTAGAGCAATAAACAAATGATGACCCATTCTATTTAAATTTCAAGAGACGCTGCCCTATAACTTTCTAGGGCAGACATGTTTTCATTAGATATATCCCATAAAACAATTGGTTTACGAATTTTGTTCTTTCATTTGTTTAACGAGTCTAATGAGCAAACTAAACAATAGGGAAATAACTAAAACCAATACCCCCCAAAATAAAACAGTTTTCCAGCTAACAGTCACTCCGATTCTATGACGAGCAAATTGATCAAGATCAGGATTGAGACTTTCCAAACTCACATTTTTCCAATCAACATCCTTACCATCTGTTAGCTGAGTGAAAATGGCATCTTTATTTTGCCGATCCGATATCGAACCAATATCAATCGCCACTGCAAAAGGTCCCGCACGATTTGCAATAATCCGAAGAATCTCTGGAGTACGATGAAACGTCAAAATAGGATTTACATTATTCCGAACGCTTTCATGCAGCTCAACACGCCAAAATATATCATTGTTGAAATTAATATTTAGAGGATCACTCTGCTGCCACTCACTTCCAACTTGAACATTAAACCAGATACCTTCATGCACGAGCTTCCACGGTTTTTTTGGATCAGCACGGGAATAAATTCGCAAATTATCCCCGTAACCAAACCCATCAAATTGCAGACTGATCTGTGAGATTGAGGCAATATCATCTCGCTGATACTCCCATGCAGCAACCGGCGTTATTGTTTTTGCTCCACCAGAATGAATAAAACTCTTCTGACTCTCAGAGAGCGTACCGGACAAACTCCATTGATCAGAATTTTCTTTTTTTACAACCTTCGACGAATTTTCAACATTAACTTGTGTGAGATTAATCTGCTCATTGCTATGCATAAATTTAACACGCAGGTATGCATATTGCGTTTTCTCCAAATTAAGGAAAACTTTATTTCGAATTAAGGATTGCCCTTCCTTTTCCAAATGCATCAAAGTCGTTTGAGCAAGAGGAGTCCAAGAGTTCAGATCGTTGCTACCACTTACCTCGGTTTCCAGATAGAGCCTCTGAGTGTTTTTCTGCCACTGCAACACAAGATTATCTACAGATTGGCTAAAATTACTTAAATCTATTAAATAAAATTCGATGGGAGCTGATAACTCACTCAGCATTTTATTATCTTTTTTTTCAACACTCACTGAAATTTCATTATCATCCAATTTAATCGACGCACTGCTCAATGCCAGTAGTGACTCCGGGGAAGCTCCTTTTATTACAGGAAAAAATTGTACCGGATATTGCTTTACATCTTCACTGACATTAGCGGGAGAAGCTTCTATTCTATGTGGTAATTTACTGCCGCCACTATCAAGAACAACCAAATCATTCAAATCTATACTGTTGCTGTAACGATAAACATCATGTGTTAGCGTTGCCTGCAAATAAGGCCCCTGAGATTGTTCAATTTGATAAACAGGTACGATTTCTGCCTTAATCTTTAACGCAAAGCAGACAATAATCCAGAGAGTGCACCTACTAATTAGTTGCATAAACACTTACCCAATAATTAACTGTTGTTTTTTTCAACGGATTCGCCAGCAGCCTTTCCTAGAATTGGAGACTTTCCTGGAATCGGAGATAAATAGCCAATCAGCAGCATCAATCCCCCCACAACCATAAACGACACGATGCGAGCGAGTGTGCCTGTTCCCGTCAAATCTTTGGTAAAGAGTTTTATCAAGACCAATCCCAATAACCCCGCGCCTATTATCCATAATGTCCGTATCTGCATACGCCGGGAAATATTCATTACCACTAATGCACAAATGGCCCAAAGAATAGAAAGGGACATTTGAACTAATACAGAATTCCATAACGCATATGCTGTGTAAGCAACATCCGTATATTGATGTAATGATCGCAACAAAACCACATTAAACCAAACAAAAGCCAGTGCTCCCAATATACCGAACCTAAAAAATGCTGGCGTTGAACCCAAACCGATAAATCCTCGCCTTATAGCGTAAGCAAAAATAAATAGTACAGTGGCTTGAGCAATATCCAATGGGTTTAAAATGGGCAAGTAAAATTGATCCGTCACTCCTGAATAACCTGATGCGTAGAAAAACCATAACAAAAGGAAAAATAATAAAGGTGCTGGAATTAAATTTTTATAATCGGACAGGTGCTGTTTGAACGGCCATATCGATTTAGTAGTTGCAAAAATCAATATAATCAATGGAAACACCAAACAAATAAACCATAACACTGCTGCACTTGTGCCCTGCCATTGAAAATGGCTTTGCCAATAAGAAGCCTCCCAATAGCATAAGAAAAACAAAAACCATGCACTCAAGATATGGTAAATACCAAGCAAGCCGGTCGCAGCTTGTTGCTCTATTCTTCGCAAAAAACCATATTGGATAACTAAATAGCTCACGAGGGCAATCAGGTTCCAACCTTGTGAAGGGTAAATGCTGTATCCCAGCACACGCCCTTCGCCAAAGTTATATACCGCTACCAACGCTGCAAGTGGCAACAACCAATAGCCGATTCTTGATAGTAAATGCCATCCTGTTTTTTCTCCAATCCATAAAAGGATTGCCACCGAAACAGCCAAAAATATAATAAAACTAGCAAAGTGATGCACTCCATTAATATGAGAGTTAATATCGACAAAACCCGCGGTAACCCACCATACCCAACCTATCAATTGTGCAATATTCGCCATTTTTTTCTCTGATGGTCGACAATTTTGTTCATATCGATTGATAAGGTATGCAATGCAAAATGCAGAAACAGCAAGAATAGTTAATCCAATAAAGTCACCAGTGACTATTGGAACTTCGCCTGCTTCTATTCCATTCACAAGCAACGACAAGGCACCAGCAATATAAAGGCAATAGCCAGCAATTCGAGACAGCAATCGTGATTGACGTAACCCAATCCAAATCAATCCAGTTGCTTCTAACGCCCAACTTGCGGAAGTCCATTGTGCATTTAATGCTAGAGGTATACTTAGCGTTGCAAAACAGACACCCAATGCAATGAAAGATTCGATCAGTACTTTATGTGTAGACTGATATTTTTCCCACAAAAGACGCGCAATAAAAATATAAATAGCAGCCATTATCGTTGCACTGATTGCCATTCCATACTCCGTATGCTTTAACAAGGCTGCTTGCAATCCAAAGCCAACAACAGGCAAGCCAAACACCAAGCTTCCATCCACCAATCCTTTTAAATTCAGGGGTTGTTTGATTGAAAAAAGAATGGATACCGTTAAATAAAGCAGGAAAAATGCAATTAAAAATGGTTGTGTACTTATATATAAATTAGATTCGTACTCTAGAACTCCCCATGCAGATGTGATCACAAACGTAAATATAAAACCAATCCAATTTAGCAATCGCCAGGTTTTGAACCATGCAATAATCAACACCCCAACATTAAGTAATAAGTAGTAACTAAATAATCCGATGTGATTACCAGAACCATCAGATGTGAGAACAGGAACGAGAAAGCCACCTGTACTTGCCATTAATGCAAGCACCTGGGCTCCCTGTAAAACAGCCAGAGCAGCGCCAAATAAAACAATTAAAAACATCAAGGCAAATGCAAAACCTATTGGCATTAAAGTATACATTTTGGCTGCAGCAAATACAGTGAGGTAAAGCGCTGCGATACCTCCTCCTTGTAGCACTAAACCATAACCACCAGCGCGAGCCCGCGTTTTCCATCCAAGCACTATTAATACAAAGGCAGTAGCTGCAACAGCAGCCATACGAATCTCCAAAGGTAGAAGCCCTTGGTTTGATGCGTACTTCACCAAAAAACTCAAACCAAAAAACATCACTACCATACCAATACGTACAATCGGATTGCCTTCAGTAAAAAAGCGTTTTGCATAGGCAAACGCTTTTTC
Source organism: Cellvibrio sp. (assembly GCA_035490715.1). Lineage (GTDB taxonomy): Bacteria > Pseudomonadota > Gammaproteobacteria > Pseudomonadales > Cellvibrionaceae > Cellvibrio. Next base: position 35,170 of record DATJLF010000105.1, read on the forward strand.
TGCCGGGCTAGGCTGCGGAATTCTTTTAGGACGAACAACAGCAGAGGGCTGCGATATTGTTGGCCCATACTGCATCACATCATCGACTTGGGAATTGAGCGACGGTCGAAAATCACCCACTGGCTGCTCCGGTGGGAGCTCTATACCATGGGCTTTTAAACGTTCAGCAAGAGGAGCGTGATTGTTTTCTGAAATGGGTTTTAAAGCGGTAGGGGCGGCTGCATTAGTTTCAACATGTGACACCTGCAAAGATTCTAACCGTTTCAAAGAATGCTCAAGATTATCTACTTTGCCGGTTAATTGAATAATTTTTGCGAGCAGAAAACCTAAAACACCACCAACCAACCAACCGTTGGGTGAAAAAATAATTTCACCCAACACCATACCTACCAATGTAAATATTATGAGTATCGCCATTTATTATCCCTATTTATGCAAATATTTTTAAAATCATTTATTGTCAGCAACCAACTTGACTGTTTTTAAAGGCTCAAGCACTTTCTCTTGCTCCAATTGCCAGCCAGAGGAAAAACACAACTGTTGAATCATCACTTCGAGTTGTTGTTGGGCAATTTTGGGCAGATCACTTTCAAATGCTTTTTCTTGCATCAATTTTTTTGCTTCGGCAAGAATGGCCGTGTAATCCTCATTGTCAAACTTATTAAGCAAGCCTTGGTTTATATCGTAAAACTTATAATCTGTATCTATTGATAAAATTTCGGGCTCTGCAAAATGCTCTATAATTAATGTTCGGCTAATATGATCTCGACGAAAATGCATTTTGGCAAAATCAAAACCTATTGAAACTTTCGCTTTTGCAACTACCAAGGCTTTGCTATTGGTTTTAAAAAGGCCAAAAAAATCTTTTCTGGTATTGTGATCATAAATTTCTGTGAAGTAGCCCTCAGCCAAAACCACCTTGAAAACCTTTTCTATTCTTTCAAGTAAAATTTGAGACTCTTTAGAAACATCTGGTATGCCGCCTTTGCGGTTTTTAGTGTAAAACCAGTTGAATACTTGCCAGGTACTTATACCGCCCAAAAACATGGCAACAACGAACATTAACACGTCCATAAAGTGATCCTGATACACCCACTGTAAAACTATCAGCTTAAACGGCCCGCCAGGCAAAGTCTATTTAACGCATCAGGTTATTGATGAGGTAAAATGCACTCCAATGCCAGGCAGTTGCTCAACGAGATTCCATGCAAACAAAACTACGCACTCTTTCCGTTACTTATTACCAGGACTCTTCCGTCTGGTTCAACGCCTTAAGACATTTACCTGACCCGATATGGCTGGACTCTGGACGACCAGCCAGTAGCTACGGCAGATTTGACATTATTAGCGCTGCTCCACAGCGATTAATCGAGACATTTGATACATTAACTTACATTACAGATTTGAATGGACAAGTGTTGGAATCTCATGAAGACCCATTCTCCATCATTAAACAATCTGTAATCTCTACATCGGCAAACACTGCCTGCGACACTCCGTTTATAGGTGGAGCAATAGGTTATTTTTCCTATGACTTAGGAAGGCGGCTCGAAAAACTACCAACGTTGGCCAAGGCAGATATTGATTTAGCAAACATGCGAATAGGTATTTATCCGTGGGCTATCGTGCAAGATCACGAGCACTCAAAAGCCTGGCTGATAATAAATGAATTTCTGAATGCACACCTTGGAGGGGATTATAACTTTCAGGAAATTGAACTCTTAAGCAAAGGAATCAATATTCAATTACCTCAATCTACCTCAACTGATCCATTTAGGATCAGCAATTTCAAAAACAACCTTGGTGTAAATGACTATAACGCTGCCTTAACTAAAATCAAAGAATACATATTGGCGGGAGATTGCTATCAAGTAAACTTCGCGCAACGTTTCAGCGCTGAATTTGACGGTGACCCGCTAACCGCTTATCAAGTATTACGCACTGCCCTTCCCTCGCCATTTTCAGGCTTCATGCAATGGGATAACAAAGCAGTACTATGCTTATCACCAGAACGATTCATCCAGGCAAGAAACAAAAAAATCGAAACAAAACCAATTAAAGGCACAATAAAGAGAGGGGAAACTCCTGATGAAGACCTTGCAAACGCTCATTGGTTAAAAACAAGCGCTAAAAATCGGGCTGAAAATGTAATGATCGTCGACTTGTTACGCAATGATTTAAGTAAGCACTGTCGATATGTAGCTGCACCACAATTGTGTGAGCTGCAAACATTTGCAAACGTTCATCACTTGGTTAGCACTATTACTGCCGAATTAAAAGATAATGGAAACATTATTGATGTATTACGTGATAGCTTTCCTGGTGGAAGCATCACGGGAGCTCCAAAAATTCGCGCCATGGAAATTATTGAAGAACTCGAACCGACACGCCGATCAATCTATTGTGGAAGTTTGGGTTATATAAGTACTGACGGCCAAATGGATACCAATATTGCAATACGCACTTTGATTTGCAGCGATAAAAAAATTTATTGCTGGGGAGGAGGTGGAATTGTTGCCGACTCTACCATCGAGCAAGAATATTTTGAATCAATCACTAAAGTTGCCGTGCTCATGAAAACACTGGAAGAACACTTTAACAATTAATTGAATTTTTATTAATCCTGCTCCGTCAACCAAGGAAAATAAAATGCTAATCCAAAACGACACAATAGATTTAGAAACTCCAACAGGAACCATGCGTTGTTATATTTATCGCCCAAAGGATACAAATGAAACATCACGCAAACAGTTTCCAGCCATCATTCTTTATTCCGAAATTTTTCAACAAACCTCACCCATTCGTCGTAGCGCGCAAATTATGGCAGGACATGGTTTTGTAGTCATTGTCCCAGAGGTTTTCCATGAACTAAACCCTATTGGAACAGTACTTGGTTACGATGATGCAGGAAGAGATAAAGGCAACGAGGACAAAGTCACTAAATACCTTGAGGCACATGACTCAGATACCCAAACTATGATCAATTATCTTCGCACACTAACTTATTGTTCAGGAAAAATCGGAGCAATGGGATTCTGCCTGGGCGGAGGCTTGGCATATCGAGCAGCTATTAATCCTTCCATATTGGCCACTAGTTGCTTTTACGCGACCGATATACACTCGGGCTTAACACCATCAAAAAAAGGCAACGAAAGCCTGACTCGCACCAACGAAATTAAAGGTGAACTCCAAATGATTTGGGGGAAACAAGATCCGCATATTCCCGCCGAAGGTCGAGCAAAGGTGTATCAAAACCTCGTAACCAACAATGTTAACTTCACTTGGCACGAGTTTAATGGAGTGCATGCTTTTATGCGTGATGAAGGTGACCGATATGATGCAGAACTTCAGCTACTTGGCTATCAAATGGCAATAGGTCTATTTCGACGAATTCTTTATTAATTTATTATTGAATAAAAAAGCCAGCCTTATTAAGGAGCTGGCTTTTTTAGATCTGACTAAACAACAATAAGACTAAGATACTAATGAGTTATTCAATATCTGCTGCATCTTTAAGAAATTTCTGATAACTCGAAAAATCATTGCGTCCATAAATATTTCCGAGCTGGGAAACAATAGCTGTTTTCTGTTCGGGGGTAACCTTATCGAAATTACCAGAGACAACAGCTTCCAATACCACCACAGCCAAATCGCCAGAAGCCGTCATTACAGTTCCGTAACTCAAGGTATTAGCCGTTGGTTTTCCCATAGTAAATGCATAACGCAATACACCTGAATCAATCTCAGCATTACTTCTAGTTACGGCTTTAACTTGTTTTAACTCAAGAGAATTGGTTTTAGCTAACTCATCAAACTTGGCGCCACTCTTTAAACCAGCAATCATTTTTGCACCTTGTTCATTCAAAAGCGTGCGAGCTTTTTGATCTTTGAGAGTGTTTACAATTTGTTCACGGACATCAGCAATAAGCTTAACCTGACTTGGTTTGTGATCTGTTTTTTTCAATACAATCACAGAGCTTGAATCAATCTCAATAACTTCACTGCTATTTCCATCTTGTAGAACCTCTGGAGAAAAAGCAGCAGCTACCACCTTGGGATTCCCCATTAGTTCTTTTCCTTTATTGCGTTCAAATAAACCTGAGTTCTGAACCTTAAGCCCTAATGCTTGCGCAACATCATTCAACGATTCAGCGTTATAAGACTCTTCACGCAGTTTTTCTAATTGAGCAACAAAAGATGTCTCCGCTTCAGCGCGCTTTAATTGCTCTTCAATGCTTGCTTTTTGTTCTTCAAACTTCGGAGGCTCCGCTCCTTTTTCTGCCAACAATTTAATAAAATGCGTACCAGCATCAGTTTTAACTGGCGCAGACACCTCACCGACTTTAAGAGTCGCGAGTGCTGCCTCAAACTCAGTTGGAAATGCATCACCTTTACTGTAACCTAAATCGCCACCCTGATCCTTACTACCAAGATCATCTGAGTATTCTTTGGCCAAGCCCACAAAATCATCGCCTGCCGCAAGCTTATCTGATACTTCTTTTATTTTTTTTGCATCATCGCCTTCTATTAAAATATGAGCTGCTTGACGCTCGGGAGTCGCAACAAAGGATGATAAATTTTGCTCATATTGCTTATGAATTTGCTCTTCAGTCACACTGATATCTTTCATTAAATCAGTCACACTTAAGTGAATATAATCGACGGCGATTTGTTCTTCACTCGTAAATGCCTGTTGATTTGCATCGTAATAGGTCTGGATTTCGGAATCCTCTACAGTGATGCTCTCCCTAACCTTCGCAGAAGGTAAAACTACATAAGAAATATCACGGGATTGAAAGCTAAGAGCAACAACATCATCGATCTGAACAGGAGTTGCAAACGCACTTGAACTCAAACCGGCTTGCAATTGATTAATAATCAGCTCTTCAGATAATAGCTTGCTGTAAGTTCCATGAGTGTATCCCATGTTACGTAGCGCTTGCTGGTAACGATTATTATCAAAAACACCCGACTCATTTTTAAATTGTTGCGTTGTTGAGATTTGCTCGTGAAGGTAGGAATCACCAATAGTCATTCCTGTACTTTCCGCTGCCTGAAATAAAACTTTTCGTTGAACCAAGTTGTCGATTACGGGTTTACGCAAATATTCGTCACTAAGAAATTCTGCAGGTATTTGATCGCCGTATGTATTCAACATTTGTTGCTTCTGCACGTTAATTGCACGGGCTACATCCATTTCTGTCACCGTCTCACCATTAACTTTTGCAGCTTGATTAGCAGACGTATCCCAATTAAATAGTGCTTCAACACCAGTCAGGGCAAAAATGATCACCAAAAAGCCAATCAAAATAAAAGAGATTACGCCTCTGGAATTATCTCTGAGGTGTTGTAGCATTTTAAACTCCTAGCAAGGAAGAAAATGTTTCGCGTTCAACTAAATTACGCAAAAGACAGATTTCATTTAATTATTTGATATTTAAGTATCTAATTAAAAATAAACATTAACATCTAAGAAAAAGGCGCACCGAAATGCGCCTTCTATTTTATCAATGCATTAATGCATTTGAATAATTACTAATTTACTGCATCTTTCAATGCTTTACCTGGTTTGAAACCAGGAACTTTTGCTGCTGCAATTTTTATTTCAGCTCCAGTTTGTGGATTTCGTCCAGTACGCGCTGCTCGCTCTTTTACTGCGAAAGTACCAAAACCCACCAAAACAACAGAATCACCATTTTTCAGGGCACCAGTGATGCTTTCTACTACTGCATCCAAGGCACGTCCAGCGGCTGCTTTAGGAATATCCGCCGACGCGGCAATAGCTTCAATAAGCTCAGTTTTGTTCACACTTAACCCCTTTTGATTATTTGTTTCAAAAAACACAGCGCAACTTTATGTCGCAAATAATTTAATTGGCTGCACATCAAATGAATTGCGATTTATACCAACAGTGCCCTAGAAGGGTCAAGGGAAGCTTGTAGCTTTACACTAAAGCCTCTCTTAACTGCTCACAAAACGCCCAAAACCTACTCAAAAAGGACTTAGTCAATGAGTGTTCAACCGATTGTCAGTCTCTGGGGTCTTTTGAGCTGCCTTTTCTAACTTCCGATACTCTTCATCACTGAGTGGTTTAGGATGATATTGAAGAGCAATATCCAATACCTCGTCAATCCACTTAACCGGCTTAATAACCAAATCTTCTTTGATATTTATTGGAATCTCTTTTAGATCCCTTTCGTTATCTGCTGGGATGATAACAGTTTGTATTCCACCACGATGTGCGGCCAGTAACTTTTCTTTCAATCCGCCGATGCGTAAGACTTCACCACGCAAAGTAATTTCACCTGTCATAGCTACATCCGCTTTAACCGGAATTCCCGTTAACACGGAAACCAACGCTGTACACATTGCTATACCGGCACTCGGGCCATCCTTCGGTGTCGCACCTTCAGGAACATGAATATGAACATCAACTTTTTCATGATGATCCGGGGCAATACCAAGTGCCTGCCCCCTCGCTCGAACAACTGTTAATGCTGCCTGTATAGACTCTTGCATTACATCACCCAAAGAGCCGGTTTTGATAATGCGTCCCTTCCCGACAACAGCTGAAGACTCGATTGTTAATAGCTCACCACCAACCTGCGTCCAAGCCAAACCCGTGACTTGGCCAATCTGGTCCTTGCTTTCCGCCTTGCCAAAATCAAACTTTCTGACACCGAGCAAATCTTCGAGCAAATTGGCATCCACCACTTCTACATCGCTATTTCGGCCTTTAACATGGCGTGTAACAACCTTACGACAAACTTTAGCAATTTCTCTCTCTAAACCACGTACACCTGCTTCACGAGTGTAATAACGAATGATATCTCTTATCGCATCTGCTGAAACTTTAATTTCCGACTCTTTTAAACCATTAGCTTTGGTTTGCTTTGGAATCAGATAACGGAGAGCAATATTTAGCTTTTCGTCTTCCGTATAGCCGGGAATGCGAATAACCTCCATCCGATCAAGCAATGGACCCGGAATATTCATTGAGTTAGATGTACACACAAACATTACATCTGACAAGTCGTAATCAACCTCCAGGTAATGGTCATTAAAATGACTGTTTTGTTCTGGATCTAATACTTCTAATAATGCCGAAGCTGGATCACCACGATTGTCCATACCCATTTTGTCAATTTCATCCAGCAAAAATAATGGATTCTTAACTCCCACCTTTGCCATTTTTTGAATTAACTTTCCAGGCAATGAGCCAATATAGGTTCTGCGATGCCCTCGAATTTCTGCCTCATCACGAACGCCACCTAAGGCCATTCGAACAAACTCTCGATTAGTTGCACGAGCTATAGATTCACCAAGTGATGTTTTACCAACACCTGGAGGGCCTACCAAACAAAGGATAGGTCCTTTAATTTTTTTAACGCGTTGCTGCACCGCTAAATATTCAAGAATTCTCTCTTTAACTTCTTCGAGACCAAAGTGATCTTTATTTAAAACTTCTTCTGCACGCGCCAAATCATTGCGTACCTTACTACGCTTACTCCAAGGCACCTTGATCATCCAATCAATATAAGCCCTTAAAACAGACGCTTCCGCAGACATCGGAGACATCATTTTTAATTTGTTAAGTTCTGCTTTTGCCTTTTCTTCAGCATCTTTCGGCATCGCAACGGCTAGAATTTTTTTCTCAAGCTCGTCGACTTCACTGACTTCCTCACCAAGTTCACCAAGCTCCTTTTGAATGGCTTTGATTTGCTCGTTGAGGTAATACTCGCGCTGACTTTTCTCCATTTGTTTTTTAACACGGCCACGAATTTTTTTCTCAACATGAAACAAATCGACTTCTGCGTCCATTAAATCCAAGAGTAATTCAATGCGCGCATGGATATCAGAAATTTCGAGAATGGATTGCTTTTTCGCTAAATCCAGCGACATGTGTGCAGCGATGGTGTCTGCCAAGCGCCCTGGCTCATCAATACCAGATAAGGAGGTGATGACTTCCACCGGCACCTTTTTACTCAGATTCACATACTGCTCGAATTGCCCTATAGAGGACGCAACTAGCGCTCTAGCCTCAGCACCGTCTACCGTTGAGCTTGCGACAACTTCAATACTCGCCTTGAAAAACATGCCGGCATCTTCTATTGACTCAATCCTCGCCCGTTCCCTTCCCTCAATCAGCACTTTAACAGTACCGTCTGGAAGTTTTAATAATTGAAGTATTGCTGCGACAGTTCCAATCCCATACAAATCGTCCGCCTGCGGATCATCCTGCTGGGGATTTTTCTGCGCAACCAGGAGCACCTGTTTATCTGCCGCCATCGCTCGTTCCAAGGCCTCAATAGATTTACCACGGCCCACAAACAGAGGAGTCACCATATGTGGATAAACAACAACATCACGTAATGGCAACAGGGGAATATCAGTAATATGCGTTTCGAGCAGGGTTTCAGCGACCATTGGATCCTCTCTTTCTAAAGACAGTATTACTGTCATGAAAACAAGATTGGGGGCTAGACATGAAAATTACAAGTTCACTCAATCATAAAAATAAAAAGAGCGCTAATTGCGCTCTTTTTAATGTATATATCGAAAAGTGAAATACTATTCGTCTGCCGCTGCTTTCGGTTGTTTTTCAAGGTTCTCATACACCAGCAAGGGTTCAGATTCACCTTTTATAACAGATTCATCTACTACAACTTTTACAACGTGTTCCTCTGCCGGGATTCTGTACATAGTGTCCAATAGAACAGACTCCATAATTGAGCGCAGTCCACGCGCACCTGTTTTACGCTCTAACGCTCGTTCTGCAACAGCGTCCAATGCATCAGTCCTAAAATCTATTTGAACACCTTCCATTTCAAAAAGACGGCCGTACTGTTTGGTTAATGCATTTCGCGGTTCAGTTAAAATTTGAATTAATGCTGCCTTATCAAGCTCATCCAAGGTAGCTATGACAGGTAAACGCCCAACAAACTCTGGAATCAGACCGTAACGAACCAAATCTTCTGGCTCTAGATCATGCAAAGTCTCACCAAAATTACGCTTTTCATCTTTGCTCTTGACCTCTGCACTAAATCCAATACCTCCTTTTTCAGACCTATCGCGAATCACCTTATCCAACCCGGCAAAAGCACCACCACAAATGAAAAGAATATTAGATGTATCAACTTGAAGAAATTCCTGCTGAGGGTGTTTACGTCCGCCCTGCGGAGGAACTGATGCGACAGTACCTTCAATTAACTTTAATAAAGCTTGCTGAACACCTTCTCCCGATACATCTCGAGTAATTGAAGGATTGTCAGACTTTCGTGAGATCTTATCTATTTCATCAATATAAACTATGCCTTGTTGTGCTTTATCTACATCGTAATCGCACTTCTGCAAAAGTTTTTGAATTATATTTTCAACGTCTTCACCTACATAACCAGCTTCAGTTAAGGTAGTCGCATCAGCAATTGTGAATGGAACGTCTAGCAACCGCGCAAGAGTCTCGGCCAATAACGTTTTACCGCTACCAGTAGGACCAACCAGAAGAATATTACTTTTACCAAGCTCAACCGGTTCTTTGTCTTTGCCTGCCTTCTCACCAAAACGAAGTCGCTTATAGTGGTTGTAAACTGCCACAGCTAAAACCTTTTTCGCGCGTCTTTGACCGATAACATATTGATCAAGAATTGCAGAGATTTCATGTGGTTTGGGAAGCTTATCGGAGCTTCCTTCAGTTGCATTCTCCTGAATTTCTTCACGAATAATGTCGTTACATAAATCGACACATTCATCACATATAAAAACGGATGGCCCAGCAATTAATTTTCGTACTTCATGCTGGCTTTTGCCGCAAAACGAGCAATACAGTAACTTTCCGCTTTTATCACCTGAGTCACTAGTGTGATCGGTCATAGGACCCACTCCATCAAGATTTCAATAACATTGTCAGGGTAAAATCGCAAATTTCAAGCAATCGACTAGAATTTGGCGCAATTTTCTTCATCTATGATTTAAAATTGTCATTAGTTATTTTGTTGGTTGAATACGGCGCTCAATAACAGCATCAACTAACCCATATTCTTTAGCTTGTTGAGCAGACATAAAGTTGTCTCGCTCAGTATCAATTTCAATTTTTTCAATCGGTTGACCGGAATGAAAAGCCATCAACTCATTTAATTTTGCTCGAATCTTCAAAATTTCTTGTGCCTGAATATGTATATCAGACGCTTGCCCTTGAGCACCGCCACTAGGTTGGTGAATCATAACGCGCGAGTTCGGCAGACAAAAACGTTTTCCTTTCGCCCCGGCGTTCAGCAAAAAAGCTCCCATGCTGCAAGCCTGCCCAATACACATGGTACTCACATCTGGCTTAATAAATTGCATGGTGTCATATATAGACATGCCTGCAGTCACTGAACCGCCAGGGGAATTAATATACAGGTGTATATCTTTATCTGGGTTTTCAGCTTCTAAAAAAAGCAGCTGAGCTACTACCAGATTCGCCATGTAATCTTCTACTGGCCCAACAAGAAAAATTACCCTTTCTTTCAATAAACGAGAATAAATGTCGAAAGAGCGCTCCCCTCTCGCTGTTTGCTCAATAACAATAGGAACCAAGCCACTGTTGATCACTGATGGATGAGATTTAGTGTATTCGTATGACATCGTGCGTTTTGTCCTTAAGCGGGCTTTTAGCATCGCCAAATTTGAGAACTATAGGTTTTTAACACTAGAGAGCTTAACCCGTGATGGGATTATATGCCAGCGCCAAGAGGGAATTTGAGAGGTATTAGGAATAGAGAAATCCGCAAAACAACTGTTTTGCGGATTTTTTAAGCAATTAACGCTGAGCGTTGGTTTTAATGATTTCGTCGTAATTAGTTTCTACGTCAGTAACCTTGGCCTTACCTAAAATATGATCAACAACCTGATCTTCAAGCACTGCTGATTCCACACCTGCCAACAATTCTTGATTATTGCTGTAATAATCAATGACTTCTTGAGGCTCTTGATAAGTTGAAGCTATCTCTTCAATCATATTGCGGACACGTTTGGCATCCGGCTTTAATTTAGTAGACTTAACAATTTCACCTACAATCAAACCTAACGTCACGCGACGATTGGCCTCCTCCTGAAACATAGTGTCCGGCAGCAATGACTTGACATCAAAATTTTGCTGCTGCCCACCAAAACGCTGAAGCATCTGATTGCGCAGGACCTGAATCTCATTTGCAACCAAGGCTTTTGGAACCTCTGTAGAATGTGACGCAACAAGAGCATCCATAACTTGTACTTTTACCTTGGCCTTAAGGGCATTAGCTAGCTCACGATCCATATTGGCTTTCACTTCTTTGCGAAATTGTTTTTCACCACCCTTTTCCACGCCAAACTTTTGGAAAAATTCTTTTTTCAATTCTGGTAACTGCGGCTCTGAAACACTATTAACAGTGATTACAAACTCAGCTGCAGCACCTTTCAATTCGTCAGCTTGATAATCAGCCGGGAAAGTTACAGAAACAGTTTTCTGCTCGCCCGCCTTCATTCCAATAACGCCTTCTTCAAACCCGGGAATCATCGATTTTGAACCAAGCACAAGCTTATGGTTATCTGCCTTACCACCAGCAAACTCAACACCATCCTTCGTGCCAACAAAATTAATATCTACCTGGTCACCTTCTATTGCAGCACGATCAACGACCGACCATGTGGCCTGATGCTTGCGCAGCACTTCAATCATGTTATCAACATCAGCTTCCGTAACATCTGCTTTGTAACGAGTGATTTCGTAGGCAGAAACATCACTTAACGCAACTGTCGGATAAACCTCAAACGTTGCAACATACTCCAAATCTTTTCCAACTTCTAATTGCTTTGGCTGGATAGATGGTTGACCTGCTGGTTTTACGTTTTCTTTTTGCACTGCTGCATAAAATGATCGGCTGATCACATCACCAACAACTTCCTGGCGAATTCCCGCACCAAAACGCTGTTTAACAACTGAAAGAGGCACTTTGCCTTTGCGGAAGCCCTTAATGTTGACGTTGCGAGCAGCTTGTTTTAAACGATTTTCAACTTCATTTTCTACTTGCTCAGCAGGTACGCCTACAGTCAGGCGGCGTTCCAATCCAGATGTTGTTTCAAGTGAAACCTGCATATGTGCCTCATGAAATTACTAAATTTTTAGCAGTGATCGAAAGGGCTAATCATAATACCCTTTCAGAGAATATGGTGCGGACGGAGAGACTCGAACTCTCACACCTCACGGCGCCAGAACCTAAACCTGGTGTGTCTACCAATTTCACCACGTCCGCATGAGGTTGCCTTTTTCTTTTAAAAATTAGGCACTGATTAATCGCATTACTATAACTGTTTGATTTTTAATATTTTTATAAAAATCAATTGGTCATTCGTACGAAGGGTGCAGATTGTGCCACAGTCATTATGTGGCATCAACTTTTTATAATATTTCCAACGCTAATATTCTGCGCCGGTCTCACGCTGGCGAGCAATTAGCGCTCTAAATTTGACCAACCATCCTTCTATCACATCAACTTCAAATACCTGAGAGGAGGCCTCGTCCGTTTGCCCAAGCTCAATAAGCTCAATCAAATTATCATTTCCAAACGCTTTTTTTTCTTTCTTATGCAGGGGTGATGTAAATACAGAGGTGTATTGCATCAGCATCTGGCTTAACCAACTTCCATTATCATTGACCAGATCTTGCACCTCATTTACTTCTGAGGGCGAGCTTCCTATTTGGCTCAGCATTTCACCGAGAGCTTCAATAGAATTAATGGCCTGAAAGTTTTTCACGCGATTATTTTCTGCAAGCTCACGCAAATAAAAATGATATGCAACATACAAAAACGAAACAGAAGCTTCACAACAAGCTTGTTTTTGCGTTTTTTTCAACCCAGATTCCGTCTCAGGAAAATTTTTTGCCAACAGAAGAAGCGTGGAAGCAAATCCTAATTTCTGATTAACAAGTGATAAATGTGTGCGCATGAAAATAATTAATATGAGGAGATATTTAAACTGGTTGATCAATATATTGATTAACCAGTTATTTTGATTTTACTTTTGAACCTTCCATTTTCCTGCATCAAAAAACGCTTTCCAACCTGTCGCTTTACCGTTTACTTCTGTTTGCACATATTGCTCTTTTGTTTTGCGACTAAATCTGATTATTGCTTTATTACCCTCGGGATCTTTAGTTGGGGCCGACAACAAAAAATGATATTTAGGGTCTATTTGATCCTTGTAGGGAAGCAGCTCTTCCACTAATGGAGCGCGGGTCTCCCGATTTTTAGGGAACTGACTTGCCGCAAGAAACAAACCTGCGGCGCCATCACGCAAAACATAATGATCATCTACTTTTTCACAATGCAACTCAGGCATTGCAATAGGTTCGACTTTTGGTGGCGCGGCCTCACCGCTCTTTAAAAGTTTGCGAGTGTTTTTACATTCACTATTAGTGCAACCAAAATATTTTCCGAATCGTCCGGTTTTCAGTTGCATCTCGCTACCACACTTATCGCACTCAATAGTTGGGCCTTCGTAACCCCTGAGTCGATAACTACCCTGCTCTACTTCATAGCCAGAACAATCCGGATTATTGCCGCATATGTGAAGCTTGCGGCTTTCATCCAGCAAATAAGAATCCATTGCTGAATTACAAAGTTTACAACGATGTTTGGATCGTAACTGACGCGATTCAGCTTCATCATCCGCTTCCGCGTCAATGACCTCATCACCCGATAGGAGGTTCATCGTATTTTTGCAGCGCTCTTTGGGAGGCAGGGCGTAACCAGAGCAACCTAAAAATACACCTGTACTGCCGGTACGAATCTGCATATGTCGTCCGCATAAATTACAGGCAATATCCGTATCTGTCGGATCATTGGCGCGCATGCCCTTATTGCTACTGGAAGCCAATTCGAGTTTTTTACTAAAGCCCGAATAAAATTCATCTAAAAGGGCACGCCAATTTTTTCCACCTTGCGCCACGGTATCCAACGCATCTTCCATATTCGCAGTAAAACCGTAATCCATTAAATCGTCAAAACTCTCAACCAAACGTTCGGTGACAATATCACCCATTTTTTCAGCATAGAATCGACGATTGTCCTGACGGACATAACCACGCTCTTGAATGGTGGAAATAATTGCTGCGTAGGTTGATGGGCGGCCTATTGCTCGTTTTTCTAATTCCTTTACCAGGCTTGCTTCTGTATAGCGTGCGGGTGGTTTGGTGAAGTGTTGCTGCGGATTCAATTTGACCAATGGCAACACCTGACCCACTTTCATTTCAGGAAGTACAATATCTTCATCTTTTTTTGCAACTTGCGGCAGCACTTTAGTAAAACCATCGAAGCGAATAACCCGACCCCGAGTACGCAATTCATAGTCACCTGCATTGACGATTACACTAGTACTGGTGTATTCCGCTGGTGTCATTTGGCAGGCGACGAATTGCTGCCAAATAAGGTTATATAAACGCTCCGCATCACGCTCCATACCATTAAGCTGATTCGGCATGACTTCAACACTGGAAGGACGAATCGCTTCGTGCGCCTCTTGTGCCCCCTCCTTACTGGAATAGGCAACCGGTGAATCAGGCAGGTACGGCTTTCCATAATTTTTGAGAATATATTCACGACAGTTATCAACTGCTTCTTTACTTAAATTTGTTGAGTCGGTACGCATGTAAGTGATGTAACCGGCCTCATAAAGGCGCTGGGCCATCATCATGGTTTTCTTAACACCAAATCCCAACCGTGTGCTGGCAGCTTGCTGCAACGTTGATGTAATAAAAGGTGCAGATGGCTTTGATTGTGTTGGTTTGTCCTCACGGTTTACAACTTTATAAGCCGCCCCTTGCAACGCTTTAACGGCAACCATCGCTTGGGTTTCATTAACTGGTTTGAAAGCGTCTTCGCCGTGTTTTTTTACTTCAAAACTAGCGATCTGCTTTTTATCTGCTTGTAGATCGGCAAATAAACTCCAATATTCTTCGGGAACAAATGCACGAATTTCACGTTCGCGTTCTACAACCAATCGCACAGCAACCGATTGAACACGCCCTGCTGATAATCCGCGAGCCACTTTTTCCCAGAGCAGTGGCGATACCATGTATCCCACAACCCGGTCCAAAAAACGTCGGGCTTGTTGAGCATCGACCCGGTTTTGATCAATAGGGCCAGGTGTCTTGAAGGCATTTTGAATAGCCGTTTTGGTAATTTCATTGAACACAACACGGCGATAACGCGATTCGTCTCCACCAATCGCTTCTCGCAGGTGCCATGCAATGGCCTCCCCTTCTCTATCCAAGTCGGTCGCGAGGTAAACCGTATCGGCTTTTTCAGCAAGCTTTTTTAATTCATCTACCACTTTTTCCTTACCGGGAAGGATTTCATACTGGGCTTCCCAATTGTTTTCGGGATCAATGCCCATCCGGTTGATCAGCTGGCTTTTGCTTTTTTGCGCCTGATATTTCGCCTTGTCTTCTGCAGACATTTTCCGGGTAGCAGCAGCTTGTTTGGCGCGCTCTTTGGCATCAACGGGTTTAGCTCCTCCACTGGTCGGTAGATCGCGAATGTGGCCAATACTGGACTTAACGACAAAGTCGTTTCCGAGATATTTATTAATTGTTTTTGCCTTGGCAGGCGACTCTACGATAACTAAGGATTTACCCATGGCAGTCAAAAATATCTCTATATAAAGGAAGGCTGTGCAAAGTGGAAAAATATGCCAACTTAAGCTTGCAGAACCCTCAGAAAGGCTAAACTAGCGTTTGAAGGTGCGCATATATAAGACCTCAACCCGGAGGGGTCAAGTGATTATTTCCACCCAAACTTATAGACGAGACAAAACGAGCACGCAAAACGGAGCCTTAAAAAAACTTCAGCTGAAGTTTAGGTTAAGCTCATAACAATATGATTTAAAAGAATTTTCTTATTTGCACATTGTAAAAATAAAAAAGTGACTTCCCTATTTTAATAAGCAGGTTTGAAGACTAAGCATGACCTTGATTGTTGTTCTCATTTTTTTGATGCTGATAACACTTTTCGCAGTAAGTGCGATAAATCGGATGCAACATCGACAACGCGACCGACGCCTCCAGCAACGTCGGTTACGTATCCAGGCTCAAGAACTTGGTGAGGTAGTTACCTGCCTTGAACAAACCATCCCGAATAGAATGATGACCAAGCACGTCAATGACGTCGTCATCGAACTGCAACAACAAATCCTCGCATTGGAAGACAGAAATCCGGAGCACATAGAAGCTGCCATTCATAAAAGCGAACTTCACTCGGAGGAAATCCTTAATCCCCAAACACAGCATCAATTGAGCTACCAGCGAGATAGTGATGCCCAAATCGCAAAAACCCAGCTTCATCTTAATGAGGCGATGCATGTGTTAACCCAGCAGGCTGGCCGAGGTGTGATCAATGAGGTGGAACTGGACACTTATATATCGGAGCTCCGTTGGGCCTACCTAATGATTTCAGTCATGTCTTATATAGGGCAAGGCGATAAATCGGCAGCTATTAGTGATCGCTTCTCTGCGCAGGCGTTTTATCGTAAAGCACAGCAACTGTTAATGGAGTCAATGCACCAGGACTCCCGTCGTTTGAAGATGATTAAAGAGTTAAGTGAAATGGTGGATGGAGATCGTGTTGATCTCAGTCGTGATTTACGCAATCCCAGCCCGACACCACTTAAATTGCATTGATACACCACTCCATCTATTGCTACATCATTCAGTTAAGCGCCTGCACGAAAAACGCATCACATTCCCCGTATAAAACACAAAAAATTTCCCTTGCATTCAATCGAGCCAAATAAATTTGGCATCAAAATTAAAATTTCTGTGAAAATTTTATTTCAAAGTCCTTTCATATTTTTTAAAAAAAACTTGAGGCGACAAGATTTATATGGCACCTGATTAAGTAAAGGAACCGTCATATTTGATACATACAATCAAGCCACTTCTAATGTGAACTCTTGATATTTGATAAGGAAATATATGAGTGCAAATGCTTGGTTGTTCCCAGGGCATGGGAGCCAATATGCAGGGATGGGACGCGGCTTCGCTTTTGATAATAACGAAGTTGCGCGAATCTTTGCTCTTGCTGAGTCCTTGAGCGAGCAACCACTGCAGCAATTATCCAAAAGTGGAAGTGCGCAAATTATTCAACAACCCCATGTTCTGGAACCTTTATTAACTGCCTTTGCACTCAGCTACATACATTTACTGCATGATAATGATCATTACCCTTCAGCTGTAGCTGGATACAGTGCAGGAATAATCCCTGCGCTCTATTGTGCCGGGATCATCAACCTTAACGATGCGCTTAACATTTCTGTTTCGCGCGGAAAATTATTGAACGATTTAATTCATGAGTGTCAGGGGCAAATAATTACGTTATCAGGTAGCGATAAAAAATCACTACTTTCGTTTATCGCATCCTCTCCTTATAGTTCGAACATAGAAATCGCAGGGTGGAATACTGAAAACTGTCTCAGTATTGTAGGACCCTATGAAGCCATTTCATCGCTTGCCATACTCTCCACAGAAAATAATATAAAAGCTGCGCCGGTTGCAACAGCGGCAGCATGGCACAGTTATTCAGCGTCCAAAAAGTACCAACAATTTCTAGAATCACTGTCTGCAATAACATTTTCCACCCCACAAATACCCTTCTATAGCAGCGTCACCGGTTGCAAAGAATCCTGTACCAAAACAATTGCATTGCAGCTAGCTGCGCAAGTGCATTTACCGGTCTTGTGGCAGGCCACCTTGAGCAATATGGAAGCTAATGAAGCGATTGAACATTACCTTGAAGTGGGATGCGGTATGAGCCTGAAAAGCATGCAGAAATCTTCACTTCAAAAAAACACATCACCCGGCTTTAAAAATATCTATAGCTATATTGGAGCAACTTATGCGTAAAAAAAGATTGTTATTAACATTGTTGTTGGGTTTTGCAGCCTGCAATGTACAAGCTGAACTGAGAACAGCCGATCCGGCGTTAAACGGTTATGACATCGAAGTGAAACAAGATCAAATGCAAAGCAATTATGTGGGTGAGGTTCGCCAAATGACTCTCACATTAATTAATGCGCAGGGAAAAGAATCCGTGCGCAAACTGGTATTTGAAGGATTTGAGGGATTATCCCGTCGAGATAAAACGAAAGTCACCTTCACCTACCCTGCTGATATGAAAGGTGCTGCATTACTAACCCATGAA
>DATJLF010000106.1:0-73908 GCA_035490715.1 Cellvibrio sp.
AGGGCTGCTATAGCCTGCTTCGGCAATAGCACGCAAAATATCGGCCCGAAGACCGAGACTTTCAAATGACATAAAAATTTCCTGTGGCTCGGCCTCCCGCGTAGCGGGCAAGGTCTGGCGAGCGGAGATATGGCAAACCCGATGTTTGCAGGTGGAGGGCAGCACTGACCTTTAGGGTGCTGGCGCGCATGGTACGCAGTTGCTGGACAATAAGCCAGCAACTTTTATGTTTAATCAGGCGACAGTGTCTGCTTCTGCAATTTTGCGTTGTTTAGCTACATTCAAAATAACCAGACACAGGGTGGAGAGGAATAGAAAACCACAGGTCATGGGAATCAGTGTGCTGTCATACATTTGGCCAATTGCAGCTCCAATGATCATGGAAAGAATGGATGAGCATGCCCCAATCACCGCTGATGCAATGCCTGCCACATGCCCCATTGGTTCCATTGCCATGGCGTTAACATTGCCAAATACCAAACCAAAACAAAAAAATAAAACGGCGGCGTAAATTAAAAACATCCACAATTGCGGAGCAATCATTAAATGCACTATTAGAAAAATTGCTGAACTAAAAATAATTCCCATCGTGGCGCGACTGCATAAATATTCCATTCCCCATTTTTCTACAAAGCGCGCATTTACCATGGATGCAGCGCCGAACAATAATGCCAATACACCAAAATACACGGTAAATAATTTTCCCGTTGCAAATAATTCCTGGAATATTTGTTGGGATGAATTGAGGTAACCCATAAAACTGCCAAAAAATAATCCCATGCACAGGGTGTAACACATAGTTGAGTAATTGCTGATTACTTCTTTGAATCCTTCAAAAAAACCTTTGCGTGTAAATGGGATACGATATTCCCTCGGCAAAGTTTCTTCCAATCGCCAGAAGATCCACACTCCAATTATTAGTGCATACACGACATAAAGCACAAAAATAAAGCGCCAGGAGCTAATAAGTAATACTGCTTGGCCCAAGCTGGGGGCAATGGCAGGAACCATAATAAAAATCATCATAACCAGTGACATAATGCGAGCCATTTCATTGCCAGCATATTTGTCACGCACAATCGAAATAGCCGAAACATAAGGGCCGGCGACTCCCATGCCCTGGATAAAACGCCCGATCAACAAACCTTCAATTGAGCTGGCAAAAAAACAAATCGTGCTACCACAGAAAAACAAAACGATTCCACCATAAAGGACTTTTTTACGGCCAATAGCGTCAGAGAGTGGACCGCAAACCAACTGTCCGAACGCCATTCCCAGAAATAGAACGCTGATAACGTATTGGATTTGATTTGGGTGGCTTAGGGTGATTTCCTTGCTGATGAAGCCGAGTGCAGGTAATAGCGCATCAATGGAGATAGCGACTACAGACATCATCAATGCTACTAATAGTGTGAATTCACCGGCTGAAATACGTGATGCAACGGGATGCGTTGAGTAATCAGACATTATTTATATTTCCGTTGAGTGAGTTAGCTGATTGGCAGGTCGCCAGCTTACGGTGTTTCGCTGTCTGCGATTGTCAGTAAGTGTAAAAACTGCCTGGAATAGAAGCAAATGGCTTGAGTGCGCATTGCGTGTTAATTAGTCGCAACGCGCCAATGGTTTTCGACATGGAGGAAATGTTTTTCTAGCTTATCGTGGCAAACGATACATGATGCCACCATCGTAAGGCAGTTTGGGTAAGTGTTTTTCCATCCGCATGATGGCGTCGTTGTAAATTTTCTTTACATCTGGCTTGGTGCCGACCTCCATACGTCGTGACAACATGGTCACTGGAAATAAGCAATCATTAGTTTTGCGCACACACAGCGCACGGCTACGACCCAGTTCATCTTCATAGATTTTCCACTCAAATGTATTCGGAAAATCCGCGAGTATCACGTTACCTAATGCAACGCCCATTGCCTGTTGGATTTCAAAATTGTCTGTGGCTACCAATTCCTTATCGACGATACGTTGCAGAGTTTCCAGATCACTGAGATTGCGGCGCAGTGGAGTTCCCAGTTTGGTTTGGGTAAGTTCATTCACTCTGGTGTTCTCTTGATCCATTCGATTCTTATCCATCCATCCCAATTCGCTGATGATGGCTTCTTTGGGTTTTTCAGCGGGAGTCGCTGTTTTGCTGACCACATTCATTGGTGTTTGTGCGTAGAGAGCGGATGCATTGGTAATCAGCAAACTGGCACAAATAATTTTTAACAACTTCATGAAAAACAACCTCTTGAATCTCTTATGGCTTATTGATGAGTGCATCACTCGCTATTACGGATGATTCACTATTCAGCATAATTGGGCGATGTTGGATTGTAGATTCCAACGGAACCGAAAAACCATCATTGCCTACAATATTGATATGCCGTGCACGCAATTGGCGTGGTTCTGCAACACCGCAAGAGTGGGCAATCATACTCACACTTTTGGTAATGTTGCGTTGATACGCGGCAACTCGTTCAGCTTTATCGGTGGGGTCCAGCCCTTTCTGCAACTTGGTGTTGTGGGTAGTAATACCGGTTGGACATGTATTTTTATGACATTGCAATGCCTGAATACAACCTAATGCAAACATAAAACCGCGCGCACTATTCACAAAATCTGCGCCTGATGCAAGCGCCCATGCAACCATATGCGGTGTGATTAATTTACCTGCAACAATAATTTTGATGCGATCTTTTAATCCTGCTTCATTCAGGAGCGCAGTCAACCACGGCAGGCTTTCCTTAATCGGTAATCCTACATGATCCATCAATGGTTGGGGCGCAGCACCGCTTCCACCATCGCTACTATCCAAAGTAATGAAGTCTGGTGCAGCTTCGATACCACGCAGACGAATTTCGTTAATGAGGTCAATAAGCCAGGTTTTATCACCCAATACCGCCTTAAATCCAACGGGTTTACCTGTGATGTTGCGAATATGGGTAAGCATGTTCAGCAAATCTGTAACAGAGCCAATATCTGTGTGTCCATTTGGGCTGATTGAAGGCTCACCTTGAGGTATGCCACGAATAGCCGCGACCTCCGCGGACACTTTTTCTGCGGGTAATATTCCTCCTTTCCCGGGTTTTGCGCCTTGGCTGAGTTTGATTTCAAACATTTTAATTTGTGGTGTTATGGCTAACTCGCGCATGCGCTCATCACTCAAGTTGCCATGTAAATCTCTAATGCCGTATTTGGCGGTGCCAATTTGAAACACCAGGTCACAACCTCCATCAAGATGATAGGGCGATAAACCACCTTCACCTGTATTTAGCCAGCAACCTGCTTTTGCTGCACCTCGCGAAAGGGCTAGCACCGCCGGTTTGGAGATGGCTCCGTAGCTCATGCCGGAAATGTTAAAAATAGAATGTGTGGTATAGGGAAATTTACAAAAAGGGCCTACTGTTACAGGTGAGGGGATAAGCGCATCTTTTTCCAGGATCGGGAAAGCTGAATTTAGAAAGAGCAATGTCCCTGGTTTGCTTAAATCCAACGTAGATCCGAAGCCGATGTTGCTATCAATATTTTTGGCGGCCCGATAGACCCATGAACGGTCAGCTCGGTTGAATGGCATTTCTTCTCGATCTTGGGCAAAAAAATACTGACGAAAGAATTCACCGAGATGTTCGAAGAAATAACGAAAGCGCCCGAGAATGGGGTAATTTTTGCGAATCGTATGGGTGTTTTGCGTGATGTCGGTAACATACATAATGACTAACATCAAAAGCAGCAAACCAATACAAGCAATGAAAATAACTTCAAGCCAGGTGAGCAACGTCAGTGCCCATTGCGAATCAATCATATCTTTTTCCAGTTAACGGTCTGCTTAAAATATTTAGCTTCGTTCACCAATTATTTTTGCCGGATTGCCAGCGACTTTCGTATGTGCTGCAACAGGTCTGGTGACTACACTGCCCATACCGATTATTGCACCGTCTTCGATTCTCACCCCATCTACAATCCCTACATGTGCACCTATCCATACATCTGCACCTATATCGATTCCTAAGGATGTCACAGGTTGATCTTTAATAAATTCATCTGCACTCATTCCATGGTTAAAGGCGTAGGCATAAGCATAGGCCGCCAAGCGCGAGTTGTTGCCTATTTTTATCCCTTTGCGCCCACCATCAAGTGTTACGTGGTGATTGATGGAAACTGAATTACCAAGCGTGATGGGCCCATGAATAATCGCATCAGCGGCAATCCAGCTGTTGTCACCAATAATGATTGGACGGCCTGGTTCGGCAAATAATCTGGCTTCCGGAGCGATAAAACAATTCTGGCCAATAGTAATTGTTTCCATTTTGCACAGGTGGGATTGCCATTCCCGCTGCCAGGCTTCTGCCCAGGCTTTATGCATGGGTTTAAGTTTTTCATATAACCAGGGCATATAGCTAAGACGCAATTTATGTTGCGCTCGATAAAATTCAGGATTGTCTTCTCGTGGTTTGGTCATAAGCACGCACTATTAATAAGTGCGTGAATTATAACGGTGATTAAATAAGGATTGGTTATAGCGGTATTAATAAATTGCAGGAATAAAAAAGGTGTCCGCCGGTTGCTGGTGATTGGTTTGTTCGCTTGGCCGCTATCGCTTTCTGCTTAACAGTTAGCTGGGCACAAATCGAAACATGGAGTGCTGACATAAGCACTCGTAGGGTGAACCCGTCATTACGGCAACCGAAGCGGACACCTGAGTTGATTATAGCTATGTCGATTTTTGCCGCTAGAGGGGCAGTTAGTCTTTTGGGTCACATACATCTGCTTTTTATGGCCTAAAAATTCTATGGCTGGTATTCTCGCTACAGTTATTTTATGGCCTCGTAATTATGTACGACATCATTGAAAATCACCCGGATTTTGTCGTGATTTACAAAAAGCCTAATGCCAGTTTTCATAGTGAAGCCGGTGAACCCGGATTATTTGAAACACTGAGGCAGCGCGAAAATTTTACAGAACTTTTTCCTGTGCATCGCTTGGATAAAGTCACTTCAGGTTTATTGGTTATGGCTAAAAATGCCAATACCAATCAAGCCTTAGTGCAAGCGTTCGCCCGTCGGGAAGTCGAAAAGTTTTATGTTGCGATTAGTGCAAAAAAACCGCTAAAAAAACAAGGGCTTGTAATAGGTGATATGGCTCAAGCTCGACGGGGCGGGTGGAAACTTTTACCTGAATATAAAAACCCGGCAATTACCCAGTTTTTTAGCAAGGGGTTGGGGAAAGGAAAACGTTTATTTATTTTGAAACCCCATACAGGAAAAACTCACCAAATTCGTGTTGCAATGAAAAGTCTTGGGGCACCTATTGTTGGGGACAACCTTTACTCGGGAGAAAATGATGCAGACAGAGTCTATCTGCATGCATATAGTCTCGCATTTAATCTGAATGGTATTTTCTATCGTTTCACCGTTTTGCCTAATGAGGGGGTACTTTTTACCGATCCTGTTTTTAAATCTGCTTTTGCTGAGTGGCAAGAGCCATGGGATTTGGCATGGCCATCATTATCAGGTAGATCATTGTGCGACCAATAACAATTATTGTTTTTGTTTCCGCATTGTTGATGGGAGCGTTTTTTCTAATCGAATCGGTGTTCTTTCACAATGAAAAAATAACTGCAGAAGAAAACAACGAATCATATAAATATCTAAAAAAACCTTGCTGGTTTGATGCTGATTGGCAAGCTGATATTAGTTGCGGTGAATTGCACACACCTTCTCGTTCAGGAAAATTTATTTTACCAGTAGTTATTTTGCATCCGGAGCAGTTGACTCAAAAAGATCCTGTTGTTTATTTGCAAGGTGGACCCGGTGCCAGTGCGGGCCTACATTCTGAGGGTATAAAGCGCTGGTTAAGTTGGATGCGATTGGCCAATATCAAACGTGATTTAATTCTATTGGATGTCCGTGGCACAGGTAAAAGTAAACCGGCGTTGGTCTGTGCTGAATATAATCGCACCAATCAGCAATTACTGCGCGAGCATAAAACATTGAGTGAAGAGCTTGCTCAATCGTTCTCGGTCACCGGGCAGTGTTTTAAAGAGGCGATGTTGCAAGATCCATCATTGGATTATCGCAATTTTAGCACTCGTTTATCTGCACAGGATGTGAGGGCCTTAATGGCACAGCTTGATTACACGGAGTGGAATATCCTTGGTGTGTCTTATGGTACGCGCCTTGCGCTGGAGGTTGCACGGCAGGAGCAACAGTTGCCGCAATCGGTGCGTTTAAGGTCGATGGTATTGGACTCAATCTATCCCGCGGGTTACGGGGGAGTGCAAACCTGGCCTCAAGTGTTGGATGCAGCGCTGCAAAAATTTTTCAAAGGTTGTCCCCGTTTGCCAGATTGTTCAAATCATTTAAAAAATAATCAAGATAAATTGCAGGAGCTATTTATGTCAGCTCTGGCTCGTTTACGCGATAATCCTATGACTATAACGATAAAACATTGGGATGGCGAAGCACCTATGCGCTGGGTGGTTAATGATCATCGATTTTTATCAATTGTATTTGCTGGAATTTACGAGCCAAATGATTGGTCGAAAATTGCAGATGCAGTTCAGGCGGTGCATGACGGACGTAGTGATTTATTAAAACCCTTAGCAGAGCCTTATTTAAATCATAGCGTTAGTTCAGATTTTAATAGCCTTACTTTTACAGCGGTAGATTGTGCAGATAATCCGGTATTTCCAGAAGCAGATTATTTAAATGCAGTCGCACAATACCCGTTATTACAAAACTACACGCGAGATCAGTGGCGCTATCAACTCTGTCATCAATTACCATCAGTTGCAGCTTTGGAACTTGTTAAGCCGTTGGTCCCTACGCTAATACTTGCTGGAGCTCAAGATCCAATTACTCCTGTGCAATGGGCGCGTCAGATTCATGAGCAGTGGCCTGAATCGCAATTGCGAGTCAGTGAAGATCTTGCGCACTCAGTGCTGGGGAGTGATGTATGCTTGTTGGAAAATATAGCGAGTTTTTTTGATCAGCCTAATGTTGCTTTTACTGCGTGTACTTCGCTTGCAAGGTTATCAAATTAATTATTCTAATTTTAAAAAATAAAAAAGCCGCAAAAGTTGCGGCTTTTTTTCGAAAGCTTGCTAGAAAAAATTTGCAAACTTAAATCTGGCTCCGCCTGCTGGACTCGAACCAGCGACCCAATGATTAACAGTCATTTGCTCTACCGACTGAGCTAAGGCGGAACGACTATCTCCTGCGAGAAGGCGCGCATAATAGCGATGCACTTTCTATTGGTCAACGCTTTTGCCCATCTTCTAGTAAAAAGTGGAATAAGAAAAAACAAAAAAGGCGCTTTCGCGCCCTTTTTGGTTAGCTGTTGTGCAGCTGCAAATACTATGTATTTGAAATCTTATTCGTATTTGCAAAGATAAGAAGTTTCAACATCCGCAGCCACTTTGAAGCGTTGGTTCGCTTCAACAATAAATGTTTCGCCAGCAGCAAAAGTTTGTGCTTTATCGCTACCTGGCAATACCACGGTGAGGCTGCCGCTGACTACTGTCATGTATTCTTTTTGGCTGGTGCCGAATTCGTACTCGCCTTTGGCCATAACGCCAATAGTTGCTGGCAGGGTTTCGGTTTGGAAAGCGATGGACTTAACTGCGCCACCGAAGTATTCATTCACTTTAAACATGGGAAGCTCCAATAAAAAGAGGGTATTCGTCAAGTAATCTGTATGTATCCGGTTATGGGTACAGGATTTGACTATTCGACGGTTGCAAAACTATCGCGCATAAAAAAGGCCGCATTATTATGCGGCCTTTCTCATTTAATTCTGGCTCCGCCTGCTGGACTCGAACCAGCGACCCAATGATTAACAGTCATTTGCTCTACCGACTGAGCTAAGGCGGATCGGTGACTTCCTCTGCGGAAGTGGAGCGCATCATATAGAGGCGTTTTTGGTTGGTCAACCGTTTTTTACACCTTTTTCCTGAAAAAAATGCCAATGAATTCAAAGCTGTCTATTAATTCCACAGGCTGTATTTTTGCTGGGCAAAACCGGGCTTACAGGTACTAAATGTGCTTTATTGGGAAAGGCTTATGACCTTAAAGCTCCCGTTGTCGATCAGGGTTTTAACCTGACGGAAGAGCGGGGCAGCCTTGCGTTCCAACGGAATAAACTGGTTGACGACAAAGACTGCAATACCATTGGGCGCCAGCAGGCGATTGGCGTTTGCCAGGAATTTGTCGGTCAGATCTCCGTCCACACTAAACCCTTGATGAAACGGGGGATTACATAACAAAAGGTCTGCTTTAGCGTGAATGCCGGAACCTGCATCGGCGCCAATGACTTCGCCATTAATCTGGTTGATGCGCAGGTTTTCCGTCGCTATTTGTAATGCGGCGGCATTGTTATCAGTCAGTATCCAGTTGGTGATTCCGGCAGTAACTGTTTGCTTGGCGGCGGCTACAGTCAGATAGCCATAGCCGCAGCCCAGATCGAGGCAAGTCTGTGGGGCAGGACGATTGGCGAAAACGCTATCCAATTGTTCGATCAACAATGCACTACCAGCATCAATTTTATTCCAGCCAAACAAGCCGGGTTTGCTCACTAGGTTCAGTCCGGATTCTGGAACAATCGGGCGCACCAGATCGTAATCGTTGGCATCCAGCTGCTGTTGAGCATCGAAAGGCGCATGTTTAATTAATTGGGCGCTGTAAACCTGCCCATTTTTTTTGATGTTTTTTTCGCAACCGAATAATTTGGCAGTTTTCTCGATATACGTTTTGGTCCCGTCATTTTTAAAACCGCATACCCATAGCTCACCACCCATTTTTAAACAGCGCCACGCTTGATTTAATAAATGATGTACCAGCGGCTTTTCTTTGGACACGCGATAAAAAAATCCATCCAGCGTGCAATCGCTTTGATGGGTAAAATTAAAATCGGAAAATTGCACTTGTAACTGACGGTTTTTCGCCTGTCCAGCAATATCCCAGCGATTGGTAATCACTTGTAAATTCGTGTGCTGCAAACTTGGCAAACCGTTTAACGCGTTTTCATCCGTGCACCACACAAGTTGCTGATCATTTTGATTTATGTTTTCGCGCAGCGCATTTACGATCCAATCTAACGCTTGGTCACTCATTGCAGTGCTTCCTGTATTTCAATTTCAGTCAATGGGCGATACTCGCCGGGAGCAAGCTGTGAATCTAACTGGATATTACCAATACTTTCGCGATGTAGTTGTACAACGCGATTACCTGTTGCGGCAAACATACGTTTAACCTGATGATATTTTCCTTCGTGGATTTGCAAGCGTGCAGAGTGAGAGCTGAGAATATCCAGTTGCGCGGGGCGAGTCAGATGTTTCTCTCCATGTAATTGCACTCCTTGTGCAAAGAGAGAAATAACATCGTGATGAATTAGCTCTGCAGTAGTAACCAGGTAAGTTTTTGCACATTCCTGTTTCGGTGCAGTAATGCGGTGATTCCATTGCCCATCATCAGTCAACAATACCAAGCCGGTGGTATCTAAATCCAACCGGCCTGCAATTTGCAAATCTTGCTTGCGCGGAACAGCTAACAAATCAACTACGACCGGATGTTCGCTATCGTTATTTGCACAAACATAACCTAATGGTTTATGCAGCATAATGTAGCGGTTACTAAATGCCTGGATAAGTTGATTATCCAGCTTAACGTGCTCGTCACCACGCAACTTATTGTCGGCTTTGCGCACGATTTCCCCGTTCACTGTCACACGTGCAGCTTTCACCAGTTGCTGGATTTGGGAGCGGGAATAATCGGTGTACTGGCTTAAGAATTTATCAAGGCGCATCAAAAGGCTCCAGCCAGGAAGAGGGCACGCTATTGTGCCAATTAAATTTATGCAGGATGCGAACGAATTTTTCTTCCAATGGTGCAATCAGATTGACAGGCGCTTGAGTTACAGGATGGTTAAAGTGCAATTCAGTTGCCGATAGCATCAATCCACCGCAATCAAACTGTTCCTGAAAAAAACGGTTATGAATTCCCTTCCCATGTTTTGCATCGCCAATGATTGGATGGCTAATATGCTTTAAATGGCGGCGCAGCTGATGTTTGCGGCCCGTTTTGGGTTTGCATTCAACCAATGAATAGCGGGTGCAGGGATATTTATCCACGCTAAATGGTAATTCAATAGTCGCCAGTGTTTTAAATTCGGTCAGTGCAGTTTGTGCCGGTTTATTCGTGCGCGCTTTTTTATCTGTGTATTTATCCGGTTCTTCGGTGAGTGGGTGATCTACCGTTACCGTAGCGGGAGCGTGACCACGCACCAATGCGAGATACTTTTTTTCGAGTTCATGAAGGAAAAAAATATCACCCATTTTTTTGGCGACTTCAGCAGAAAGCGCAAGCACCAAAATACCGGCAGTGGGTTTATCAAGCCGATGAACAGGAAATACGTGTTGCCCAATTTGATCGCGCACTAATTGCATTGCAAAGCGCGTTTCGTGGCGATCAATTTCACTGCGATGCACCAATAACCCACTGGGTTTATTGATGACAACTAGATGGTCATCGCGGTAAATAATGGGTAAATGTTCAGGCATTTAAATATCACAAATAAATAACGTTGTTGTGCGATAACTATTCCGGTTTCTGAAAATAAAAAGCAGGCATGAGCCTGCTTTTTAGTGGCAACAAAATTTAATTGTTACTGGGCTGCTGGTGCAGCCGCGTTGTTTTCTGTGCAACTCCAACCCCAGGATTTTTGTTTTTCAACAAACTCAGCAGCTTTAGCTTCGCATTGCCCTTCGGTGGATTCATAATTCCACAGGCTCTGTGTAGCACCATCTTTGGTGTAATTAACTGCACAGGGCACTGCTTTGTCGCCGGTGTAGCTCACTTCAATAATTCGCTCGGCATTATTCAATGTGCAGGTGTATTTTACCGGTTCAACAGCAAAAGCATTGCCGCTCATTGCAATAACACCAATCAACATAACTACATTACGCATTTTTTTGCTCCTTAAAAAATACAACGTTAGAAATAAATTCGAACGAATTATCGACTATAAAATTAACCGATTTTCTTTTCGCCCGAATCTACGGTTTGGTAAATCAGGGTATTGATTGTCATGGGGCCAACACCGCCAGGAACGGGAGTATAAGCTGCAACGCGATCAATCAATGGCTTCAATTCAATATCACCAACGCCACCAGGATGGTAGCCAGCATCAACCACAACGGCGCCATCTTTAATCCACTCTGCTTTGATAAATTCTGGCTTGCCAACGGCGCCGACCAATATGTCAGCTTGTTTAATTAATGCGGGCAGGTTTTGTGTGCGCGAATGGCAAATAGTCACTGTCGCATTTGCATTTAACAGCATCAACGCCATTGGTTTACCCAGAATTGGGCTGCGGCCAACTACAACGGCATGCTTGCCTGACAGTTCAATGCCGTAGGCTTCCAGTAAACGTATAATGCCTTTTGGTGTTGCACATCCATAGGCTTCTTCGCCCATGCTCATACGGCCAAAGCCCAGGCAGGTTACGCCGTCTACATCTTTTTCTGCGTTAATTGCATCGAAGCACAAACGCTCGTCAATTTGGTGGGGAACAGGGTGCTGTAGCAAAATCCCGTGAACATTCGGGTTGTTGTTTAGTTCTTGAATCTTAGCCAGTAATTGTTCAGTAGTGGTCGATGAAGGAAGCTCAACCTTTAATGACTCCATACCAATGCGGGTACAGGCATTACCCTTCATTTTTACGTAAGTTGCCGACGCGGGATCTTCACCTACGAGGATGGTGGCAAGAATCGGGGTTTGGCCGTTGCTGCGGGCTTTGAGTGCGGCAACGCGTGCAGAGAGTTCCTGTTCGGTTTTTTCGGCAAGGGCTTTGCCATCCAATACGAGTGTGGACATAGGTGTTAATACCTGCAAGATGAATTGAAAAAGGGCTGAAATGAAATGGCCGGCATTTTCCCACAGCAGCCATGCACCGCCAAGAAGAATTGCAAAGTGGAAGTTTTGAGTGCGATTAAATATTTTGGAGTGTAATTAGAAAATATGGGGTGGCTGATGGGGCTCGAACCCACGACCACTGGAATCACAATCCAGGGCTCTACCAACTGAGCTACAGCCACCGTAGCGAAAGACTATTCATGCTGAGATTTTTTCCCAGTCATTTTCTCTTTAAGTGAAGGCGGGTGTATTAACTACCCAATATGGCGCGCCCGGCAGGATTCGAACCTGCGACCACCCGCTTAGAAGGCGGGTGCTCTATCCAGCTGAGCTACGGGCGCATGCTGGAATGTAAAACCTTGGCAGGTTCGATAAAAATATGGTCGGAGTGGAGGGATTCGAACCCCCGACATTCTGCTCCCAAAACAGACGCGCTACCGGGCTGCGCTACACTCCGACAACTTAAAACATAGTGCGTTTCAAGTGGTGCGCATAATAGCGACGCGAATTTGGCTCGTCAACGAAAAAAATACAGCAAAATAAAATATTTAGCGCATCTTGTTAAAATCTGGCCAGCTTGCACAAGTAGTATTCAATGTTGCTTCCTTCACATTTGTTTGTTGCATTTAAAGGCTAAAAACCACATGTAATAGCCTACATCGCTTTTCTTAATTGCAATTTGCCTATTGATTCCCACCCAGTGGATTGTGCGACTCTGCACAACATCACTGAATGTTTCATTTAGGCGATAGATTGCTTGAATGCGTGAAGTTAGCTAGTCAAAATAAGCACTTACATGTACTGGAGTTTTTATGCAAAACAATAATTTAGCTGTGTCAATGAAGTTAGGGATGCGTAGATTGGCATCGGGTGTGTGCGTATTATCAACCCGGCTAGCCGGCGAACAACGTTTTGCGATGACAGTATCTTCAATTACCTCAGTATCTGATTCTCCAGCCTCATTACTTGTATGTATTAACCAGCAAGTTTCCCAGCAGGCTCATTTAGCAACAACAGGTAGTTTGTTTGCGGTGAATGTGCTTTCGGTTAACCATATAGATGTTTCAAATATTTGCGCTGGAAGACAGCCCAACAAGGATAGGTTCGAGATAGGGAATTGGGAGGATGATGATACGGGGTTGCCAATTCTTGCAGATGCGCTAGCCATATTCATTTGCCAAACTGATCAGGTAATGACATATGGAACCCATAAGATTGTCATAGGCGCTATTCATAAAGTAATTCTTAATGAAACCACGGTTGATCCGTTGCTGTACGCTGATGGCAGTTATGGTGCATTTTTGCGCCAATAACCTGTTTCTGTGCTGCTTGTAAATAAAGATATTTCGGAAGGTATTTTTATAGTAGTTAGTGGAAAAGTTTGCGACTTAAAATGAAGCAAACTTTTGTGTGAAATATGCTTGCAATATGAATATTTCGTTTCTATCAGTGGTTTAAGGTTAAGGGTCACTAACTCTTTATGCACACCTCCTATGCTTTGGTGCCATGGATGTTTAAGGGTTGAGCAAAAACGTGAAAAAATGAGCTTTTAATCGGTATTTAATTCATAACTTATTGAAAAATATGAAAAATATTTTTGTGATTAAATATTGATCAATTTGATATTGAGATAGGTTTTATGGGCCTTTGCAGCAGTTTCCCAAAAACTATCCACCAAGTTATCCACAGAAAATGTGGACAAAAAAATGATGAAAGCTTTTGTGCAAAAAAGTTACAGTTTGAATGTTTCGTATCTTTTTTTAACGTAACAAGTGACGGATTTAGCGCATTTTTCCTTGTATAAAAATTGGATTAATTTATGAGTAAACGATTGAAGGTTGCAGTACTGGGCGGTGGAAGTTTTGGTACGGCAATTGCGAATATAATTGCTTGTAACAACCATCAAACTTATTTATGGATGCGGTCTATTGAACAGGCTATGGAATGTCAAACACGACGTCAAAATGATCGTTATTTGCCTGGTTATTCACTTAGTAGTGAATTAGTTATTACGTCAGATCTGGTATTGGCTATTGATCAGGCTGATTTGGTATTTGTCTCAATTCCAAGCTATTCCTTCAGAGATGTTGTTAAACAAATAAAACCATTGTTGGGCGCTCGAACTATTGTGGTTAGCACTGCGAAGGGGATTGAACCGGAAGGTTTTACTCTTATGAGCCAGATTCTGGAACAAGAATTACCGGGGTATCCAATCGGGGTCTTGAGTGGTCCGAATTTCGCTAAAGAAATAGTCCAACAGCAGCAGACCGGAACAGTAATCGCAAGCGAGGATGAGGGCGTTATCGATTGTGTACAGCACACCTTAAAGTCTTCAACATTTCGTGTCTACGCAAATCATGATCGCTATGGCGTTGAGTTGGGCGGCGCGCTAAAAAATATCTACGCTATTATTTGTGGAATGGCTGCTGCACTAGGTGCCGGTCATAACACCCAAGCTATGCTTCTAACGCGTAGTTTGGCAGAGATGGGGCGTTTTGCTCAGACAATGGGTGCAAACCCAATGACATTTCTGGGATTGGCGGGTGTAGGTGATTTAATTTTGACTTGTACATCTGATTTAAGTCGTAATTATCGGGTTGGTTACGCATTGGGCCAAGGTAAAAAATTGGATGAAATTGTTGCATCTTTGGGCCAAGTGGCCGAAGGTGTTAATACGCTTCGCCAGGTTAAACAAAAAGCTGATGATCTTCATGTATATATGCCTTTGGTAAGCGGACTTTATGCGGTGTTGTTTCAAAATAAAGCAATCGCTGATGTGGCTCATGGATTAATGGTGGGCGAGCAAGCCAATGATGTTGAATTTCTGGGGAAAAAATGATGAACAATGAACAATTGAAATCGAATCTGACATCTGGCAAACACTGGCTACGATTGGTATTTATGTTGGTATTTGCTGCAGTATTGCAATTGGCCAGTATTGTCATGTGGGTATTAGTGATTGCGCAGTTTTTATTTTCTTTGATAACAGGCGAGGATAATCAACACCTTCGTCGCTTTGGTCATTCATTATCTACTTATATATATGACGTGTTGAAATTCTTGTGTTACAGCAGTGAGGAAAAACCATTTCCGTTCGCTGATTGGCCAAATCATAGTGACGAGGCAAACAGTCAGGAAGTAAAGACTGTATTGCCGGTTATTGAAGAAAAAGCGACAGGTTCATGAGCCTTTTTATCCTTCGGCATGGCCATGCCGAACTGCAAATCACCAGCGATGAAGCGCGGAATCTGACGGAAAAGGGACGAGCAGATACAGAAGCTGTTCTCATGTCACGACTCACAGATTTGAATGATATTCGTCAGGTCTGGGCTAGCCCGTTGGTAAGGGCGCAGCAAACCGCGCAGATAGTAGTAAAGTATTTTCCGCACTTGGTTATACACTCATCGGATTTTCTTACTCCCGAAGCAAGCCCGCTTGCTGCAATAAAGTGGTTGCAAACAATTTATCCAAAACAGGGTTCGGTGATGCTGGTAAGTCACCAACCGTTTGTAGGGGAACTTATTAATAAACTGTGTGGAAAGCCTGCTGGTTTTTATCCAATGGGTACAAGTTCCCTTGCTGCAATCGATTTTTCTAAGGTTGCTTTTGCGATGGGTGAAATGCGCTGGTTAGATCACATCTAAATCAATAGATATCGATTTCTAATATTCCCGAGTTTATTTTATGTCATTACCTTCAAGTCCTCGTGAATTGCATTTTATAGTTAATGGAATGCAATTTGCCGGGCAGGAATGGGGTCGTACCGGTGATTTACCTGTATTAGCTTTACATGGTTGGCTTGACAACTCCGCAAGCTTTTTTGCATTGGCTCCTCGCTTGAAAAAATTGCATATCGTGGCGATTGATTTAGCGGGGCACGGTAGGAGTGAGCGTCGTCCCGGACAAATGGCTTATACACCTTGGGATGACATTACTGATGTGCTTGCAATTGCTGATTTTATGGGATGGAAGCGCTTCGCCTTATTGGGACACTCGCGCGGTGCCATTATCAGTGCTCTTACCGCAGGTGCATTTCCTGAACGTGTTATCTGTATGGGATTAATAGAAGGTTTTTTGCCTGAAGCAGCTCCGGCAGAGGAAACACCAAAACAACTGGCAAGAGCGATTGAAGGGTTGCGAGCGCAGCAGAATAAAATACCTTCTCTCTATCCTGATTTGGCAGTGGCTATTAAGGCTCGTGAACGGGGAATGTTTCCGCTTGGTAATCAGGCGGCAACGGCCTTAACAGAACGTGGTGTGGTTCAACAACCAGATGGATATTCATGGAGTACTGACCCACGATTACTCGCGCCATCCATCATCCGTTTGTCTCGAGAGCAGTTGGCCGCATTTGTTCATAATCTGAATATGCCATTAAAGCTATTATTGGCGAATGATGGTTTACC
The DNA here is from genome assembly GCA_035490715.1 of Cellvibrio sp. Taxonomy (GTDB): domain Bacteria; phylum Pseudomonadota; class Gammaproteobacteria; order Pseudomonadales; family Cellvibrionaceae; genus Cellvibrio. The sequence goes on from DATJLF010000106.1 coordinate 16,310, forward strand.
CAAGTTGTATTCCAATTACTTAAAAGAACTAACCAATTTTCCACATATTATTTATGAGTTGATAGATGGTGGCCATCATCTTCACATGGAGAAAGAAGTGGATGGTGTGGCAGAAAAACTCAATGATTTTTTTGCTGGTGTTATTGCAGCCGAGGCTTGGCAAGAATAAGCGGTATTTCCTATGAAAATCATGATCTCTGCACAAGGTTTTGTCTTTTGTTTATTGGTACTTATTTCTGGTAATGGTTTAGCTGATCAGTTGCAGTTACAAACGTATTTGAATGCCCGAATTATTTCCGAAACTCATTCGAAAACAGATGAATATGTGCTCGCACTGGGTAGTTATAAAAAAGTAGCGGGTGCATGGCGGCTGGATCGTCAGCAGCGGTTGAGTGGAAGTTTGGATCGTTACTCTCTGGAATTACCTGAGAGGCATAGTGCAAAAAATGGATTCGATTTTTATTTGGATCAGTTGCAAAACTTCAATTATCGCGAATTATTTTATTGCAAAAACCGGGATTGCGGCACCAGTAACTCATGGGCCAATAATCATTTTAAAATTTTGCAACTTTACGGCCTGGATCAGTTCCAGCATTATGGTGCATATGAAATTACCACGGCAGATAAAAATCCTTTTTATGTGTCGTTGTATGTTGTTCAGCGCGGGAACAAACGTGTTTATTTGCAACTGGAAGTTTTGCATATCGATAAAGTTATTGAGTTGGGTATAGCCTCAAGTCCTGAATCAATTATTAAATCAATACAAACCAGCGGCTATTATGTATTCCCTGATTTGGTTGAAACTGATAATAAAGGTGAAACCCGAATACAAATCAGGGCGGCACATTTACAGGTATTGGTGGATGTGCTTTCGCAGCAGCCGGACTGGAAAATTGCCTTGGTTGGCCATGATTACCTGCCAGTTGGGATTGAACAGCAACAAAAGGATTCTCTCTCATATGCTGAACAAATCAAAACTGCTTTGCGCGAAAAGGGTGTTGCAGCGGCAAAGATTTCTACGTTTGGATTTGGCGGTTTGGCACCGGCGGGGCGAGGGGATAGGGATGCGCGAGTAGAGGTAGTATTGCTAAATTGATCAATGCCGCTTGTTTTATCAAACAGCATTGAATCCTGTCATCTCAATAAAGATAAAAACTCATTACGGGTTGCCTGGTTGGTGCGAAAGCTGCCTAGCATGGCAGATGTTTTCATTGAAGAGTTCTGCTTTTCCACACCGCGCATCATCATGCACATATGTTTTGCTTCAATTATTACTCCAACTCCTGATGCGCCAGTAATTTGCTGGACACTTTCAGCAATCTGCACCGTCAATTGTTCCTGTATTTGCAGGCGGCGTGCAAACATATCAACAATGCGGGCTATTTTGGAAAGGCCTAATACTTTCCCCGTTGGTATATAAGCCACATGTGCTTTACCAATAAATGGGAGCAGGTGATGTTCGCACAGTGAGTAAAGCTCGATGTCTTTAACCATAATCATTTCCTCCGAATCTGAAGGAAATAATGCGCCATTCACAACATCATCTAATGATTGGTTGTAGCCCCGCGTTAAAAATTGGAAGGCTTTAGCTGCACGATCCGGTGTGTCGAGCAGGCCGGGGCGATTAAGATCTTCGCCAATGCTGGCGATAATGCTCGCAAAATGTTCTCTCATGGATTCTCTTCTCTAAAGTGGTCACCTTGTAGTGATGACTGTTTAACGGTGTACAGTTTACCGCGTTAAGCACTAATCAAGAAAACATAAATCCTGATTGGCATAGTAATTAGGTAGAATGCCTGCCGTTTTAGCGTAAATGGATTCCATCATGAACAATTCTTCGCCAGATTTTCTCGATGTAATTGATAACTTGCAAACCCTGCGAGATTTTTTCCGTTGGGCGGCTAGTGAATTTATTGCCGCCGGGCTTTTTTACGGTCATGGAACTGATAATCCCTGGGATGAGGCGGAACAACTGGTCTTACATGCAGTTCATCTCAACCCACCCTTGGCAGATGAATGGCTGGATGCGCGTTTGACTCGCTCTGAGCGGGTAAAGGTTATCGAAAATATTCGTCGCCGAATCGAGGAGCGCATTCCAGCAGCGTATATCACCAGAAAAGCATGGTTTGCCGGCATGCCTTTTTATGTCGACGAGCGCGTATTGGTTCCCCGATCCCCCATTGCCGAGTTAATAGAAAAGCAATTTGCACCTTGGTTGACGGAGGAACCCTCGCAAATTCTAGACTTGTGCACTGGTAGCGGTTGTATTGGAATTGCTTGTGCTTATGCATTTCCTGATGCTGAGGTGCAATTGAGTGATATATCTTTCGATGCATTGGCCGTCGCAGAGGAAAATATCCAACAACATGATCTCAGTGACAGAGTATTTTTTATTCAGTCTGATCTCTTTGATAGCCTTCAAGACCAGCGATTTGACTTGATTGTTTCAAATCCACCGTATGTTGATGCGGAGGATATGGCCAGCTTGCCAGAGGAATATCATGCTGAACCGGAACTTGGTTTGGCGTCAGGTGTGGATGGTTTGGATTTTACCCGACGCCTGCTTGCGGAGGCGGTAGATCATTTAACCGGTAACGGCTTACTGGTCGTTGAGGTGGGTAACTCATGGTCCGCATTGGAGACGGCTTATCCCTTCTTACCATTTACTTGGGTAGAGTTTGAGCGCGGTGGCCATGGGGTTTTTGTATTAACGGCCCCGGATTTGCGTAACGCCAGGGAGCAAGGGGTTATCTAGCCTGTGCGTGGCTTGGTCAAGTCACGTATAATCCACCCACATTTTTACTTGTCCGGTGTTCGATTCTTATGTCAGGAAATACTTACGGAAAATTATTTACGGTCACCACGTTTGGTGAAAGTCATGGCTTGGCGCTAGGAGCCATTGTGGATGGATGCCCACCCGGGTTGGAGTTGAGCGAAGCTGATATTCAGATTGATCTTGATCGCCGCAAACCGGGAACCTCGCGTTATACAACCCAGCGTCGTGAGGAGGATTTGGTAAAAATTTTATCGGGTGTATTTGAAGGTAAGACCACAGGCACGCCTATCGGGATGGTGATTGAAAATACTGACCAACGTTCAAAAGATTATTCCAACATCAAAGATCAATTCCGTCCGGCCCATGCTGATTACACCTATATGCAAAAATACGGTGTACGTGATTATCGTGGGGGGGGGCGTTCATCAGCACGTGAAACAGCTATGCGTGTTGCAGCAGGCTCAATTGCAAAAAAATACTTAAAAGATTTCCATGGGATTGAGGTGCGGGGTTATTTGTCTCAACTTGGCCCGATCAAGATTGATACTGTTGATTGGGATCAGGTGGATCAAAATCCGTTCTTTTGCCCGGATGCCAGTAAAGTACCTGAGATGGAAGAGTTCATGAAAGCTCTGAATAAAGAGGGTGATTCCATTGGTGCAAAAATTACTGTGGTTGCGACCAATGTGCCACCTGGTTTGGGCGAACCCATTTTTGATCGACTGGATGCTGAAATTGCTCACGCATTAATGAGCATTAACGCAGTGAAGGGTGTAGAAATTGGAGAAGGTTTTGCGGTAGTTGAACAGCGTGGTAGCAAGCATCGTGATGAAATTACGCCGGAAGGTTTTTTGTCAAATAATGCCGGTGGTATTTTGGGCGGCATTTCGTCGGGACAGGATATTATCGCCAATATCGCCTTGAAGCCGACTTCCAGTTTGCATATTCCTGGCCGTAGTGTGGATGTGCATGGTAATCCTGTTGAAGTTATTACCAAAGGGCGTCATGACCCCTGCGTCGGCATCCGCGCTACCCCGATTGCGGAAGCGATGTTGGCGTTGGTATTGATGGATCATTTGTTGCGTCACCGCGGGCAAAATGGTGCAGTTAAACATTCGGTACCCGTAATTCCTGCCAGTGTTAGATAACGACAGATCGAGTTGGTTTTTCACAGCCAGCTCGATGTTCATTCACTTTCCTCGTTGCTTTTATGTCCCTGCCTGCTGAGCAAACTGCCATTCCTTATTGGCGCCTTTCCGGGTTTTATTTTTTTTATTTTGCTGTTGTTGGTACCTTGATTCCTTACTGGGGGGTTTACTTAAAATCACTCGGTTACTCTTCACAAGATGTTGGTGTTATCAGCGCGATTATTTTGGCTACTCGCATCCTTGCCCCTAACTTCTGGGGCTGGCTTGCAGATCATACGCAGCAACGTTTACGAATTATTCGTTATGGCAGCTTCCTGGCGGCATTAGTGTTCTGTGGTGTACTGCTGGATCAGCGCTATTGGTGGTTGGTCTTGGTAGTCAGTTGCTACACTTTTTTTTGGCATGCTGTTTTGCCTCAATTTGAAGTCATTACCCTTGGTTACCTTGCTGGAAATTATCATAAATACAGCCAAATTCGATTATGGGGATCGTTGGGGTTTATGGCGGCTGTTATTGGTTTGGGGCTGGTCTTTGATGTATTGCCAATATCGTATCTGCCTTTATTTATTCTCAGTTTTTTACTGCTGATATGGTTATCCAGCTTATCCTTGCAAGACAGAAGCTCAAGTAAACATGCCGACAACAAAACTGGCTTTCTTTCAATAATTAAACAGCCGGTTATTTTGTGTTTTTTAGTAGCCAGTTTTTTATTGCAGCTCAGCCATGGTCCGTACTATACGTTTTACACGTTATACCTGGTTGAAAATTACGGATACAGCAGCACAGCGACCGGTTTGTTGTGGGCGTTAGGTGTGTTAGCTGAAGTCGTTATCTTCATTGTGATGCCACGAATTTTACGCCAGTTTAGTTTGCGCCATTTGTTGATGTTCAGTCTGTTAACCACTGGACTGCGTTGGCTATTGATTGGGTATTATGCGGATTCATTGGTTATTCTGCTATTTGCCCAGTTATTACATGCTTGCAGTTTTGGTATTGCCCACTCCGTGTCGATCGAACTGGTAAGGATTTATTTTAAAGGTGGGCATCAAGGGCAGGGACAAGCACTCTACAGTTCGTTTAGTTTCGGTGCGGGTGGCGCTGCAGGAGCATTGATTGGTGGTTTGCTCTGGGATTATAGTGCCGCATCTACCTTTTTATTGTCAGCCATTGCGGCCTTGATTGCTTTAGCAATATGTTATCGCTGGTTGCATCCTGTCATTGAAAGTGAGGCTGGTTGAAATGGAAGATCTGAAAGTCACTTTGGTACAGCAAGTCATCGAGCCTAATGATCCTCAAAAAAACCTGGATCATTATGCGGCTCTTATGGAAGGTATGCCATCAACCGATTTGATTGTATTACCTGAAGTGTTTACGACCGGTTTTTGTTCGAGCGCGCGTAATTATGCAGAGTCGGTTGACGGTCGTGCTTATCAATGGATGCACGATCAGGCTGCAAAACATCGCGCTGTTATAACAGGTAGTCTCGTCGTTAAAGCAGGTGAAACCTACTTTAATCGTTTGGTGTGGATGCGCCCTGATGGTAGCTATTCGGAATACGATAAGCGCCATTTATTTCGAATGGCTGGAGAACACACTCGATATGCAATGGGTAGTGAGCGTGTACTGGTTGAAGTAAATGGCTGGAAAGTATTGCCACTTATTTGTTATGACTTGCGCTTTCCCGTGTGGAGTCGGAATCGAAATGATTATGACGTAGCAATTTATGTTGCAAACTGGCCAAGTTCACGAGCATTACATTGGAATAGATTGTTACAGGCACGTGCGATTGAAAATTTAAGTTATGTTGTTGGCGTTAATCGCGTTGGGATGGACGAAGCAGGACAGCATTATGTCGGCGATTCTTCTGTCTACGGTCCAGCTGGTGAATTAATTGCGACTAGCCAAGAGGCAGAGCTCTTATCAACTGAATTAAGCATTGAACGCCTGCGTAAATATCGCGAGAAATTTCCCGCAAATCTGGATATGGATAAATTTGAATTGCTGCCCTGATGGGCTTTCGGAGTTAGTTATATGCCTAAAGGTTTTGGTGACAAATTAGTTATTGCGATTTCATCGCGTGCACTTTTTAATCTAGACGAAAGTCACCAGGTCTATGTTAACGAAGGGCTTGCTGCTTATGCGCAATATCAAATTGACCATGAAGATGAAACCTTGTCTCCCGGGGAAGCTTTCCCGGTAGTTAAAAAACTGCTGCGCTTAAATGAGCGGTTGGGCACAGAGCCGCGTGTTGAAGTCATTTTGCTCTCAAGAAATAGCGCGGATACCGGCTTGAGAGTTTTCAATTCTATTGAACATTATGGTCTGCAAATCAGTCGCGCTGCATTTTGTGGTGGGACATCTCCTTATCGTTATGCCTCTGCGTTTGGTTGCCATTTGTTCCTTTCTACGGATGCAGATGACGTAAGGCAAGCATTGGATCATGGAATGGCTGCCGCAACTCTGATTGCATCCAATAGCCAAATTGAAAATGAAGACGAATTGCGTTTTGCTTTTGATGGTGATGCTGTGATTTTTTCCGATGAAGCAGAGCGTGTTTATAAGTCCCAGGGATTATCGGCGTTTACAGAGAGTGAAAAAGCCTCTGCACGAGAACCTCTGAGTGGAGGACCGTTCAAACAATTTTTGTCCGCCTTGCATGGTCTTCAGTCTGAATTCGGTGAAAGTTGCCCCATTCGCACAGCATTAGTGACTGCGCGTTCTGCCCCAGCGCATGAGAGAGTGATTCGGACGCTCAGAGCGTGGAATATCCGTATTGATGAGTCCTTGTTCCTGGGCGGGTTGCCAAAAGGAACGTTCTTAAAGGCGTATGGTGCTGATGTATTTTTTGATGATCAAAAAATACATTGCGAATCGGCGCGCGAACATGTTCGTACCGGCCATGTGCCTCATGGTATTGCTAATCATCAGTCATCTTGAGCTGCATTAAATGCTGCATATACCCGACTACTGGTGTAATAAGGGCATTTTTCACTATTTTTGTCATATTCTTTCGCCAAAAACTTTGAATTTTGTAGATATAGTCTAAAGTTGTAACAAGGCCTCTTCGTAGCACTATTAATAATTGCTAGGCATAAGGCGCTGTTTTGTTCTATTCTCTTTATGAATAACTTTTACCGATTTTATAACTCCAAGGAAAACCTTGGTGTTTGTTACCGGTGCTTGCCTCTGGCAAATACCCAGTGAGTGAGCCATTCGGAGGGCTTATGAAGCTGCAACAATTACGTTATATCTGGGAGGTCGCTCACCACGACCTCAATGTTTCTGCAACAGCACAAAGTCTTTACACCTCGCAACCGGGTATAAGTAAACAGATTCGTTTGCTTGAAGATGAGCTGGGGGTAGAGATTTTTTCTCGTAGCGGTAAACATCTCACCCGAATTACCCCTGCAGGTGAAGCAATTCTTAAAACTGCCGGTGAAATCCTGCGTAAAGTTGAAAGTATCAAGCAGGTTGCCCAAGAGTTCAGTAATGAGCGCAAAGGTACATTAACCCTTGCTACTACCCATACGCAGGCGCGCTATGCATTACCTCCTGTAATTGGTTCATTTATCAAGCAGTATCCTGAAGTATCCCTGCATATGCATCAGGGTACGCCAATGCAAATTTCCGAAATGGCGGCAGATGGGACCGTTGATTTCGCTATTGCTACTGAAGCAATGGAGTTATTTAGCGACCTGATCATGATGCCTTGCTACCGGTGGAATCGCAGTATCGTAGTGCCCAAGAATCATCCTTTAGCTCAGGTTTCCAATCTAACCTTGGAAGAAGTCGCCAAGTATCCAATAGTTACCTATGTATTCGGTTTTACGGGGCGTTCTAAATTGGATGAGGCGTTTATTAATCGTGGCTTGGCGCCAAAAGTCGTGTTTACGGCTGCTGATGCTGATGTTATAAAAACCTATGTGCGCTTGGGGTTGGGCGTAGGAATAATAGCCAGCATGGCCTACAGCGATTCGGATTCAGATCTGGTTGCATTGGATGCAAGTCACTTGTTCGAATCCAGTGTCACCAAGATTGGTTTCCGTCGCGGTACTTTCTTACGCGGATTTATGTATGACTTCATTGAGAAGTTTGCACCCCACTTGAATAAAGACATTATCAACGAAGCTTTCAACAGGCACTCAAGAGCAGAGCTTGATGAGTTGTTTGAAGATATTGAGATACCAACGCGCTAACTATCACCCTTCGAGAAGCCGGGCATTGCCCGGTTTTTTTATTTCTATCAATGGCTTATAAGATACTCTTTGTCCATTTTTTCGCAGTTTTTCCGCTTATTACTTTCCTGCCTTCTATTAATCTTATACAAATTTATTGTTTTGTATAAGTATTTGAGTTAATACTTATACAACATGAATTTTTTGTATAGGTTTTTGAGATGAATAAAATTCCGATTGGTGTCAGCCAATGCTTACTGGGTGACAAGGTGCGGTACGACGGAGGGCATAAATTCAATCGTTTTTTGGCCCAGACCCTTGAGGAGTTTTTTGAATTTCATCCGGTATGCCCCGAAGTTGCGATTGGCTTGGGAGTTCCTCGAAAGCCGATTCGGCTTGTCATACACGGCACTGAGACGCGCGTGCTTGGAATTGAAAACCCTGAAATGGATGTAACTGATGCTCTTATTGCTCATGCGGAAGCTATCAGCAGGGAAATGCCGGAGATATGTGGTTACGTATTTATGCAAAAGTCACCCAGTTGCGGTGTATTTGGAATGAAGCGCTACCTCCCTAATGGGTATTCGATTGATAGTGAGGGCCGAGGGGTATATGCCAAACGTTTAATGGAACTGATGCCCTTATTACCGGTTGAAGAAGCGGGACGTTTAAATGACCCGGGGTTACGCGATAATTTTTTAGCTCGCGTTTTCGCTTACCATGATTTTAAAACGCAAGTTGCCGCAGCCCCCAGTGCTAAAAAACTTATCGATTTTTACTCTCGTTACAAGTATCAAGTGATGGCTCACCATGTGCCTGGCTATTTCGCTATTGGACGGCATTTGTCCAATCTTGCCAACAACGACATTCGAACAAGTTGCGATACTTTTTTCCAGCTGTTTATGGATGCTTTGCGGCATCATGCAACTCGGAAAGGAAATACCAATGCAATGATGCATTTGCGCGGTTACTTGAAACATATTCTGACAATTCAGGATAAACAGGAACTATCGCAACTCATTGATTCCTACAAAGCAGGACGTGTTCCTTTGGTAGTACCGCTAACGCTTTTGAAGCACCACTTACTTAAATTGGATAATCCTTATTTAAAATCCCAAACCTTCTGGGAGCCGCACCCTGATATTTTAGGTATACGTAATTACATTGTTGAAAATTAATTATGAATAATGAGAAGTTTGTTGGCGATCAGCTTATTCCAAATGACTTAATTCCAATTCGGGAAATCTCGCGTATTACAGGAATAAATACGGTGACGTTGCGTGCATGGGAGCGACGTTATGGATTGTTAATTCCGCAGCGCACACCAAAGGGGCACAGATTATATAAATCTACTGACATTGAACGTGTGAGAGAAATTCAAATCTGGCTTGCCAGGGGGGTTGCAGTTAGTAAAGTAAAAAATTTACTTGCTGATTCCTCGAGTCATGAAAAAGAAGAAATTGATTCTGTTTGGATACAGTTTTCAAATCAGATTCATAACTGTATTAATTCATTTAATCGTTCGGCGCTGCAGCAGATTTTTGTAGAAGTATTCTCTTTATATCCAGTAGAGATTGTTACTGATCATTTGATAATTCCTATATTTGACGCTTTGCAAGGAAAAGAATTTGGACTGGCCTCGAAGCGAATTTTTTTGACAAGTGTGTTAGAGGAATACTTGCAATCGGCAATACATCATCAGCGTCATGCCGGAAGTAGAGGGCAAAAGATTCTGCTTGTATCTTCATCGGTAAGAGGTGATATCACGCCGTTGTTATTAGTGTATAGCTTATTAGTTCGTCAGTTTCAGGTTGAATACCTTTGGGCTCTGGATATGAAGGAGATCCTGATGTGTGTTAACGCACTTGAGGCACAGATTATCGTTTTGGTGGGTGGTGAGGAATACAACATTCATCATCTTCATGGGCAATTAAAAATATGGTCGGAAAGAAAGCCCGCACCTTTGATGTTGGTAGGGAAGGGTGCGTTTACTGTTTCGTCCTTAAATCTGGAGGGAGATAGTAGTTTTTATTCCTGCGAAACCATTCAACAAGTTCATCATCAACTTAGTCAGTTGGTGAGTTAATGATGCGTCAGCTTGTAATATGCAAGTAAGGTAGAGTGATTATGACAGCAGTGGTCTGGTTTCGAAATGATTTGCGCGTACGGGATAATCCTGCACTTTTTAAAGCAGCTGATGCCGGTGAAGGTGTTATTGGGGTGTACGTGCACTGCGAAGCTTACGTTCAGCTCCATACCATAGCGTCGTCACAATTGGATTTTATTCGTCGAAATCTAAAAATTTTGCAAGCTGATTTGCAACGGCTGAATATTCCTCTGCACGTCATAAAAGTTAAAAAAATAAAAGAAATTGCACCAACGATACTGCGAATTACGCAACAACTGAATGCCAGTCATTTGTACTTTAATGCGGAGTATCCCATTAATGAAATTAATAGGGATATGGCCGTTAACCAGTTATTGCGCGAAAACGCAATACTGGTAAAACGTTGCCATGATCGCTGTATTGTTCCGCCTGGTATGATAAGGAATGGACAGGGGGAGCCTTACAAAGTCTTTACTGCATTTAAAAAGAAATGGTTGCAGATGGTGATGCCTATTAATATGCAACCTTATGGTGTGCCCGCAAAACAAAGCAATCAGCCTTTTGAAAGTGCAACAGGTCGTGAAATTGACCAATTGTTTGCAGCGCATAAGTTAATTGATCTATCGGAGTTATGGCCTGCAGGTGAAAATGAAGCCTATCGACGACTGGATTTTTTTATTGAGAAAGCAATTACTCGCTATCAGGAGTTACGTGATTTTCCTGCAATTGATGGTACCTCTACGCTGTCACCTTATTTAGCTGTAGGCGCAATATCTCCTCGACAAGCTATCGCTGCCGTACTGGTATTTACCCGTGGCGAATGGGAAGGTGGAAATTCAGGTGCAAACTGTTGGATTGGTGAGTTAATTTGGCGAGAGTTTTATCAACACATTGCGGCTGATTTTCCGCAAGTTTGTAAACGTAAGGCCATGCAACCTCACACAGAAGCGTTTCCATGGAGTTATGATCAATCCTTTTTTAAGGCCTGGTGTGAAGGTAGAACGGGAATTCCTATTGTAGATGCCGCAATGCGTCAACTTAATTCAACAGGCTGGATGCATAATCGTCTGCGGATGGTAGTTGCTATGTTTCTTACCAAGAATTGTCAAATTGACTGGCGTCTTGGCGAGAACTATTTTATGTCAAAACTTATTGATGGTGATTTCGCCGCGAATAATGGTGGGTGGCAATGGAGTGCGTCAACAGGCACAGATGCAGCGCCATATTTCCGTATATTTAACCCAATTAGTCAGTCGGAACGTTTCGATCCGCAAGGTGATTTTATTCGCAAATGGGTTCCTGAGTTAGCACATCTATCTAACCGGCAAATCCACAACCCTCCACCGATGGATAACTATCCTTCGCCTTTGGTGGATCTGTCGGAGACTCGGAAGTCTACTATTGCGTTATTTGCCCAGCTTCCCAAAAATGGTAATTATCAGGATGTTTGATTGCTTGTCCCATGTCGCAGGTTGTTAATCATTAGTTAATGTATATCGAGCGATATTTATGCCCTGGTAGTGTTTTTAAAACTTTTTCTATAATGTCATTGCCTATAGTCATCTGCTTATATGAGGGTTACTGCGTATGTTCAGAAAAAATTTAACTCGATACTCGTCAGGGTTATTGCTGATCTTGGGCTCTTCAATTACCTGTGCTCAACAAGATAACTATGTGGCGGCAGGTAGTGCCTATAGTTTAGAGAGCAATCAATTGCTTTATCGGGAGTTGTTTACATCGCTGGATGAAAGTAAGTCCGTGCGAGTTGATTATACTTCGCCATCAGGCGAAACGTTTGCTACCAAAACACTTGCCTATCAAGGTGAGCCCTTTCAACCAGGTTTTAATTATGAGGATTCGAGGGATGGTGAATTGGTGTCTGCACAATTTGAAGGGGCTCGGCTGGTGTTAACGCATGGGTTGAATAATTCGCGAAACCAGAAAATTATTCATGATAATGCACGGATAGTTATTGATGCCGGGCTTGATGCCTATATCCAATTAAATTGGGAAAAGTTATTGGCAGATAAACGTCTGAAATTTGATTATGCAATGCCTGCTAAATTAAACATTGTGCAATTAGAGGTTCGCAAAATTAAAGGTAGCGAGTCACCTGTTTATGATAAACAGATTGGCCGGGAATGGATTTATTTTCGAATTGCTCCGGCAAAAAAAATAGCTTCTTTATTTTCAGACCCAATTAACCTGGCGTATGACCCGAATGGAAAATATTTAATGCGGTTTCACGGACGTTCGAATATTGATGATGATCAAGGCGGGCCAGTTGATGTTCGTATTGAATACGAGTATCTCAATTAACAAATATAAAAACGGGCACATAAGTGCCCGTTTTTACAGGTCTCTTGTCAGGCACTTAATTAGATTTCTCTGCTATACAGGTCCCAATAGGTGAGTCGGAATAAGAGCACCAATCGCTCCAGCTGCCGGGATAAAGTTTTGCATTAATTCCATATAAATTCAGAGATAAAAGATTTACGCAGGCAGTCACTCCGGAGCCGCAATACACGACCAATTTTTCATTTGATGACAAACCTTTCCAGCGCTCGCGCTGCTCTGCTTCAGTTTTTATAAAGCCTTTGTCCGTGGTTGCTTCTTGCCAAAAGTAATTAATTGCTCCTGGAATATGCCCGGCAATCGGGTCTATAGGTTCTTCTTCACCACGGTAGCGCTTTGCTTCTCTGGAGTCGATTAGCAAAGTTGAAGGGTCGTTTTGCAAAATATCGTTTCGATCAAGCGTCCAGCCAGTTTGGATCATGGCTTTGAAGTTTCCGCTTTTAAGTGCTGGCTCTCGTCTATCCAAATTACCACCAGAATGAGTCCATGCATTAAAGCCTCCATCCAATATTAAAACTTGCTGGTGCCCGAAGTAACGCAGTAGCCACCAGGCTCGCGCCGCGTAAGCCATACGCGAATCGTCATACACCACGATCACAGATTGCTGATTGACACCACATGCACGCATTTTTTTGGAAAACGTTTCGGGGTCAGGTAAAGGATGACGACCTCCGTGCTGCATAACAGGGGAGGATAAGTCTTTTTCCAAATCCAGATAATATGCACCTGGAATATGGCCATTACGATACTGTTCATAACCCTGAGTTTTACTGGTCAGATTAAAACGGCAATCAAAAATAATTACCTTGCCAAATTGGTTTCGCAGTTCGCTAGTTGAAATAAAGTGAGACATTTTTTTGATGTGGGCGTCGTCAAAATAGTGACGCCATAATCTCACTTATACATAGTGATGTGAAGGGCAGAATCTGGTTACATCAAGCGATTTTTTTGGTTTTCTGTAGGATGCTTAACAAAATCAAGGCTGCATGCCGTAACCGTCTGGTATTTTGCCTTCCAGCTGATAGGCGAACGCAATTATATAAGCAACGGCGATATAGAGGTTTTCTGGAATTTCATCGCCGAGTTCCAGTGTTACCAGTAAGTCTACAAGGCTAGGGTTGTCACATAAAGGTACTCCATGCTCGCGTGCTACTTCCATGATTTGTTCGGCAACAGCGCCTGTTCCTTTGGCACTAATATGGGGTGCACTTTTTCCATCGTAATAAAGTGCAACGGCTTTCTGGAGCTGGGTATTTGAATATTGGCTCTTCATGTTTTTACATCTACTAAAGAATAACTAAGTAACATTTTTGGTTTGGGAGGCAAGCCAGGCACGCATTGTATTTGGGATACATGTATACCTTGTTGCTCCAATTGGTTTGTCAGGAAATCAATTTTTTGCCTGGCTTCGGCTAAGGTGTTTTCATGTTCTGCCCAAAATTTCGCGTTAAGGTTTTGCCCTAATAATCTTAATTGCGCATAGAATTTTCCAACCAGTGGTAAGTCAAAATTAAGCATTACATTCCATTGGCGAACCCGTGTACCTTGTTGCGTTGTATCGTCTTGCTTTTCTTCCATCCATCGTTGTTCGAGATGTATTTGTAAAGGATGCACGTCTTGCCCGTGTCGCACAGGAATTTCAAATTGCCATGATTGGTTTGGTTGTGTTACATCAACCTGATTTAGTTGTTGGCTGATGGTATGTATCTGTTGTAATTGAATTTTCGCAATACTTCCCAATGTATATTGATGCATCAATAGCATGAGTTGCGTGCGTAATTGTTTTTGGTTCAGTTCACCTTGTTGTTTGTTCATAAGTAGCCCAAGGAATTGGGGGAGGGCATTTAATAGAATGGTTTTTGTTAGATCGGGTTGGTTTGGTGACGATGCTGTTATTTTATGAATTTCGGAGTCCAGTTCATGGAGTAACCCCAGCAAGCTTCCCTTTAAATCCTGCGTGATAATTTTTTCAATCTCAGGGGGGGCGGCATTGATTGAACCATTGCTTGAGTTTAATGCGGACAGTTTTGTTGAATTTAGCAAGTTATTTAACGGACTAGCTGTATTTTTTAGAATGTCTGCCGCTGGTTTTTTTTGTAAAAAATTACCAGAAGATGCAGTCTTTGAAGATGTATGTAGTAATTGCGATAATTTATGTTCAAAGCTCTGGCCATTGTTACTCAAGGCCATCGCGAGTAATTTGGGATTATTTAATTGATCGCTCAACCGAATATGGTTGGCAACTCCTTTAAGCGCATCCTGAACCTGCGCGGGTAGCCATTCTTGACGCTGTGCAATAGGGATTTGCTGTATAAATTGGGCGATTTTTGGGAGTGTCGCCAGAAGATCTTGTCCTGAATCTTTTCGTGGTAATAAATTTCGTAAGCTCTCGCTAATAGCAGTTTGTATCTTTTCATTTACAGCTATTTTTTGAAAACCTGTTTGAGTATGTTCTGCAAGTAACTTTCCCAAATCAATTTTGGCAAGTTGGATGGCAAGCTCTCTGGTAATTTGAATAGGGTGTGTAGCAGGATTTAAATTGCTTTTTTCACTACTTGCATTTGAGTTGTGTGGTAAACCAATTCCTTGCTTCTGCAGTGCTTGCACTAATATTTCGAGTTGTTTTTGTGTCAACGGTTGGAGAATTTGCAAGCGTGAGTTTTCGGTAATTTGTAATAAAAGTGTTTGTCCATTCTGCAACGGTTGGTTGGTATAAGTTAATAGGTTCTGTGTTGTTGGGTTCGTTGCAAGTGGAGATGATGTTCCTATTGAAATTTGCGGTGTAGTAGTGAGGCTCACCAGCTTAATACTTGGATCTTGCAGCATTTTTTTTTGTTCGAGCAATTGGTTTATCAATGCTTGCGTTGCAGGTGAGGCAGAGTTTTTATTCAACTGGGCGAGAGTGATATCGATTGCCTTGATAATTTCACTACGTTCGTTAGGTGTTGCCTGCGTCACTTTTTCAACTTGAGCCAAAAATTGGCTGCCTACTTTTAGACCCAGTGATTTACTGACCAGTGTTACCTGCTCAATTTGTGCGCGCTGTAGATTCAGCAATAGCTTTTCATTAATGGAACCTACATCCATAGCTTTGCTCTCAATTGCATATCTTAATCGCTATTGTGTGATGAAAATCGTAAATTGGAGTGCGTTATCAGTAGTTAGGTCGTTATAATCGCGAACTGATAAATGCAGATTTCCAGGGCGCCAATGCTCTTCCGGTAATGAGTATAGCGGCTGCCAGCGTTATTTCTGCATCCAGGCTTGCAGGCCTGAAGCTGTGTCCCCGTTCCCTAGGCCCATAATAATTATGAGTTCCTCACACATTCCCTTGCTTGAATTGCGTGATCTTGGCTGCGAGAGGGATGAACGTCTTTTATTTTCCGGTTTAAACCTGCAGCTTTCTGCGGGTGAAGTGGTTCAAATTGGTGGTCCGAACGGCGCTGGCAAAACGACCTTACTGCGGGCATTAGCCGGTGTTAGTAGCGACTATGAAGGGCAAATTCTATACAGCGGAAAAGCTTTATCTGAGGTTGCTTGGGATTTTGCGCGTGATCGCCTCTATCTCGGCCATTTACCTGGGATCAAAAAATCACTGACTCCATCTGAAAACCTTGCCTGGTATCTAGCTCAAGCAGGTGGGCGTGTCAGTATTGATGATGCCTTGACTGCCGTAGGTTTATATGGGTATGAAGACACCCCCTGCTATCAGCTATCAGCTGGGCAGCTGAGACGGGTAGCTTTGGCAAGGTTGCATTTGAGCGAGGCTCGTATCTGGATACTGGATGAGCCTTTTACAGCGATCGATAAATTGGGTGTCAGCCAGCTTGAAGCGTTGATTGCACGGCAATCGGCACAGGGCGGAGTGGTGATACTCACTTCCCACCAGGATCTAACGTTACCCTTGTTGAGGTTGATTAATTTACAGGACTATCAAATCCCTGCGACTAAAAGTTCACTCCTATCGCAAACCAATACAGAATTCAGTGGTCTGAGCGCTGAGGTGTTGAATGGCTAGTCCATCTTCTTCGTTGCTTAGTGGATTCACTGCTAGTTTGCGACGTGATCTTTTGGTCGCGGCGAGACACAAGGCTGAATTGACCAATCCGCTTGTATTCTTCCTTATTGCCGTAACGTTGATTCCACTTGGCGTAAGCCCGGAAAAATCTGTACTGATTTTGCTGGCGCCCGGAATTATATGGGTAATGGCGCTACTCGCCACATTATTGTCATTGGATGGTTTATTTCGTAGCGATTATGAAGATGGCTCGCTGGAGCAGATGTTAATTAGCCCCCAATCCCTCTATTTCACAGTAATGGCTAAAATCCTGGTGCACTGGCTGGTGTCCGGACTACCGATAACATTGATAGCTCCATTACTGGGATTGATGCTCCACTTACCCTTTGATGGATACTGGCCGTTATTTGCCTCCCTTGCACTAGGTACAGCGTCCATGAGCTTAATTGGCGCAGTGGGAGCTGCACTTACGGTATCCTTGCGTAAAGGTGGGTTGTTACTTTCATTAATTGTGATGCCCCTTTACATCCCGGTGTTGATATTCGGAGCCAGCGCGGTTCAAACCGCGGTGCAGGGCGGGGTGATTGGCATGCAACTGGCAGTACTGGGGGCTTTCCTTGCACTGGCTATCGTGCTTGCGCCAATTGCAGCAATGGGTGCGCTAAAAATCAGCAGTAATGGTTAAAACATAATAATGATATTAATTTGAAGGTAAGCACTATGGCATGGCAGTGGTTTCATCGTTTAGGCTCTCCCCGTTGGTTTTATGAGAAAACAAATCCCTGGTTGCCCTGGCTGGCTATCGTCAGTATTTCCCTCATTGTTGCTGGCGCTGTCTGGGGTTTGGCTTTTGCACCCGCTGATTACAAGCAAGGCAATAGCTATCGCATTATTTATATTCATGTTCCGGCTGCTTTTCTGGCTCTTGCCGGTTATTACATCATGGCGATTTCAGGGGCGGTCGGCCTTATCTGGAAAATGAAACTGCCTTACATGGTCATGAAATCGGCAGCCCCTATTGGAGCTGTGCTGACGTTCATTTCACTGGTGACAGGCTCTATTTGGGGAAAACCGACCTGGGGTACCTGGTGGGAATGGGATGCTCGTATCACTTCCATGCTCATTTTGTTTTTTCTTTATTTAGGCATGATTGCTTTGCAGCAGGCCTATCAGCATCGTGATACAGCAGACAAAGCCAGCGCTGTATTGGCATTGGTAGGTATGGTTAACATACCTATCATCTATAAGTCGGTGGATTGGTGGAATACCCTGCATCAGCCAGCCACTATTAAATTTACATCCAAATCAACGATTGATCCTTCCATGCTTTATCCGTTACTAATTATGGTAATTGGCTTTTATTGTTTTTATGCATTGGTGCTGCTGCTCTACACTCGCGCAGAAATTTTACGCAGGGAGAGTCGAACCCAATGGGTAAATGATTTGGTCGCCACTAGTAAATAAGAAGAGGGCAGATAATGAAATTCCAATTTGAATCCGTTGCTGATTTTATCGTTATGAATGGTCATGGCCCATATGTGTGGGCGGCATACGGGATAACCTTCACTGCGTTGATTTTTTTGTTGGTAAGTCCATTGCTACAAAAAAAAGCATTTATCAAACAACAACAAAAGTTGCAGAAATTGGCGAAGGCTAACCCTGAAGCACAGGGCGCTGATTAATTAAATGATTTAGAGATTGAAACCATGCATCCGGTTCGCAAACAACGTTTAATGATCGTTATTTTTATTGTTGTATTTTCCAGTATCGCTGTTGGTCTTATGGCTTACGCGTTGCGGGAAAATATCAATTTATTTTATCCGCCGAGCAAAATTGCGGCGGGAGAGGTCCCTCACAACACGCGCATCCGTGCTGGCGGCTGCGTTAAACCTGGCAGCGTAAAACGTTCTGAGGCCACGCTCGAAGTAAATTTTTTAATTACTGACGGTATTTCTGATGTGAAAGTAAATTTCAATGGAATCTTGCCTGACTTGTTTGCTGAAGGTGAGGCTGCTGTCATAAACGGCGTGGTCACCGAGACGCGCGAAATCAACGCCAGTGAAGTATTAGCAAAACATGATGAAAATTACACGCCACCTGAAGTTGCTGAGGCAATGAAAGATAAAGGTGAGCATCAAAAAACGTGCGAGGGTTTGAAGTATGGGGCTTGATTTTATCCAGCTTGCGCCTGAGTTGGGGCAATTTGCCTTAATTCTTTCACTTTGCCTGAGTGTAGCACTGTTTGTTTTGCCATTAAGCGGAACTTATGTAGGCAGTGCTTTATTAATGCAATCCGGTCGTTCACTAGCGACAGGTTTTTTTCTATTCGTGGCTTTTGCATTTTTTTGTCTGGTGTATTCATTTATTCACGATGATTTTTCAGTGAAATATGTTGCCTCCAATTCCAATTCGCTGTTACCGGTTTATTACAAGATCAGCGCGGTATGGGGTGGCCATGAAGGGTCATTATTACTTTGGATTTTAATGTTGGCGGGGTGGACTTTTGCGGTGGCCATTTTTAGCAAATCACTGCCGCTGGATATGCAAGCGAGAGTGCTATCGATTTTGGGCTTTGTTGCCGTTGGTTTCCTGTTGTTTATCTTGTTGACCTCCAATCCTTTTGATCGAATTTTGCCAATTCCTCCCCAGGATGGCAGTGACTTGAATCCCCTTTTACAAGACATCGGTTTAATCATCCATCCTCCAGTCTTATATATGGGATATGTAGGTTTCAGTGTGAGTTTTGCTTTCGCAATTGCAGCGCTTTTGACTGGTCGCCTCGATAGCGCCTGGGCACGATGGTCACGTCCGTGGGCAACTATGGCATGGGGATTTTTATCCGTAGGAATCGCGCTGGGAAGTTGGTGGGCTTATTACGAGTTGGGTTGGGGTGGCTGGTGGTTTTGGGATCCAGTGGAAAACGCTTCCTTCCTGCCTTGGTTGATCGGGACTGCATTGATCCATTCATTAGCTGTTACAGAGAAACGCAGTTTATTTAAAAGTTGGACTATTTTATTAGCAATTTTTACTTTCTCATTGAGTTTGTTGGGGACATTTTTAGTTCGTTCCGGTGTACTTACATCGGTGCATGCGTTTGCAAATGATCCGGAGCGCGGCGTATTTGTGTTGGGCTTTTTGTTGGTGGTGGTTGGAAGTTCATTAACCTTGTACGCCTTGCGTGCACCAGTCGTAAAAGGCTCTACCGGCTTTGATTGGTTTTCGCGTGAGACTTTGTTGTTGGGCAATAATATTCTCCTCACAATTATTATGATTATGGTGTTGTTGGGGACTTTATATCCATTAATTGCGGATGCGCTGGGTCTTGGGAAAATCTCGGTTGGTCCACCTTACTTCAATCTTTTCTTTTTACCTTTAATGGGATTGTTATGTTTGCTAATGGCACTGGGGCCGGTTTCAAATTGGAAGCGCACTTCAATCAAACAATTGTTACAACTTTTATGGAAGCCCTGGGTGATTAGCCTGATTATCGGCTTACTATTTCCTTTGCTATATCGGGAAAAATACGAAATTTTGGCTGCGTTAACTGTATTTATTTCAAGCTGGATTTTCATTGCGTTGATTGCGGATATGTTGCACAGAATTCGTAATGCAGAAACGAAATTGGCTGGGCTGAAAAAACTTAGTCTAAGTTACTATGCAATGGTGATTGCACATGCTGGCATCGCTGTCACAGTAACGGGAGTTGGGTTGACCAGTATTTATACCGAGCAACGCGATATTCGTATGGAGGTAGGGCAGCACGTAACTGTAATTGATTACGAATTTGTATTGGAGAAGCTGGAACATATCGATGGCCCCAATTATCAAGCGGAGCAAGCAGTTATCCAGGTGTTGCAAAACGGTAAATTCCTGCGTGAAATGAAACCGCAAAAGCGCCGTTATTTGGCTTCAGGTAATACGATGACCGAAGTTGCCCTGGATGTAGGTTTCTTCAGGGATTTGTATGTGGCAATGGGTGAGCCACTTACCGAAACTGCCTGGGCAATGCGTGTGCATTTGAAACCATTTGTACGTTGGATCTGGTTGGGATCATTGATGATGGCTTTTGGTGCTGTGCTTGCAGTGGCCGATAAACGTTACCGCAAGATTGTGAAGGTTGAGCCTAAATCGGATGTTGCTACTTCCGGAGTTCTTGTTAATGAATAAACAACGTCTTTTTTTATTTGTTCCATTGATGATTTTTGCAATTCTTGCCATTTTATTTTGGCGTGGCTTATCGTTAGATCCGGCGGAAATGCCTTCAGCGCTATTGAATAAACCTGTGCCTGAATTCGAATTGACTGTTGTATCAGCGGCGGAAAATCCAGCCGGCTTAGTGAAGGCAAATCAGGAAATGATTAAAGGTAAAGCCAGCTTGTTAAACGTTTGGGCGACGTGGTGCCTTCCGTGTAAACAAGAGCATCCTTTTCTCAATATTCTTAAAGCTGAAGGCATACCAATCTATGGCATTAATTACAAAGATAATGTTGATGATGCGCAACGCTGGTTATCTGAACTGCACAACCCGTATGTGTTTACAGTGTTAGACGATGATGGTCGGCTGGCGTTAAATCTCGGTGTTTTTGGTTATCCGGAAACCTATGTGATTGATAAGCAGGGAGTGATTCGTTACAAGCACATCGGTATTGTGAATAGCGAAAACTGGAATTCTACACTCAAGCCTATTTTCGATAGCTTGAAATAAAATTAAGCCAATTGCGGGCAAACCAGGGGGATTTGATTTACATCAAATCCCTTTTTTTATCTTTGCGTACACTAAAAATAATTAAAAGTAATCGCAGGGGTAATTTATGTATTTGGATTCAGTGGTCGTATTTGGGTTGGTAATTGTAGTATTGACCTGTGCAATTGTTATTTATCTGAGTTTTTATGCATATAAACATATTAAAGCAGATATTGAATCCCATCCTGAGGGAAATGACAGCAAGAATTTGTAAATATGTACTATGAGTTAATGAAAAAAACTGTTGTAGATGATACAAATAAAAAGGTTAGCAACTATGCTGACCCCTCTTTTCCTGCATCCGGATTATTGAAAATTATTACCTGGTGATTTGGCGCAATCAAGAGCCCAGTAAGCCTAAAAAACTACTCAGTTCAGATATTTTGATTTCCAGGAATTCATGAATTCGCTGACATATCGGTATCGGTATTTGGGATCAACACTATTAATCCAAGTTACCTGCCAAACTTATAAGGTGGCGCCATTCGTTAGCAGTAACCGGTTGGGTTGACAGGCGTGCCTGCTTAACCAACACCATGTTTTCCAACTGGGTTTGAGTTTTAATTTCAGCTAAAGGAATTAAACGCGGAAATACTTTGGTTAATTGAATATCCACTGAAACCCAGCGAGGATTTTCCTCCGTTGATTTTGGATCATAATAATTGCTTTCCGGGTTGAATTGGGTGGGATCTGGGTAAGCAGTTTTTACAACTTTTGCGGTACCAACGATGCCGACATTTTTGCAGCTGCTGTGATAAATAAAAACTTCATCGCCCAATTTGACTTGATCGCGTAGAAAGTTTCTTGCCTGATAATTGCGAATGCCATCCCAACGTCCGGTTTTGTTCGGGGCTGCTGAAAGATGATCTATGCCATAGATATGAGGTTCAGCCTTGAATAACCAATACTGCTTCGCCATAGATCACCTTTGCTTTAGTTAATTGAAAAGCTTTAGTCGATATTAATTAAAGCCATGCGCTTAAGCGTTGTGCCGTTTCTTCGCTCACAATTTCCAAACCGATTTTGCGCTTTTCAACATCGACATCTTGTACCAGCACATAAACCTTATCGTCCAAACGCCAGGTTTTTCCTTCAATGGTGAGGCTCAGACGGCGTGAATCAAACTGGGCTTTTATTTCACCTTCTTTCGGCGCAAGCAATGCGTAACCATCCAGCCCCCAATCATCCAGTTTGATACCTAAACCGAATGAGTTAACTAATGCAATGCTACCTTGATGCAAACTGCCAATATGTTGTGCAGCGTATTGGCAACCCAGCCAGCTTTCGGTGAAACGACAAGCCTGCCGGCCAGTGTTCAACTGGTTTTGCAGTGCCTCAGCAAATTGTTTTTTGTCATCGATTTCAATGGGCGGCTCACCGCGCAAAATGCGTTTAATGGCGATGTGGTTGAATAAGTCGTTATATCGACGGATCGGTGAAGTTACCATCGCATAAGCTTTAAATCCTAAACCAAAATGTGGGGTAGGATCGAAAGTTAATGAGCCTGCTTGCAACATACGTTGCAATAATGAATGCAACGGCGCGCTGCTTACATTGTTGGTGGGGTTTACACGTAGCTCACGAAATAGTGCGGTGAAATTTTCCAGCCGGGTTAAATCGCCGGGTATTAAATCGGGGCGATCTTCCTGAACCAAGGTTTGTGCATCGATTATTCGTTCAGGCCGAAAACCTATATGGCTGGAAAAAATGCCGTAATCGGGATTTTCCAAAAATAATTCACCTGCACAAATATTCGTAACCAGCATGGCTTCTTCAATCATACGGTGTGCGATATTGCGTTCACGCTTTTCAATATGATCAATTTTTTTCTGGTCATTCAATATATACGCATAATCAGCGCGTTCTTCCATTACCAAAGAGTTAGCCTGACGATATGCCGCCCGTGCTAACGCAAATGCTTGAAGTTCTACCAGCATGTCATGAACATGGACCGGGGCCGCAAGTGTAGATATATCGCTGACCAATGCATCATAAACACCTTGGTAGCTCAATTTGCAGTGAGAGCGAATTAATGCTTCTGCAAACTCATAGCGTGTAATTGAGCCATCGTGCGCAATTTGCATGCGGCAAATTAAAGCGGGACGTTTTTGTTCTGCAACTAATGAGTAAGTGTCATGCGACAATTCTACCGGCAACATGGTTACGGTTTGCCCGAGAATATATTGAGTGCTGGCACGCTCTCTCGCGGCAAGTTCGAGCGGGCTACCAAAACTAATATGTTTACTGGGGTCAGCAATAGCGGTAATTAATTCCCAGCCTTGATCGTTTGTTGCAATGTAAATTGCATCATCCATATCGCGCGTATTTTCGGAGTCGATAGTCACGAAGGGTAAATGCGTTAAATCCTGCTCTCCGTTATCAAAAGTGAGAGGTGACCAATTAATGCTGCTCGCCTGATTTTGTGCAGGTGATTGCCACTCAAACGGCATCTTGAATTTGGCAATGCTATAACGGCTTTCCACGCCGGCATCAACCGGTTTGCCCAATTTGCTAATAATACGAACCTGGGTTTTGCCTTCACTATTAAAAGGGTGGCGAGCGATTTCACAGTAAATTAAATCACCAACGTCGAACCCTTTGCGCTCTTGCTGGGGAATAAATAGCCAGCGATTAAAATTGGCTACATCGGGTTCTACAAAATCAGTAGTACCTTTATTGACATAACGGCCCACAAATTCTTTTAGCCCGGGGGTAATCAGCTTGACCAGCCTGGCCTCAAACTGACCCTTGCTATTAGTGCTGATTTCAGCTTCGACACGGTCATCGGGCAAAACGCGCATCATTTGCTCAGGGTCGATAAACGCTTCACGCCCATCGTCCAGTATTAGAAAACCAAAACGTTTGGTGGTTGTACGAACGGAGCCTTGTGCAATGTCCTTGGCTGCGGCGATAGATGACTTGAGTTGTGAAAGTTGTTGCAGGGCATCTTTATTGAGCATGGAGTACGACTTATATAAGGAGAATGGGGCGAATTATAGCCGGAAACCGTGAGGGAAATGCGCTAGGTAAGGGCAACTATTTTTTTTCAAATAATAAGCTTTACTGATGGATGTGAAGTCTGTTTTTGACAGAGGCCGGTTCTTACGGGTTACAATCTGACTCCATTAGTGTTTGTTTTTATTGAGTTTTTATAAAAGGACCAAAGTTTGGACGCTACTACCATCAATAACTTGTTGCTGATCGGGGCAATCCTCGTTGCTGCCAGCATATTGTTAAGTTCGATTTCAACCCGCGTTGGTATCCCCATTCTTGTTATCTTCCTTGGTGTAGGAATGGTGGCGGGTGTCGATGGACCGGGAGGAATTGTCTTCAATGATTATTCCACTGCTTATTTGGTCAGTAACCTGGCGTTGGCGGTGATTCTGCTGGATGGCGGTATGCGCACCCGTACAGCGACCTTTCGTGTTGCACTATGGCCTGCATTGTCACTGGCAACCTTCGGTGTTGTTATTACCTCGGGCCTAACGGGCGTGGCAGCGGCATGGTTGTTTGATTTGTCGCTACTGGAGGGTTTGTTGATTGGAGCCATTGTCGGATCTACAGATGCCGCCGTTGTTTTTAACTTATTAAATGGTAAAGGTTTAAACGAGCGTGTCGGGTCAACACTGGAAATTGAATCCGGAAGCAATGATCCGATGGCAGTATTCCTCACAGTTACACTTATTGCCATGATTGCTGCGGGTCAAACCAGCTTCACCTGGAGTGTGCTAAGCAGTTTCGTTCAGCAGTTCGGAATTGGGATAGCCTTGGGGTTGTCTGGTGGATGGTTGTTGTTGCAGCTTATCAATCGATTGGTCATTGCAGATGGTTTATATCCATTACTTGCAGTCAGTGGCGGGATAATGTTGTTTGGCTTGTCTAACTTCCTCGGGGGGAGCGGAATACTGACCGTTTACGTGTGCGGTTTGTTATTAGGTAATCGTCCAATCCGCAATCGCCATGGCATCTTGCACATGTTTGATGGTCTCGCATGGCTTAGCCAAATCGGCATGTTCCTGGTTTTGGGTTTATTACTTACCCCTAGCGAGTTGCTGCCCATTGCAGTTCCAGCGTTGTTGTTATCGTTATGGATTATTTTATTTGCACGTCCCTTGTCGATTTTTATTGGCCTTTTGCCATTTCGTTTTAACTTGAAGGAGCGAACGTTTATTTCGTGGGTTGGTTTGCGTGGGGCAGTACCGGTAATCCTGGCTGTTTTCCCTTTGATGGCGGGGTTGGAACATGCACAACTATTTTTTAATGTGGCTTTTTTTATTGTATTGGTATCGCTGATTTTGCAGGGAACAACCTTGGGGTGGGCTGCCAGGAAAGCAAATGTCGTTGTGCCGGCTACACCATCGCCGATGTCCCGCGCTGGTTTGGAGATCCACATCACCAGTCAGTGGGAATTGTTTATGTACAAGTTAGGCCCGGAAAAATGGTGCATAGGGGCGGCGTTGCGCGAATTGAAAATGCCGGACAACACCCGGATTGCTGCGCTTTTTCGCGATCATGAATTACTGCATCCGTCCGGTAGTACCACGCTGAAGGCTGGCGACATTCTTTGTGTTATTGGTCACGAACATGATTTGCCTTCATTAGGGAGGCTTTTTAGTGAAGCGCCGAAGCGCATGCTTGATATCAGTTTCTTTGGTGATTTTATTATTCAAGGTGATGCTGAATTGAGTGATTTGGCCATGTTGTACCGTCTGGATATGAAAGGTTACGAGGCACACAAAACGCTCGGCGAATTAATTACCCAGATGGTTGGCGGGCGACCGGTTGTGGGTGATAAATCTGAATGGAGCGGTATGTTGTGGACAATTGCAGAGGTAGAAGGGAATTCGGTGCGCAAGATTGGGGTCAAACCTATTGCTAAAAAGAACAGCTAGCAACGAATAGTTATTTCAGAACCTCCGGATAGTTCTCATGTTACTTGCCAACACGTTTCTTAGTAAAAATCAGTTATTGATCGATGGTAATTGGTGTGCTGCATCTGATGGACAAACGTTCGAGGTGAAGAATCCGGCAACTGGTAAATTACTAATTCAAGTTGCCGATGCAACACCCGAAGATGCAGCCCGTGCAGTCGTCGTTGCTGCACGCGCACAAAAGGAATGGGCTGAAAAAACAGCAATCGAGCGTAGTTCTTTATTACGGAAATGGTTTGAATTGGTAATGAAGCAGCAGGAAGCCCTCGCTCAATTATTAACGCTGGAGCAGGGAAAACCTATCGTTGAAGCTCGCAGTGAAATTGCCTACGGCGCAAGTTATATCGAATGGTTTGCTGAAGAAGCAAAACGTGTTTACGGCGATGTAATTCCATCGTTAAAGAATGATCAACGTATCCTGGTAATTAAACAACCGGTGGGTGTAGTCGCCACCATCACTCCGTGGAATTTTCCAAATGCGATGCTTGCTCGCAAGTTGGCTCCCGCCCTTGCTGCAGGCTGCGCAGTGGTCGCGAAGCCGGCTGCGGAAACTCCTCTATCTGCTTTGGCATTGGGGCAACTCGCGTTGGATGCAGGTATTCCCGCTGGTGTGATTAACATTCTTCCTTCTACGCGCGCGCAAGCCATAGGCAAGATATTCACTAGTCAATCACAAGTTAGGAAGATCTCTTTTACAGGGTCAACAGCTGTGGGTAAACAACTGATTACCCAGTGTGCAGGCGATGTAAAACGAATGAGTTTGGAGCTGGGAGGAAATGCTCCTTTTTTAGTTTTTGAAGATGCAGATCTTGATATGGCAGTTGAAGGTGCAATCGCATCTAAGTTCCGTAACTCGGGACAAACTTGTGTTTGTGCCAACCGGTTTTATGTCCATCAGGCGGTTTACACTGCATTTGCCGAAAAGCTCGCCATTGCTATGCAAAAATTGGTCATCGGAAACGGTATGACAGACGGCGTTACCATGGGGCCGTTAATTTCGCCAACAGCGCGTAATAAAGTGCAGGGAATTCTGGATGATGCTATCGCGCGTGGAGCTCGTATTTCTTATCAGGCGCAATTGAGTTCCTCGTTGCCAGCAACGCAATTTTTCCCTCCAACCCTATTGGTAGATGTTCCCAGTGATGCAAGATTAACGTGCGAAGAAATTTTTGGACCAATAGTCGCATTAATTCCCTTTGCTGATGATAAACAGGCAATTGAGCTGGCTAATGCCTCGGAACACGGTTTAGCTGCTTATGCTTATACGCGTGATGCAAAGCGGATAAAGCAACTTTCTGATCAAATCCAATCAGGCATGCTGGGTATCAATACCGGACTGCTGTCCAATGCCATGGCACCGTTTGGTGGAATCAAGCAATCTGGCTGGGGGCGAGAAGGTTCGCTTTACGGTTTGGATGATTACCTCGACATCAAATACCTGTGCGAGTCTTTTAGCTGAGTCTTCTTCCCCTTCATCCTCGTTTTGTTACGCTGGTTTTGTGTGCTACTAAAGCGCTTTTCTATTTTCCTACTAAACTTTTAATACCAGTATTCACTGGATTTACTATTAAAAGTTTACGAGGTTTGCCATGTTATCCTGGTACGAAGGATTAAATTTACGTTGGAAGTTACGATTACCTTTATTGTTGTTAGTGATATTGGTGCTCTATATGGGACTTCACGCCATTACCACTAGCAAGTTGCTGGGCGGCAATGCAGCAGCAATTGCAAAAGTTAACTTGCCTGAAATTCAATTGCTCATACAAGCTGACCGTGACTTATACCAGGCTCTGACAGCAGAGCGTGCTTTGTTGCAGGTCGCATCCAATCAACACGCCAGTTTAATTGCTGAGCAGGCAGACAACGCCAGGCAAGCGCAAGAGCGTGTATACCAATCTCTCGATCTTTCCAATACGGCAACTTCCAATGAACGTGACGAATTTACTCGTCGATACAATGCATGGAAAATGCAGTCAGAAGATGTAATCAACACTGCGCGCTCAGGAGATGAGGCAAACAGGGCTATTGCCATGCAAAAATCTTATGGCTCCGCCTCTGACGCATTCCAGCATTTGCGTGACTACATTGATGAGTTGCAAGAAAAGCGGTTGGTGTATGTCGAAGATTACACAAAAGAAATTGATCACAATCTTGCCAGCAGTTCGAAACAACTAATAGCCATTGTTGTAATTGCCACCCTGGTTAGTTTGCTGGCAGCGTTCTTTCTGCCAATGCTCGTTGCAAATCAAGTTAGGAGTATTAGCAATCGAATCCAGAATATTGCAGAGGGCGATGGCGATTTAACAATTCGTGTTCCCGTTACCACAAAAGATGAACTTGGTGAGTTGTCCGCTCATGTCAATGTGTTCATGGAAAAGCTGCAACGAATTATTGCCAGTGTTTTACAAAATACAAATGAAGTTTCCAAAGCAGCTGAATCCCTATTAAGTGTGTCAACCAATAGTCAGAAAGCGGCTGATGAACAATGTCACGCCATTACCATGGTGGTCACCGCTGTCAACGAATTAACGATGGCGATTCAGGAAGTTGCGCGCAACACGACAAACACTGCACAAAATACCAAAGATGCAACTGACATTACTGAACGTGGGCAGGAGCGAATTCGTGTGGCCGTCGAGCATGTGCAAGGGCTTGCTGCGCGCATCCACGAAACAGCGGAGTTTATGTCGAAGCTCGAAGGAGAGGCCAAAAATGTTACATCGGTAATCGATGTGATTCGTGGTGTTGCAGAACAAACTAACTTGCTCGCATTGAATGCTGCCATCGAAGCAGCGCGTGCGGGTGAGCAAGGCAGGGGTTTTGCGGTTGTGGCTGATGAAGTTCGCACATTGGCCAGCCGCACCCAGCAATCTACGGGGGATATTCAGGGGATGTTGAGCAAATTGCAATCTGGAGTACAGCACGTCGTTACAGCGATGGGAAACAGTGAAGTGCTAACTGGTGATGCGGTGACGTCAGCCAAGGATGCTGGACAATCATTGGCGGGTATTAATGCAGCAGTGCGGGAAATTGCAGATATGACGACACAAATTGCGACGGCGGCAGAAGAGCAAAGTTCTGTTACATCGGAAATTGATAAAAATCTGGTTCAGATTAATAACCTGGCTATGAATACAGCGGAAGGTGCATCCAAAACTGCTACTGAAAGTCAGCGTTTGAATCAATTATCAATACAGCTACGCCAGTTAGTAGGTCAATTTAAGGTGTGATGCTTTATTAACGGATAGTTGAAGCAAGAAAAAACCGGAGTTTTTATACTCCGGTTTTTTTGTTTTATTTCAGATGGCCCAGATTTTTTTGCACGATTTGTAGAATTGGTTTGAACACTTTGGGTGAGCCACAAACGATATGGCCAGTGTCGAGGTAATCCGCACCGCCATTAAAATCGCTTACCAAACCGCCAGCCTCTTTAACCAGCAAGATACCACCAGCAATATCCCACTCGTTTAAATTCATTTCCCAAAAAGCATCAAACCGGCCTGCGGCAACATAGGCTAAATCGAGGGCAGCTGAGCCACAGCGGCGGATACCAGAGGTTTGGCCCGCGATTTCTTGCACACAAGCAAGGTAAGGAGCGATGTGTTCAAAAGCATATCCACTGAAAGGAATTCCGGTACCAATCAGGGCACCTTCAAGGCCCCGACGACTGGATACACGCAAACGGCGGCCATTCAACGTCGCGCCACGGCCGCGGCTTGCAGTAAATTCTTCGCGTTTGATAGGGTCAATAACGACTGCGTGTTCAATCTGGCCTTTGTATTTGCAAGCGATTGAAACAGAAAAATGCGGCATGCCATGAATGAAGTTAGTGGTGCCATCCAGAGGGTCAATAATCCACTCGTAATCGGAATTTTTGCCGGGTTGGGAGCCGCCTTCTTCGCCACGGAAGCTATGGTCAGGATAGGCTTTGCGGAGGTGATAGATAATTTCTTTTTCGGCCGCTTTATCAACTTCAGTCACGAAGTCATTGCGACTTTTGGTCTCGATGGTGAGTAGGTCAACGCGTTCAAACGCACGTTCAATCAATTCTGCAGCTTTGCGGCCTGCGCGCAAAGCGATGTTAATCATGGGTTCCATAAAGCACCAAGAATAAGGGTTTACTGAATAACCAGAATGCGATGAGTTGACCTTACGGTACTCATTCGAGATCAGGGGTTGTAAAAGAGCGGGGTCGCAGGTGGCATAAGCACCTCACACCAAGGGCGCGCAGTATAACGGCAAGTGCCGGTGGCGGCTAGCGATAACTGGAGGCAACGGACAGGTCTCTGTATACTGCGCGCCTTTTTCATCCAGTAACCTGTGAGAGAAACTTATGTCTGCCCAGCCTTTTTCCAATATCCGTATTGTTCTGGTGAATACCAGTCACCCTGGCAATATCGGCGGTACTGCGCGAGCGATGAAAAATATGGGGTTATCTCGCCTTTATTTAGTAGCTCCACAGGATTACCCCTCCGATAAAGCTGTTTGGCGTTCGGCGGGTGCTACAGACGTGCTTGATAGCGCCGTAGTAGTTGAAACTTTGGATGAAGCCATTGCTGGTTGCGGTTTGGTTGTCGGTACTAGTGCACGTGAACGTCGGATTCCCTGGCCATTACTTGATCCCCGCAAGTGTGGTGAAAGTGTTTGGACTGAAGCCTCCAACCATGAGGTGGCGGTAGTCTTCGGGCGTGAAGATCGCGGTCTTACTAATGAAGAGCTATATAAGTGTAACTACCACGTTCACATTCCTGCGAACCCGGAATACAGCTCCCTTAATCTTGCTACAGCCGTGCAAGTTATTTGCTACGAAATTCGTATGGCCTATTTGTTGGCATCGGAGGGTAATACTCTCCCACAATATCAATGGGACATGCCTCCCGCAGAACCGAAAGCCATGGAAATGTATTACGAGCATCTGGAACAAACTCTCTCTGAATTGGATTTTCTGGATCGTGATAATCCCAAGCAAACAATGACCCGTTTGCGTCGTCTTTATAATCGTATTCGGATGGATCAGATGGAGTTGAATATCCTTCGTGGTGTCCTTACTGCGATGCAGAACTACGTACATTACAGCGGTGCCGTCATGGCCAAGCTTGGATTGAAGCCAGGTCTTGAGTCTATGCGAGAACTGGTTAAGGACGAAAAAAAGCCGCAGTAAATATGTTTATTCTTCTGTGGAAGAACGGCAAACATTGGTTTTGGCGTTGGAAAAGGCGGAATAGTTGAGTAAAATACTCGGAATTAAAGTCATGACAGGATCATGGCGAGCTCTCTCCACTACAAATCAATGATTGCACCGGGATTTCTACGAGGCGTTACCGCTTATGAGACTCACCACCAAAGGCCGCTATGCCGTTACTGCCATGTTGGATTTGGCGTTGCACTGTGATCAAGGCCCGGTAAGCCTGGCTGATATTTCCGCGCGGCAGGGAATATCGTTGTCTTACCTGGAGCAATTGTTTGCCCGCTTGCGTCACTTCAAGTTGGTAAAAAGTGTTCGCGGTCCCGGTGGTGGTTATCGATTGGAAGGTAGTACTGCGGATATATCTATTGCGCAGGTAGTTGATGCCGTGAGTGAATCGTTGGATGCAACTCGTTGCGAGGGCAAGGGTAATTGTCACGAAGGTGAGGTGTGTTTGACCCATCACCTTTGGGAGGATTTGAGCGCTCAGATTCATCGTTTTCTGAGTGAGATTACCCTCGCTGATCTTGTTGCCCGCAACGACATACAAGCTGTCCGCCAGCGCCAGGATCTTCGCGTTGCCAATGGTCACCATCATGATGAGACACACATAGCTATTAGCGAGATTCTTTAATTGCTTTACTCAAGGTATCCACAGTTTTGCGAAAGCCTGTTTATTTAGATTACGCCGCTACAACCCCTGTTGCTCCAGAGGTAGCTTTGCGCATGGCCGAGTGTTTGACGCTGAAGGGTATATTTGCCAATCCGGCGTCGCGTTCGCATCTGTACGGCTGGCAGGCGGAAGAACAGGTAGAGGAAGCCCGTGCACAGGTTGCAGCGTTAATCAATGCTGATCTACGTGAAATTGTATGGACCAGTGGTGCAACTGAGGCCAACAACCTTGCTTTAAAAGGTGTAGCTGAAACCTATCGCGCAAAATATAAAACTGGCGGACATATTATTGTGTCGGCAATTGAACATAAGGCGGTGTTGGATCCGGCAGCGTGGTTGGAAACACAGGGATTTTGTGTCACACGGGTTGCACCAACCGCAGAAGGAATTATCAGTATTGATTTATTGTCTGCTGCACTACAGGCCGATACTTTTTTAGTCAGTATTATGCAAGTCAATAATGAGCTTGGCTCCATTAATGACGTAAAAGCATTAGCCAGTTTGTGCAAATCGCGGGGCATTTTATTGCACTGCGATGCAGCACAAAGTGGCGGCAAGATCGCGATAGATGTTAAAGATTTGAATGTAGATTTGTTATCACTATCAGCACACAAATTTTATGGGCCCAAGGGT
The DNA here is from genome assembly GCA_035490715.1 of Cellvibrio sp. GTDB lineage: Bacteria > Pseudomonadota > Gammaproteobacteria > Pseudomonadales > Cellvibrionaceae > Cellvibrio. Next base: position 49,054 of record DATJLF010000106.1, read on the forward strand.
GCCGGCGCTCTTTACGTACGCCGTGCGGGCGAAATTAAAGTAATGCCCCAAATCCACGGTGGTGGTCATGAGCGCGGTATGCGTTCAGGTACCTTGGCCCCTCATCAGCTGGTGGGAATGGGTGAGGCAGCACGTCTTGCTGTTGAACTTTTAGAAAATGACTCACAGCGTATTGCGCAATTGCGTGATCGTCTATGGCAAGGAATTGCTGATTTGCCCGGTATTCAGCGCAATGGCTCTGAGAGTCAAACTGTTAGCGGAATTTTAAATGTCTCCTTTGGCGATATTGATGGTGAAATGCTGTTGTTATCATTGCGTGATCTCGCCGTTTCCAGTGGTTCAGCCTGCAACTCTGCCAGCATGTCGCCAAGTTATGTGCTTAAAGCCATCGGTTTAAGTGACGAAGCAGCGCAGGCTACGCTGCGTTTTAGCATTGGTCGTTACACTACTGCTGATGAAATTGAATTTGCGATTGACCACATTCGCAGTGTAATTGCCAAGCTGCAAAAAGCCTGATGCTTTACGCGTGCAGCACAGAAGGTAAATATCATGTCTGAACAAGTCGAACACCTTATCAAAAAAGAATACGCGGCCGGTTTTCATACCAATATCGCTTCTGAAACTCTGCCTCCAGGTTTAAATGAAGATGTTATTCGTTTTATTTCAGCAAAAAAGAATGAGCCTGAATGGTTGTTGGAATGGCGATTAAAAGCTTATCAGGCATGGTTGGAAATGAATGAACCAACCTGGGCGCATGTTAAGTATGATGAAATTGATTTTCAGGCCGTTTCTTATTATTCGGCACCAAAATCAATGGATGAAAAGCCTAAAAGTTTGGATGAAGTTGATCCTGAATTATTGCGCACCTATGAAAAGTTAGGTATTCCGCTGCATGAGCAGGCCGCCCTTGCTGGTGTTGCTATGGATGTGGTATTTGATTCTGTTTCTGTGGTCACTACATTTCGCGAAAAGTTATTAGAAGCGGGCGTTATTTTTTGTTCAATTAGTGAAGCAGTACAAAAGTATCCCGAGTTAATAAAGAAATACATTGGCTCAGTTGTACCCCAAAAAGACAATTTTTATGCTGCACTGAATTCAGCTGTTTTTTCTGACGGTTCTTTCGTATATATCCCCAAGGGTGTACGTTGCCCGATGGAGCTATCAACATATTTTCGTATTAATGAACAAAATACCGGTCAATTCGAGCGCACTTTGATCGTTGCTGATGAAGGTTCTTATGTTAGCTATTTGGAAGGTTGCACAGCACCCATGCGCGATGAAAATCAACTGCATGCTGCTGTCGTTGAATTGATTGCATTGGATAACGCAGAGATTAAATATTCCACCGTCCAAAATTGGTATCCGGGAAATGAAGAGGGTAAGGGTGGGATTTATAATTTTGTAACCAAGCGTGGTGTATGTCATACCAATTCAAAAATTTCATGGACTCAAGTGGAAACTGGTTCAGCAGTAACGTGGAAATACCCAAGTTGTGTTTTGCGTGGTGATAATAGCGTTGGTGAATTTTATTCAGTAGCACTCACCAATAATTATCAGCAAGCCGATACTGGAACCAAAATGATTCATATCGGTAAAAATACTCGTTCCACGATTATTTCAAAGGGGATTTCAGCGGGTAAAAGTTCTAATGCTTATCGCGGATTGGTTCGTATCAACCCCGGTGCAGAAGGTGCGCGTAATTATACTCAATGTGATTCATTGTTGATTGGTGATAAGTGTGGTGCGCATACATTCCCCTATATTGAGAGTAAAAATCCAACAGCGGTCATCGAGCATGAGGCAACAACTTCCAAAGTTAGCGAAGATCAAATGTTTCTATGCCAGCAACGTGGTTTGGACGCAGAAAAAGCAGTTTCGATGATTGTGAATGGATTTTGTCGGGAAGTTTTTAAAGAACTGCCTATGGAGTTTGCTGTAGAAGCAGGAAAATTATTGGAAGTGAGTCTTGAGGGCTCAGTGGGTTAATCCATCAGCTGTTGTTGCAGTCTGAACACAACAATATCGTGTTAGAAATTTTGGATTTAATATTTATGTTACGCATTACAGATTTGTTTGCCCGAGTAGAAGAAAAAGAAATTCTCAAAGGTTTGAATTTAACCGTAAAGCCTGGTGAGGTGCACGCCATCATGGGGCCAAATGGCGCGGGTAAAAGCACTCTGGGTAATGTGTTGTCTGGTCGAGACGGGTACGAGGTTACTAGCGGCCGGGTTGAGTTTAATGGTAAGGATTTATTTGATCTTGAAATTGAAGAGCGCGCACGCGAAGGACTTTTTTTAGCATTTCAATATCCTGTAGAAATTCCTGGTGTCAGCAATATGGAATTTTTGAAAGCGGCAGTCGATGCTAAGCGTAAGCATAGAGGTGAAACGGAATTTTCCGCTGTTGAGTTTATGAAAATGGCACGCGAAGCCAGCAAGCGTGTGAGTTTGGATCAAGCTTTTTTAAAGCGCGGTGTTAATGAAGGTTTTTCCGGTGGCGAAAAGAAACGCAATGAAATTATGCAGATGATGTTGCTGGAGCCGAGTCTTTGTATTCTTGATGAAACTGATTCCGGTTTGGACATTGATGCATTGCAAGTTGTTGCGAATGGTGTGAACGCAATGCGGGCACCTGATCGCAGCTTTATTGTGGTAACCCATTACCAACGCCTGTTAGATTATATAGTTCCAGATTATGTCCACGTATTGGCTAATGGCCGTATTGTTAAAACGGGTAATAAAGAATTGGCGCTGGAGTTGGAAGAAAAGGGCTATGCGTGGTTGGATGATGAGGCTGTTTAAGCATGACTGACTTTCAACATCAGGCAATTCGCCTGACAGCATTGCAGCGTCCAGCAACCTGGTTGGAAAGCCTGCGTACCAATGCAACTGACGAGTGGCTTGCCCAGCCGTGGCCGACGCGTAGAACAGAGCATTGGAAATACACCCCCTTACAAAATTTGCAAAAAACAATACTTCATGCGTGGGGACGTGAAGATGTTCCTGTTTTGGATGAATCTGTCATCGGCGAATTAATTCCATTGGATGCTTATCGTATCGTATTAGTGGATGGTGTTTTCGATGCAATTAATTCTGACGTGTTGCCTGAAGCTATTATTCGTTTTGCGGAGGCTTCTGTCGTCCAGCAAGAATTGATTCAAAAATATTTAGGAAAAATTGTTGAGGGTGAACGACACCTGTTTGCGACCTTAAACAATGCGTGGGTTGATGAAGGTTTTTTGATTCACATCCCTAAAAATCAGACATTGGATAAACCTGTTTACATTACCCATATTTCTACTTCTGCGGCAGTAAGCTCCAATCAGCGTGTATTGATTGTGCTGGAAGAAAATGCGCGCGCAGATGTTATCGAGCATTATTTCTCTGCAAATCATGAATTGCGCGGTTTTATTAATTCTTTAACAGAAGTCCATGTTGCTGATAATGCCTGCCTTAATCACTATCGTCTGAATATGGAGCAAGAGAGCGCCCAGCACATCGGCGCGGTGCATGTTGATTTACAGCGTAATGCTCGTTTTAGAGGTTTTGCCATAGCCTTGGGTGCGAGATTGATGCGTATTGATTATCAACTGAACCATCGAGGTCAGGGCGCAGAATTGGATTTACAAGGTGTGTATGTTCCGCGTAACAACCAGTTGGTTGACTACCACACAAATATTTGCCATTGGGTTCCTCATTGCACATCGAATGAAGTGTTTCGTGGGATAGTGGGAGATTCTGCGCAAGCTATTTTTAATGGACGTATTTATATTCATCCACAGGCACAAAAAACATTAGCGGAATTAAGTAACAAAAATTTGCTTACCTCTAACAAGGCCGAAGTTAATACCAAACCGGAGCTGGAAATTTATGCAGATGATGTGAAATGTGCCCACGGTGCTACTGTTAGCCAGTTAAATACTAACGCGCGTTATTATTTGCAAAGTCGTGGGTTGTCGCGTAGTGAAGCAGAGGTCATGCTTAGTTTTGGTTTTATTAACGAATTACTTGAGCAAATTATTCAACCCGGGGTACATGATTATTTGCAGCCACGGCTAGCGAAATTGTTCGGTCGCGATAACAGTCTAATTGAGGCAAATCAATTGCTAGGTGAAAGGAATGAGTAGTGCCTCCTTTGATGTGGAAAAAATTCGCGCTGATTTTCCGATTTTGCATCAAAGCGTTAACGGACAATCATTGGTGTATTTGGACAATGCTGCGACGACTCAAAAGCCTAATGCAGTAATTGATGCAATTAGTAACTATTACCGCATGGATAATAGCAATGTGCACCGTGGTGCACATACATTGGCGGATCGGGCAACCGTAAAATTTGAAGCAGCACGTGAAAAAGTCGCCCGATTTTTAAATGCATTTTCTGCCCGTCAAATTATTTGGTCTCGTGGCACAACAGAAAGTATTAATTTGGTAGCTAGTAGCTGGGGAAGGACTTTTTTACAGCCAGGTAATCGAATTCTGGTATCTGCAATGGAGCATCACTCAAATATTGTTCCATGGCAGTTAGTTGCAGCGGCAACTGGTGCAAAAGTTGAAGCTATTCCTGTCGATGCAAACGGCAATATCAATATGCTTGCCTTCGACAGTATGCTTGATGCGCAAGTTAAAATGGTTGCTGTCGGACACGTATCCAATGCAATGGGTTCGATAAATCCTGTCGAAAAAATTGTTACTCTGGCTCATGCAGTAGGTGCGCGAGTATTAATTGATGGTGCACAAGCGGTTAGTCATTGGGCCGTGGATGTGCAAGCGCTCAACTGTGATTTCTATGTATTCTCTGCTCACAAGGTATTTGGGCCGACAGGATTGGGTGTTCTTTACGGTAAAGAAGATTTGCTGGATGCTATGCCGCCCTATCAAGGTGGTGGTGAGATGATTGAAACCGTAAGCTTCTCGGGTACAACATTTAACCAGCTTCCTTACAAATTCGAAGCGGGTACACCTGATATTGCCGGTGCTATCGGTTTGGGTGCTGCCATCGATTATCTCAATAGTATTGATCGCAAAGGTGCAGCGGCTCATGAGCAAGCATTACTTAATTATGCTGAAGAGAAGGCGCATGCAACAACAGGCTTGAAATTGATTGGCACCGCCTCACATAAAACATCAGTCATGAGTTTTTTATTAGAGGGGGCACATCCTGCTGACGTGGGGGTACTGCTGGATAAACAAGGTATTGCAGTGCGAACGGGCAACCATTGTGCGCAACCAATTATGGATCAATATGGACTCCCAGGTACCATTCGTGCCAGCTTTAGTTTTTATAACACCTTTGAAGAGGTGGATCGCTTGTTCGCCGCGATTGAAAAAGCGAAAACCTTTTTGCTGTAACACTCTTTAGGAGTAGATCATGAGTATCGCTTCCTTTGATCCTCAACAACAAACTGTAACTGTAACCTCGGCAGCGGTTGCTCACTTCAAGCGCCAGCTGGGTAAAGACCAGAGTGCGAAAGCTATACGCCTGAGCGTAAAGCAAAGCGGTTGCACTGGTTGGATGTATGTAGTGGATTTGGTCACTGAATCCAAGCCAGATGATCTGCATATGTTGTTAGGGGAGGGAGTCGAAATGTTGGTCGATCAAAAAAGCCTCGCTGTTGTGGGCGGTACTGAAATTGATTATGTAACTGAAGGTGTGAACCATCAGTTGAAATTTAATAACCCACGAGTCAAAGACTATTGCGGTTGTGGTGAGAGTTTTAGCGTTAATTAAAGCTTCATGAGCAGGTTAACGCATTAGGAACAAGATTTATGTCTGAAAGACGTATGGTGGTGGCGCAGGCTGATTGTCCCGCACGACGAGTGCCGGATGGTACTCCCCTAACGATTCCTGAAGGGACATTCGTAACTATAACCCAGGCATTGGGTGGAAATTACACCCTGACATATCACGGACAAATGGTGCGTGTTGATGGTACAGATGCTCATTTGCTGGGGTTAGAGGCAGAGCAACTTGAGTTTCCTAAGTCCACTGATGAGTTCATCCATGAAGATCAGGTGTGGCAGGCATTGGGAACGGTATTCGATCCTGAAATTCCCGTTGACCTGGTAAATCTTGGATTAATTTACGGAGTAAAAATCGATCAGGTGACTAAAACGGTAAACATCCAAATGACCCTTACTGCACCTGCTTGTGGGATGGGGCCTGTTTTGGTGGGTGATGTCGAATATCGTATTCGTAAGGTACCGAATGTGGAGTTTGTACAAGTTGAATTGGTTTTTGATCCGCCCTGGCAGCGCCATATGATGAGTGAAGAGGCCCAACTGCAAACGGGTATGTTTTATTAGGTAAATTTGAGAACGCTATGACCCAATTTGGTATTGATGTAAGTGCTGAGGATATTATTGATAGCTTGGGCTTTTTCGATAATTGGGAGGAGCGTTACAAGTACATCATCGATCTGGGTAAGGAATTGCCTTCGATGCCAGACTGCTACCGAACAGATGAACATCTTGTCCGGGGATGCCAAAGTAAAGTGTGGCTTGTTGATGAATGGCGTGATGGAAAGTTGTTCTTTCAAGCAGATAGCGATGCTTTTATTGTGAAAGGCCTTTTGGGGATCGTGTTGGCGGCTTTCAATGGTAAAACTCCGGGCGAAATCCTCGGTTTTGATGTGGATGGTTATTTTGCCCGGTTGGATTTATTGCAGCACCTGAGTTCAACACGCGGTAATGGGCTAAAAGCAATGGTGAAACGCGTCAAAGAAAGGGCATCTCAATCTCACTAAAGGTCATTTTAACGTCATTAAAACCTTGAATTTTGTTTATTAATCAAATGCCTAGGATATAAAAATCATGTAAACCCGCGTATAATCCGCGGGTTTTGTATTTTATGGGCTTTAAACCTGCAGGTTTCAGGTTTAAAGCCAGTTAACCAAGAATTGGGGTGGGGTTTCCAATGGCTGTTGAACAAACTTTATCGATCATCAAACCAGATGCCGTAAGTAGTAATCATATTGGTGAAATTGTTGCTCGTTTTGAAAAGGCTGGCTTGAAGGTAGTTGCCCAGCGTATGTTGCTGTTAAGCCGTGCCCAAGCTGAGGGCTTTTATGCGGAACATAAAGGACGCCCTTTTTTCGAAGGGTTAGTGAATTTTATGACGTCGGGACCGGTGGTTGTGCAAGTTCTGTGTGGCGAAAATGCCATTACTTTGAACCGTGAACTGATGGGGGCTACAGATCCTGCAAAAGCAGCACCGAACACTATTCGAGCTGACTTTGGGCGTGCTATTGATTCAAACGCGGTACATGGGTCTGATTCCCCGGCTTCTGCTGCGCGCGAAGTTGCTTACTTTTTTGCCAGTAATGAAGTGGTTGTTCGTTAATTTTTGTTAATTTGCAAGTCTATAGGTGCAGAGCCATGACTGAAGTATCCAGTTTCAACTCTTCCGCAAATGCGGTTGTTGCAGAAGGCTCTGCAAAAGTGAACTTGCTTGGTTTACCAGAAGCAAAACTAATCGCGTTTTTTGATTCTATTGGTGAGAAAAAATTTCGCGCAATTCAAGTGATGAAATGGATTCATCAATTTGGGGCCGACAATTTTGATGATATGACCAATGTCAGTAAAGATTTGCGCTCAAAACTTAAAGGTATTGCTGAAATTCGACCGCCGGAAGTGGTACAGCAATTTGATTCTACCGACGGAACTCGCAAATTTTTAATTCGAGTTGCCGGTGGAAATGTAATTGAAACCGTTTTTATTCCTGATGGTGATCGCGGAACACTCTGTGTTTCCTCTCAAGTTGGTTGCTCACTTGATTGCAGTTTTTGTGCGACAGGAAAGCAGGGCTTTAATCGTGATTTGACTGCTGCTGAAATTATTGGCCAGGTTTGGATTGCTGCAAAATCATTTGGGCAGTTACAAGCAAACGGTCCGCGTATGGTCACCAATGTCGTCATGATGGGAATGGGAGAACCGTTGCTTAATTTTGACAATGTTGTTGATTCTATGAATTTGATGATGCATGACAACGCATACGGTATCTCCAAACGCCGGGTGACATTAAGTACGTCTGGGGTGGTGCCGCAACTTGATCGTCTGAGCCAATATACCGATGCTTGCCTCGCAATTTCATTGCATGCACCGAATGATGAGCTGCGCAATGAATTGGTGCCTATTAATCGTAAGTATCCTATTGCAATGTTATTGGATTCCGCCAAGCGTTATATTGAAGCAATGCCGGATACACATCGTAAAATTACCATCGAATATACCCTGATTGATCAGGTGAATGATCGTCCGCACCATGCCCGTCAGCTGGCTGAACTCTTGCGAGACGTGCCAGTTAAAATTAATTTGATTCCATTTAATCCATTCAATTTATCCAATTACAAACGTGTAAGTAATAATGCACTGCGCAAGTTTCAGGATATTTTGATGGAGTTTGGGTATATAACAACTGTTCGTACGACTCGTGGCGATGACATTGATGCTGCTTGCGGCCAATTGGCAGGACAAGTAAATGACATCACCCGTCGTAGTGAGCGGTATCGTGCTCAATTCGATGAAGTGCAAGCAGTAAAAATTGTCGGCCATTAAATCTAATAATTATGAGGTTGGTAATGCGCAAAAATAATGTCATTAAACTCGCCAATTTTTTCGTATTAATTGTGGTCACGGCTTTGTTTTTAAATGGTTGCGTTTCTGAGGGCGGTAAACCAAAGAGGCAGATAGACAAAGGAAAATCCCTGGAATTACATATCCAATTGGCACAAGGGTACATAGATCGTGGAAATCGTGAATCTGCCCGCCATCATTTACGCAAGGCTGCAGAAATAAGTAAAGACTCTCCAGAGGCCACTGAAACGCTGGCACGTCTATATCAATTGGAAGGAGAATCAAAGCTCGCTGAGGACACGTTTAAAAAAGCGATTAAATCAAAGAAAAATTTTACGCTAGCCCGGAACAATTTTGGGGTGTTTCTTTTCAGTGCCAAGCGTTATGAGGAAGCATTGGAACAATTTGAGATGGCTGCTTCAGATCTTGATTATGATGGACGGGCAGCGGCGTTAGTAAATGTTGGCAGGACTGCATTATTACTCGGGAAAAATGATCGAGCTAAAGCTGCATTTGAACATGCATCTGTATTGGATAGAAGTTCTGCAGATGCACACATCGAATTGGCGGATATTAATTTTCAAGCAAAAGAATACGCAAAAGCAAAAGACCATTTAGATCGCTTTCAATCAACAGGTCAACAATCCCCCCGTGCATTGCTGTTGGGGATTAGATTGGAGCGGATCTTTGGTAATAAAGATAAAGAGGCCAGTTACTTATTGGTGTTGAAAAATCGTTTCCCCTATTCAAAAGAGTATCTCGAATATAAACAAACGATGATGTAAAGAAGATTGAAGGCGTTCAATGGTTTCTGATGAAGAAAAAAATACGGCCGAAGATAGCCGGTTCCGTGAATTGTCTCCAGGCAAGTTATTGGTTTGGGGGCGTGAACGAGCCGGTTTAACTCAGGAGCAAATTGCCAAAGAGCTCTATATGACGCTGACTAAAGTACGTGCTATGGAGTCAGACGATTATCGTCATATGGGAACCGATACTTTTACACGTGGATACCTTCGATCATATGCAAATTTAGTAAAATTGGATGTTGTTCAGGTTTTAGCTGCCTATGATCGTTATGCACAAAAACACGGGTTAATTGAGCAAGTTTTGCCACGCAAGATTGAGTCAACCGCAAAACCTTTATGGCAGTTTGTCCTGTTAATTGCTGCGGCTTTACTTATTCTATGGCTTATATCTGTTTGGTTTTTTGATAATCGTAAAGAGCCGGAATATGATATGCCGACTGCTGTCATATCTCCTGTTGAAACTCTTATCAGATCAAACGCCGCTAGTTCATCGTCAATAAATGAAGGTAGCTTTTCTTCAGCCCATGGAGAGGGCGTTATCACACAAGCTTTTGATTTGAATACGTCTTCATCCAGTAGCAGTTTCATTTCTGTAGCATCATCTTCCGTTGTTTCATCTTTTGAATCAGCGGTACTGAATATTGGATCAGATGAGATTTTATTTATCTTTACTGAGGAGTGTTGGTTAGAGGTGAGTGATTCCCGTGGCGATGTTTTGATGGCTGATTTGCAAGGAGCAGGCACTCGTTTGGTTTTGAAAGGTAAGGCTCCATTTGATGTTAAATTGGGAAATGCGCCAGCGACACAAATTGAATTGAATAAAGAAAAAATTGCGGTAGTGCCAGCGTTGGGTACCAATGTACTTAGCATGAAAGTCGGTAAAAATTAATTAAGCATTGTGCTTGGGTTGGGAAAAAATATGCATTGCGAGTCTCCAATTAAACGCCGCAAATCCCGTCAGATTATGGTGGGGAACGTACCTGTAGGTGGCGACGCGCCAATTTCGGTGCAGAGCATGACTAATACAGAAACAACGGATGTTGCTGCCACCGTTGAACAAATTAAGCGAATTCAACAGGCTGGCGCTGATATTGTGCGTGTATCGGTTCCAACGATGGATGCAGCAGAGGCTTTTGGGCTAATTCGGAAACAAGTCACCGTCCCATTAGTGGCTGATATTCATTTTGATTATCGAATTGCATTACGTGTTGCAGATTTAGGTGTTGATTGTTTGCGAATCAATCCAGGCAATATTGGACGCGAAAAGCGCATCAAAGCGGTAGTAGACAAAGCACGCGATTTAAATATTCCTATACGTATTGGTGTTAATGCAGGATCTCTTGAGAAGGATCTCCAGAAAAAATATGGAGAACCAACTCCGGATGCATTGGTTGAATCTGCATTACGTCATGTAGAAATTTTGGATCAATTAAATTTCCAAAATTTTAAGGTGAGTGTTAAAGCGTCGGATGTGTTTATGGCTGTTGCAGCTTACCGTAAACTGGCGAGCTTAATTGAACAGCCTTTGCATTTGGGTATTACTGAGGCAGGGGGCTTGCGCGCTGGTACGGTAAAATCTGCAATAGGGTTGGGAGCGTTATTGATGGATGGTATTGGTGATACCATTCGGGTATCGCTCGCGGCGGATCCTGTGGAGGAAATTAAAGTAGGTTGGGACATGTTGCGTAGCCTGAAGATTCGCAGCAAAGGTGTAAATTTCATCGCATGCCCCAGTTGTTCCCGTCAAAACTTTGATGTGATTAAAACCATGAACGACCTTGAACAAAGGGTTGAAGATATCACTGTTCCGCTTGATGTAGCCGTTATAGGGTGTGTTGTGAATGGTCCCGGAGAGGCAAAAGAAGCAGATTTAGGACTTGCCGGAGGCACCCCTAGTAATTTGATTTACATTGACGGTGAGCCAAACCAAAAGTTAACCAATGAAAATTTAGTTGATAATCTTGAGCGATTAATTCGCGCAAAAGCTGCGCAAAAACAAGCTCAACTTGATGCTGATGCAAAAAATATTATTGCTCGAGCCTGATAATTTGAAGGCCAATAAATAAGGGTTTCAATTGAAAAAAATTCAAGCTATTCGTGGAATGAATGACGTATTGCCGATGGATTCACCGTTATGGCAATACGTCGAAGGCGTGGTGACTGATATTCTATCGCGATATGGGTATCAGGAGATTCGATTTCCCATCGTTGAATCTACAGAGTTATTCAAGCGTTCGATTGGTGAAGTAACAGATATTGTTGAAAAAGAGATGTATACCTTTGAGGACCGTAATGGTGATAGTTTGACATTACGCCCGGAGGGCACTGCATGTTGTGTTCGAGCCTGCGAGGAGAATGGGCTGCTGTATAATCAAGCACAACGTTTATGGTACATGGGGCCAATGTTTCGTCATGAGCGTCCGCAGAAAGGACGTTATCGTCAATTCCACCAGATTGGGGTGGAGACATTTGGAATGAATGGCCCTGACATAGACGCGGAAACTCTGCTGCTCAGTGCCCGTATTTTACGTGAGTTGGGCGTTGCCCCTTTTGTTCAGCTACAAATCAATTCACTGGGTAGCAGTGACGCTCGTGTAAATTACAAGCATGCATTGGTTTCGTACCTCGATTCAGTCAGGGATCAATTGGATGAGGATAGCAAGCGTCGCTTGGAAACTAATCCTTTGCGCATACTCGATTCCAAAGATGCGAATACGCAATTACTGTTAAATGATGCACCAATATTATTGGATTATCTTGATGGTGAGTCCCGATTACATTTTGATGGTCTAAAGCTGCTTTTGGACGCTGCTGGTATTGAATATCTAGTTAATCCACGTTTGGTTCGTGGACTTGATTATTATGGCAAAACGGCTTTTGAATGGGTAACCGATAAATTAGGAGCACAAAGTACAGTGTGTGCTGGTGGTCGCTATGATGGTTTGGTTGAGCAATTGGGTGGAAAGCCTACACCTGCTGTTGGATTTGGGATAGGTTTGGAACGATTGGTTTTATTGGTTCAAGCGATAAATGCTGTACCGGAAAAACTGGATCAACAAGCGGATGTTTTTTTAGTTGCTGTTGGCGATGTTCAGTCAATTGCAATGCGCTTGGCTGAACGTATTCGAGATGAATTGCCATTTGTTCGCTTAATTGTGAATTGTGGTGGTGGCAATTTTAAAAGTCAGTTTAAAAAAGCCGATAAATCGGGAGCTGATGTGGCTTTGATTTTAGGTGAGGATGAGGCCAAATCTGGCAAGCTGACAATAAAGTTTTTGCGTGAGGAATCCGAACAGCGAACCTTGTCATTTGATGAGGCTATCGGTTGGTTGCAAGCGCTGGAATAATGGTGCTCAATCGGATGCTCTAAGTAAAAAAATAACGTTTTATAATCATTCATTTTTTCGCGCATTGCGCAAAGGTTTACAGGAGTCAATTGTGAGCGTACATCTGTCAGAAGAAGAACAACTGGAAGTACTAAAGCGTTGGTGGAAGGATTACGGTAGAACTGTGGTAATGGCAATTGTCGTTGCTGTTGTCGCCTATTTTGGTTACACCGCATGGCAAGATCAAAAACGTCAAAAAGCGGAAAAAGCTTCTGAGGTTTATGAGCAGCTTTTAAAATTGGTTAATGTTGAGCCTGGTAAGGTTCTCAGTGATTCGGATAAGGCTACAGTTACTCATTTGGCCTCGGAGTTAAAAGAAGGAAATAGCAAGAGTATGTATGCACATAGTGCAGCATTTTTTCTTGCGAAGCTTGCCGTAGAAGATAACAAATTGGATGCGGCAGCCACTGAACTTAAATGGGTTTTGTCTGCCAAACCCGAGGCTGCAACTGAGCAGCTTGCTCGTTTGCGTTTAGCTCGTGTGTTAACAGCACAAAAAGCATATGCAGATGCATTAGCCCAATTATCTCCGGAGCCTGCTACGGCGTTTACTGCTGAATATGCTGAAGCTCGTGGTGATATTTTGAAATTACAAGGTGATTTGGATGCGGCCCGCACAGCTTACGAAAAAGCATTGGCTGCAACTGACTCGCAACAACAAGAGCGTTATATGTTATTGCAGATGAAAGTTGATGATTTAAAAGTTGACCCGGCAGCTCCTGCTACTTCAGCAGTTGAGGGGGCAGCTCAATGATACAAACCTCGGTGAGACGTCTGGGGTGGCTGGTATTGCTTTGCGCATTTGCCATGTCGGGTTGTTCCTGGTTTAGTAAGAAAACCGGCAACGAGCCCATGGAGTTAGTTGATTTTGAGGAAACTATTGACCTCGATAAAGTTTGGAAGCGTGGCATTGGTGAAGGGCAAAACGAAGGCTTTAGTCGTCTCACTCCTGCAATGGATGGCGAGGCAATTTATGCAGTGGACTATGAAGGATTACTAGTTGCAATAAATGCAAAAACAGGAAAGAAGTTGTGGAAGAAAAAGATCAACAGACCGAAAACAGGTTTGTGGGGATGGATGAAAAGCTTTGTGACTGCTGCTGATCCCAACTATCAAATAGTAGGTGGAATTGCTGCAGAAAATGGATTGTTACTCGTTGCAACTTATGCAGGCGAAGTAATGGCGTTATCTGTGAGTGATGGTAGTGAACTCTGGAAGACTCAAGTTGCAGGTGAGATTGTCTCCGCTCCTCGTACAAATGGAACGGTGGTAGCTGCGCAGACGGTAAATGGCAAATTAATTGCGTTTGATGCAAAAACCGGTGCTCAACTTTGGTTTTATGACAATCCACCCCCTGTATTGACGCTACGCGGAACGCCTTCTCCAATAGTTACTGATACAGCTATTTACACTGGTTTTTCTAATGGTCGAATGATGGCATTCAATCCCGGGAATGGTTTGATTTTGTGGGAGCAGCGCATAGCGCTTCCAAAAGGTCGCTCAGAGTTGGAACGAATGGTGGATATCCATTCCAACCCTGAAGTTAAAGATGGTGTTATTTATGTCGGAACATATCAGGGACGTATTAGTGCGCTTGCGAGAGGTACTGGCAGCATCCTTTGGGGACAAGATGGTTCAACCAGTGAAAATCTGGCACTTTCTGCAGACAAGCTTTTTGTCAGCCATGCTGATGGTAAGGTCTCTGCATATAACCCAGCAAACGGTGAATTGTTGTGGGTCAATGAAAAAATGTTACGGCGCGGTCTGAATGGTCCTCAAGTATTTAATGAGTATTTGGCTGTTATTGATTTTAAAGGATATATGCATGTGCTTAACCAAAGTGATGGTCAATTTGCTGCACGAGTAAGAGTGGATCGTAAAGGCGCCAGAGCACCTATGCTGTCCAATGGTGAGACGCTTTATGTGTACACTAACAGAGGAAAGCTCATTGCCTATCAGGTGAAAAAACCAAAGTAGCATCCGAATTAAAAGCCAGCCGTCTGGATTTGCCTTGATTATGAGGTAATATTTCAGTCGGCTGGTTTTGTTTTTATATCCAGCGATTTAATAGATCGCCTACCATCATTTGATCAATTCTTATTCCTATGATAATCCCAGTAATTGCATTAGTTGGTCGCCCAAATGTGGGTAAATCGACCTTATTCAACCGTCTTACCCAATCTCGTGATGCACTGGTTGCTGACTATCCCGGCCTAACCAGGGATCGTAAATATGGTGAAGGGGTACTTGAAAATCGTCGCTTTATCGTCATCGACACGGGAGGTATTAGTGGCGAGGAGGAAGGCATCGACAGCATGATGGCAGGACAGTCATTGTTGGCAATTCAGGAAGCGGATATTGTTCTTTTTATTGTAGATAGCCGTGATGGCCTTAATCCTGCTGATGAAATGATTGCTAAACATTTGCGAGTTCACAATAAGAGAACCTATTTGGTCGCTAACAAAATTGATGGTATGGATCCAGATATTGCGCTTGCTCCTTTTTACGAATTGGGAATGGGAGAGGTGTATCCGACCACAGCTAGTCATGGCCGTGGTGTTAGATCTTTAATGGAAGATGTTCTCTCCGGCATACCTGAGTTACCGGAAGATTATCAAGCCGAAGAAGCGAAAGGGATAAAAATCGCAATTGTTGGTCGTCCGAATGTGGGCAAATCGACATTGGTAAATCGTTTGCTTGGGGAAGAGCGAGTTGTTGTTTATGACCAACCAGGTACTACAAGGGATTCAATTTATATCAATTACACCCGATTTGATAAACCCTATACGCTTATTGATACCGCAGGTGTTCGTCGCCGTAAAAATATAGATTTAATGGTTGAAAAGTTCTCAATAGTTAAAA
The DNA here is from genome assembly GCA_035490715.1 of Cellvibrio sp. GTDB lineage: Bacteria > Pseudomonadota > Gammaproteobacteria > Pseudomonadales > Cellvibrionaceae > Cellvibrio. The sequence goes on from DATJLF010000106.1 coordinate 64,678, forward strand.
CTATGCAAGCGATTTCTGATGCCAACGTTGTGGTATTAGTGATGGACGCTAGTGAGGGAGTTGTCGAGCAAGATTTGCATCTGATGGGAACAACAATCGAAGCAGGCAGGGCACTAGTTATTGCTTTAAATAAATGGGATGGATTAGAAGATTCCCATAAGCAATATGTGAAGAATGAAATTGAACGACGCTTACGTTTTGTGGATTTCGCTACTATCCACTTCATTTCTGCATTACATGGCACTGGTGTTGGGAACCTATACAAATCAATTGAGCTAGCTTATCAATCGGCGACCGATAAATTTAGTACTAACTATCTCACTCGAATTTTGCAAGATGCTGTGAGGGAGCATCAACCACCCATGATTCAGGGTCGTCGTATTAAACTTCGATACGCCCACCCGGGTGGCCACAACCCACCAATTATCGTAATTCATGGCAACCAGACAGATGACGTTCCCGCTTTTTACACCAAATATCTTGAAAAAACTTATCGTCGGGTATTGGATCTGCATGGAACTCCAGTGAAGATTGAATATCGCAATAATGAAAACCCTTACAGTGATCGTAAAAAGAAAATGACTCAGCGACAGTTGATAGAAATGCGTCGTAAGGTAGAACGCGATGCTAAAAACCCCAAAAAAAATTGAAATTTCTAGCTTGTTGTTTTGCGTAAAAGGTACGTAAACTAATTTCGAGGATTACTGAGGTTTAACGCTTGCGATCACAGTGCTGAAGGAGTAGTGTTACGCGCCTTAGTGGTTTTGCCTTAACTTGTCTAACAAACTGAGCTAAAGATGACATCTGCAAGCCGAAAGCTGCTTATCATCGATGACGACGCCCTTGTTCGCCAAAGTATGGTGACTTACTTGACGGATAGTGGCTTTAATGTTGCTTCTGCATCCGATGCTCCCTCTGCGCTTGATATTCTTTATACCTCTGCGTTACTCCCCGATGTCATTCTTACTGATTTACGCATGCCTAATGGCGATGGTTTGCAGTTACTTCAAATACTTCAAGAGCGCCATCAAGATATTCCTGTAATTGTGATATCTGGTGCAGGTGTTATGAATGATGTTGTCAGTGCATTGCGACTGGGAGCTAGGGATTACCTGATAAAGCCTTTGGTTGATTTGGAAGTATTAGTTCACTCAATTAATAAAGTGTTAGATCGACAGGATCTGGAGGAAGAGAATCGGCGTTACAGGGCACAGTTGGAAAATGCTAATCGAGAATTGCGCGAGAGCCTTCGGGTTTTGGAGCGAGATCAAATAGCTGGTCGGCGGGTGCAGCGTCGGCTTATGCCTTCCGGGTTTACAACTGAGGAGGGTTATACCGCAGCGCATACAATTGTTCCTTCATTGTTTCTCAGTGGTGACTTCGTTGACTACGCACATATTCGGAAACGCTATTTGGCATTCTATCTGGCTGATGTTTCAGGGCACGGTGCGTCTTCAGCATTTGTAACCATTTGGCTAAAGCATTTGGTAAGCAGGATGGTTCGTGAAGATGGATTATTCGGCGATGAGTATTCTTTTGCTGAGGGCGCTAATATTATGTTGCGTCAGATCAACCGAGAGCTGCATGAGACCCGTCTGAGCCATCATCTCACTTTATTTGTAGGTGTAATTGATACACATACTCAACAGATGCATTACGTTGTAGCAGGACACTTACCAATGCCCATTTTGATTACGTCTGGCGGAGCGAGTTATTTGACGGGGCGCGGTAAGCCTGTCGGCATTTTTAAAGATATTGAATGGGAAGTTTATGAATGCACATTGCCTGAACAATTTGCCTTAGTGTGTTTTTCAGATGGAGTATTGGAGATAATGCCAGATCAAGAGTTACAGGATAAAGAAGCCCATCTTTTAAAACTAATTACTTCCTGCAGTGGCAGTTTGGATTCCATCTGCAATACTTTAGTTATAAAGGAGATTCGCGATAACCCCGATGATATCGCTCTCTTATCCATATCCCGAGGTGTGATTTAATGAAACCCGGTCAAATTCTTGTTGCAGATCACAGTGGTGTATATGTCATCAAAATGTTAGGTGATGTGAGATTAACCTTGTGTATTTCCTTTGATCAATTTATAGATTCCATGCTTAAAAGTGCAGATTTTACTTCTGTACTTTTCGATCTTTCTGAGGCGGAAGCGATTGATAGCACCACTCTGGGTTTAATGGCTAAGATCTCTATTCTTGGTCAGGAACGTCGTGGAATAATGCCAGTGATTTTGGCGAGTAATTCAAGTATCCAACGTATTCTTCAAACTATGGGGTTTGCAGATATTTTCACTATTGTTGATAAATTGGATGCCCCAGTGTTGGCGGATCATCCTCTCAATTGTATAAATTGCGATGAGAAATTAGTAAAAGAAAAAGTAATAGAGGCTCACAAGATCTTGATGGGTTTGAATGCTAGTAACGCAGATACTTTTCGCAATCTTGTGAGTATGTTAGAAAATTGCTAGTTGTTTACTGGTTTTGCGCCGTGTTCGCTTTAGCCAAACTTTTTGCTCTTATAAATTCTGAATGAGGCAAATAAATTAAATCTGCTACCTTTCGAATTAAATAATCTTCATATTTATCCAGATTTCCATCTGCAAATGCAATTTCCCACATTGCTTTCAGTAAACTGAATTTCTCATTGTTATTGCAATACTGATTAATTAATTGGGTAAACTGATGCAATGAAGTTGCATGATTGGATTCGCTTCTTGCGAGAGAAACCAACTCCGAAATTTCTTCTGATGTTAATGAGTATTTGTGTATTAATGATTGGCTAAGCGAATCCAGCTCTGACTCAGAAAACTGGTGATCGGCCATAGCCACCTCCACTAAAAGTGCAGCAACTGCTACTTGCTTTTGGTGAATAGAGAGGGTGGGGGAGGCGCCACCTGGTTGAAGGTGGCGTTCAATGAAGCGAGAAAGTTTATTGAGCACGGGACTTTAACAAATTCTCAAGGTTGATTTGATCTTTTACAAAACCGCGAATACCTTCGGCAAGCTTTTCAGTTGCCATTGCATCCTGATTTACACCAAAGCGGAAGCTGGTTTCGGTTTCGATTTGTTTGGCTATATTCTCGCCGCTGTTTGTTGGCGATAGTATGCGTTTGAGTTCACTTTTATCTTGATCCAACTCTTGCAATAACTGCGGACTGATGGTCAAGCGATCACAACCAGCCAGAGCTTCGATTTCACCGATATTTCGGAAGCTTGCACCCATAACTACAGTTTTATAGCCGTGTTGCTTGTAGTAGTTATAAATATGACGTACGGAAACCACACCTGGATCTTCTTCAGAGGTGTATTCTTTTTTATCGGTATTAGCTTTGTACCAATCAAGAATGCGTCCAACAAATGGTGATATCAGAAATACACCCGCATCTGCGCAAGCTGCGGCTTGATTGAATCCAAACAGCAAGGTTAAGTTGCAGTTGATACCCTCTTTCTCCAGAGCTTCTGCAGCGCGAATACCTTCCCATGTGGAGGCTAATTTAATCAGCACGCGTGATTTATCTACACCACCTTTCTCATAGAGGTTTATAAGCTGATGAGCTTTTGCAATCGATGCTTTAGTATCAAAAGACAATCGCGCATCTACTTCCGTAGAAATACGCCCGGGAACAATTTTTAAAATTTCAAGACCAATACCAACTGCCAAGTGATCGCAAGCCGCACTTAATTGTTCTGCACTGTCCGTTATACCCTTGCTGCCATTAATCGCTGATGTCAGTAAGTCCTGGTACTGCGGCATTTGGGCTGCTTTATAAACCAGAGAGGGATTGGTAGTGGCATCCAATGGTTTGTATAAGCGAATAGCTTCAATGTCACCTGTATCGGCAACCACATCGGTAAATTTTTTCAGTTGTTCGAGTTTACTAGTCACAGTGGTAATCCTATCTAAATAATCACGTAGTTGATCGTCGTTAAATTGCCGTCGGATTTATTATAGTCCTTATGACTTTATGAATGAAACAGTCATTTTTTATAAGCAGTAAATTCGTTAGGTCTTACCGGTTTTTTAAACAGCTTCGACCACAGTATTTGCCAATGTTACCTCATTTACTGCCTGAAGGGCGCGTTCCAACACGTCAATTCCCGCCCGAGGTAAATGTGCCTGCTCGCTAATGATGCGGCGAAATTGTCTTGCACCTGGCATCCCTTGGTATAAACCCAATACATGTCGAGTTAAATGGTTGAGACGGGCTCCTTTTGACAGTTGTTCTTCACAGTATTTCATGAACGCTTGCATCACTTCAGATCGAGTAATTATCTGTTTATCTACACCGTAAATTTGCTGATCAACTTCTGCTAATAGGTAAGGGTTACTGTAAGCCTCCCTGCCTAGCATCACCCCGTCTACCTGTCGTAACAGGTTTTTACTTTGCTCCAGCGTCTTAATACCACCATTTATAATGATATTTAGATGCGGAAAATCCTGCTTGAGTTGGTATACCTTGTCATATTGTAAGGGCGGGACTTCACGATTTTCTTTTGGACTCAGACCCTTTAGCCATGCTTTGCGAGCATGCACAATGAAAGTTGAGCAGCCTGTGGAAGCGATCATACTAACAAACCTGAACAATCCCTCATAATCTTCCATGTCATCGATACCAATGCGATGTTTTACTGTGACAGGAATTTTTACGGCTTTTTGCATTGTAGCTATACAATCGGCGACTAATTCTGGTTCTGCCATCAAGCACGCGCCTATCATTCCATTTTGAACTCTATCGCTCGGGCAGCCGCAGTTAAGATTGACTTCGTCATAACCCCAATCTTCGGCAATTTTGCTGCATTCAGCCAAATCTCTGGGATTACTACCCCCTAATTGCAATGCAAGCGGATGTTCGCATGCATTGAAATCGAGAAATCGCGATCTATCTCCGTGAAGTAAAGCGCCTGTTGTAACCATCTCGCTATAAAGCACTGCCTGTTTAGTAAGTAAGCGCCAAAACGTGCGGCAATCTGAAGTTGACCACTCCATCATAGGGGCAAGTGTAAAACGATGATCAAGGGAGGATGAAGTCATTGAATCTGGGCAGCATTAAAAAATCGGGAAAATAAAAACTGTGGCCTGAGCACTTGGTGATTTATGATAACTCTATTCGTTAATGAACTGGATACTTTTTATGGCTCTCACCCATATTGATTCAAATGGCCATGCAAGCATGGTTGATGTGTCGGACAAAGCGGTGACAGTGCGTGAAGCCCGCGCTTTTGCTCGTGTGCTGATGAAGTCGGATACATTAAAGCAGATTAAGAAAAACTCGCTAAAAAAAGGTGATGTTCTAGCGGTTGCACGCATTGCCGGAATTCAAGCAGCTAAAAAATGTTCGGATTTAATACCTCTATGCCACCCTTTGGCGCTTAGTAAAGTTGCGGTGGATTTTTCAATCGATGAAGATTTTAATTGTGTTGAAGTAATCAGCTACTGCAAGTTGATGGGCCAGACTGGCGTCGAAATGGAAGCATTAACTGCTGCCAGCGTTGCCGCTTTGACTATTTATGACATGTGCAAGGCTGTAGATATGGAAATGGTTATCGAAAAAATTTGCTTGTTGGAAAAATCCGGTGGCAGGCGAGGCCACTATCACCGCGGAGAGATGCCTGAATGATTCGTGTGCTATTTTTTGCTCGGTTACGGGAAGAACTCGGTGTCTCTTCTTTGGATATACCAGCCGGTGAGGTGAAAACGCTGGAGGAGTTAAAGCACTATTTATATAACCAACATCCAGATTGGGCGGATTATTTGATCGATACCAAAATTTTGAGCGCGGTCAATCAAGTTTACGTTAAAGAAAATATTGATTTGGTTGATGGCGATGAAGTTGCTTTTTTTCCTCCCGTTACAGGTGGTTAGTCATGTCATTCTCTGTAACAGTACAAACAGAAGACTTTAATGTCGGGCAAGAATATGACCTCCTGATTGAATCAGGTAACTCAACCGGTGCGGTGGTATTTTTTGTGGGGCGTGTGCGTGATTTTAATGATGGGAACAATGTATCCGGCTTGTCATTGGAGCATTATCCTGGAATGACAGAAAAAGTTCTTTGGGAAATTATAGAAGAAGCCAGGTTGCGTTGGCCGTTAATTGCCGCGCGCGTAGTACACCGAGTCGGGGACTTGCATCTTGGCGATCAAATTGTTTTTGTGGGTACTGCTAGCGCGCATCGAGAGCATGCGTTTCAGTCTGCAGAATTTCTAATGGACTGCTTAAAAACGAAAGCGCCTTTTTGGAAAAAGGAAGAATGTCAGAGTGGAAAAGTAAAATGGATTGACGCAGCTGACTTGGATGCGGAAAAAGTAAAACGATGGAAATAATGGGCAGTTGGTTTACTGCCCATAGATATACGATTAATGACTCGCAGCAACTTCAGAAACTTGATTCGTTGCTCGTGTTTTGCCAGCACTCAAAGCGAATATGCATAAAATGATGTAGCAAATACCAGGAACAATAAAAGCAGCTACATAACTGCTACTTCCCGAAACCAGACCCACGAACAGCGGTATAAATGCTCCGCCAATAATAGATGTACAAAGGAAGCCGGAAGTAGCTTCAGCGCTTGCGGTGGAGCGCTCTAAGGTGAGTGTAAATATCACTGGAAACATAATTGAGTTGAATAGGCCAATCGCCAGCGCGACAAATCCAGCTCCAACACCACCCACTGCAAATACATAAAAACACATAGCCGCTGCCGCTCCGGTAAACGTGGCAAGCAATATTGCTGCATTAACCTTTGCCAATAATGCAGATCCGATCAGGCGTCCGACCATCGCACCACCCCAATAAAGTGCAGTTAACGCTGCAGCTTCTTGTAGAGATACTCCAACCACACCATCCGAACTTACAATGTTACCAACAAAGGGAAGATTAAAAATCGCATCTGATTGTCCCCATATAGAATCTGCATTTAGGAAAAATGCCATTTGTGTGCCGATAGCCACTTCCGCTCCAACATACAAAAAAATGGCCATGCCACCAAGAAGTGCCCACTTGGATTGAAACGCTTCCGAAAGCATAGAGCCAATGCTCTTTTGCATTGATGTCGTTTTGGGCGCTGCTTCACCAACGATATTTCGGCTAAAAAAGAAAAATGCCAACAAAGCTGCGATCATGCCTGCCAGCCAAAAGTACGCAGCATCAATACCGGCGAGTGCCTGATCGCGAACCTCAGCAGTGATTTCTTCACCGTGTTTTACCTCTACACCTTCAAGGAAAAGACTGGCACCGATGATTGGTCCAATGAATGTTCCAAGGCTATTAAATGCCTGACTGAAGGTTAAACGAAAATGGCTTCCTTCTGGCGAGCCCAATGCAGCTGCGAGGGGGTTTGCAGCCACTTGAAGTGCGGTAATCCCGCTGGCCAATACAAAAAGACCGGTTAATACCAAAGCATAAATTTCAATATTTGCTGCGACGAGCATAATCAAACAACCACCAATCATCATGGTCAAGGCGATCAGGATTGTTGGTACTGACTTAAAACGCGAGAGCAGGGCAGCTGCAGGAAAGCTCATGATGCCGTATGCAATAAAAAATGCGAATGCACTAAGTTGGGCTTCAACATCACTCAGGCTGAAAATTCCTTTAACTGCTGCTACCAGTGGATCGATTAAAGAAGTAATAAATCCCCAGGCGAAAAATAAGGTCGTTACCGCCGCATAAGCTGGCAGATATTTGTTGGATGATGATTGCATGAAAGTGATTGCCTCGTTGTTATAAATGATTTGTCGTTGTAATGGTCTTAAAAATGAATGCCAGTATCGGGGTTGGTTGATCCAATTACTCTGGCGAAAATAGCGGCGGTACTATAATCCAAGGCTATAAAGCTGTCACATTGTTTGTTTCACGATTACAATCCTGTTAGCAAAATGGCTACAACCCAAATGGTCTGCGAGATTCACATGCGATCAAATTACATAGCAACAATAAATTCAATCAGAGGTTAAATCTGTGGCCAAAGCAACCATTGATGACGTAGCAGCGCTAGCGGGCGTATCTATCAAAACTGTGTCGCGCGTGGTGAATAATGAGCCAAATGTGAGGCCTGCCACGCGTGAACGGGTGGAATCTGCTATTGCAGAACTGGACTATCGTCCAAACCAATCCGCTCGCAGCCTTGCTGGAAATCGTTCTTACCTGTTGGGCCTCGTTTACGGCCACCCAAGTGCACACTATGTATTGGATATCCAGGAAGGTGTGCTGGAAATTTGTCGTCCCCAACGTTATGAATTATTAGTGCATCCCGCTATCCATCGCGATCCTAATGTGTTGAATGAAATTACAGATTTGATTTTAGAGAAGCGTGTTGATGGCGTTATGTTAACGCCACCTTTATCTGACAACATGACAGTAATTACTTCATTAAAAAAAATGAATATTCCCTTTGTGCGTGTCGCGCCTACGGAAGATAAATCATTGTCACCCTATGTAGAGACGAATGATGAAGAAGCCTCCTATGATATGACCTGTCAACTAATTGCCTTGGGACACACACGTATCGGTTTTATTTGCGGGCACCCGGATCATCGAGCTATGTCATTGCGTTATGAAGGTTATAAAGCGGCGTTGATTGAAAATGATTTACCGCTTTTAAAGGAATTGGTAATACAAGGTGATAACTCATTTGAGTCAGGCGAGGAGTGTGGGAAAAAACTATTACAACAGGCTCAACGGCCAACAGCAATTTTCGCGGCAAACGATGATATGGCTGCTGGTGTGATGATGGTCGCGCATCAGCTGGGGATTAAAATTCCCGCGCAATTATCGGTGGCGGGTTTTGACGATACGCCAGTCGCACACCAAATATGGCCGTCATTGACAACCATTCGTCAGCCAATTCGGCAAATGGCTAAGAAGGCCACAGATTTATTATTGAAGCAATTGAAGGGACGAGAAATTCAATTGCCTGCAAGTATGCTGAGTTCCAGTATTATTGTGCGTGATTCGACCGGACCCTTAGTAAAGAGCAAATAAAAATTTTGCGGGCACAATAAAAAAATGCACCGGAGGGTGCATTTTTTGTGATCTTAAAAATGAATCAAGCGCTTTTGAGTGCAGGCGTATTATTAATTAACCATGCTGCAGAACCTACAAGAGCTGCTTTATCATTCACAATCAATCTGATGGAAATATCACTCACGTAATTTGCCATAGGACCTTTATTTTTATAACGTTCAAGGAAATGAGATTCTGGCAACAAGCTAACCAATTTAGGAG
>DATJLF010000107.1:0-12617 GCA_035490715.1 Cellvibrio sp.
CCTCCACTGAATGCCTCCAAGTGCTTCTGCCCATCTTTTTGGTGTGAAAAGTTAGTCAGGCAATCTGAGAAATTCAAGCGATTCTCTGCTATCAGTTCCAGAAGCAATAGATTGGAGTGTGCAACCATGGGTGAATGGCGACCCTCTGCCACAAAAAATAATCCCCATAAGAGCGCCACAAAATCACCGATCTTTATTGTCGCTTGCCTTTTCCCTTTACTATCAAGTGACTCCAGTGCGCTGTAATCATGAGGCTTTGGTTTTTCGGGTTTATCGAAAACTTTAAATTCGCCCTGCTCAACACTTTGATCCTGGAACAGGTCCTTGTTGTTGATGTAGATATTAATGGACCTTGATAAGAAGCTGAAGTCATCTGAAGTCATTGGTTGGCCGAGTGTGAATCTATGTAGAAAACCTGCGATAGCTGCTTCGTTATCTATTATTTTTATCAGGTTACAAATCACTGAATAGGAAGGATCTAAAATATATTCGCGCGTTTCAAGGTACAGTCTTGTTGTACCGGTTCCACTAAAGTCAAATGAGTTGCGTATTGTGAAGCATCCAAAGCTCAGTTTTAAAGGAACATCATAATGAAGGCTTTGACCGGTCTGAATAATATTGTCAACCTGGAATTTAAAAATTTCACGGAAACAGGAAAAAAAGGCAATGATATTTATTGTAGAGAATTGCCCTGAGTGAATGATATGTAATGCTTCCTGCAAGGGATTATCCGCGCGATAAATAGGCTGGAATAGCTTCCGCATCTCCGCTTGCGCTTGCTCGATTGACACCAGGCTACGTGAGGCGCTATTAAGGGCGCGGCGACTCCACAATTGAACCATCCCATGATTGTTGCAAAATGAATCAAACTGTTCCCTCAGGCTCGCGATATTTTTTACTGGCACGGACTTTTTTATTTTGCGGCGAGCCCTTTCCGAGCGAGACTGCATTATTACAAAATCCGGCAAGCTGCGTCCGCAACCTGAACAAATCAATGATATGCCGTTGCGTGTGCCGCATACCATACAACGACCTTTTTCTGGTGCCTTGTTTAATCCCTGGTGAGAGATACTTTTTTTTAATTGAACCGGTGGTTGTATGTTTCGTCTGGGGGCGATTTCTTTTTTTCGCTGGCGAATAGGTTTACTGAAGGTATCAGATGGGTCGAATCTTTCCCCTACGCAGGGCAAACCTGTGCGTCCTTTGGCGTTGCAACGGGGAATGCGTTCTTTTCGTACTGTCACACGTGGAATTCGAATCCATTCTTGTCCGCAATATTTACATCTCAAGTGCATAATCGAATTCACTCAACTTATGGGCTCTTCCTTCGCTGCGTGGCTCCTGGAGCCTTGCAATGGAGGTAACATCCATATTTTTATTGAGGGGCTGAGTGAATATATTGGGCGATGTGTTTGAAATATATTACCGATTATTACCACGCGGACGTAACAATCGGTGCTGTAATGCAGGATGTATATTGAAGATTAACTCACCAGGCTTTTATTCGAAAACCCGCCTTTAATGGTGATGTTGCTATACGCAAACCGAAGCTCTCCCGGCCTGCGTTCAATAATCTGGTGCAATATGGTTGAGCCCGGCAAAGTACTGGTGACTTGTTTGCGAAAGCGATGTATCTGGATATTAATATGCTGTTCCGCCATTCCTAACATTTTTACCAGCACATCCTTTTTAATCCAGCCCTGCTCTGTGTTGTCTATCGCTTTCAGTTGATCTTCCAGACGCTGGCGTGCCATCAGTAACAATAAATAATGATGGCTGCGCTCACCGAATTCGATAGTGGAATTGTTCACAACCAATTTTAATGAAACATGTTCCTCGCTTTGGCTTGCTTCAAAATTAAATTGAATATCATCGGGTGATGGTGTGTGATCGACAGATGCTGTTGCTATACCGGGGCGCGCATCAATAAATTGCCACAGGAATTGGTTGACGCCTATTTTATAGCCTGAGTGGAGAATAGAACTTTCCCCATCCACATCGCAGTGCCAATGCCCGTCCTCTCCCAGGTAAACCATAATTTCCTTGGTTTCCACCGCGAGTATTTCGACATCGTGCAAGGGAATAAGGGGGAGAGAATGGTGCAGGGGAATCAAGCAGGTGATGGGCGGTGAGAGATCGATAACTTCCCAGGATTCGGTGGGATCTTCTCCAAACTGGATGATCATGCCTTCCTTTAATGCATGGTAAGTGCCGTAGCCTGCGCGGGTTCTGTTTAGCAGGGTGCCGTTGGTGCTGGAGTCTTTTATTTGCCAATGCTCACCATCCCAAACAATAGTTGCATGATTGCGTGATGAGCTCGGACTGTGTAAGGGGGTGATGTTGGTTTGTTGGTCGCGACCAAAAGTGTGGTTCACACGAAGGATTATTTTTTCCTGTGTCTGCCTGTTGATGAGGGTTGCCATGGTGCTTCCTTCAAATGTGTTTGACGATGTTAATTATGTATCGCTGATTAAGTTTGATCCTGTTCCAGAATCATTTCCGGTGTCCAGTATCGTTTTGGTAAATGTAATGGTTCTGCAATGGTAATTGTGCCGAGCTGTGCAAATAAACGGGACCATAGGTCGCATAAGTGCCTCATATAAGTTGAGGAACAATGGATCGGTTGTTCAATTGCCGGCAGGCATAATTGCGTCAGCACTTTTTGGTTAGCGTATTTTCGCCATTCAATTACGGTTTGCAGTGTTGGTGGAATTCCCCGGCTCGCAGCGGTTGCCTGACATACGGGAATTTCAGGCGGAACTCCTGCTGCAAGCAAAGGGAACCACATACATGGTCCGAATGAACCGCCGAGCTGGAGCACACCTTGCGGGTAGGTCAGTGTTATCTGATGGCCGAGCGGTGAATCAAGGCTGCTGTCTTCTTCATAGCGCCATTGTTGGTAGGCCAATGTACAACTCACATTTTTAATGGTCTCGCTGTGCAATCGCATCGTGCAGCTGCGATAATCGTTTAGCGCGGAAACCGATAATTCCTCTACATGGATCAATCCAAAGCAACGCATGAGAATATCAATTGTCGAAAACAGTGTGCGGCTATTACAGCAAATGTTGATGATAATCGGCGCCTGACTTTGATTGAGTTTTTGGGCGAGACGAATAAATTCTGCAACGGGCGGCAGTTCCGCAAAATGGCTGTTGATGTGAACGCGGGTATCAGCACTTTCAGCGGCAGCTATTAATTGTTGAATGTGCGCTCCTGAAACTGGGTGTTCAATCAGTGTTGCAATACCCTTGTGGAGTAATTGCCGGGCAATAGGCGTTCCGGCAGTTTCGTTAATCGCTACACACGCGATATCGATAGGCTCATCGACCTGTTCGATGCTGGTATAAAAAGGAACGCCATATTGTTCGGCTAACCGAATAGATTGATCGCTGCCGCGCGCTAATATCCCGGCAAGTTCAAGCCCTTTCTTTTGGTAAATCGCGGGTAAATAAACTTGTCCGTATTTTGCGCCACATAACAATACCTGTCGTGGGCTGCTGCTTTTCTCATTACTGTCGTAGTGAATATTACGCATTTTATAAATACAAATTCATTGGGTTTAATTCAGGCTCGTTGAGTGGTTTCGACAGCCAGCCCAAATCCACGGGTACCTGGTAGAGTCTTTTATTGGCAAACTGTGGCCACATATGACACAAGCCGGGCACGATAACTTTGACGGTGTATAGCGGTAGCTCCGGGCGAGAATAATTTACTACGCACAATTCCAGGCCTGATTTTTTCAATAGCTCCATGACGAATAAAATATCGTTCTTGATGTTGGTTTCGCTGTAATTACTGAAATCAAGCGCGATTTTTTTAGCAGTTTTGCGTTTCGGCATTAAGAACGGGTGAGCAGAAACTTTATTGAATTCAAATGGCCCAGTCACTTTATCCTTGATGGTAATCAGCTGATACATTTCGGTCAGTGCACGTTGTGCGGCAATGGCTGGTTCCAAGTGGCTACCAAAACCCAATACAAATTTTTCCGTGATTTTATGCTGCCCTACTGCGACACACGTGGTAACAGGAATATCATGGGTGACATCCAATAACCAATACTCCCATTCAGCATCCAGAGTCGCTGAAATCGTATTCCGATAATTATCGGGAATTATTTCCGCGGAAATTTCCGGGCGCGGGATTTGGTTGTACCACCAAATTGCAACGGCGTCGCGTTCAATTAATTCCAGTGCGCCCTGTAATATTGCTTCTTCGAGTGTGACACCGGCGGCGTTTCCATTATGGCTATAAAGTGAGTAAACATGATCAGCGAACGGCGTATTAGCGAGGCAGTGGGCCGCTGGAAAATAAACTGGCTCGTTGCCGGTTAATGACCAGCCTTGCAACCAATGCAACGGAATATCATCTTCGTATTTGGTAACCCATTGGGGTTCCAGTAGTGACGTACTGTTGCGCTGCGAGAATTGTTGGTATTGCTCCTGGCTAAAGGGGTTTAACTCATGGGGCGCAATAGCACGCGCGGGTAAATTTTTCCTTGCGGAGAAATGGGTAGCTTCCTCACCGGTAAATTGTGCTGCATGGCGCTCCAGCGCTTCGCCCAGCGCGCTCGCCATGGCTTGATGTTTGGATATTCCTTTGCCTAAGGACAATTGGACAAATGTATCTGCTGTCGGCGTATCAGTTTTAAACGTATTCTGAAAATAAGCGGCGCGGTAAATGCTCAATTGGTGTTGTGTTGATTCCGGTGTGATATCGCTTATATCGGTGAGCACTCCGGCAATCGGGCTGATGAATTGTTTCAGGGTCGCAACAGTGGTCTCGGCATTATTGATACGATATCCACCGTCGGACGTTTTATGACGAAAGCAGTCTTGTAATCGAATTGGCTCTGAATGAATTCGTGCAATCATTGCAGAATCGCCACAGCACGGGCATTGCGGTCGGGGTTGTATCAAATGGATGTGAATACTTTCAGTTTCGTACTCATATGAGATGTGAGCTTTATATAAGGCATCTTCGTTGAAGCGCTTATCGGTGCAATACTCCTTAAAAGACTCTAATGCTTTGGTAATTTTTTCCTGATCTACCAAAATGGGTACAGGATAAAAATCTTGTGCGTCATCCAGGCGCATTAGCCATTCCCTGACGGGATTGTTTTGAATTATTCGAAATCGCATGCACTCATAACAAGGTGAGTTTTGCTTGTCGGGCAAAAAAAGTGGACCAATAGCGGGTGTTTTTCCCGCTGGTTTTATTAACAGCCAGCTTTTCTTTTCACGCATTAATTGCTGATTGATTTGTTGCAGGCGAGGATCAAGAAAGTCATCAATAATAACTATTGCTGCGGGTTTTATAATGAACGTACTGAGGAGATCGAGCAAGGTGTTAAGGGAATAGGGCGCTTCACTTAAAGAATGTACGACGACATCATTTGTTTCCAACGTAACAACGGCTTTATTGTATTCAATCAAATGATATTGATTCGCTAGAGTCGTTATGTTTTCTGCAAGGATTTGCTCTGCAAATAATCCATCCAATCTTTGCATCCGCCGGACCTGACTAACGATATCCTGGGCGTTGAAAATAAAATCGGAGGAAAATCCATTTCCCTTGATGATTTTATCCAGTTCCGAAAATTCATCGGATGCAATTAGGTATTGATCTGTTTCATTTAATAGCAGCGTATTTCCATCAGGCAATAGGTGCTTAATAAATTGGGGATGCCACTGCAATTTTGTATTTAACATTTTTTAGCCTGGGTCAGGAGCAGGTGAATGGGTAGGCTGGGCCGATAAGGTTATATCTCGCTAACGCCAAACTCACATTTTCTTCTTGGTTGTCAGGTGCAATCGGAATTTCTAGCGATACGACATTTCGAATGAGCTGTCTTCCAGCTTGTGCCGTAAACCAGGTCCAATTTTCTCCGGAACCAGTCCAAAAGGGAGATTTCGAATCTATTGGTGGTTCGATGATCTCGCAAGGCATGTATTGTCTTGCAAATTGAAACTTTATATTAAAGGCCCAGGGAATATCAAAATCGTAGTGAGTTTTGAGAATATGGACTATATGTTTATAGTAAATCTCATCTAATTCCCTTGGATTCACTTTTTCAGAAATGCTGTTCAATTTTTGTTGTTCGTTTGCTATAAACATATCGTAATCAATAGTTTTCATAAACGAATGCTTATGCCATGCAGTCGCAACAATTTTGTTAATTAAAGCTCCGAAACTGAGGAAATCATCCTCGGCAACACCTAAATTATAATCATTGCCAGAGAAATCAATTTCCAAATTCGATACCCGGATCGGGCTTAATGGCGATGAAACTCTATCTTTACGTATCGTGCCAAAAAAACTAGGAAAATGATTATAGAATTGCATCAAATAACATGCTTTCTCATAGGAGTTCCAATCTTTCTCGAAATTTGGCAGTGTTAGGGAAATTGTTTCTCCTTCAGGCTTTGTCCATGTATCATCCCCATAATAATTCCATATCGCAGATCCATTTATGAATTTAACTCCAAAGCACGTGAATGGACTAACGTAGTTATAAACCCTTTCAAAATAAATATTTAACAAATCTGGCTCAAGATTAATTAATATTTCCCTTAGTGACAGTTTTTCATCCATTTTATTATTTAAATGCTTGCTTTCCGAAAACTGCTCGATCTGAGAATGCGAAAAATCAAGCTTAACCAATCTGTGTCGGACCGTATCATGTTCCTTTTTCTTATCGTCTTCCCAGACGCTTGCAATAGTTCTTAAAATAACTATCCGTAGATCCATAAGAACATTTCCAGAACTGACCCTTGATTCGATTGTCATTTTTAACTCCTTGATTTAAGGTACATGATTAATGATGCATTTCCTTTAACGTTATTTCCTTAATTGCTTTTAATAGATAAAAGATATTTTGCTTTTGTGCGAAATCTTCTGCCAAAGTTAATGCATTAGAAAATGCCTCTGAATGCTCTGTGAAAAATAAATATTTCGCCTTTTTATAATAAAGGTAAGCGATAAAATTACCTTCATTAATGCTTTGGTCAAGCATCAAGCATTCGTCAATTTTTTTAATCGCGTTTTGGTATTGATGTTTCTCTGCGTACAGATCCGCATAAAATGATTGAAAATGTCCGAGGCCGTGTTTTGAGCCTGCGGACTTTAAACGATGAAGAATTTCATCTGCTCTCGATGTGTCATTAACAGACCAATCGTAGAGCATTTGTCCAAATCCAAGATAGATAGGAAGGTTGTATTTTTCAGCGATATCAATTAACTCCAGCGCTGCTTGCCCTGCCTCTCTTTTGTTTTGATAATGTTGTTGAACAAGACCTTTATACATCAGGGAGATGCCTATCGAAGGAATGTGATCAAATCGCTTCGCGTCTTCCACTGCTATATTTGACCAGTAGAGAGCATTTTCCTGTTTGTCCTGATCGGCATATGCTCTCGCTATAGTGGCCTTTGCAAAAACACCCACATCAAAACCAAATAATTGCTGGTGTGTTTTATTGGCATCAACATCATAAAAATCTATTGCCGTGCCCAGGTTTTCAATTGCCTTGGTTCTATCACCCTCGGTAAAGTGATAAAACCCTTGAGCGCATTTTATTGCTGATTTATTTATGGCATTAACAACCGAAATCAATCCCTCCATTTCGACTGCGAGCTTATTCAATCCTTCTCTGCGTCCCCCTACTATTCCATTGAGCATTTTCCACCAAAGGCTGGATACAAGTTCATCATATCGTTTGGTGCTTTCAAGTAGATCCAAAGATGCTTGGGAATAATGCAAAACCTCTTCCGATGCCCATCCTTTAGTTTCCATGTATGCCGATGTTAATAAACTGTAGTTGGCAAGTGCTGCATCTACTTGAGCATCGCGATCAAGATGGCTTATCCATTCCTGGATTTTAAGGGCCTGGTTAATTGCTTCGATTGCGGCGGAGCGTTTCAGTGCAGTGTTAGCTGCAGAGCTTCCAAACTTGACTGCATTTTCAAATTCCTTTGCTTCCGCACAATGCATGGCAAGCAATGCCCAATCTCCATCTTGTGATTCCCCATATCGTGCTATCAGTGAGCGCGCTATATTTTTGTGGGCTTCCTGACGGCGTGTTGTGGGCATACTTTCGTATGCAGCGTCCCTGACCAGGGCGTGTTTGAATATATATCTGTCGCCGCCAACGCGACGCTGGATGTAAACAAGTTCGGCATGTGTTAGTTCTTCGAGTGCCGATTGCATTGACGCTTCATCATTTTGCGCGCTTTGCAACAGCAAATCGTAATCAAATTCGCGACCGATGGCGGAGGCTAACTGGGCCACGTATTTTGCATTTTTGAGCGCCCCCAGCTTTTGTTGCAGTGAGTCCCGCAAGCTTTCAGGCACCTCTTCAAGTTTCTCCCGATTTACAAAGCTGACCATACCGTTAACAAACTGAAGCAGATTTTTCTGCTTTAGCATATTGATCAATTCTTCGATAAACAGAGGGACGCCATCGGTGCGCGTGCTTACCACGTTAATGACATCGCTGGAAACAGTTTGATTATCAAGCAATGCGGAAATGAATTCAGCGGACATACTGTCGTCCAGTTTTGGAACTTCAAGTTGTTCACGGATAACTGAATGCAACACCTCCGGTAATACTTGTCGTGATGTACAGATGAACAGGTCGCCGGATTCCAGGAATCTTTCGCTGGAAAGAAATTGCGCAATAAATTCTATTGTTGTGGGGTCTGCCCAGTGCATATCCTCAAAGATAATTAAGTTTGCACCGCTTGGTTTCAGTGTGCTTTTGTGACACAACAAATCATTGATGACGTTGAACAAAGTATTTTTCCACTCTTCCGGCGATAATGCGGCTGGAATAACGTCCTCTGGCAAACTTATGTTTAGCCATGCACATAAAACCTGGAGGCACCTGGTTTCCGCAACGCCATACACTTCAACAAGAACTTGTTCCAGGCGATTCATCACATTGGTGTTCGCAAATGCATCCAGTGAGTATTTATATTTGAGTACTGCGATGATCGGATGCAGCGCGCTGTTTTTATATTCAGGCAAGCATTGGGCAACAATATGCGTGTGATTACGTGCGTTATCCCTGAGTTCGAGGACCAAACGTGACTTACCGATACCCGCCTCACCGTGTATATGAACTGCGCCAGTTTTATTGGAGTTCAGCAAATTTTTTAAGTGGGCTAATTCTTTTTTTCGTCCAATAAAACTTTGATGTCGACGATTAGCACGTAAAAATCCGAAAGCCTCCGCATGACGTTCGCCTGTTAATGAATATAAAGCGGTTTCCTCGCTATTGAATCCCAGGTTCACTACCGACGATGGCTCAAATTCAATATAACCCTCGAGTATTTTTCGTGAAGATTCCGTGCTTAGAATTTGATTGGGTTTTGCTGCATGTGACAACGTGATAGCTATATTGGCAGTATCACCTTCGGGTACGGTATCCGGATAAGTTGTTATAAAGCCGGAATGGATACCGATCCTTGCCTCGGCTTCGACCTTTTGGGAGTGCTTTCGTAAGGCGTTTTGCTTGTTTATTTTACTGATAATTTCCAGTGCGGCCCTCGCACACAAACGGCAATCGTTGTCACTGGTGGTTGGATAGCCAAAATAAAACAATAACGTATTGCCAAGGGTACCTATGTGCGTTGCACCATATTGTCCTGCCGTATCAATGCATTGTATTTTTTGATCGCGATGTAATGCATCCATCACCTCCAGATCATTCATTGCACCCCCTGGCGAATTCAAATGTAAAACGACACTCATTACGGTGAGGTGTTTTTTTTCTGTTAGGCCTGAACTAAAGACGTTTTCCTTGATAATAACTGTCTGGAGAGGATGGTGATTCGATACGTTATCTGATGTTCTTGGATTGGCGTAAATTATATTGCCTACTACATTGGAGAAATTTATTTGGGAGAATGATTTGTAAATATCGAGTGCGTTACCTGCACGTTCGCTGACTTTTTTTTCGAGTACGCGACGCAACAAATGCGCTGAAGGATGGCCGACCAATGCCGGGGGTAAAGGAATTTGTGCGGGGTCTAATTGTTTTTGAAAGATGGATGCAAGACTCGATCCCGAGACAGCAGGAACACCTGTCAAGCATTCAAGGAATACCAGCCCCCACACGTAGAGATCAGTTTTAGGAGTAGGTGGTTCGCCTCTTAATTGCTCGGGTGCACTGTAAGAAGGCGTCCCCAATATTTCCTGCGTGAGCGTAATACTTTTGTAATCGCTATGCTGAACTTCATGCAGTAATGCCCCTATGCCGAAATCCAAAATCTTCGCATGGGTTTTTGCACCAACTCTCGTCAACATAATATTGGCGGGTTTTAAATCCCGATGAATAACGCCCTGCTCATGCGCATGGGTAAGGGCATCAAGCACCTGGCTCATAATTTCTGCGGCATCTTCCGCTTTCAATGGACCAGATTTTAACAGCCGATCCTTCAGGGATTCTCCGTCAATGTACTCAAAGACTGCATAAACCGATTCGTCTCCGCATTGACCTTTGTCCAGTAAGCGCACAATGTTAGGATGATGCAGACGACTACCCAATAAAGTCTCACGCTCAAATCTTTCTATATATCGCCTGCGTTTAGCCGAGTCGAATGCAGGATCAAGATTTAATGTTTTTATCGCAACAGTTTGGCGCGTAATGTTGTTTGTTGCGCGGCGAACCCTGCCAAAACCACCTTCGCCAATTTCCTCATGTAAGGTGTATCCGGAAGGATTGAAATCGATGGGTGTATTCGTCAAATGATTAGACATACTTTTCCCTGCAGTTGAAAAAATGTTTTTTGGGGTCGAGCAAATTGAACAACAGCAATAACAATCTATTTTGGCGCACGTGGTAGCGCATAATTTACATTAGAAAAGGCAAATTATAAATTTTATGATTATCTCGCCTTCACCTGAATAATTTGCACATCTGCTGATTGGCTGACAGATATATTCCTTATGGAACAGGAAAGTATTATAGGCATTGATCTATAAGTCGCGATGCCTATCGTAAACTTTAAAGTGTGACAAGCTATTCACTTAAATCGAATATACCAGAGCGATGGCAGGCTGCGCAGGGGGGGGCTAGCTGCATGCCAACGGGTAAATAATGAATCAATGGCAGATCATCCAATAATTTCCACGTTCAAATATCTCATGCCTTGGTAACCAACCCGGCACCGCTGGTAACCGGTATGCGCGAAGTGTTCGTCGAGACTTGAATAATAGACTAACAACCGTTCATTTATTTTCCGTTACTTAAGACGAAAAAAAGAAGTTTGAAAATATCGTTACCAGGGAGTTAACAGATATGCCTTCTCATCACCTTGAATGATGATCAGGTGATTGCTTTGGATCAAAAATAGTACGGGCGCGTAGGCTACGCGCCCGCAACAATCTACGTCCTACATCGACATCTGTTTTTTAATATGCACATCAAGCCTATCAACAATCCTCACAATACTGCTGATGGTTTTCTGCGGTAACTTTATCTGGATTTGATCGAACAATACTTCCAGTAATGTTGCCTGGCACCACAACTGAAAAATCGCATCATCGTCATTCGTAATTTTTATACTCGGAGCAATTCTGGTAAGAAATTGGCCGCGCGATGTATGAATTTCCAAGCGGGATTGCCGGTAAGCGGCATATTGAAATTTATTGAGTTTTATAACGCAAGCGGAGGGTAAATCGGGTGGAGAAGTCACATTATCCATAATAAAAATCTCGCTAATCTGTTATGTGCAACCGCCACATGAGGTCGTAATTCATGGGGGCGGACTGAGCAGGGTTACGACCACCGGCAACAGATCACACCGGCCCACCCGAAGGTGGCCCCACCCAGCCGCCATAACAAACAGGCAAAGCTGTGCGAGGACACGAGATGCTCACACATCTTGTGCCGATCTATTGCCGGGGGTCGTAATCCCGACTGCGGGATTTACCGCAGCGCGGGCAGGTTAGGGGATGAGGGTGGGGTTGTCAATGTGAGGGGTAATCGCTTGTAATTCAGGCTGGCGCTGAATGTCGTTATGATCTTTAATTATTTTTTTGGTTCGTTTCTCCAGATAATCCGCTGAAGATTAATAAACACCTGTAGGTTAAGGTGGGGACGCTTGGCCTGAGTTTACGAACCGCAACAGATTAGGTCGGTAATGTGCCCAAAGCGGGCATTCGGCCATATGATGAGTGGTGGTAACTAATTGAGATTACTTGCGCCGTATAACTCCATAGTTAATTCGGGCTAATAGTTAATCCTTTGAATTACCACGAACTTAATTATTATTACTCCATCTGCTTCTTGGAGTTATACGGTATTACACCAAATTAGTTTGAATAAATTTTGGCGGGTTATATAGTTGGTGCAATTTAATAAACTGTTATGAAATCACGGAATAGAAATGAGTGAAAAAATTCCATGTACTAAATGCGGAGCACTAGTGCTTCCAAGTACAGCTGAGCGCACTGGGGGGCTATGCATGCCATGCAAGCGACTGTGGTAAAAAATCAATACCTGCGACGCAAAATTAGTTAGCTTGCCACTCGCAATTATCGCGCACCATGGCATTCAATATGGTCATCATTTTTCGCATGCAGGCCGTAAGTGCAACTTTCTTGTGCTTACCCT
>DATJLF010000108.1:0-4059 GCA_035490715.1 Cellvibrio sp.
CTGGCAGGTGTGGCTTTACCCGGATGGTCGTTTGCACGAATTGGTTCACAGTCTGCCTGAAGGTCGTGCAGGCGCAAAATTGACGCGAGAACAAGCCGTTGCAAAAGCGCAGGCCTGGATAACGGCCAAACAATGGTCAGACCTAAATCAGTTGGAGGAAAAATCGGTAGAAGAAATCCTGCGCCCGGCACGTAATGATTGGGTAGTCACATACCTGGATAAAAATGCCTATCACCACAACAACGCCAGTGCCGCCATCGTCATCAAAATAGCGGGTGATGAAATTACCAGCTATGTGCGCACTGTCGATATACCGGAAGAATGGAAGCGCGCAGAAAGTGAGGAACACTCACGGCAACAGCCGTATAAAATCGTCGGCATGGTTGCCATGCTGTTGTTATTCGGTTCCGCCGCCCTGTTTTTTTTTCGCAAGCAGATGGCCCCTAAATTCAGTGTGCGAGCGGCCTGGCCGTGGATCGGCATTGTAGTGACAGGGCAATTGTTGGTGTTTCTGTTGTGGATCGATCCCGCGTTGGCGGGTTTGCAAACCACCATGGGTTGGTGGGCACAAGTCGCCATGCTTTTCGTCGGCTTTTCCATTTCGATTAGCGTGATGGGGGTGTTTACTTTTTTTGCAGCGCAGGCAATACACGGCAATCGACCGCGCGTGGATGCCACCTTTCAAAACGACTTATTATTGGGCGCTGTGTTGGCGCTGGGTTTGGGTGGCTACCGTTGTTTGTTGGAGCTGGTCTTGCCATCCGTGTGGGCGCCCGCTCCTTACTCTGGCGATTGGGCAACGGCTTGGCCATTGGCCACCACCATTCTCAATGGTCTTAAAGGCATGTTTCCAATGATCATTGTAATGATGCTGGCGTTGGGCCTGGCAAGATCCATTAACAAGACGTGGAAGTTATTGCTCATTGGCTCACTGGCTCTGGTTTGGTTGTGTTGTTCATCACTTGCCAGTCGTGAATTTCCCGTATTACTTGGCCAGCAACTGTTGACGGCTGCCACTGTCGGGATCACGTTCTTGTTGATTCGCCGTCAGCAATGGGGCGTGGTGATTGCGTTGTTTGGCTTTCAATTGGCATTGCGCCAAGTAGGTGTAATGCACGCAATTTACCCTGGTGCCGAGTGGCATGGAGCATTGAGCTTTATCGTATGTAGTGCATTGACTTACGGACTGCTCCGGCATTGGTATCGCCATGGGTTAGAATAATCATCAACCCGGCGTAGCAAGAAGGCGCTTCATCCAGCGCCTTTTTCATTTTTGTTGTCGATACTTTGATTGATGAATTTGTGGAGTGGCCTATGGAATTAAAATTGGAAGATTTCCGGCGTGAATACACGCAAGGTGGTTTGGATGTTGATGATTTGGCAGCCAGTCCTTTCGAGCAATTTAATCGCTGGATGGAGCAAACCATTAAGTCCGGAATTCCCGATCCCAATGCGATGACGGTGGCAACGGTTGATGCAACCGGTCAACCCTCGCAACGCATTGTGTTGTTAAAACACATGGATGAAAAAGGTTTTGTGTTTTATACAAATCTGAACAGTCGTAAAGCGCAGGAGTTAAAACAAAACCCTAAAATCAGTTTGCATTTTCCCTGGTATTTTTTGGAGCGGCAGGTAAAGGTGTGCGGTGTAGCTGAACAATTATCGGCGACAGAAGTGTTGAAGTATTTTGTCACTCGTCCGCGCGATAGCCAATTGGGTGCCTGGGCATCACAGCAAAGCAAACCTATTTCATCGCGCGCGTTGTTGATGCAGCAATTTGAAACGATGAAAAATAAATTTGCCAAAGGCGAAGTGCCGTTGCCGGATTTTTGGGGCGGCTTTCGAGTGAAACCCCATCAAATAGAATTTTGGCAAGGTGGCGCCGCACGTCTTCACGACCGTTTTCAATACAGTTTGCAAACCGATGGATCTTGGTTAATTCAACGTCTCGAACCATGAAATACGTCTCTATTAGAAATCCCGGCGATGCATCGCAGTTATCCATCAACAATGGTGAAATTCCATCGCCTTCTTCCAGCGAAGTATTAATTCGCGTTTGTGCCGCCGGTATTAATCGTCCGGATATTTTCCAGCGGCAGGGGTTATATCCGCCGCCGGCGGATGCATCGCCAATCCTTGGGCTGGAAGTGGCGGGTGAAATTATTGCCTGCGGTGGCGAGGTTGTTCGTTGGCAGGTGGGCGATAAAATTTGCGCATTGGTAAATGGTGGCGGCTATGCCGAGTATGCGCTCGCACCGGCATCGCAATGTTTACCGATTCCGCAACATTTTTCTTATAGCGAAGCGGCGGCATTACCGGAAACGTTTTTTACGGTATGGCATAACCTGTTTCAGCGCGCGAATTTGCAATCCGGTGAAGTTATATTGATCCACGGTGGAAGTAGCGGCATCGGCACCTGTGCGATTCAGCTAGCGGATGCGTTCGGGGCAACCGTTATTGCTACGGCGGGGTCTGCAGAAAAGTGCGCAGCAATGGCAGCGCTTGGCGCGAGCGCAATTAATTATCGTGAACAGGATTTTGTTGCAGTCGTTAAAGAATTAACAGCGGGGCAGGGAGCGAATATTATTTTGGATATGGTCGGTGGTGATTATATACAGCGTAATTTTTCTGCGGCGGCGAAAGATGGCAGAATCGTCAATATTGCATTTTTAAATGGCAATAAAGTGAACATCGATTTAATGCCATTGATGCTAAAACGTTTAACGTTAACCGGTGCTACGTTACGCGCCCAATCTGCTGCTGCGAAGGCAACTATTACGCAACAGTTAGAGGCACAAGTTTGGCCGCTGCTCAATGCGAAAAAAATAAAGCCGGTTATTGATTCGGTGTTTCCATTTGAACAAGTTGCCGATGCGCATCGGCGGATGGAGTCGAATCTGCATATTGGGAAAATTATTCTTAATCTGGAGTGAAGCCCGCAGGCGCGGATGAACTAACAAGACTCGCCGTGATAGGTCCCTGTAGGCTCGAATCGGCATCCATGTCTCATACGGTCTTTCATAGTTCATCTTTTGCCGGTACTTACTCCGCAAGGAAATACATAATGCAAAATCCAGAAAAAAATCGTCGTCCGTTGGATGGCATTCGCGTTATCGAAATTGGACAGTTGCTTGCCGGTCCTTTTGCCGGTTGCATGCTCGGGTATTTCGGTGCGGAAGTTATAAAAATTGAACCGCCGGAAGGCGATCCGATTCGTGGTTGGCGTGTGTTGGAAAATGGTACTTCGCATTGGTGGCGTAGCCTCGGTCGTAATAAAAAAAGTATTACGTTGGATTTAAAGAAAAAAGAAGCGCAGGAAATTGCACGGCAATTAATTAACAGTGCTGATGTCGTGATCGAAAATTTTCGTCCCGGCGTTATGGAGTCCTGGGGGTTGGGGCCGGAAGAAATTAAAAAAACAAATCCACACATCGTGTACGCGCGCATCTCCGGTTATGGGCAAACGGGGCCGTACGCCAGTAAGCCCGGTTTTGCATCGGTATGTGAGGGCATGAGTGGTTTTCGCTACGTGAATGGTTTTCCTGATCAAGCACCGGTTCGCCCTAATTTAAGTATTGGCGATACGATTTCCGGTATTCACGCCGCGCTGGGTATCGCATTGGCATTGCTGGAGCGTGAGCGCAATGAAGGCAATGCAGGCCAGGTGGTGGATGTTGCTCTCTACGAATCCATGTTTAATTTAATGGAGGCCGTCGTACCGGAGTTTTCGGGTGCTGGTGCTATTCGTGAGCCTTCCGGAACTACGGTGACCGGCATAGTGCCCACCAATACCTATCGCTGTAAAAATGGAAAATATGTTGTGATTGGCGGCAACGGTGATTCTATTTTTCAACGCTTGATGGAAGTGGCAGGTCATCCGGACATGGCCCGAGATCCGCGTATGGCCAACAACGCGGGCCGTGTCCGGCACGAACAGGAAATTGATAATGCGCTCGCTGCATGGTGTATGAGCAAAGATTCCGATGCAATTTTGCAATTATTGGACACTGCGCGCGTACCGGCGGGCCCGATTTACAATGTGCAGGATATGTTTGCAGA
>DATJLF010000109.1:0-13088 GCA_035490715.1 Cellvibrio sp.
CCTGTATTACATTCACAACGATCATCTGAACACTCCCCAGGTGATTACCAACCAAAGCCAGCAAGTGGTGTGGATGGGTGATTACGAACCTTTTGGAAAGCTCGCTGCAAACCAGAACAACAGCATCGAAGTATTCAGCCGATTCCCCGGGCAATATGTCGACTCGGAAACGGGTTTGTATTACAACTACTTTCGGGATTATGACCCGAGTATTGGGCGTTACATAGAAAGCGACCCAATCGGCCTGCAAGGTGGGATTAATACTTACGCTTACGTTCAAGGCAGCCCACTCAAATATTCTGATCCACTTGGATTGGCTCCAAATAAAGGATGTGTTCTGACTTACACTGCAGCAGGTGCGACAGTTGGTGGTGCAATTGGCTACGGAGGTGGATTTTTAGGCGGCGGGTTTGCCGGCGCATTTGCGGGCGGTGTTGGTGCAATTCCTGGCGCAGCCGGTGGTTCACAGCTTGGTGGGATAGCAGGTGCAGCTGCGGGAAGTGGTACTGGTTATATGATTGCTCAGTGGGTTTGTCCTGATGACGATGATGCGTCACCAAATGAAGATGATTCTGAAACGGAATGCCCCCCAAATAATGAAGATCCTGATAAATGCAAAAAGGCTCGGACGAACTGCGCGGCAGAATGTTCTGGAATATTGCCCGACAGTGATCTCCAAAGTATGAATTTCCAAAAATGTTATTCTGATTGTTTGTCTAAAGCTGGCTGCTTGGGAGTAAAGTAATGCCTATTAACAAAAATAATTCTGTCGCTATTTATGAACAATGTCAGAAATCCATTCAAGAGCTGAATCAACTTCTGCTCAATTTAAAAAGCGAACTTGATGAGGATGATTTTGTGAAGGTCAGGCTGTCTATTGCAGGGGCGATGGGCGAGCTTGTGAACACATGTGAGGAACATGTTTACAATCAATTTCCTGAAATGAGGCCATATAAATTGGGCTAGCTTTTATTTAAGTAGCTGATTCGTCATTTCCTGATAATGGTTCAGAAAACTTTTTGTAATTGAATAGTGTTCAGTTTGAGTGTATTCGCGAGTGTACAATATTCCATTTCTGATCTCATATATCCTTGCCTGTGGATAGGCAAGGATAATGGGGGAATGAGTGGCAATAATAAATTGAGAATCCTGTTCAGCCAGTTGATGTATGCGAGACAGCATCGCCATCTGGCGGGTCGGAGATAGTGCAGCTTCGGGTTCGTCAAGGATGTAAAGCCCATTTCCACCAAAACGATGCGTCATTAATGAAAAAAATGATTCACCATGAGATTGGTGATGCAGCGACTTTCTGCCATATGAGTTTTTGATAGGTGGCCCAAATGCGGGTTCTTCATCAAGTTGATCTATGTTGCTTGCAACGTTATAAAAACTTTCGGCCCTCAAAAAGAAACCATCTTTTGCTTTCCTGAAGCTTTTGACTAATCGGAAATATTCGTGCAAATAGGAATGTGACGAGCGTGTGGCAAAGTTGAAATTCTTTGTTCCTCCTTCCGGGTTAAAACCCCATGCGGTTGCAATTGCTTCGAGCAAAGTAGATTTCCCGCTGCCATTTTCACCAATAATGAATGTAACTTTGGGGTGAAACTCCAATGATTCGAAATTCCGTACCACTTCCAGATTAAACGGGTATTCTTCAAATGAAGGTACTTTCTCACGCAGTAGCTTGGCGCTCAAAAGGTAGTGGGTGTTCTCTAGGAAATTCATTTTTAGCCTTGGGTCATCTAGTTCACAGATTATTACATTGGGCTACTGGGTGGTCAAAGCAACCTGGTAACACCTTTCCGGTTTCGGTGTTTAGTCATGACCCTAAGTCCAGTCCACGCGGCTGATCAGGTTAAAAGAACGGTAAAGGCATGGTTGATACCTTAAATATTAAATTTCTAACGTAGTGGCTCGGGTCAGCAACGACATTAAAATGTATGCCGTACAAATCAAATGAAGGGCCTATTCTCAATGGCGCTCAACAACTAAAACGATCATGTCCATCATGCTCGTAAAAACCAGTAAATGAAGCCTTATGATGGGGGTTAATTTATAAAAATACTTGATAACAGTAAGTTGCTTTTGAGAATTAATTGATCTTTGTAGCCAATCGGTGGCTAAGCTATGATAGTGCTGCGGCTTGTGAATTGTCCTCTTTTGCTGCAATTATTGAATCATTTTCCTGCCTTAAAAAGGTGGTTACTGTGTCCGATATGAAAGATGAATTTGCCGCTCTACTAGTACGTATTTCTTCTCCGCAAACCCGTAAAGCAGGTGACGCTTTCTTCTCAGCCGATCCTTTGGACTTGTCACTTACGTATTCGCCAGACAATTTCGATAGTCATGATACTCAGCCGGATTCTAAATCGAGCGACACCATCGATAAGAAATGATAGTTTTAACTTTCTCAACTTTATGTCTGATTAAGTAGAAACGCGTAAAGCAATCTCACCGCCTCTTTGTGTTAAGAAATGCTATCTGATAAAAGTGCTATCAGAGATAATCCCATTGCAACCTTGCATTTTTTTCTCACACTTATCTTTATCCTGAAGATACCTTATGGCTCCCAAAAATTTGTCGTGCTGCAGTTTTCCTGATTTATCGAATAGATCCTGTCCTTCTGAAAATTTTAGATGATGACTTTTAACTAAATCCTTATAACCTGTAAATAGCTTAATGGTTACGGATGCATCTTTGCCATACAAACGCGAGAATTGATCGTTAAGTCGTGCAATCCAGCGCAAGTCATGTACCATTGCAAAGCTACCTGTTTGTGAAAAGAACTCGCTCTGGAATTCATAATTTTCAAAAAACGGTGTAATGCCTTTTAGTTTTATGCCATCAGATAAAACTATTTCTTTTTCTTCGCCAGGAGCTAAATGATATGTAGAGCTCTTCTCCGGTTCATTTACTAATCCACCTATAGTGCCAGTTGCAAACTTCAATGAGGATGAACCGACTAGCTTTCCCTCCATTGAGGTTATTAGTATTTCATCATTGCTAAAGTTTTTCAGTGTGAAACGTACCTCAACAACCTCAATAAAATCTTTGATCCGAGGGTCAAAAAAAAACTTTGTTCTGGGGTGTAAATTTGCCTCAATAATTCTTAATTCATTTATTTCTCTATCTACTAAATCACCGATGGACTCACCCAGTGGCGGATAAATTGTAATGAATGTGGCGAGAGCCGTGGCCGAGGCGAAAATTATGCCAGAAGAGACTTTGATTTTACGCCGTAATTTCACTGATTTAAAAGTCTTGATCACTGTTAATCCTTTGTATTTATTTTTTGGTAAATAGCACCAATTCGACAATTGGCGTTTCATTTTTATATGAGCTCATGTTCATTGCGTCTGATGTAAGAATCACTCCTTCCGTTATCTATTAAAGGGTTGTTTCACCATAAAAAACGAGGCGATGACATAGGATAGAGCTGAGTTATTCCTACTTTGTCGCCCAATCAGTTGGGATTGTTTGGATGATAAAACTGTTAAAACCGTCATCGTTTATAGAGGGTCATCTTCGGCAAGCAACCCTGTTTTGAATTTGATCTTTCAGTGTGACCGTGCTTAAGTTTCCCTTCTGTCGCGAATGTTCTGCCTGGCGCGCTTAACATATTCAGTAGTAACCATTTCATCTGGCTTGAAGTTTAGTGAGCAATTTATAAACGTCGCTGTAGCTCTGTCAGAAAGGCGAAAGTTGCTTGGAAGACGATGACTGTGTTCACCGTGTTCTTTGAAGTCATCTACAGCTTTGAGTATCACACGCAAATAATCTGATTTTGAGCACTTTGGTGATGCGAGGAGTTCTTCAGTCCAATCATTGGTGGCAACCACTTCGGCTTCGTCGGCAAAGTCAGCAATAGCAGTAACCAGCTCAACCGTTGTTGGCCAATACTTGAGATCATAACGTCTAACTAAGCTCTCAAACTGATCTTTTACATGGCTACGATAATGCCAATTATGCTCTGCGGCTCGTTTTATCCATTTGGCAATAGAGTAGTCATCATATGCACTGAAGCCTGTCGTTTCAGTCAAGTTATCTCGCCGCTCCATCAGCTCTGCCAGTTGTCGGGCACAGCTAGCAATATCATTGTTTAGGCTAACCAATGTCTTTTGATCTTCGCGTAGACTGCGAGAGTTATCTGGATTCCAATGCGTAGATGCAGAAAGCAGGGCATCCCAAAGTTGAACTTGCTGATTGTGTGTGAGTTTCCCAGCAATTTCTTTATGAATTTCTGTCATTTCAAAAGCACGAGCAAGTAAACGATCAATAACCAGGTTTTCACTACGGCATATGTCATGGTCGATGTTGTATTGACGTCTTTCTCTAAGAATTGTTTCCATCAGTTACTCCATGGGTGATTAAGGAGCAGGAACTATAAGCTGTACAAAAGCATACTTAGGTATCATTTGCACGAAAAAAAATCATGCAGATATGTACCTTACATCCGTTAGTAGGCTACTTATCACTATTCATGAACAGGACGTATTAAAATTGGATTATCCAGGCCTAAACTCCAGCTATCTGGATTTTTTTTCGCGGATTTTAGAGCTATCCAGAGCTCTGGATGCACGGGCGTATAAGAGCAAAGCGACCAGCACTGCAACTAAAAAGCAAGCCATTAAATTAAAATTGATTGCCCAGCAGAGTGTAACCATGCCAAGAAGAAAACTTATTAGACCAATCGCAATCATCAAACCATGATAATTATGCGTCTTACTTGAACTTCTTTCTAAGTACCTGATTTCTTTGCTTAAAGCTGATGCGAATGTTAAAAAAGGGAGTGCAGCCACAAATGCAAAGGTGGAATAGGATTGAAGATCTGAATGTATATTCGATAGTGTCGGAACAAAAATAAAGAGCGCCAAGCTTGCGCCAGCTAATCCTCCAGCTGCCCATTCCATGTAACCATGTATATATTCTTTGTAATTCATAGATTAGCTAAATCCATTTGATGTTTATAAGTTACTTAAGCTTCGCTACTTGCATTTCGTTGTTCGATTTGCGAGTAATCTAATAAAAATTGTTCTTGAACTAATGTTTCAACCGATAGCTCTCTCGCCTTCCTGCATTCAGCAATCGCATCGACAACCGAATAACCGAAATCCATTAATATCATCGCAGCAACAGTACCGGTTCTACCAAAACCACCTTTACAGTGGATCATAATCTTTTCGCCACTATTGAGCTGAGCGTGTATGAGCTCCCGAATTGATAGCCAGTTTTCCAGCCAACTTGGGTTAGGTGCATTTTTGTCCTGAATTGGAAGGTTGTACCAAGTTTTAAATTCTCGCTGATAAACGGCAGGTAATTCTGGAACTTGAAGTTCTTCGTACTCAAAATCTTCGAGCAACGAAATAATTGCGTCAGCGCCCCAGGATTTGATGGTGGCGATATCCAACGTCATATCGCGATCCCATGAGCCGGTCATAGCGTTGGGCTGTTTTTTTCCCGGACAAAAGGTCAATCCTAACTCTCCGGCCGAAACCGGTATGGTATTGATAATTAGCGGATGGGTAAGACTAGTGCGTGTACTCATTGTTAATCCTCCTCGCTTCCACCAAATGCCCTGATAAACGCATGTTGTTCGCTGCCTTTTTTGGGGCGATACAAGGCCGCGATTCTTCCTCTCCCTCCCTCGGGTAAACCTTCACCGACTTCTTCGAGTAAATCTGCTGCCTGAATACGGCGACGGAAAGATTTCTTTTCAATTTCAGTACCCAGCAGTTCCTCAAATGCTTGTTGCAGTTGGGTCAAGGTAAATGGTGCGTTGAGTACATACACGGGCAAAACGGTGTAACCACTTTTAACTCTGAGCCTTTCTCTTGCTTGGGTAACGAGTTCAATGTGATCAAAAGCGAGATTTTGTTTGATGGCGACTTCATAGGGCCACCAGCGAGCGTCGGCTACGGTTTCAATAAAATCGGCGGTGGGTGCATAGGGAATTAATCCCATGTAGAGCGCCGTTACCGACCATCCCCGTGGATCGCGCTTGGCATTGCCGATGGTGGCCACTTGTTCAAGGTGCGGCGTTTTTACACCCGTTTTCTCAGTGAGCTTGCGCAACGCCGTTGCGTGCAGGTCTTTATCCTGCTGCTGATTAATAAATCCACCGGGTAATGACCATCGGCCCTTTTGGGGAAAGTCTGCACGCTCGACCAGCAAAATATGTAGCTTGCCATCCAGTAGGGTGAAGATGGCGATATCCACGGATACTAACGGCACATCATAGTCATGGATGTTGTAATGCTTGAGATACTCTTTTTCGGACGTAAACATAGTTGATCGGTGCATCCAAATAAAAAATCAGGAAAGGGGTTGTCAATTAAGTGGCAATACGCCAATAATATGCCTGCCGCTTGTTCATAGCAAGAAAACTATGATTTAGGCATGAATAAATTAACGACCAGAAGACAGACTTTTGGTCATCCACATCAGCAAGGGTCTTGCGATATGACACGTCCATTTGATTTCACTGTATTTATTGGTCGCTTCCAGCCATTTCATGCCGGTCATTTGAAAGTAGTACAGGAAGGCTTAAAGCAAGCCGATAAATTAATCTTGTTAATTGGTTCCGCGTGGCAACCACGTAATACGCGCAACGCCTGGACTCATCAAGAGCGCGAAGAAATGGTGCGTGCCTGCTTGAGCCAGGAAGACAATAACAGACTTTTATGTTTGCCATTAATGGATGTGCCTTACAACGATGAAATTTGGGTTCGCAATGTGCAATCAACAGTGAACGGGCTGGTGACTGCGCATCACGCAACACCGCATCGTATGGCGAAAATTGCCTTGATTGGCCACAAGAAAGATCAAACGGGTTTTTACCTGAATTTGTTTCCCCAATGGCACAGCATCAGCATTGAGAATCATCGCGCAATTAGCGCAACCCCTGTGCGTGAAGGTTATTTTGTTGGTGATGCCCAGCAGGTGATTAATAGCATGGTGAGTACCGAAGTATTGCCAGATGCTGTAGCCAAATACTTGATTGAATTTGCGCAAAAAAATGATGGCTATCAACAGGTGCGCGATGAAGTTCTGTTTATTAAAAAGTATCAGGAAGCTTGGAAAGCAGCACCTTATGCACCCACGTTCGTCACTGTCGATTCCGTGGTAGTGCAATCAGGTCACGTATTATTGATTGAGCGCCGTGCAAATCCGGGTAAAGGTTTGTGGGCGCTTCCAGGTGGGTTTGTGGATCAAGGAGAGCGTTTACAAGATGCTTGTTTGCGTGAATTGCGTGAAGAAACCAAATTAAAAGTGCCAGCTCCGGTATTGAAAGGATCAATCAAACGCAGCCAAGTATATGACGACCCTCACAGGTCAGCACGTGGTCGCACAATAACCCATGCGTTTTACATTGAGCTGGAGCCGAATGCAGAGTTGCCTAAAGTCAAAGGTGGCGATGATGCAAAAACAGCGAAATGGATTCCGCTGAGCGAATTGGATCCGCAGCAAATGTTTGAAGATCACTATTTTATTATTCAGGATTTATTAGGGGCGGTTTAATGAGCATTCACTCAATCGAGTCTCTGCAAAAATTCATCGACCAGGGAGGTAAACCTGAATATGTATTTTTCTGGGGGCATCGACAATCGGGTAGCAATATTACCAAGAGTTGCTTTAGCCAATGGTTTCCCGCCGGTTTTGTGGTTGATTCCGTTCAATACAAATCTGCCGAGCATTTTATGATGGCAGAAAAAGCAAAATTATTTGGTGATTCAGATATCCATCAAAAGATTATCGAAGCCGAGACTCCTGATGAAGCAAAATCATTGGGTAGAAAAGTTAAGGGCTTTTTAAGTGATATTTGGGATGAAAAGCGCTTTGATATCGTTGTGAAAGGAAATCTTGCTAAATTTTCACAAAACGAGCCGTTAAAAAACTACCTTTTATCAACGGGATCAAAAATACTCGTTGAGGCTAGCCCGGTAGATGGCATCTGGGGTATTGGATTAGCTGAGGCGGATGAGAGAGTAAAAAGTCCCACCCTTTGGCAAGGCTTAAACCTACTGGGTTTTGCGTTAATGAAAACAAGGGATCAAATAAAAACAATTATTTAAGGTATTACATGGAATACAAATTATACAAAGAACAAGAAAAAATATGGCCAAGTGAAGGTCAGCATATTCTGGCAAATTACGATGAAAGTTCTATCTCTGTCTATCAGGCATATAGACCTGCTATTGCTGACTACGCTGTAAAGCACCAACAATTTGGTGGAGAGTTTAGCGTTAATAGAATGAGTTGGATAAAACCCAATTTCCTGTGGATGATGTACCGTGCGGGATGGGCAACTAAAGAAGGGCAAGAGCGAATACTGGAGATTCGCCTAAAACAATCATTCTTCGATGAAATTTTAGCGCGTGCAGTCCCTTCCCAATTTGTAAATAGTGAATTCTCATCCCAAGAAGACTGGAAGCGCGCGATTGAAGTATCAGATGTAAGATTGCAATGGGATCCTGATCATGATCCGAAAGGCGCTTCTGTAACACGTCGAGCAATCCAGCTTGGTTTGCGTGGTGAAACGCTTAAGCGATATGCAACTACAGAGCTAATCTATATAAAAGATATTACTGATTTTGTAGCTGAACAACGGAATAACATTGACTCGTTGGAAAAGTTACTAACGCCTGTTGAAAGAATTTATTCACCAAAATCTTAATAAGCCCTCGCATAAATGGAAAATAATAAAGTGCAAAACACTATTAATCAGTATCAAGGTTGTTTACTTGGTCTTGCTTTGGGAGATGCACTTGGCGCACCTTATGAGGGCGGTCCAATTGAGCGGTTTGTTTGGAAGGTTGTTGGTAAAAATTCTGAAGGCCTTCCTCGATGGACAGACGACACCCAGATGTCAATTGATGTGGCCCGGATTTTATTGAAATATAAAACCATTGATCAATTTGAACTGGCGAATAAATTTGCGCACAGTTACAAATGGAGTCGCGGCTATGGCCCGAGTACGGTGAGAGTGCTTAAGGCTATCAAAGCTGGACGTGATTGGAAAAACGCAAGTACCAGGCAGTTTAAAGATGGATCTTTTGGTAATGGTGCTGCAATGAGGACGCCACCTATTGCACTGTTCTTCCACAAAGATGTCAATCGCTTACTTGATGAGACCCGGAAAGCAGCAGTAATAACTCATGCTCATCCGTTAGCGATTGATGGGGCTATCGCAATAAGCTTGGCAATATCTTCTGCACTGAAAAGAAATTTTGATGATAGCTTTTGGAATGACTTAAACGAGCATTGTAACACCACAACATTTAAGAAAAAGCTTGGTTTGGCCAGTGCATGGTTAAATAACGACTTAGTTAGCAATCAAACAGTTGTGCAGAAACTTGGGAACGGAATGAGTGCGCAAGAATCTGTCATCACTGCTATTTATATAGCGATGCGATTTATTCACTGTGAATTTGAGGAATTAATGAAATTTATTATTTCACTTAAAGGTGATGTTGACACAATAGGCGCAATGGCTGGTGCGATATGGGGAGCTTATAACGGCGTAAATAATATGCCAAATATTCCTATAGAAGAAAAAGAGTACATTTTACAGTTGGCCTCTCTTATTCATGAGCAGAAGCCATGAGGCATAAAAGTTAAACAGTAAAAATTATCTACTTTAATGTGAAAGAATAACCATGGGTTCATTTACAGAATGCTTTAGACCCACCGGCCAAAAAGAACTGGATCTGGTTGCTGCTTCAGGCTATACACAATGGCCTCCACGTTTGCCAGACCAGGATATATTTTATCCTGTAACCAATGAGGCTTATGCGATTGCGCTGACTCAATGGAATATCACCGATTTTGGTGCTGGCTATGTCACGCGTTTTTGGGTAAAAAAATCATTTATGGATCGCTACCCAATTCAGAAAGTGGGTGGAGCAAATGCAACGGAGTGGTGGATTCCTGCTGTTGATCTTGAAGAGTTAAATAAAAACATCGTGGGAAAAATTGAAGTTATCGGCGAGTATCGATAACAGGAGTTTATTTGGTATGGATTTGCTCGATAAAGCAAAAGGCAGTTTGGTTGGTCTGGCTGTTGGTGATGCTGTGGGGACCACACTGGAGTTTCGTCAGCGTGGAACTTTTGAACCCATAACCGATATGGTTGGTGGTGGACCATTTGATTTGTTGCCTGGTCAATGGACTGATGATACCTCTATGGCTCTGTGTCTTGCCCACAGCCTCCTTCATAAAAATGGTTTTGATCCCGTCGATCAAATGAATCGGTACTGCAATTGGTATCAGTACGGATATATGAGCAGCACCGGCGAATGTTTCGATATTGGTGCTACCGTGGCTACCGCACTTAACGCCTACATGAAAACCGGAAACCCTTTTAGCGGTTCAATTGATGAAAGATCTTCTGGCAATGGATCGCTGATGCGTTTGGCTCCCATCGCCATTTTTTATCGCGACAAGCCTGCTGAATTAATTCGCTATGCCGGAGAAAGTTCGAGAACCACTCATGGTTCTGCGGAGTGTATCGATGCCTGTAAATATTTTGCCAGCTTGTTGGTAGCAGCAATGACCGCTCGGAATAAAGAGGAATTGCTCGCTACTTTTTATCAGCCAACAACGTCCAGCGTCAGTGCAATTGCATCGGGCTTATATCTAGAAAAAAGTTATGAGCAATTAACCGGTAGCGGATATGTCATAGAAAGCCTTGAGTCTGCCCTCTGGTGTTTTCACAAGGCAGAAAGTTTTGAAGAAGCCATTTTGCTTGCAGCAAACATTGGTAATGATGCCGATACTACCGCTGCTATTTGTGGGCAAATTGCCGGGGCATTTTATGGCTGCACGGGCATCCCAGGTCACTGGGCGGGCCTTGTGCAAAAATACGAAAATATCCACGGTGTTGCAGACACCTTATTCAATCTTCATACCTTATAAACCAATCCCCATCTCAGTTTTATCTCCCGCAATATAAATAGTGTCAAAAGGCCAATAAATGTGTTGACACTTTAGTGTCCATTTGCCACTATATATCCATGGGCGCAGGAACTGCTTCCAAACAATCTGAATGAATACCTTAACAGCGCTGGATAGACCGGTGCTTAACCCTGATGAATGGAGGATTTCCATCATGCAAAACCTGATTCTGAACACCGATTCTTACAAAACCTCTCACTTTGTTCAGTACCCGCAAGGGGCTGAATTTGTCTCTAGCTATATCGAATCTCGCGGTGGTGTACACGCCTCAACGGTGTTTTTCGGCTTACAGATGTTTATCAAGCAATACCTGACCAAGCCGATCACTCTGGCGGATATCGATGAGGCAGAAATGATTTGCGCTGCTCACGGTGTACCGTTTAACCGTGATGGCTGGATGCACATCCTCACTGCTCACAATGGCTACTTGCCGTTAGAAATCGAAGCTGTACCGGAAGGTACCGAAGTTCCAACCGGTAATGTGTTGGTGCAAGTCATTAACACCGACCCGACCTGCGCCTGGTTGACCAGCTATATCGAAACTGCGCTGTTGCGCGCAGTTTGGTACCCAACCACCGTGGCGACCGTATCTAAAGCCTGCCAGAACATCATTGCCCGTTACCTGGATGAAACCGCCGATAACCTCAACGGCTTGCCTTTTAAACTCCACGATTTCGGTGCGCGCGGTGCCAGTTCTGAAGAGACCGTAGCGATTGGCGGTTTGGCACACCTCGTAAACTTTATGGGTACCGACAGTTTTTCTGCTTTGATTGCCGCGCGCCGTTTTTACAGTGCAGATATGGCTGGTTTCTCTATTCCTGCCGCTGAGCACAGCACCATCACCAGCTGGGGCCGTGAAGGTGAAACGGCGGCTTACGCCAATATGCTCAAGCAATGTGGTGGCGAGAATAAGTTCGTAGCCGTGGTCAGCGATTCTTACGATATCTGGAATGCGATTGATAACCTCTGGGGCGGCGAGTTGAAAACCCAAGTGGAAACCATGGGGGGCACTTTGGTTGTGCGCCCGGACTCTGGCGAACCGGTAGAAATAGTGCCCGAAGCGATTGAGCGTTTGATGGCGAAGTTTGGTTACACCACCAACACCAGAGGCTACAAAGTATTGCCTGCTTGCGTGCGTTTAATTCAGGGCGATGGTGTGTGTGCTACTTCTATCGAAGCCATTTTGGCCGAGATGAAAAGACGCGGTTTGAGTGCGGATAACGTTGCTTTCGGAATGGGCGGTGAGTTGTTGCAAAAAGTAAATCGCGATACTCAGAAATTCGCCATGAAAGCTTCTGCCATTTGCATCAACGGTGAATGGAGGGATGTGTACAAAGACCCAATCACCGATCAGGGCAAGCGTTCTAAGAAAGGCCGTTTGGCATTAACCAAAATCAACGGTCAGTTCCAAACCGTTGCACGCAACAGCATCAACCCGATAGCCAATAAATTGGTCACTGTTTTTAGAAATGGAAAATTAATCACCGAATACACCTTTGATCAAGTACGTAACCAAGCGCTTGGCCAAGTACAAAACAACGCTGCGTAATCAGGAGAATGAACATGTTGAATATCGGATATTTCAAAGCAGACCCAACTACCTTTGTTGTGCAATACAACAAAGGCAAGGTCAAGCGGCAGGGTGTTGGTTTGTCATTCTTTTACTTTGCGCCCGCTACCTCGTTGGTAGCCATTCCCATGGCGAGTCAAGATGTACCTTTTATGCTCAAGGAAACCACGGCTGATTTCCAGGAAGTGACCATTCAAGGGCAACTGGTATTTCGTATCGCCGATGCCAGTAAATTGGCCGGCATGATGAATTTTGCCTTGGCCAATAATGCCAGGGAATACATTGGAAAAGATCCGGAAAAATTACCGAATCGTATCCTGAATCTGGTGCAAGTATTGATGCGTGCCGAGATACAACAGATACCTTTACGCAATGCGCTAACCGCATCACGCACACTGATGAATAACGTTCGCGAACAGCTTAAAACTTCAGAAGTTTTAATTAGCCTTGGTGTTGAGGTAGTGGATCTCGCTATTCAGGCAATTCGCCCAGCGCCTGAGACGTCACGGGCTTTGGAAGCTGCAGTTCGTGAAGCGTTGTTGAAAGAAGCGGATGAGGCTACCTA
>DATJLF010000110.1:0-62928 GCA_035490715.1 Cellvibrio sp.
GAATATTACCGCAACTTTGGACGGCAATATTTTGTCGGCGTTCGCTATAGTTTTTAACGGATAATGTGCTTGAAAAAATGCGAGAAAATTTTCTCGCATTTTTTCTATTTTCTCATTTTTTAAATTGCTTTCGCTTTGTTGATTTCATTACAACGCACGCTTGCGACCAAACCACAATCCAGCCAAACCCAGCAACATCAGTGCAATATTGCCTGGCTCAGGCACTTCTGTTGGTATTTCATTGATGCCAATACGAATACGATAGCTGCCATCGTTATCATCATACGCACCGGGCGCACCGTTGAAACCAAATCCATCCGGAATGGCCAGCGCCAGACGAGTTGCCCCGGCTGGTGCGATAAAGGTTTGGAACACATCGGCGGCAGTCTTGCCATCACCGATATAAAAAACCTGGCCAATTTCCGGTGCAAGGCTCAAGAAATCAATACCCAAACCGCTTGTGCTGAAATCCAGTGTTGCCGGTGCACCGGTTAACGGGATTGCATCAGTTAAAAACACACCCGCCAATGCGCCTTGCGGGCCAATATAACCACTGATGCCACCCAATCCAATCAATGAACTGCCTTGTAAACCATGGCCACTTGGTCCATAGAAAGGATCACCTACACCATTAAAAAAGCTGATACCACCCACAGCCGGGTCCAGTGCGCGAATTACATCGCCACCGGAAACCGCAAACGTAGGGGGTAAAGTTTCGGTGATTTCTTCCGGGGTAGCGCCCCCGTGGCGAATCAGGTAATCGCCTGGCCCGGTCCATGGTTGGCTCGCATCAGGAATAGTGAGGTCGGTGCGACCCGCAAGGAAAATAGCATCACTGCCATCAATAGTAATGTCCAGGATTGCGGCCTGAACGGCGGGTGTAGAGACCGCGGCAGCCAATGAAAGGCAGGCCAGCCATTGTTTTTTAAGCATGAGTGTTTACTCCTTAACAAGATCAATAAAAATTGTGAAAGTCCTTGTGCAAATTCCATCACATTCGCTGTAATCAACGCACAATTACTTCCTGCAGCAAAAACCATGCGCAGACGACTTTTATTTGTTGCGTCAGATAGTTAGAAATTTTGACGTCATGAAGTCGCATAAATTTGTAAAAATAGTCGATATTTCCAATAGGTATCATTTTTATTAATTTAATGGCCTTACAGGTAGTTCTTATAATGTTTAATTGCATGAAAATTTACTTTTTTGTTTAACAAATTTATTTCAAATAACTAGCTGATTTAAATAAAAAGGGAACTAAATTGCCACGCCCGCCGTCTTCACTATAGACATTTTGTTGAACGGAGTGGCATCACGGGGTAGCTACCAACTACTTCAATTCGAAGGGATTTATCGTGTATTTTCATTGCGAGATTTCAATCAAAATTTTTAACCAGTGAGATTTAAACCAGCAAGAGGAATCTGCTATGCAAACAGCTACCAATAAAGACTCTATCGTTAAAAAATTGGGTTTTGGCTCTGATACCTGCGATAATGTGCAGGAAAAATCGGCGGAAATTGCGAAAGATTTTCGCACCTTTATTCATGACGTCGAGAGTTTGATTAAATCAACAGCTCATCTTAGCGGGGAAGATTTGGCTAAAGCAAAAGCTAAATTGGATGAGCGGGTTTCTGTTGCAAAAAAATCCGTTGAGGCTATCAGTGAAAACATTGCTGATCGCGCCGGAAAAACAGCTGCCAGTGCAAATAATTATGTGCACGAAAAACCCTGGCCTGTCATTGGCGTTTGTGCCGCACTGGGTTTTGTAGCAGGCTATTTGCTAACCCAACGTGACCGCGAATAACGCTAACAGTAATGTTGCTAGCAGTCATGTTGTGGGAAACTGCCTGTGTTTAACGGGCAGTTTTTATTTTTTCCGTATGGCTGGTTTCACTTGAACGTTTTCGTCTACCGCTGCCGTTAAATTTATGTTTACGACATTATCGATGTAAAATTGGCTATTTCATTTCGATAACATTGCAAAACTGTATTTATATACAGTACCATGGGGATAATAAAAGGGCAACCTGAAATCTCCCTATGAACAAAATCCTCGAAAAACTCCGCATTCTTTCCGACGCCGCGAAATATGATGCCTCGTGTTCCTCCAGTGGTAGCAAGCGCGCAAATGCAAATAAAGGATTGGGTAATTCAGACGGCATGGGAATCTGCCATAGTTATACGGAAGATGGCCGTTGCGTATCGCTACTTAAAATCCTGTTCACCAACCACTGTATTTACGATTGCGCCTATTGCGTGAGTCGCCGCAGTAATGATGTTCGGCGTGCGGGCTTTACGGTGGAGGAAGTGGTTGATCTCACCATTAACTTCTATCGCCGTAATTATATTGAAGGTTTATTTTTAAGTTCCGGCATTTTTAAAAACGCGGATTACACCATGGAGCGCATGGTACGTGTTGCCCGTGTATTGCGCGAGCAGCACCATTTCAATGGTTATATCCACTTGAAAGCGATTCCCGGTGCGAGCCCTGAATTGTTGCATGAGGCGGGCCTTTATGCGGACCGGTTAAGCGTTAATATTGAAATTCCCTCAGAAGCCAGTTTGCAAAAAGTAGCGCCCGAAAAAAATTATCGCGATATCATTTCGCCCATGAATTTCCTCCGTAGCGAAACAGAAAAATATTCTGCTGAGCGGCCGCATATCAAGAGTGTTCCAACGTTCTTGCCTGCGGGACAAAGTACCCAATTAATCGTGGGTGCATCACCAGAAAACGACAGGCACATATTGCGGTTAGCAAACGGGCTTTATCAGCAGCAAAAATTAAAACGTGTGTATTATTCCGGTTATGTTCCCATCGCCACGGATAAGCGCGTACCTGATTTGGCAGCACCTCCCCTGGTGCGTGAAAACCGTATTTACCAGGCGGATTGGTTGTTGCGATTTTATGGTTTTTCCGTCGATGAAATTGTTGATGAAATCCATCCGGATCTGGATTTGGAAATAGATCCAAAATTAAGTTATGCGCTGCGCAACCCGGAAAAATTTCCGGTGGATATCAATAAGGACGACTTTGAGTTAGTTTTACGTGTACCTGGCATTGGTGTTAAATCGGCCAAAAAAATTATTAGTTCGCGTCGCCACCAGCGTTTGAATATCGATCATTTACAACAAATGGGCGTGGTATTAAAACGGGCGCGGTATTTTATTAGTTGCCCCGGAATACAAGCCAAAAGTGGTTCCTGGCAAACGGCTGAAATACGCAATGCAATTATTGCTACAGACCGCTCACCCGCATCTGCCCAACTTGGTTTATTTGGGTAGATAGCATGGAGTATCGCTATGACGGCAGTTACGAAGGATTGTTAAGTTGTATTTTTTGCGCCTACCAGCATAAAACTCTCCCCATTGCTATTAATGCAGAGCCTGACAGTCAACCCGCCTTGTTTGATGCCACTGAACTTATTGAAACTAATGAGGAATGGGCAGCGCGCGTTCTCCGTGGAATCGATTCCCGTACGAATGGTCGTGCGAGTCATTTGCTCTACAACATTTTCTTGTCGGAGTTACCGCAAAGAGAAATACTTTGCTTTCATCTGGTTCGCGCAATTACCCAAAAAGGTGATGAATCTATTTTGGAAAATTTTGCGAACCCTCACGTTTTACAAGCCGCAAAAATTGAAAAGATGATGCACCGGGAAGTTC
The DNA here is from genome assembly GCA_035490715.1 of Cellvibrio sp. Taxonomy (GTDB): domain Bacteria; phylum Pseudomonadota; class Gammaproteobacteria; order Pseudomonadales; family Cellvibrionaceae; genus Cellvibrio. The sequence goes on from DATJLF010000110.1 coordinate 3,665, forward strand.
ATCGTATGCATGCGTTCGTGCGGTTTCAAAAAACTCGTACGGGCTTGTTTTATGCAGCAATTGATCCTGATTTTAATGTCCTGCCGTTAATTGGCGATCACTTTGAGCGGCGCTACGCCGACCAACCCTGGTTAATCCTGGATACCCGACGCCATTACGCCTTGCATTATGATCGTGTGCAAACATCCTTTATTACATTGGATAATCCAATATTTACTGAAGTCGGAAATGCTTTGCAGGGCAGCATTCACAATGATGAGCACCTGGATTTTCAGGACGAAAAGGAACAGCAATACCAGGAATTATGGAAAAACTATTTTCATGCGGTCAACATCAGCGAGCGTAACAATAAAAAATTACACCTCAGGCATGTGCCGCGGCGCTATTGGAAATATTTAACGGAAAAAAGTTTATAGTCCCGTTTCATTATCGACATTGTGTTGAATCCTGTATAAGTAGTGCAACAATTGATACGAGGCGCTAGAATTTTCAGTTTGTTGACATCAATGAGAATCGATAAATGAGTTCTACGCCGGAAGTAATCATGAGTTTTAACAGTGTCGCCCATGCAATCCAGCTGGCGTTGGCTCCCGTATTCCTGTTAACGGGGATTGCCGGTTTACTGAATGTAATGGCGAGCCGGCTTGCGCGCATTATTGATCGCGGGCGCAGCCTTACCGAGCAGGAATTGCCAGATCATTTGAATAAAAATCCCGATGTACTTCACAAGGAGTTAACCCGTCTGGAACGACGGCGACACTATGCCAGTCTAGCCATTACAGCATGCACTTTTTCGGCATTATTAGTTTGTATGGTGGTGGCTGTTATTTTTCTGCAAGTACTTTTGCAGATGGAATTCAAGTGGGTAATTAGTACATTATTTACCGCATCTACCCTGACGTTGATTGTAGGGTTGGGTTATTTTTTACGAGAAGTGCATTTGGCAACGCGTACAGTGCGCATCAACGTTATTGAGTTAACAAAATAAATGGTTAATAAATTGCCGACCCCGGACGCCGGCAATTTATTAAGTGTGATCAATCAAACCAAACGATTAATCAAGGCCGCCGCCTTCTTCACCAATGGCGAGAGTAGTAGCACCACCTTCCTCACCGATAGCCAGGGTAGTCGCTCCGCCTTCTTCGCCAATCGCAAGCGTAGTAACAACACCGCCTTCTTCGCCAGTGCGTAAAGTCGTGGGGCAAACGCCGCCTTCTTCACCTACCGCCTGGGTGGTTGCCCAGCCGGATTTACCGCCGCTCACTTGCGCCATTTCATCATCACTGAGCAGTGAAAAAGGATGTTTTGGTTGGACTTGCGTACTCATATCGAACTCCTTCTGTTATTGGATGCCAGTGATAAAACTGGCGTGGATAAATGCACGTTACGTGCGTGGCTTTCACCCGTATTACCGGGATGAAACTGTTTAGGCACATAGCAATTGGGCGAGGTGTTGAGTAACGGGTAATTGCGTGTACCGTTCAAAATTGACAAACATAGGGCTTGGGTTTGCTTCCAGAAAAACATAATTTCCACGCGATGTGCGCCGCCAATCAATTCCGCTCCAATGCAATCCCAATGCATTGCAAATAGCGATTGCTTGTTGTGCAATCTCGGCTGGCAGTGTGATTGGGATCAATTCGGCACCTTCATCGGTACGAAAATCTTTTGCATTGCTGCGAATCTCGGCTGAAAAAATATCGTTGCCAATGACATAGCTACGAATGTTGGTGCCCTCTACATAGGCTTGGAGTGTGACGGGCGACTGACTTAAACTGGATTGCAAATGTTCATCGGTCAGGTGGTCTGCGCAAACAATTTGCGCGTAGTCACCACCGGTGACAGGTTTAAAAATAACTTCATTATGTTTCGCACAAAACGCGCGCACAGACTGTGAGTCATTCCCTACGTAGGTGTCTGGAATACTAATGCCTAATTGGGCGACCATCGCCAATTGACGCGGTTTTTCCTGGTGCAATTGCACGGCATCCGCCGTGTTCCTTGCTTTGTCTCCTAACGAATGCAAGAAAGATCGCAGCAAACTATTGCTATCGCGCAATGCAATAGGATTGTCCTGTTTTCCCTCCGGTGAACTGAACGTGCGCCAATAAAGTGAGTGGATGTCGTTTAGCGAAAGGCGATGCTCATCAATTTGCAATTGCATGCTGTTATCCAATGGCCGGTAACTGATTTTGTGACGCGCTGGATAAAGGCTGCTATCAAAAATCAAAAAGGATTTTTCAAGAGCCGTTAATGCCCCGGCGACAGCCACTATCTGCGGATCCTGCTCATGGCCCATTAGTAGAATCATTTTTTACTCCTGTTTTTCATGGCGCGGTTCAATATGAATATGCGATAGGGCTGATGGCCAATTTCATTAACTTGATTGCATCAAATAAATTTTTCGTTCAGCCGAGGCAATAGTTTCCGGCCTGTGTGCAACTATCACGCGGGTCATCGCTAACTCACGAATGTGTTGGTTAACCCTTTCCTCATTGGCGGTATCCAGGTGGCTAGTGGCTTCGTCCATAAATAAAATGCGTGGTGCACGGTAGAGTGCACGCGCCAGCAATATGCGTTGTTTTTGTCCACCACTCAGGCTTGCGCCCATATCACCCACGAGCGTGTTGTATTGCATCGGCATTCGTAATATATCGTCGTGAATACACGCGAGGTGTGCGCAGTGATAAACCCGCGCAAGGTCAATAGGTTGTTCGAAGCACGCGATATTTTCAGCAATATCGCCACTCATGAGCTGGTCTTCTTGCATAACAGCGGCAATTTGCTGGCGGTACTGCGGCAACTGTTTTAGCGGCTTCCCATCAATCAATATTTCACCCTCAGTGGGCGCGAGCAAACCCATCAGGCATTTAATCAACGTACTTTTGCCGCAACCGCTGGGGCCGATAATGGCAACTGTTTCACCCGCTTTAATTTCAAAATTAACACCGCTAAATGCAGGCGCTTCACTCTCTCCATAACGAAACCCAAGGTTTTGCACGCGGATGCTTCCGTTCATAAATTCCTGGGTGGAGGAGTTGTTAATGACGGACGAGTTGTTGTCAGCAACCGGGTCTGTCGGTGTAAATGCAATATCGGCAAGGCGATTTAAATGCAGGCTGAGCATCTTGAATTCGATGCCCTGGGTAATCAGGTTATCCATTGCGCGTACAAAACGATCTTTGTAACTCATAAACGCGTAGAGCATGCCGATGGAAAAAATATTACCCATTACCGCTTCAGCAGCGAGATAAATAACCAAAATATTCTCTATGCCAAATAGCAATCCTTTTGCTGTTTGATAGCCAAGATTCCAGCGCGCGATACGAATATCTTTATTCATCGCATCAGCGAGATGATTTTGCCAATGATGTTGCCTGTCACTCTCACGATGGAAAATTTTTATTGTTTGGATTGCGCGCACGGATTCCATGAAATGGCTGTTTTCTTTTGCGTGCGCAGCGATACTTTCCTCTGTTAGCAAATGCAGTGGACGATATAAAAACCAACGCAACAGTGCATAACAAAACACAATGCCAATGACCACCCAGGTGAGTGTTGCGTTGTAAAGAAATAATACGATCAATGTAAGGCTCGCCATAACGCCATCTACCATTGCGGTGACCAGGCCAGTGGTAAAGAGCTGTCGTAAGTTATCCAAAGAGCCAAAACGGGAAACGATATCGCCCATGTGGCGTTTGGAAAAATAATCCATGGGTAAACGAATTAAATGACGAAATAAGTTGGCGGACATCTGCATGCCTAAACGCATGGAGAAGTGAAGTACTACCCAGTCGCGCAAGACATTCGTTCCTTGTTGGATCAATAGCAACAAACCAAAACCCAGCGCCAGTACCAGCAATAAATAATTGTCATGGCGAAGGATGACATCATCAACCACCGTCTGGAGGTAAAAGGGCGCTATCAATGTGAAAATTTGCAATAGTAGCGATAGGAAAACGATGTGAATAAGATTACGTTTTAATCCAACCAGCCGAGACCAAAAATGTTTCAGTTTGAGTCGCTCACGTGTTTCGGCTTTTTTAAACTCGGTTGTGGGGCTCAGTTCCAGAATTACACCGGTGAAAAGTTTATTCATTTCTTCGCGGGTAATGAGGCGTTCGCCTTGGGCTGGATCGTGTATCCAAAAACCGCGGCGGGTAATATTTTTCAATACAACAAAATGATTCATTCCCCAATGAAGTATGCAGGGCAGCTGCAATTGTTGCAGGTTGTCAACATCGCCACGCAACGCGCGCCCTGCCAGATGCAGGCGGTTGGCCATCTCCAATAATTGTTTGAGGTTGACACCTTGGGATGAAATGGAAAAACGTCGGCGCAAGCTGCTTAAATCGCATTGATAGCCAAAATAACAACTGATCATTGCCAGGCAAGCCAGGCCGCATTCAGCTAATTCGTTTTGCAATATCACAGGCAATTGTGCTCCGCGCCCAAAGCGCAGTAGATCATCTGTGTGCATGGCCGCCGCAGGTTGGGTTTCAGAGGTTGCGCTTGTCATCACAGTCTCCCGCGTAAGCTGTAAAGTGGTTCGAATAACCAGCGCAACAGGCTGCGTTCTTCAAGGCGAATATCGGCTGAAAGTGTCATTCCGGATTTGAGCGAAAAATTACGCCCGTAAGCTTGTACTTGTGCGTTATCCAGCTGCGCAACAATTAAATACACAGGTTCTTTTACCGAAACTGGAATTTGTTGTAATTCTCCGGGTAATAAAACCGTGTCAGAAAGTTGCGTAATATGCGCGCTGTGGATACCGAATTTTTGATAGGGGAATGCATCAAAACGAATATCCAATTGCTGGCCTGTTTCCACAAAACCAATTGCGCGTGCAGGCAAGAGCAATTGCACGGTGAGTGCAGTTTGTGCGGGTTGCAGCGTTAACAATGGAGTTTGTTGGGATGCAGTAACTTGCTGGCCAACACGCGCACGCAAATTACTAACAATACCTGCCCGCGTTGCTTTGATGACGTAAGCCTGACGATTTTTCCACTGTGTGATCTGTTGGTTGAGTTCACTGATTTGCGTGGCGAGTAAGGTTTGTTGATCAGCATGGTTTTGCGGCAATTGCTCCTGCTCGCTCTGTGCGTCCTCCAATAACCTGTGTTGCTGCAATGTTTGTCGTGCGAGTGTTTGTTGTTCCGCTTTCAGGGCCAATACTTCAAATTGGCTTTGTTCTACATCTGTAGCACTGATATGCCCACTGCTTAGCAAGCGTTGTTGGCGTTCGCGTTGTTTGTCGAGTAATTGTTGGCGTGAATTTAATGTGATTGCTTGCTGCTCAAGCAAATGAAGTTCTTCACGCACACGGGAAATACGTTGTAATCCTTCGGCTTCCCGCTGTGCGAATCGTTGTTGATTTCGTTGCTGTTGTTCGAGTAAAAGATTTTGTTGGTGTTCAAGTTCCTGGAGTAATTGCCCTTCCATACCATCACCGTTGGCCAGCAAGTTATTTCCATGAATAATGAGCAGTGGTTGATCGGCATTTACCGTTTCGCCTTCATGCACTAATAATTCCTTAATGAACCCGCTGTTATTCGCATATACGCGCAGTACACCTTGCGGTGGTTCAAGCCACCCGGATACGGTTTCTTTGCGCGCATATTCGCTAGCGCTCAACCAAATGGCCATGGCAATAAACCACACCAGCAAAGCACCGCTAACCATAAGTGCTGGCAATGATGAAGTTAACAATATATCGCCTTGTAACCCGCGGTGCTGGTGCTGCACGGCCTGTTGACGAAAAAGAGGCTGATTCATGTTTTGTCTCTAAAAAAATCCCTGTGTTTTATTAGTTATTGATTGTAGTGGCGCCTTAATTTGAACTTCCATTTCATCAAGTGCACAATAATTTTTATACGCTTTATTTTTTAGTTGTACTGCGATATGGGTAGTGAAAACTGTAAAAAGTTGTAGATGAATAACTAGGATTTTTTTAAATGGTTCTGAGTTATGTTGATTTATGCGCAGTTTCAGCAAGCCGATTGGTAAGAGTGTTCGTGAATATTTTGCGATTCTTTTTAAGCTTTCGGCGTTGCTTTTTACGGTTGTTGTGATTCCACTTGTAGTATTTTTTAGAATCGTTTTTGTAATAATCTGTAATGGCCTTGCTGCGTGTCATTCATTAAATTAGTAACACTGCTAAAGAGCGGCCAACGTAAAAATTTATGTTTAGAAGGAGTACTGTATGGACTTCATTTGACCTGCGTGCGGAAAAAAAACTTAACAATAGCTACTTTGTTAATAATGCCATTAAAGTCAATGATCACCCCGGCGCTAAATGTGCAAAAGGAGGCATTGGTCAAGTGGGGGAAAGAGTTGAATCTGTTTCCAAAAAAACAGCAGAAAACCAAAGAAAGTACCCAGGGATTGGCAGATGCGAAAGTTAAAAAAGAGAATAAGTCAGTACAAAATATTAGAACCTATCAAACGCAATTAAAAGATCCGGTCAAACAGCAAGCCCGTGAACAAAAGGCAAAAGACGTGGGTTTAAAAGGGCATGGAAGTAGTAACAGTAATTCAGGTCAAAACAACGCCACGAAAGGTGGGCTCGCAAAAATTAACCGGGGTTAATCTGGTTTTGTGCAGGGCATGGAGGATAACTATTTGGGCTCGAGGCAGCCTAAATAGTGTAGTGATAGTTTGCGGGGTGTTACGTGAGTTAATAAAGCGCGAGACTTAATCCAGATAAATACTGTTTTTAAACGGAAGTAGTTCGCGCGCATCCTCTGCATATTGCTGGATTGCTTCGCGCTCTTCTTGTAAAAAGCGCGCGATAGGCGAATGAAAATCAGAGGATGATAAATGGTGGTTGGAGTATGTAATTACAGGCTCAAATCCGCGTGAAATTTTGTGTTCTCCCTGAGCGCCGCCATCAAATCGTTGTAATTTATGTTTAATGGCGTAGTCAATTCCCTGGTAATAGCAGGTCTCAAAATGCAGGAATTGGTATTCTTCAAAACAACCCCAATAACGACCGTATAAAGTATGGCTATCGCGAAAAAAAAGTGCGGCGGCAATCACGTTGGTAAAATCATCCGATTTTTCCACTGCGCAGACTAATACTAATGAATCACCACATGTTTTAAGTAATTGTTGAAAGAATGCTTGCGTTAGATAACCGGCATGACCGCTGCGTTTTAAATAGGTGTTGCGATAGAGTGAGTAAAATAAATCCATATCAGTAACAGATATGGCTGATGATTCTTTAATGGCAAATCCTATTCCTTGCTCGCTGACAGAGCGTCGTTCCTTTGCAATATTTTTTCGTTTTCGCGATGACATTTGCGCAAGAAAATCATCGAAATTTTGATAGTTGCGATTAAACCAATGAAATTGGCAGCCCAATCGTTGCATAGTGAATGATGTTAGTAAATCGCTGAGCGTATTGGTTGGGAACAGGCAATGCCAGCCTGAGTATTTGTGTAGTTCACACTGGTTTTTAAGAGCTTGGCAAATTTCAATGATTAGCTCGGTCGATATTTCTGTGGCACCCGTGAGCAGTCTTGGGCCAGTACAGGGAGTGAATGGAATGGCGTTTATCCATTTGGGGTAATACTGCAATCCATAGCGTCGATAGGCGTCAGCCCATGCCCAATCAAAAACATATTCACCATAGGAATGTTTTTTTACGTAGCCGGGCATGGCAGCTATTAGACAGTCATTTTCATAAATTACCAAATGGGCGATTTCCCAGCCTGAGGTGACGGATGTACAACCGGTATCTTCCAATGCTGCAAGAAATTCATATCTGGTAAAAGGATAGTCCTGTGTACACAGCTGATTCCACAGCGTTGGATCTACATGATGGATGGAATTAATAAAGCGAATGTCCACTGACTTAAACCTCACAGGTATTACATTTGCGTAAAGTTACGCAACCACGAGCATGTGCGCTAGTCTTTCTATTCTGTACTACAGTAAAATCGTGTCCTCTTCATCATCGTTGGTTGCTCCATGCCGTTGTCGGAACACACACCGGGGCAAGTCCCCCCTCCTCACGCCAGTGTCAGCTTATCTTCATTGCTGTTGGACTTCGCTGAAAATTTCAGCAGTGAACGTGTGCGTGTGCGCGACATTACCAGTTCCCTTGGGCAACGTTCTTTTGGTTTTATTCTACTCATTTTTGCATTGCCAAATTCCCTGCCGATTATTGGTATTCCCGGCGTCTCGACCATTACCGGTTTGCCGATGTTATTTGTGGCCGTGCAAATGGCGCTAGGGCATGACCGAGTTTATTTGCCGCGCTGGATTGCCGATAGCTCGCTCGCGACTGCGGATTTTAAAGCGCTGATACGTAAAGTGAGTCCGTGGTTGCAGCGTATTGAAAAATTAATGAGGCCACGCATTGGTATACTGACACGCGGCAATGCGGAACGTTGGCTTGGTGCATTTTGTGTCCTTCTCGCGTTTCTCCTTGCGTTGCCAATTCCACTTGGGAATTTACTACCCGCATTGGGAATTTTGTTTATTGCATTGGGTCTGATTGAAAGCGATGGCGTGTGCGTGCTGGTTGGTTTATGTATTGGTATTGCGGCTTGGGCGCTCCTCGGTGGGCTGGTGTGGGTAGCACTGCAAACATTGGCGGCGATGCTGGATCAGTGGGTTTAATCTGCAAGAGTTTCAGCAGCTGATGACGGTTTCATTAATAACGATACAGATATTGGTTGTTAAGCACCGTAATCATTCAATCCGTGGAAAGTGAAGCAGGGCGAGCTTCTTTCGAGAACTGACGCACTTATTGATTCGTAACTAAATCAGATAATGCGCGCGCAAATTCTTCCAGGATCCTGTATTCAGGATCTATTCATTCATTAAAATTAGTATTCACCCGGAAGACCTTACTGGAGATTAAACCATGAAAAATTCCATGAAAAAAATGAGCGTGTTGCTTGCTGCTGCCGGGATTGCCGCCAGTGCTACCACTATGGCTGCCCCTGGTATCAGCTATAACTATGCGGCAATACAATTTATTGATCAGGATGTAGATGATTACGATTGCAACCAGGACGGTTTGCGCTTGAGCGGTAGCCTGGAATTAAATGATGATTTCTTTGCTCTGGGTTCATACAGCGATGTGAGCGGTGGTCGTTGTGGCTCCGAGGCTTTCAGTGCGGGCCTTGGTTATCAAACCCTTTTTGGTGCTGATTCCAGTATTTACGGCGCATTGAGCTTTGAAAATGTTTCTCCGGATGAAGGGGATAGTGATTCGGGCTTGATTGCTGCTGTTGGCTTGCGTGGTTATGTTGCCAATCAATTGGAAGCTCGTGTACAAGTTGCCCATCACACCGCCTTTGATGGTAACACGGTACTGGGCGGTGGAATTTCTTTTTACTTCCTACCGGAATTTTCTGTAACAGCAGATGTTGGCTTGGGTTCAGAGTCATCTGAAATCGGTATTGGCTTGCGCATGAATTTCTAATATTCAGTTGCGGCTGATAGTACAAAAAAGCCAGCATTGCGCTGGCTTTTTTATTGGTTCGCCAATTCAAGTTCTTCGCTGACTAATAACCAATTTTCTTCCGTCTCTTCCAATTGAGTTTTTAGTTTAGCTTGCTCCAGCACAAGCTCTTGCAGTTTAGTTTTATTTTTGTCTTCGTAGATACTCGCATCACTCAATTGACTTTCAACGTCTGCAAGTCGTGATTGAAATTTTTCCATTTGAGTTTCAAGTGATTTCAACTTGTTGGTCAGCGGCTTCAATTGAGCGCGTTGCGCTGCCGATTGTTGACGTTGCGCTTTTTTATCGACCTTGTCATCGCTGGTCACTGACTTTTCTGGTGTGGATGTTTGGCGTTCTTGCTGTTGAGCTTGTTGGCGTTGTTGCAATAACCATTTGTAATAATCATCCAGATCCCCGTCAAACTCGCTTACTTTTCCTTCAGCAACGAGCAAAAATTCGTTTACCGTATTTCGTAGCAAATGGCGATCATGGGAAACGACGATTACTGCACCTTCAAACTCTTGTAAGGCCATTGTCAGTGCATGGCGCATTTCCAAGTCGAGGTGGTTGGTCGGTTCATCAAGCAGGAGAACATTCGGTTTTTCCCATGCAATCAACGCAAGGGCCAGTCGTGCTTTTTCGCCACCTGAAAAATGGGTAATCGGTTCAAAGGCGCGATCACCGTGAAAATCAAAACTACCTAAAAAATCGCGAATTTCCTGTTCGCGTACACTCGGTGACAAACGCTGTACATGTAATGCGGGTGAAGCATTCATATCCAGTGATTCAAGCTGGTGTTGTGCGAAATAGCCTAACCGGAAATGTTCGCCGTTAGTCCTGTCACCGGAAAGCAACGACAAGGACCCTGCTAATGTTTTGACAAGGCTGGATTTACCGGCACCATTAGGGCCTAGCAGGCCGATACGTGTTTCAGCGCGAATGGCCAATTCGACATTTTTCAATACACTTTTACCGGGATAACCAATTTCACCACGTGCGATATGCACTAGTGGCACAGAGATTTTGTCGTGGCATTTAAAGGTAAATGTGAATGGAGAATCTATGTGGGCGGGAGCAATTTTTTCCATACGCTCCAGCTCTTTAATGCGGCTTTGTGCCTGCCGTGCCTTGGTCGCTTGCGCACGGAATCGGCGGATATAATTTTCTACATGGGCAATCCGCGCTTGTTGTTTTTCATAGCTTACTTGTTGTTGGGCAAGTTTTTCGGCGCGTTGACGTTCATAGGCTGAATAGTTGCCAGAATAATTCTCTAATTTCTGTTGTTCGATACTGACGATGCGCTCAACGATATTGTCGAGAAAATCCCGGTCGTGAGAAATAATCAGCAACGTACCGGGGTATCGTTTTAACCACTCTTCCAGCCACAGAGTTGCATCCAGATCCAGATGGTTGGTGGGTTCGTCGAGAAGTAATAAGTCGGATGGGCACATCAATGCCTGGGCAAGGTTGAGGCGAATGCGCCAGCCACCGGAAAAATCGGTTACCGGGCGCTGGTCATCGCCTGCGGTAAATCCCAATCCATTAAGTAATTGTTGGGCGCGTGAAGGGGCTGTGTAAGCGTGGATATTTTCCATTTCGCTATACAAGTGCGCGAGCTTTTCACCATCGCCTTTAGCAGTAGCCTGCTCAATATTGTGTTCAAGCCGGCGCAATTCACTGTCACCATCCAGCACATAATCAAGTGCGGTTCGGCTGGTATGCCCAACTTCCTGCGCCATGTGCGCAATACGCCAATGTTTCGGGATATCAACAGTGCCGGTATCGCTATGCAGGCTGCCAAGCAATAATTGGAACAGGGTGGATTTACCGCAGCCATTAGCGCCGATTAAACCGACTTTTTGGCCCGGATAAATGGTAAGTTCGGCGGAGTCCAAAAGAAATTTGGGGCCGCGCTGGACGGAGACGTTCTGTAATTGAATCATGGCGCGCATTCTAGCAGACTTGCAGTGAAATCCTGCCAGCGGAATTTATATGTCATCTCCTTTATCACCTACGGTTTCCTTGTGGGATTTTTCCTTGCATCACTATGCCCAACCGGGTGTCAGCGAGTTGTGTTTACAGTTGCAGGATGATTTCAATGTGAACGTAAATCTTGTTTTCTGGGGGCTTTGGCTTGGTTATCGAGGGAAAAAGCTGGATAGGGATTTACTGGTCGCAGCAGAGCGTGGAATTCATCAGTGGTACGAGCAATATGTGAAGCCATTGCGACAGCTACGACGACAAATGAAGGTCGATTACGGCACTGCCAACAAATCAATAGAGTCTGTTCGCGAACGAATTAAACAAGCCGAACTATTAGCGGAGAAGCATATGCAATCCCGGCTTGAGATAATGGTGGAAACGCCTATGGTTGTTACTGATCAGGTATTGATGGAGTGTAACCTGCGGCTCTATCTGGAATCGCAGGGGGTTGGAGATACTGATATCCAGACGTTATGGACGCTGATTGATTTGTAGTAATCAATGGTGTCTTAAACGAGAGTCCAATTGATCTACCAATGCACACCACGCTGAATCTTCTTCCAGGCATTCATTCAGAAAATGCTGTTGTGATGAATTCCAGAATGGGGCTGTAACAATCGACATATGCGGCGGCAGGTAATGCAACCGAATAAAACGGGCGATAGCGAGATTGCTATTGTTCATACCTAATTGGGCAAAAAGTTCGGACAAGGCGTGACTGGCGATTTGCATGATGGCACCTCTGAAGTAATAAGCACCAAGCAAAAGTATGCATGAATAATTTGGATGCGATTGAACTTTTTTGTTCTTATAAAATAGCTTGAAGTAAGTGTACCCAATTAAAAAAGGGCGCAGTTGCGCCCTTTAGCTTTTTGAGCGCTTGATATGAGTTACTCAGTGCGATTGGTTAACGCACCTTCATCATCGTCAAAAGGCAATGGTTTGGTGGTTTCTGTTGCAATCCCAGGCGAGTCTACTGCATTTATCTCGGGCGCGGGAGCCTCAACAGATGTAGCTGGAGCTTCATCTTTTATCTCAGGTGCATCACTATTTGCTGGCGGAGCTATTTCGGCAGAAGCCGGTTTAACAGTTTGCGGCGCTTTTTTAGCGGGAGTTTTTTTAACGGCTTTTTTTGGAGCTTCCACCTTATCTGCCTCGGACATTGTAGCTGCAAGTTCGGCAGTTACTTTCTTCGCTTTGGCGGTTTTAGGTTTTTTTACTTTAGCTGGTTTTACTGCATCGCTGACGGGTGTTGTGGCAACAGTAGCGGCGGGTTCAGATTTATCAGCTTTCGTTTTGGTTTTTTTTGCTATCTTCTCTTTCGTTGGTTTTTCTTCCTTAACGGAAGTAGCGGCTTTTTTGTTTGATGTTTTCTTTGGTTTGGCTGGTTTGCCGAATTCCGCTAATACTTTGGCAACTTCCCCAGCCAAACCCAGGTGCAAAGTAAGATCATCAACTTGCTTTTGGGCGGCGACAAGGTTTTTACTTTGAGCACCAAGGTCTTTTTTAAGCTGGGCAATTTGAGATTTTGATTTTGTGGCGCCTTTGGCCGACAGTGCTGCAATTTTCTTTTCGGTTGCAGCGAGATTTTTTTGTTCCGTAGTTACGGCTTTTTTTGCAGCCGTCAGCTCTTGAGTGCGCGCTTTTTCCAGCGCGGCGGTGACTTTGGCAATTTGCTGTTCCAGATCAGCAACAGAATTTTTCGGAGTTTTAGAGACAGCCATAAAAAGTACCTGTTAGGAGTGCGACAGAAAATTAATTTGCGTTGGAAATAAAAAAGAAAACACAGTGACTACTTGATTCGTTTCGTGCGAATTGTAGCTGTGCCTCAATAAAAAGTGTATTCCCGCCCTGGTACAAATAACATCTTTGTTCAATAAATCTGCAAATCTGTTTGTAATCCATAGCCGTATTGACTAATTAATCAATGATTGAACTTTTGCGCCAATATACCGGTCATAAACGCCATGTTTTTTGGTGATGCCATTTTTCAGTTTGGTCATGATGGATCTTTCCGTAGAGCTGCAAATGGGCAACAGCACACACTCCTGCTTCCGGGAATGTTAGATTGCCGCCAAAAACGCGCACATTTACTTGAAGTTGGTATAACATTGCCACCTGCTCTGGCGCTGTGAAGTGTGTCGGCTAGGAACAGGCGCATCCGCGCTCACAACGATTAAAATCAATGATTACAAAATATAAGGTGCATTATGTTTAACAAACGCTTATTGGTTGTTGGCCTGATGGCTGCTACTGCTGGCTTGGTTGGCTGCAACAAGAAAGAAGAAGTAAAACCGGTTGATGACAGTGCCAAACTGACTACCCTGGAGCAGAAGGCTAACTACATCATTGGTCAAAACCTGGGTAAAAATCTGCAAAATGGCGGTCTAACCATCGAGCCAGAATCCCTGTCTTTAGCATTGACCGATGTACGTGATGGTAAAGAGTCACGCATCAGCCAGGAAGACATGCAAAAGATTATGCAGGAAGTTCAGCAAAAGGCTATGGCCAAGCAAGAAGAAGAGCAAAAGAAACTGAGCGAAACCAATATTGCTGAAGGCAAAAAATTCCTCGAAGAAAACAAAGTTAAAGAAGGTGTAACTACCACTGCCAGTGGTTTGCAATACAAGGTAATCACCGAAGGTAAAGGTCCAAAGCCAAAAGCGACTGACACGGTAACTGTAAACTACACCGGTAAGCTGATTAACGGAACCGAGTTTGACAGTTCTGCCAAAAACGGTGGCCCAGTGTCTTTCCCATTAGATGGCGTAATTGCTGGATGGACAGAGTCCCTGCAATTAATGCCGCAAGGTTCCAAGTGGGAAATCGTCATTCCATCTGATTTGGCTTACGGTGCTGGTGGTCAAGGTCCAATTCCGCCATCATCAACTTTGATTTTTGAAGTTGAGCTGCTGGAAATAAAAGCGCCTGAAGCGGCAGCTGAAGAAGCTAAGAAATAAGTCTGGGATCAGGCAATAAAAAACCCGCATTAAGCGGGTTTTTTATTGCCTGATGAATAAACTTAGCTGACCAGATCTTTGTGTGCGGTGTGCAATACCGCAATCAAACGGTCTTCTGCACTAAAGCGTATTTCCAAGGCTTCCCCGAGTTGTGAGAGATCACTGCTCAAGACTACCAAGTCATCGGTTTCCAAATACTTGTCGTTGAAATCTAATAATTTTTCAGTTGTTTTATCAACTACATCATAGAGCTTGCCAGCTTCTTGTAATGCATCTGCATCGTCGAATTCGCGCCCTTCTTTAATGAGCTGGTCGTAGACTTCGAAGTGTCCGGCAGAAACGTAGTCCACCAAAATCTGGCAAAAGCTGCGCAATTTTTCCCCGCGCTGAACATCGCTTAAATCTTCACTCAAGCCGCTCAGTGCACAATATTGAACCAACATTTCCTGACGTTCTTCCAGCCAGCGATCAATAATTTCGCTGACGCCACCCCAGCGCTCTTTGGCAGTTTTGCAATTCTCTAACATCAGCTGTTCCTATGAATTTTCAACTTATGACAATTAACAAAGAGTCGTGTCTGCGGAGCTTGCTCTCTCCGACCCGCGAGCTACCCACAATAGGCCATCTAACCAATCAGGGCAAGACGCTTACACGAGTTTGTTGTCTTTACGCACGGTTTGGTAAAGGTTAATTAATGCCAAGCCAATAAAGGCCATAAATGTCCAGGCAGCAAGGCTTAAGCCAAAAATTTTATCGACATGTGCACAATTGCCGTCGCCCTTCAGCAGGAGCTCAAGTGCTTCCATAAGCGGAAAGACTTCCAGCATGTAAGACAGTGCCATATCACCACATGCAGGTACCTGGTCTGCCGGCAGGCTTTGTAACCATAATTGGCGACCAGCGAAACATGCGCCAAGGATCGCGCTCAGAATTCCTGAAATAGCGTAAGCGCGACGCCCGATGGTCGAGGGGTTATGAAGTGCGGCAATTAATCCGATGACTCCGGTCAGGATGACAAAAATGCGTTGTGTGATGCAGAGTGAGCAAGGCTCCATCTTCATTACGTGTTCCATATATGCGGCTGCGAGCATCATTAAGGTACAGGCGATGAAAATCAGGAAATTGGTTTGGCGGATACCGGGGAACATGAGGAAATCCTTATAAGATTATTAGGGTGTGTATGCGCTATGGTAAGCAATTCGTTAGCAATTGGGCCAGCCCTTTGCTGGGAACGCCCGCGCATTTTTACGACTATACGCTATGCTTGGTGAACAAGTTTCAGCTCGGTTTGAGCGCATAAAACGGCGCAAGTTTCATTGATGGGGATGAGTTATGAAAAATTGTTGGGCGAGGATAGCGGGGGCATTACTTGGTCTGGTTGCCTCATTCTCTTTTGCTTCAGGTGGAGGGAATGCACCAGCAGAAGGAGTTAATTATATCGCTATTACTCCGCCACTTATTGTTAATTACGGCGGGCCCGGAAAGGTGCGTTACATTAAGGCCGAGTTGTCCCTGCGTGCGGAAAATGCCACTGATGCCGGTGAAATCATGCATCATTTGCCGTTAATTCGTGATCGATTAGTAAGCATTTTGAGTGCACAAACGGAAGAAGTAATTAGTACCGCTGAAGGTAAAGAATATTTGCGTGTTTATGCATTGGCGGAGATTAATAAAGCGTTATTGAAAGTTGAGGGTCATGAGCATCATGATGTTGAGCATGAATCTGATGATAAAAAGCATGTTAACGAAGATCATGAAAAACCAAAAAAAACTGATGCTCACATGACGCAATCTGCAGCAGCTGGCGCAGAGTCATCGGTGCCAGCATCGCCATCTGTTGCTGATGTAAAAACTGTCAAGGGGCCGGCATCGGATTTGTTTTTTAATAATTTTGTGGTGCAAAAATAAAGCGTGAATGCAGTGACGCTACATTTAGTAGTTACCCACAATTGCATCCACGATATTGCGCATAGTAATTTTCCAAATACTCGTCAAAGGAACATTCCTGGGATTTTTCAAGATCTGCTTGTTCACGTAATGATTTTTCACTCATGTCAATGAAATTGTTGCGAATTTCCTCTTGGGGATGATGCGTTGAAAAATAACGACGGTGCTGTTCGGCGAGCATTTGCGTATGTGTAAAAAAGCTTTGTTGGTGTTTCTCCATATCGCGTAATACACGTGCCGATGGAGTTAATTCAGGGTTGTCCAATTTAGCAAGCTGATGAACTAATGATTCTTGATAAGTGGAAATTCCTTTGGTTTGATCCAATAATTTTGCGCAAGCCATACTTCCACTGATGATTTCTTTCGCCCAGGTTTTCATGGGTATAGAGTGATTGCCGCGCAATAGTTCAATATCAGGTTGCCTACCTTGATTCACGATGCGCTTCTGATTTTCCTGTCCCTGATAAAATTCTCGTTCGTCAGTTTCAGCGCTATCACTGAGCAAGCAATAAAGTAAAAAAGCGTCCATTACTTGCATTTGTTCTATTGTGATGCCAAGTGGTTCATAAGGATTTAAATCCACACAACGCACTTCAATATACTCCACGCCGCGCATGCGTAGTGCTTGTAGTGCAGTTTCTCCACGTCGGGTAGTACGTTTGGGGCGGATGCTGGAATAAAATTCGTTTTCAATTTGCAATAAGCTTGTATTTAGCTGCTGATAATTTCCTTGATCATCTTTAATGCCAATTCGCTCATACGCTGGATGATTATGTGTAATTGCATTGCATAACGTTTTCAAATAATCATTTAGATTGTTGTAATTTACTACCAGGCTTTTTTGGGTATCACTCTGGTAGCCAAGATCTCCCATTCTCAGTGACGTTGCATAAGGCAAGTAATGAGTTTGATCAGCGAATGGAAATGGTTGCAGTTGATGGTTTCGCTTTTTAATAAAACATGAGCAGACAGCGGGTGATGCACCGAATAAATAAATAAGCAGCCAGAAATTGCGACGAAAATTACGAATCAGTCCAAAATAGCGATCAGTTTTGAAGTCCTGCAAGGTTTGTTTATTGCCAGTATGCGTTTGTAATATCAGCCAGAAATCATCGGGAAGGCTGAAGTTATAATGTATACCGGCAATAGTTTGCATGGAGCGACCGTAGCGATGGCCCAAACCTACGCGATAGATTGTTTTCATCCTGCCACTGTTTGATTCACCATAGCGAGCAACTGGCACGTCCTTATCTTCGCCTAATGCGCAAGGCATACTAGCCGGCCAGAGTCGCTCATTATTTGGGGTAAGTTGCTCATGGGTGAATCGATGTATGTCATCCAGTTGCGCCATGAGTGGCTCAACGTCTGTAAATGGGTCAGTAATAAATTCCAGCAGCGCTTCACTATAGTCGGTCGTGATATGAGGGTGAGTTAACGCTGATCCCAATGCGTGAGGATGATCTGTTTGTGCCAAGGTGCCTGCAGGTGTTACACGTAAGCTCTCTTTTTCAAGGCCGCGCAAAATGCCCTGTAAGCTGATGTTGTTGTCAGGTTGGGCGAGAAGAGATAATAAGTCTTCAGATAAACCATTGTGTACGGACACGTCAGTTCCTTATCGCTACTGGAGAGCATTGGGTGTGACCCGCGCGACGGGCGGGAAAGTTCTGGGTCAAGTCTAGATCAGGATGTAAGTTTACCCAATCACGCCTGCTCTATGTCATGTTCGGATGTAGGAATTATAGTTTGTGCGATGGCATCAGATTCGCATTCGGTCGTTTCAAGTGAACCTTTGCCTGGTTTGGGAAGAGGGTTCGGCATACTTTCCAGATCAATAAGCGGTAAGCCTTTCTCATTTGGCGGGCAGCTCAATATTTTAATGCGTTGCTTGTAATCTTTTGAGCTGGTTTCAAACATTTGGTTGATGGCTTCATCTTTATAAATCGTTTTAAATAGTGCACTTAAATCACGCCCATCTAGCCAATTATTTTGTTTGCCTAAAAAAAGTTTGTCCTGATTTTGCAGAATGAAAATTTCGCTCATGACCAATGCCCAACATGAATTATTAAAAACAAAAATCTTGGGTCTCTTCTATTCACTTCAAGGTCGTGCCATGAGTTTATATTTTTGGATACTTTATGGGTATGGAGATTTTTGTCACCTTGCTTTCCACTTTGGGGTGTACGAAGGAATTTCTCGTGGTTATGAATTTGTATAGCGTAAATTAGGCAGGAAAAAATGTTCAAAATTTGAATTTAGGTATTAAGTGTAGCTTTACCGACAACAAAAAATGCCCCGAAAAATATCGGGGCATTTTTTGTTAGTTATAAAAACTCATGTTGTTTACATGAACTTCATCGGTAACGCTCAAGGGGCCATTTGGTGTAGGGAAGGTCACAGTAACGCTCACAAAACCTGACGGAGAAATCGCTGTGTCGGCACCAGATGAAAAATTGATTCGTATCATAGTCGGGCTTTGTGATGCCGGTAGTGGTCCAGGATTGACTAATAAAGCCCGCGCGTTTACTAGCCCCGTAGTATCAATCTTTATAGTCGTGCCAGCTGGTGCTCCATTTCCATTTCGGTCTGCAAGCCAAAAAGCAGCACTTGTTTCATTAGTGACCATGGTATTGGATGCACTACTTGCCGCTGCCGATGATGCAGGAGGCAATCTTTTGTCCAAATAAACTGTTCTTGTTAAAAATGGGAAGCGAGAGGCCTTTTCAAACTGCCCTCCGTACAAATATCCATAATCCTCGTCTATTAACATGTGGTCACTGACCATGATCAAAGTGGATTCCTGACGAATAGCTACTTTGGTTTTTTCACAGCCAGGATCATTGTCACGGCATAAAATTCCATTGTACTTTGCATTTTCTATGGAATAAGCACCGTTCCCATCTGTATCCACGTATGGTTCATCATTATCTCTAATTCCATTTTCATTTCGATCTAAATAAGCTTCTACCAAGTCATCGCAGGGGAGGCGAGGTGAGTTTGAAAGTTTTGCTGAGGATGCCAAAGGTGTATTTTTATTGCATTCAGGATTCCCATTTTGGTAATTGTTATGTGTCTTGAATATATCTTCGTCTGAGTCAAAAAGGCCATTGGCATTTGTATCAATAAAGCTTTCATTTCCCATAGCATGTACGCGAATTGTTACACGCCCTGCTCTTTCTTTGACGCAAGTTTCATAGTCGTTAGCATCAGCAATTCGTGTGCCGTTTGTATCAACGCAGAGTAGTCTATTTACTGTGGTATCTGAGCTATTGCGAACGGGCCGTGGTTCTCCACTTGTCCAAGTAACCGAGCAGCTGCCCTTTTCTGTCGTGCAGCCATCCTCGATATCGCCACCTTCAGTTGTAAATGTGACAGCAGTGCCATCGCTCACTGGGTTGTTAAAGGCGTCGGCTAAGCGTACTGTTAATGTGGACTCAATTCCGTTGTGATCCCAGCCCATTGGATACGGATCATCTGCTCCCAGATTAAAACTGTCTTGATCCGGGATGCCTGTAGAAACAATTAATTTTTTTGATTGTGTGGCTATATTTGTGTCTCTTGCTTTCGCCGTCACCACAACGGCAGTCGCAACTGTTCCCGCTTGTACGATTGTCGAAACCAATCCATTTTTATCGCTCGTTGCTGTGGTATTCACTAGGGCCAAGCCCCCCATGCTTGGGCCGCCGCTTTCCGAGTTGAGACTGAAATCAACAGTAACGTTTTTTATTGGTGCGCCGGTAGCTCCTGTTACAGTAAAACTTAAAATAGCAGTTTCCTTCCCGCCAGTGCCTTTAAGGCTAATTTGTTCATCTTCCGGATCAATTGAAGTTATTGCTAAGATTGTATCTGCTGATATGTTTAGGGCTGTTCTTGCTACTTCTTGTTTTTCATTAATTACAGCTGTAGCAGTTATTTGATCAGTGCCAGAGCAGCCACTAGCTGTGTAAGTAACAGTTGCCTCGCCTAAGGATGAGGTGACAACATTGGTCTCGGCTCCTTTGGAAGTTATTTTTGCCTCTCCTGATGCGATGCAAGGCGAGTTAAATATTACTTGAACGGGTGTTGCGGCCAAAGTGTTTGTAGAGCTGACAATGTTGATGGTTAAATTTGTGGTGCCGCCTGGAGATAGGGCTGCATCGCCAACTCCAACTCCAATAACTCCTTTGGTAAAGTTGCTATCAAAACCGAAACCAATAGCAACGGGAGATGTTGTATCTACGGCGCCGGAACTGGCAGCACCAGAATTCGCCGCACCCGAGCTTGGTTGTGGATCTAGCGGCGAACTAGCCCCACCTCCGCATGCCGATAATATTAGGCTGATAAATGCTGCACTGACGATCTTCGTTGTTTTTAACGTATGCATGGCGTCTTCCTGGTTGCCGACCGTTTATAATTAGTGCGGCGGCTGGTATTGAATTCAATGGTATAAATGGCATAAAGAATCAGCGCTAAGCTCTTGAGCCTATTAGCACTTATAATCAAAGCTTACGTTAGCTCATATCTTTTCAATGATAAAGGGCTGCGCGTTCAAAAAACGCGCTTTGCTGCGCAAAACTCCTTATATTTGTGCCATTCTTGGCATTTCACTGGCGTCAGGCTCTTTGTTTTGGCGTATTTTAGGTGAAAAGTTTTATTTCATCACAAGATAGTGAACACCATATAATTTCCGCATTTTAATCCTCAGTCGAGTTACCCCATGAGTCTTCCAGTTCTTATTCTTAAGCCCCAGGCGGATCGTCGCTTGAAGTTGGGGCATTTATGGATTTATAGCAATGAAATTGACGTTGACAAGTCACCATTGAAATCGTTTGAGATGGGGCAGCAAACTCTGGTCACTACTCACAATGGCAAACCACTGGGGATTGCGCTGATAAATCCTAATGGTTTGATTTGCGGGCGTGTTGTCAGCCGCGATGAAAAGTTTCCGTTGAACAAGTCTCTTTTGGTTCATCGAATTAAACAGTCACTTGCGCTTAGGGAGCTGGCATTTGATGAGCCGTTTTACCGGCTTATCTACGGAGATTCGGATTTGCTGCCCGGGTTGGTTGTAGATCGGTTTGGTGATTATTTGGTTGTGCAAATTGCTAGTGCCGGTATGGAATTGGTAAAAGATGAAATAGTCGCAGCGTTGGTTCAGGTATTAAATCCGGCGGGTATCCTGCTGAGTAATGAACACAGCGCGCGCGCGCTGGAAAACTTACCTGAATACACAGAAGTTGTTTTTGGGGAGGTGCCGGAAAAAGTTGAATTGATCGAAAATAACACTCGCTTTTTGGCTCCCGTGCGAGGTGGTCAGAAAACGGGCTGGTTTTACGATCACCGCATTAACCGAGCCCACTTGCAACAATATGTACAAGGAAAGCGTGTGCTGGACGTCTTTTCTTATATTGGCGGTTGGGGCATTCAGGCGGCGGTTGCGGGCGCTAATGAGGTTTATTGTGTTGATGCGTCTGAAGCGGCGATTGATGCAGTGTTGGAAAACGCTCAATTGAATGGTGTGGAAGATCGCGTAGCCGGAATTCAGGGGAAAGCGATTGATGTGTTAAAAGAGCTTATTGCAGCGGACGAGCGTTTTGATGTGGTTGTATTGGATCCACCGGCATTTATTAAAAAGCGCAAGGATCAAAAGTCCGGTGAAGCTGCCTATCGTCATATTAATGAATTGGGTATGCGTTTATTAGGACGCGATGGGTTGCTGGTTTCCGCATCTTGTTCCATGCATTTGGGTAAAGATACGTTATTGGAAATTGTCCGCGCAGCTGGTCGCCATCTGGATCGGCATGTGCAGATTATCGGACAGGGTGGGCAGGGGCCGGATCATCCAATTCATCCGGCAATTCCTGAAACTGACTACTTGAAAGCAGTATTTGCGCGAGTGTATCTCGTTTGATGAATCGCTGAGCCTGGCTTTGAATTAAAGTTAGTTGCGCAGGCTCAGGATTTGCCAATTGCGTTCGCGGGCGATACTGGTAAGTTTCTCGTCAGGATCTACTGCGATCGGGTTGTCCACTTGTTCAAGCAGCGGTAGATCATTGATTGAGTCGCTATAAAAATAGGCTCCCTGCAATGAGTGCTGGTTGGTTTTTAGCCATTCGTGGAGGTGAGTAATCTTTCCTGATTGAAAGCAGGGAAGGCCCATAAAGTTGCCGGTATAACGGTTATCAACAATTTCCGGGTCTGTTGCTAAAATATCTTCAACCCCTAATCGCTTGGCGATTGGGCGGGTCACAAAACCGTTGGTTGCAGTGATAATCAATAATTTATCGCCTTGTTGGCGATGTTTTTTCAGTAGTACCTCTGCCTTTGGCAGCATCAGTGGTTCTATATGCTGCTGCATGAATTCGCAATGCAATTGTGCCAGGGTATCCATATCGTGATGTGCGAGAGGTGCTAGTGAAAATTGCAAATATGCGTTGATATCCAGCGTTCCGTTTTTGTAATCCTCGTAAAAGCGATCATTTGCAAGACGGTAAGCCTCGGCATCCACCAGCTGCTTTTCCACCAGGAAGACCCCCCAGCTGTGGTCGCTGTCACCTGCTATCAGTGTGTTGTCCAGGTCAAAAATTGCCAGGGCCACAATCATTCCTCATCATATAAATTAAGTAAAAAATAATGCCGCTTTGTGCGCGGCGCACAAGAGCGCGCTAGGATAACTGGCGCGTCAATGAGGCTCAATCTTTTATCCATGCATCAGGGTTGCGGCTTTGGGCAAGCCTGATATAGTGCGGAAAAGGCTGTTTGTGGAATGTTTGGGTTTTAACCAATTTACCCATCGCATTTCCCCTGTGGCAAAACTTCCTTATATGGATAATTCCTTGTGATAGATTCTGACGGATTCCGGCCTAATGTGGGCATTATTTTAACCAATGATCATGGGCAACTGCTTTGGGCGCGCCGGGTCGGAGGGCAGGATGCGTGGCAATTTCCCCAAGGCGGCATTAATGCTAATGAGAGTGCCGAGCAAGCGCTATATCGTGAGTTGCATGAAGAGATTGGTTTGCACCAGCAAGATGTAGAAATTATGGCTTGCACCCGAGGCTGGTTACGCTATCGCTTACCGCACCGTCTGGTGCGACATAACTCTTTGCCCTTGTGTGTAGGGCAGAAGCAAAAATGGTTTTTGTTGCGCCTGTTGAGTGAGGACAACAAAGTTAGTCTTGATAATGGCGGGCGAGCCGAATTTGATGATTGGCGTTGGGTCAGCTATTGGTATCCTCTGGGTAAAGTGGTTTCTTTCAAACGCGATGTTTATCGCCGTGCGCTAAAAGAGCTGTCGCTGTTTCATTCCCAATTGGAAGGGCGATCATCGGGTGCGCGCTAATAATCGATTAAAAATTGCCGGCTATATGGCCGGATTACAATGAGCTTTTATAAATGCTGAATTCATTGCGCTCTATAGTTCAGGAAGTAAACGCTGCACGCGATATGAAAAGCGCGTTAGCGATTATTGTTGCGCGTGTGAAGCAAGTGATGAAAACCCAGGTTTGCTCGGTTTATCTGCGTGACGCTAAAGGCGACTATGCCTTAATGGCGACTGATGGTCTTAATGCTGATGCTGTAGGCAAAGTGCGTTTGGCCGCGGGTGAGGGGTTGGTTGGGCGTGTTGTGGTGCGCGAGGAACCTATAAATTTGGAGCACGCCGAGGCTCATCCCAGCTATCAGTATTTTCCTGAAACTGGCGAAGAGCGCTATAGCTCCTTTTTAGGGGTGCCTATCATTCACCATCGCAAAGTGCTTGGCGTACTGGTTGTGCAACAAATTGAGCAGCGCCGTTTTGACGAGGGTGAGGAAGCGTTTCTGGTTACTATGTCTGCCCAGTTGGCGGGAGTTATTGCTCATGCTGAAGCTACTGGTGGCGTGGTACCGATAGGTGCCAAGGCGGCACAGTCCAAATTTATAGGTGTGTCCGGGGCATCAGGTATTGCAATCGGTGAGGCGGTGGTCATTGCGCCTGAAGCTGATTTGCGCTCAGTGCCCTTTCAGGCTTGCAAGGATGTAGAGACAGAGATTTCGTTTTTCCAGCGTAGCCTTGTGGCTGTCCGCGATGACATCAAGTCGCTAGGAAGTCAGTTAAAAGAACGTATCAACCGGGAAGAGCAAGCATTATTCGATGCTTACCTCGCCATGCTTGATGATGCTTCTCTGGGCGGTGAAGTAGTGTTGCGTATTCGCAAAGGGGCCGTAGCTTCCTATGCGTGGAGTGAAGTAATCCTTGAGCATGAAAGCATTTTCAACAGCATGAATGACCCTTATCTGCGGGAGCGCGCAACTGACTTGCGTGATTTGGGGCGTAGAGTGCTGGCCTATTTGCAGGAGTCTAACCAGAAGGCGCGCGTCTATCCGGATAGAACGATTCTTATTGGTGAGGAATTAACCGCGTCCATGTTGGGCGAAATTCCCAAGGAGAAACTGGCTGGTCTGGTGTCTGTGCAAGGCTCATCCAACTCTCATGTGGCGATATTGGCCAGGGCAATGGACATCCCTACGGTAATGGGAGCGGTGGATTTACCATTTACGCAAATCGATGGGCGCCCGACCATTGTGGATGGTTACAAAGGTACAGTTTATTGCGATCCCAATCCGCAATTGCGTAAGCATTACAAAGCGATTTATCTGGAAGAGCAGGCGTTGGTCAAAGGGCTGGAGGCACTTAAAAACCTGCCCTGTGAAACACCTGATAAATATCGTCTGCCGTTGCATGTAAATACCGGCTTGATGGCGGATGTGGTGCGCTCGCTGGAGCGGGGCGCAGAAGGGGTGGGGTTATACCGTACCGAGGTGCCTTTTTTATTGCGTGACCGTTTCCCGAGTGAAGAGGAGCAGCGCGCGATTTATCGTGAGCAACTGGAGGCTTTTTCACCGCATACCGTGACTATGCGCACCCTCGATATTGGTGGTGACAAAGCATTACCGTATTTCCCGATAGAAGAAGACAATCCTTTTCTGGGGTGGCGAGGAATTCGCGTTACCCTGGATCATCCGGAAATTTTCCTGGCCCAAATCCGCGCCATGATCAAGGCCAGTGAGGGTTTGGATAATCTGCGCATACTCTTGCCGATGATTACCAATGTGCAAGAAGTTGAGGCTTCCAAGGCATTGATCCAGCGGGTTCACAAAGAGTTGCTCGAAGAGGGTTATCGTGTTCGCAAGCCTCAGGTTGGGGTTATGATTGAGGTTCCTGCGGCGGTGTATCTTGCGCCCGAGCTTTCACGCAAGGTGGATTTTCTTTCCGTTGGCAGCAATGACTTGACCCAGTATTTGTTGGCTGTTGATCGCAATAATGCACAGGTCGCTGATCTGTATCAGGCGTTTCACCCGGCCGTATTGCGAGCCTTGCAACACATCGTTTACGCCGCGCATGATGCAGGTATCAGCGTCAGTATTTGTGGTGAACTGGCGGGAGATCCGGGCGCCGCCATATTACTGATGGCAATGGGGTTTGATGTGTTGTCTATGAATGCAACTAACCTGCCCAAAGTGAAGTCAGTTATCCGCGGTATTTCTTTTCTGCGTGCCAAGCAGTTATTGGAAGAGGTTATGCGCATGTCTAATGGCGATCTTATTCGCGAGCGCATTGATCGCGAATTGCGTGAAACCGGCCTGACTCGTTTGATTCGTCCGGTAACATCCGACAGCAATTAATCATATTGCTTTATATTTAATTCCCGGTGCGGTCACAGGGCTTCGCTATACTGCGCTGCTCGCGCCGGAACAGACAGACCAGGTATCTATGCTGCAATACCCCGATATTGACCCCATTGCATTTACGTTATTTGAAGATCCCATCCAGATCGGCAACATGACCTTCGGTCCGCTGAGTGTTCATTGGTACGGCATCATGTACCTGCTGGCGTTCACCAGTGCGTGGTTGATTGCGATTTATCGCACTCGTATACCGGGTTCGCCTGTCACCAAGACACAGGTAGAAAATTTGATTACTTACGGTGCCTTTGGGGTAATTCTTGGTGGGCGCTGTGGTTACGTGCTCTTTTATAACTTTGATAAGTGGCTTGCGGACCCGTTGTGGTTGTTCCGCGTTTGGGAGGGGGGAATGTCCTTCCATGGTGGATTGATTGGTGTCATTGTGGCAATGATCATCTACTCTCGCCGTATTAATCAGTCTTTTGTATCAGTAATGGATTTTGTTGCGCCTATTGTTCCGCTTGGTCTCGGGTTCGGTCGGTTGGGGAATTTTATTGGGCAGGAATTATGGGGACGCATTTCAGACTCCCCCTGGGCGATGGTGTTTCCCAAGGCGATGGATCCGGTTGGCGTAGCCCGCCATCCCAGCCAGTTATATCAAGCAGTTCTTGAAGGGCTCGTGCTTTTCATTATCGTGTTTTGGTTTTCTGCCAAGCCCCGTCCGCGCGGTGTTGTTTCTGGTGTGTTTCTGATCGGCTACTCATTGTTTCGTTTTGGGGTTGAGTTTGTAAGAGAGCCGGATCAGGGAATTGGTTTTGATCTTTTGGGTTGGATGACGCGGGGGCAATTGCTATGTGTCCCAATGTTCCTGCTCGGTGTTGGTCTGATTATTTATGCCTACGGATTTACCGCTAAATCCGCACGGGTACAGCAAGCATAAGTAACAAGCATATAAGTGAAGTAATAAGCGATGAAGCAATATCTTGAATTAATGCGTGATGTGGTTGAAAACGGTGTTCAGCGTGGTGATCGCACGGGTACTGGCACTCGCTCGGTATTTGGTCGTCAATTGCGATTTAATCTTGAGAAGGGATTTCCGCTGGTTACCACCAAAACTGTCCATCTTAAAAGCGTTATCGTTGAATTGTTGTGGTTTCTGCAAGGGCGCACGGATGTGAGCTGGTTGCAGGAGCGCGGTTGCAACATTTGGAATGAATGGGCAACGGAAGAGGGCGATCTAGGGCCAGTGTATGGAAAGCAATGGCGAAGCTGGGCGTGTCCGGATGGATCAACCATTGATCAAATATCACAGGTTATCGAGCAAATAAAAAGAAATCCTTATTCCCGCCGTTTAATTGTCAGTGCTTGGAACCCGGCCGACTTGCCGGATGAATCCTTGGGTCCGCAAGACAATGTGAGGCAAGGGCGCATGGCTTTGGCTGCTTGTCACACGTTATTTCAGTTTTATGTTGCCGACGGAAAATTATCTTGCCAGTTGTATCAGCGCAGCGCAGATTTGTTTTTAGGGGTGCCGTTTAACATTGCAAGTTATGCGCTCCTGACTCACATGATTGCGCAGCAATGTGATTTGGGTGTAGGAGATTTTGTGCATACGTTTGGTGATTGTCATCTCTACAATAATCATATAACTGACGACATAGTTTACGAACAATTAACACGCGAGCCCAAAAACTTGCCTAAACTTAAGCTTCTTCGAAAACCGGCTTCAATTTTTGACTACGAATTGCAGGATTTTGAATTTGCAGGTTACCAACCTCATCCGCGCATAGTTGCGCCCATTGCCATTTAGTGGTGTCAGTTGGATGTTGCATAAATAAGTTGTAAATAATCAGGCGAAGACTCTGCATGAAATTGGCCATCATAGTCGCGGCTGCCCAAAATGGCGTTATTGGTCGCAATAACCAGTTGCCATGGCATCTCCCGCAGGACCTTAAATATTTTAAAGCTGTTACTTTTGGTAAGCCGGTAATTATGGGGCGCAAGACTTATGAGTCTATTGGTCGCCCTCTCCCTGGACGAACAAATATAGTCATAACTCGTGACTCGCAATGGTCTGCTGCTGATGGTGTGATTGTTGTGAATTCAATTGAAAATGCATTGAAGGAAGCGCAAAAAATTTTAATGAATGCTTCTCCCGGGATTGATGAGGCCATCATCATCGGCGGTGCAGAAATATATCGGTCAACGCTAAAGATGGTTGATAAAGTCTACCTAACCCGCATTGGGCGCGACTTCGAAGGCGATGCATGGTTTCCCGCTTTGCCAGAAAATGAGTGGTTGCTCGATTCTGTGGTGCCTGGTGATTTAGCAGCAGATATGCCGCATGAATTTTTGGTTTATAAAAGAAATACAGAAATAAATTTTTAATATTGCTGAATTATTTCCTTTGCATGTTATTAGGTCCAATTCAGTAATAAAAGAAATTTTGTGTTACCTGTGCACTTAATCAACGCAAACGAGTGTTACCAGTGTGATACCAAAATACACACGTAAAAAGCTGGAGGATAAATCATTGGAAGTAGGCCATGGTGCTTATTACAATGCCCGCGTTCTTAGCTGCCTCGACAACGGGGCTACGTGGATAACGCGTCTGTGACAGCTTGTTGTCACAAACTCACTTGATTGAAACCCAGTTGGGGGGATTATGAAAAAGCAGCGATTGAAAGCAGTGGCAATCACCACCATGCTTTCTGCCGGCGCGCTAATGGGAAGCGTTGCCATGGCAGAACAAAGTTTGGAAGCGGTGCTCCAGGCTGGCCAAGCCAAAACTACATTGGCTCAAGATTCTCAAAAGCGCATTGACAGACTGGCTCAGGAAACCGATGACCTGACTCAAGACTTTAAAAGCCAAAACAAGCTGATCGATGATCTCCGTGTTTTCAACGCTCAGATGGAAAAGCAAGTTGCCAAGCAACTGACCGTAGTTACCGAGCTGGATCAATCTATTGAGAAAGTTACTGTAATCGAGCGTCAAATCCAGCCATTGATTTTCCGCATGTTGGACAGCCTCGAACAATTCGTAAATCTTGATAAGCCATTTGCGTTGGAAGAGCGCAAAGATCGTATCGCAATGTTGCGTACTAATCAGGATCGCGCAGATATTTCTGTTTCAGAAAAATTCCGTCAGGTTTTGGAAGCGTACAAAATTGAGTCTGCTTATGGCAGCACCATTGAAGCCTACAAAACTAATTTGTCACTTGATGGTCAAGATCGTGAAGTGAACGTGTTGCGTGTTGGCCGTATTTCTCTGATGTACCAAACAACTGATGGTCAATCCAGTGGTTACTGGGATGCTAGCCAAAAAGCATGGGTAGCATTGGATTCTTCATATAACGGCGAAATTTTGAAAGGCTTGAAGATTGCTCGTGACCAGGCAACAAAAGATATTATGACTATGCCAATTCAAGCTCCGGAGGCAGCACAATGAAAATGAAGTTTGTTAAGAGCTGTCTGATGTTAGCTGCTGCTGGCTTGTTAAGCACTAGCTTTTCCATGGCTCAAGAAAAAGCTCAAACACTTGATCAATTGTTGGATATGGTCAAGAAATCTCAAATTAGTGAATCAGCAGAGCATAAACAACGCGAAGCCGAATTTGCTCGTGATAAAGCTAATCAAGCGAATTTACTCGCTCAAGCAAAAGCTACTCGTCAAGCTGAGGAAGGTCGTTCACAAGCATTAGAAAAAAAATATGCTGAACAACAATTGCTCGTTACTCAAAAAAGAAATCAGTTGAATGAACGCTTAGGTTCTATGCGTGAATTGTTTGGTCACCTGACTTCTACTGCTGGTGATTTACGCGCGACTTTAGAAACATCTATGGTTAGTGCGCAATATGCAAACCGTGGTGATTTCCTTGACGCTCTTATTGAAAAAATGAATGGCAGCACTCAATTGCCAGACATCGAAGAAATTGAGCGTTTGTGGTACGAAGTGCAACGTGAAATGGTTGAGACTGGCCGTGTTGTGAAATTCAATGGCACAGTTATTAAACCGAACGGAGAGCAATCTCAACAAGAAATCGTGCGCATCGGTACTTATAACTTAGTGTCTAATGGCACTTACTTAAGCTATGCAGATGGAAAGATCGAAGAGTTGGCTCGCCAGCCTGATGCTGAAATGCTGGCATCCGCATCTTCACTGCAAAATGCTTCATCAGGTGTTGTAGATATTGGCATCGACCCTACCGGTCCATTAGGCGGCCAGTTGTTGACAGCCCTTATCCAAAAGCCAACCTTCAAAGAGTATCTGGATCAGGGTGGTGAAGTGGGTTGGGTAATTGTGTATGTCGGCATTTTCGGATTATTGCTGGGTGTATGGCGTATGATTGTGTTGTTCACTATGAGTGCAAAAGTGAAAGCTCAATTGAAAAATCCAAACAACCCAAGCCCTAATAACCCATTGGGTCGAGTGTTGAAAGTGGCACAAGAAAACAAAAATGTTGATCCAGAAACATTGGAATTGAAGTTGGAAGAAGCTGTTCTAAAAGAGCGCCCATCTATCGAGTCTGGTCTGGCAATCATGAAGATTATTGCTGCAGTAGGTCCTTTGCTTGGTCTGTTAGGTACCGTGACCGGTATGATTACCACCTTCCAGGCAATTACCATCTTCGGTGCTGGCGATCCTAAAAACATGGCAGGTGGTATTTCTGCTGCGTTGGTAACCACTGTGCAAGGTTTGTTGGTTGCTATTCCAATGGTGTTAATGCACACCTTGGTAAATGGTCGCGCCAAGTCTATTGTTCACATTCTGGATGAGCAAACCACTGGAATCATTGCTGAAAACGCTGAGCGTAAGTAGGAGAGAAAACCATGCAGGCTTTGACGGATACTTTAGGAACCCTAGAAGCCTTCTTGGATCAAGGTGGTCTGGTAATGTATGCCATTGCTGGTCTAACTCTTTGGATGTGGGTACTTGTTTTCGAGCGAGTACTCTATTTCAAAGGTGGTCTGAGAGGTGATATTCAGCAATCGCTGAACGCTTGGGAAGCTCGTAAAGAACGCAAGTCTTGGAACGCTCACCAAATTCGTAATGCCATGATTTCGCGAATGGATGGAAAAATCACTGACAATCTGGACATGATTGGTGCTTTGGTTGCTCTTTGTCCTTTGATGGGATTGCTAGGCACGGTAACAGGTATGATCGATGTTTTCGGTGTGCTTGCTAATACCGGTGGTGGTGATGCCAAATCTATGGCTGGTGGTGTATCCAAAGCAACAATTCCTACTATGGCAGGAATGGTTGCAGCAATTTCAGGCGTCTTTGCAAACACTTACTTGACTCGTGTAGCAGATAGTGAAAAGTCATTGTTTGCTGATCATCTGACTATGGATCACTGATACCAGTGATCCATAGTAGTTGGTGCGTATTTTTTAACCTGTATGAAAGAGATCTCTCATGGGCAGGAATAATCAAAGACAAGAAGAAGAGGCTCAGGCAATCGATCTGACCCCCATGCTGGACGTTGTGTTCATCATGTTGATCTTCTTCATCGTTACCGCAACATTCATCAAAGAAACCGGTAAAGACGTAACTAGGCCTGATGCCAACACTGCAGATGACAAACCAAATGCAAACATTTTGATTGCAGTTGGTGCTGACAATGAAGTCTGGATGGATAAAAAGAAAATTGATCCTCGCAATTTGCGCCAAGCGATTGAACGCATGCGCGCAGATAACCCTAAAGGGGCGGTTTCAATTCAGGCTGATACGGAGGCGGACATCAAGTTCGTGGTCGAGGTGGCTAACGCAGCGCGTCAGGCGGGCGTAACCGACGTTAACGTTTCTACTGAGAAGAACTAACAGCTATGAATCCTATTAAAGTAACCATAGCGGGAATCCTCGGGGTAGTTACCACGCTCGGACTCCTGTTTCTGATGAATAGCTTGGTGAATACAGAATTTGCTCCTCCTGATGATAGCAAGACTGTAAAAATCCCTGATATTCGAATGGCCAATACGAAAATTGAAACCCGCATGGAAGATGCAAAACCTGAAAAACCTGTAGAACCTGAGACTCCTCCTGATTTACCGGAGCCTGAGTTCGAAGCTCCAGATGTTTCTGGTGATGCATTA
Organism: Cellvibrio sp.; assembly: GCA_035490715.1. Taxonomy (GTDB): domain Bacteria; phylum Pseudomonadota; class Gammaproteobacteria; order Pseudomonadales; family Cellvibrionaceae; genus Cellvibrio. The sequence continues at coordinate 35,743 of DATJLF010000110.1, forward strand.
AATATGACTGCTCCTGTGGCCAAAGCTGATATTGATATGAGTGGAAACTCGTTGGCGTTTAGTGAAGGTGAATACTTGCCTATCGTTAAAGTGCCGCCCGAGTATCCAAGCACTGCGCTTTCGCGTGGTATTGAAGGTTTCTGCACTGTGGTTTACACCGTAACAGAAACTGGAACTACTCGTGATCCGGTGCCTATTCCAGATCAGTGTGTAACTAAAGATGGCAAACCAACAACAGTGTTTAACCGTGCATCGGTAAAGGCTGCGCTTAAGTTCAAGTACAAGCCGAAAGTTGTTGATGGCAAGCCAGTTGAGGTTCCAGGCGTTAAAAACCGCTTCACTTACGAGATGCAGAAATAAGGGGTAATGAAATGAAACAAGTATTTCCCGCCGTTTCAGTTGCTCTTAATCGCACTCTATTGGCCGGTTTAATTGCAATTTCGCCAGCATTGGTTAATAACCTTTCGGCAGTAGTGGCTCCTGGTGTTATCCAATTCTCGGTGGCTAATGCTCAGGTTACCGCCAAAAATAAATATGCCGGTGCCCAGCAGCGCAAGTTTCCTAATGTGACTGAGTCTTTCGGTAAAAAAATTACCGAAGCGGCAAACTTCCTTCAACCGCAGGATGAATCTGTAAAGCCCGATCCGCGTAAGGCTATGCAGCTCCTGAATCAAATGGAAGCTAACTCTGCCAAGGCTAATGCTTACGAAAAAGTGTTGCTGCACCAGTACATGGGTTATGCCTATTTGGGGGTAGAGGATTATGCAAAAGCTATCGATAGCTTTAACAAGATGCTCGCATTAACTCCAAATATGCCATTGGCTACTGAAGCTTCTACGATTCGTATTGTTGGCCAGCTCTATTCTCAGCTTGATAATCCCAAAAAATCATTGGAGACCTTGCTGAAATGGACTGACTACACGGACAAGATCAAGCCAGAAGATCACTACATGTTTTCGACGCTGTATTACCAGTTAGAAGACAGTAAAAATGCTTTATTGAATGTGAACGAAGCGGTAAAAGCTCAGGAAGGTGCAGGCAAGGTTCCTGCCGAATCCTGGTATGTTTTACAGCGTGGTTTGTACTTCGATAAAGAAGATTACAAAGGTGGTCTGGTTGTTCTGGAGAAGCTGATTAAGCATTATCCAAAAGCGCAATACTGGAAGCAGTTGTCGCAGGTTTACCGTATGTTGGATCGCTCCAATGACGCGTTGAATGCGCTGGAAACCTGCTACTTGATGGGTGGCTTAACGAGTGAAAAAGATATAGTTAACTTAGCTTATTCTTTCCTGGAAGCGGAAGTTCCTTATAAGGCTGCCAAAGTGCTGCGTAAAGGTATCTACACCGATAAGATTGTAGAGCCGACTGCTAAAAACCTGAAAACTCTTGCAGATGCACTGCGTCTTGCTCAAAACTCCAAAGAATCTTTGGTTGAATATGAGCGTGCAGCAGAAAAATCTACTGATGGTGAGTTGATTATTGGTTTGGCACAGGCGTATCTGGCAAACGATAAATATAAGGATGCATCCAAGTGGGGCCGTGATGCGTTGCGTAAAGGTGGAATCAAGCGTGTTGACTACGCTAACCTCACCGTTGCTCAGGCAGAGTTTGAGTTGAAGAATTATGATGAAGCTATCAAATTCTTCAGAGAGGCAGGTAAAGATGCCCGCTCATCCAAAGTGGCTGCACAGTGGATTGATTTCTGTGAAAGAGAAAAGAAAAAGCAGGAATTGGCTCAGCAGTCTTGAGTTGTTGAATGTAAAAAAAGCCAGCTTATGCTGGCTTTTTTTTCGCGCCGATTTTGCGCGATTTAAGATAAGCGCCCATTAAATAAGTGATATTTATCTAATAGGCGAAAGGCCTAGTCCAGCTTGCTCAAGTCTCTGACAGCACCTTTATCTGCGCTGGTTGCCAGCATTGCGTAAGCTTTTAATGATGCGGACACTTTGCGTGGGCGAACTTCGCCAGGTTTCCAGGCCAATGTGCCTTTAGCATTTTCGGCGGCGCGGCGCGCATCAAGTTCAGCATCGCTCAGCAATACATTGATGGTGCGATTGGGGATATCGATTTTAATGATGTCGCCGGAGTTGACCAAACCAATTGCACCGCCAGCTGCTGCTTCGGGTGATGCGTGGCCGATCGACAACCCGGAGGTTCCGCCTGAGAAGCGACCATCGGTTAACAACGCACAAGCTTTACCCAAACCTTGAGACTTCAAGTAACTGGTTGGATATAGCATTTCCTGCATGCCAGGCCCGCCACGCGGGCCTTCGTAGCGGATAACGACTACATCGCCGGCTTTTACTTTACCGTCGAGAATATCTTTTACCGCCTGGTCCTGGCTTTCTACTACATAGGCGGGGCCTTCAAATATCCAGCAGCTTTCATCAACGCCTGAAGTTTTCACCACGCAACCGTCAAGGGCGATATTGCCCTTCAAAACGGCGAGGCCACCTTCTTTTGAATAGGCGTGTTCTACGGAGCGGATGCAGCCTTCAACGCGGTCAGCGTCCAGACTTGGCCAGCGGGTTGCCTGGCTGAACGCAACTTGCGTCGGGATACCTGCCGGGCCGGCCCGGAAAAATTGGGCTACGGATTCATCATTGGTGCTGACGATATCCCATTTGTCCAAACCTTCTTGCAGGGTTTTGCTGTGAACAGTTGGAACTTGATTGTGTAAAAGACCGCCGCGATTTAATTCGGCGAGAATCCCGAATACGCCGCCAGCGCGGTGAACATCTTCCATATGGTATTTCGGCGTGTTGGGCGCAACTTTACACAGCTGCGGCACCTTACGGCTCAAGCGGTCAATGTCAGTCATGGTGAACGGTACTTCACCTTCTTGCGCTGCCGCTAACAAATGGAGGATGGTGTTGGTGGAGCCACCCATGGCGATGTCGAGGGCCATGGCATTTTCGAAGGCTTCGAAGCTGGCAATAGAGCGTGGCAATACGCTCTCATCATCTTGCTCGTAATAACGTTTGGTGATTTCCACAATACGACGGCCTGCTTCGAGGAACAAACGCTCCCGGTCAGCGTGGGTTGCCAGCGTAGAGCCGTTACCGGGCAGGGATAGGCCCAGCGCTTCGGTCAAACAATTCATAGAGTTGGCAGTAAACATACCGGAGCAGGAGCCGCAGGTCGGGCAGGCGGAGCGCTCGTAGGCTTCGACTTTTTCGTCGCTCGCATTTTTGTCCGTGCCGATAACAATCGCATCAACCAAATCGAGTTTATGTTCCGCCAGCTTGGTTTTACCCGCTTCCATTGGGCCGCCGGAGACGAAAATCACCGGAATATTCAGGCGCATTGCTGCCATCAACATGCCAGGGGTGATCTTGTCGCAGTTGGAAATACACACGATGGCGTCAGCACAGTGAGCATTCACCATGTATTCCACGGAGTCGGCGATGATGTCGCGCGAAGGTAAACTGTAGAGCATGCCGTCGTGACCCATGGCGATACCGTCGTCCACGGCGATGGTATTGAATTCTTTGGCAACACCACCGGCTTTTTCAATTTCGCGCGCAACTAGTTGCCCGAGATCCTTAAGGTGAACATGGCCGGGAACGAATTGGGTGAAGGAGTTGGCAACAGCGATAATTGGCTTTTGGAAATCATCATCTTTCATGCCCGTTGCACGCCAGAGGGCGCGGGCACCGGCCATATTGCGGCCCGATGTCGTGGTTTTGGAACGATAAACCGGCATAACTAACCTCGATCTTGTAATAGCGGCTAACAGATAGGCATCTATCTTATCAGATGCCCCAAGCCGGCCGCAGTAAGATTGCGGTTGTGGTTGATAAGATTAGGCGCGCCTCAAATGAAGGTTTAGTAATCCAATTGCATAATGGTTACAGGAGCGTCGCGGTAAGTTTCTTGTGCAAGTGTCTTCCATCCTAATTTCGCATAAAACCCCGATTGGTTTGGAGTGAAAAGATAGAGCTGTGCGAGTTTCTGCTCACCCGCAAAATCCATTAGTGCTTGCACCAACTTTTTACCGAGCCCAAACCCGCGCTTGTCTTCGCGAATATAGACGCCTGCGAGCCAGGGTGTGAGTTCCGGATGATTGTCCATATCCTCTTCTATCAGGGCGGCGGTGCCCAATACGGATTCTCCATCAACAAGAATCAGCATGCGGGGAATTGGGTTATTCCCCAAATAACGTTGCATACGCTGGATGCGATATTCAAGCGTTTTTCCCGGATTCAAATAGCCCCATTCATCAAAATGCCAACGCGCAATAGTGGGAATATGCTGCGGTGCTTTCCGTAAATCAATAATTTGCATTTCTTCACTCAAACATCATTGATCACACTACACCAGCGATTTAATAAAAATTTTTGAATTGCGCTGATAGTTATAAAGTAATTGCCTCTGTACTGGTAAATCGTCCAGCTTGCCTTGCACAAAGCCTTGCTCGATAAACCAATGCGCGGTTTGTGTGGTAAGCAAAAATAATTGTTTGATTTTTTGCTTGAGTGCCTGCTTTTCAATTTGTTGCAACAATTGTGCAGCGCGACCCCCGTTGCGATACTCCGGGTGTGTGGCGACGCAGGATAACTCCGCCATATCGCCGTAAGGATAAAGTGCGGCGCAGGCGATAATCGCACCGTCTTTTTCCATCACGTGAAATTTATTGATTTCGGTTTCCAGTAATTCACGCGAGCGCCGCACCAGAATGCCTTGCTCTTCCAATGGGCGAATTAAATCGAGAATACCGCCGACGTCATCAATGGTGGCCGGACGCAATTGTTCATAATGACCTGAATAAATCATTGTGCCCAAGCCATCGCGCGTAAACAATTCTGTAAGCAATGCTCCGTCTGTGCTGTAGCTAACCAGTTGCGCGCGTGGCACGCCTTGCAAGCAACTTAAATAGCTGGCGCTAATGGCTTGCTGTAAATCGAAACTGATTTTCTCGCCATTTTCTGTCAAATAACTTTTGCATTCCTGCAAAGACATTTGGCGAATCAAATTGCCTTCTTCGTCAGTGATACCGTTGCCCTCCACAAATGCGAGAAATTTGTCGGCCTTAATTGCAGTAGCGACGTGGGTTGCTACATCACTAAATGACAAATTAAAAATCTCACCGGTGGGTGAATAGGCAAGCGGGGAGAGCAAAACAACTGCGCCGGAATCCAGTGCGGCATTGAGTGATTTGGTGTGTACCTTGCGCACTTTGCCGGTATGTTGCAGATCCACACCATCAATTACACCGTGGGGCATGGCGACTACAAAGTTTCCGCTAATCACTTGCATGTCTGCATCGTGCATTGGTGAATTCGGCAAGCTGGTTGATAACGCTGCTTCGACAATAGTGCGTGCTTCACCGATGGCTTGAATGACCAAACTTAAACTATCACTGTCAGTGATGCGCAAATTTTTATGGAAGTTGCTGTATGTATCGGCGACTTGCAATCGCTCATCAATTTGCGGGCGCGCGCCGTGCACTAAAACCAAACGTACATCGAGGCTGCATAGCAGTGCGATGTCATGAACGATGTTATGAAAATTTGCGTGGGGAATGGCTTCGCCCGGTAGCATCAACACAAACGTTTTATCGCTGTGTCTGTTGATGTAGGGCGTCGAGTGACGGAACCATTTAACGTAGTCTTGGGTATTGGCTGGCACTTTGTTGTTCTCAAATAAAATGAAAGAAAAATGCGGGGTTTGCTAAAGCTTACAAACAATATTTTTCAATCAATCGTCGCACTATTTTTATTGCCGGTTCGATCTGGTCGAGTGGAATAAATTCATCAGGTTGGTGCGCCTGGTTAATAGAACCGGGGCCCAGAATCAATGTTTGCATTCCCATTTGTTGCATAAATGGCGCTTCGGTGGCGAAGGCGACCGTGTCGGCGGTGTTGCCGGTTAATTCCTCGCACACTTTTACCAATTCAGCATCGGGGGATTCACCAAAAGGATCAACCCCTTCGAAAAGTGAAGAGAAAACAATATCAGTGGCGCTGGTTTCGGCGATAGGCGTTAACCGTTGTGTAATGACTTTACGCAATTCGTCATTATCCATGCCGGGCAATAACCGTAAATCAAAATGCAATTCGCATTCGGCGCAAATACGGTTAGCTCCGTCACCACCGTGAATGCAACCCAGGTTCAAAGTCGGTGTTTGCACTGCAAAACCCGGGTCACGGTATTTCAATTGCAATTCACTGCGTAATTGCAGCAGCGTATTCATGACCTCGTTCATCGCTTCCAGTGCGTTGTTACCTAGCGCAGGGTTGGATGAATGGCCACTTTTTCCGCGCACGCGAATGGCTTCCATCATGATTCCTTTGTGCGCGCGAATAGGCACAAGAGCGGTGGGCTCACCGATGACGGCATAGCGCGGTTTGAATCCGGCAATGCCCTCTTGCGCGAGTGCGCGGGCGCCGCTCATGCTGCTTTCTTCATCGGCAGTGGCGAGCACAATCAGTGGATGCTTAAACGGTTTATCGAGATAAGGTTTTACTGCCTCTACAATCACCGGGAAAAAACCTTTCATATCGGTTGCGCCCAATCCGTAGAGTTTGCCGTCACGCTCGGTCAAGGTGAATGGATCGGATTGCCAACGATCTGCATCGTAAGGAACGGTATCGCTGTGACCGGCTAACACCAAGCCGCCATCGCCGGTGCCCAGGCTGGCAATCAAATTGGATTTTCCAGAATTGCCGAGTGAAACCACGCGAGTGTTAAAACCCAGATCGCCGAAAGTGTTGGCAAGGTAATCAATCACCTTCTGATTGGACATGTCCCATTCGGGCAAACCACAGCTTACCGAGGGAAGTGCCACCAGGTGTTGAAGATGATCAATGTAGGTTTTGGGATGAAAACTCATGATAAATACCGCGCGAAAGATAAGGAGTTATCGGCGATTGATGGCAAAAATGCAAGCTTCATGTTCGCAGGGGAATAAAAACCCGGAGCAGTAAACCGCTCCGGGTTTTGGGAAATGCTGACGGTTAACCGAAAATGCCGATGAGCAGATAAAAAAACAGGATCGATAAACCGGCGCCGGCGGGTAGGGTGATCAGCCAGGAAGCGAAGATACCGCCAATTACACCGATGTTCAGTGCGCCTATCCCGCGCGCCAAACCAACGCCTAATACAGCGCCCACGAGGGTGTGGGTGGTTGAGATGGGTAAGCCGATACCCGAGGCGATCACCACTGTGGCAGCAGCGGACATTTCTGCCGCAAATCCGCGGCTGGGAGTTAGTTCGGTGATCTTTTTACCGATGGTGACCATCACTTTATAACCATAGGTGGCAAGACCAATCACTATGCCAAAGGCGCCCAACAGCAATACCCATGAAGGTACTTGCGCTTGGGCTTCAACCCCGCCTGCATCCAACACACTAATCACCGCAGCCATGGGACCCACTGCATTGGCAACGTCGTTGGAGCCGTGGGCGAAGGCCATTGAGCAGGCGGTAAAAATCATCAATACACCAAACACACGCTCTACGCTGGCAAAGCGATTGGCTTTGTCAGCGTTGGGGTCCTGGGTAATACGGCTCATCATATACACCCCAATGCCCGCGACAATTACACCAATCAACGCGGCGATCAACATGGCCTCAATAAATGAGAAAGAGACCTGGTGCGCCTCGAATACGTATTTAAGGCCTTTGAGGATGGTCACCATCGAGAGGAAAAAGCCAACGGCAAACATGTAGAAGGGAATGTAGCGTTTTGCATTGGTAAAGGGATCATCGGTACTGAGGATTAGCCGTTGTACCGAGCGGAAAATCCAGAAGGCCAATACACCGGCAATGACAGGTGTAATCACCCAACTGCCGACGATGCTCCATACTTCATCCCATTGAACAGCATCGGCAGATATCCCCACAAACGCAAAGCCGATAATGGCTCCTACTATCGAGTGGGTTGTGGATACCGGCCAGCCGAGGATACTGGCAATCAATAACCAACTGCCTGCGGCAAGCAGCGAGGCGAGCATACCAAACACAAATAAATCGGGATGGCTGGTCATAATATCCAGCTCGACAATGCCGCTACGGATAGTTTCGGTTACTTCGCCACCTGCGAGGTAAGCCCCGGCAAATTCAAACACCATTGCAATCAGGATGGCTTGTTTCATGGTGAGCGCGCGTGAACCAACGGAGGTTCCCATCGCATTGGAGACATCATTGGCTCCGATACCCCACGCCATAAACAGGCCAAAAACACAGGCTAAAACCAGTAGTATCTGAGTGTGCTCAGCAAGTACGTTCATGATCGAGTTCCCGGCAGTTAGCGAGCCAGCAGTAATTGCAAACGGCCACCAACATCATGGGCACGGTTGGATATATCGCCCACCCAGTCAATCGTGTTGTACAGGAACATCACATCGACAGGTGGTAATTGGGCTTCCAATGCAAAGAGAGAGGTACGTACACCTATCTCCAGCTTGTCCGCTTTCTCTTCCAGCTCATCCAGCTCTTTGATCATATTTTCGACCACTGCCAGCTCGCGGCCGCTAAAACCGGTTTCAAGCAGTTCATCGAGTTCATTGATGGCAACCAATGCCTGCTCGGCGGCGGCCACACTGGCACGGACAAATTCATTCATTTGCGAACGCATGCTCATGGGGATGGTCATTCGGCGTCCCATGATAATACCGACAATATCCTTGGCCCGATTGGCAATCCGATCCTGCATGGTGAGGAGTTCTAACAGGTCGGTGCGAGGCACTGGTAAAAACAGGCTTTTGGGAAGGTGGAGGCGAAGCTGTTTTTTGATTTCATCAGCCTCGTTTTCATATTTCACCACCAGCTCCTGAAGTTGGCGCGCGCGATCCCAGTCATCGCTGGTAATCGCTTCAAAGAAATGCACCAGTTCGGCAGCGCCTTTGACCGCAAGTGCCATGTGTTCCTGAATGGGCTTGATCGGTGAGCGGCCAAACAAATTGGACAGGTTGGCGAATGGCATGAAAGTCCCTCCGGATAAAAAGTGTGCGCAGTATAGAAAGATCACCCTGTAAGGTCACGCGGCTATATGACAAATTTGTGACAGTGATGGTTTGCAGGGTAGCAACTGGCCCATAGAGCATAGATAGCGCGCGCTAAAATGCGAGCAAGTGAAGTCCGGGGCAGACTCATCCCCTGGTAGCAGCTACAATTTTGGTCTTGGTGAAATAACACAATCAATTAACGCACTAAATAGTTTCAGCAAAAACAGCTACATCAAAAACAGCTACAACGAAAATAGTCACAAATAATCGACAGGAAAAAATAATGGCGCAGGTGCTGGATAGGGTTCTGGATTTACGCGGATTGATTAATGACCTGGTGGCTGACGGGCGTATGAGACAAGCGGACGCCAATCTGTTATTGGGCGCCTCTCGTACCCGCGAACAAGCCATCATGCATCCGCTCGCCTATATCGCTACGCAAAATCTGGATGATGTCCAGCGTCCTGGTAAAACCCTGGATGGCGACACGCTTACTGAATGGCTGGCAACCAAGGCCAGGTTGCCGCTTTTCCATATCGATCCGATGAAAATCGACGTGGCCAAGTGTACCGAGGTTATTAGCTACGCCTTTGCCAAGCGGCATGGCATCCTCTGTGTGCAAGTCAATCAGGACCATGTGCTGGTTGCCTGTACCCAACCGTTTATGGCCGGTTGGGAACCGCAAGTGGAGCATGTGGCGCGCCGCAGTGTAAAACGTGTGGTAGCTAATCCGGCGGATATCGAACGTTTCATGGTGGAGTTTTACACCCTTGCGCGCTCCGTATCAGGTGCAAGCGGGGCAACCAATGCTTCTGCGATTACCAACTTTGAGCAGCTTGTAGAGCTTGGGAAAGCGAGTGACCCGGATGCCAATGACCAGCACATCGTCAAAATTGTGGATTGGCTGCTGCAATATGCCTACGACCAGCGCGCGAGTGATATCCATATCGAACCGCGTCGCGAAGTGGGGCGCATTCGTTTCCGTATCGATGGTGTCCTTCATTACGTGTACGAGTTACCGGCGAATGTATCCACTGCCGTTACCAGTCGTTTCAAAGTACTGGCGCGCATGGACATTGCCGAGAAGCGCAAACCGCAAGATGGCCGCATCAAAACCCGGCGCAGTGATGGCAGTGAGATCGAGCTGCGGATGTCCACCCTGCCTACCGCCTTTGGCGAAAAGCTGGTAATGCGTATTTTCGATCCTGAAGTGCTGCAACGCAGTTTCAACGACCTGGGGTTGGTAGGGGATGACTACGCGCGCTGGAATACCATGCTTAACCGTCCCAACGGTATATTGCTGGTAACAGGGCCGACAGGTTCTGGTAAAACCACCACGCTTTATTCATCGTTACGGCAAGTGGCGACGGATGAGGTAAATGTCAGCACTATTGAAGACCCGATCGAAATGGTGGAGGAGCGTTTCAACCAAACCCAGGTTCATCACAAAATCGGCCTGGATTTCGCGGCAGGTATCCGCAGCCTGATGCGTCAGGATCCGGATGTGATTATGGTGGGCGAGATCCGCGATCTGGAAACTGCGCAAATGGCAGTGCAAGCAGCGCTCACCGGCCATTTGGTGTTATCAACAGTCCACACCAATGACGCTCCCTCAACGGTGGCCCGGTTACTTGATCTGGGTATTCCTTCGTATCTCATCAATGCCACTTTGCTGGGGGTGATGGCACAGCGTCTGGTGCGAACCCTTTGCCCTCATTGCAAAGAAGAAGGGCAAATCACCCAAGCCGATTGGCAGGAGCTGGTTGCTCCCTGGAAAGTGCAGGTGCCGGCCAAGGTGTATCGCCCGGTGGGGTGTCTGGAATGCCGTAACACCGGTTATATGGGTCGTCAGGGGTTGTATGAAATTCTAGTGATGTCCGAAACACTCAAGGAACGAGTAACGCCTGATTGCAATTTGCAGGATATGCGTCGCCAGGCAATGAAAGAGGGCATGCGTACCTTGCGCTTATCCGGCGCGCAAAAAATCGCGGCGGGTTTAACTACTATGGAAGAAGTCTTGCGGGTCGCACCGTCGCCGGAAAAAGCAGGGTAAACGAGCGCTGGCGGGGCTTTTGCCACCAGTGGCGGCCTACTGGCGTAACGAAAAATACACTTAAACCCTAAGCTGGACGGGTCTAACTAACCTGGAGCCAGACATGGAACATTCAGAACCCGACATGAAAATATCTTCAACCGTCATTCGCCGCTTGCGCACCGAGCGCGGCTGGTCACAAGAGCAACTCGCCACCGCATCAGGCTTGGGATTACGCACCATCCAACGCGTAGAAGCGGAAGGCAAAGCAGCGAGGGAAACACGCGTGTGCCTTGCCGCTACATTCAACTTGCCAATCACCGACTTACTGGAAGAGCCGGGTAATGGAGAGGCGCTAAAGCCGGCCACGTCTACACGCCGCTATCGGATTGCCTTGGTGATAGCCGCATGTACAGCCTTACTGGCTTTGTTAGGTAGCCTGGGTATGATTGCTAACACACTGGCATCCGTTTGTATGATGGCAACTATCGCGTTATCTATGTACGGCGGATTTGGCTGGTACTTCACTGGCGCAACACCTCATGCATCGCGCACGAAACGTTATGTCCAGATTACTTTTATCGCGGCAGCTATTTTTTGCGGGTTTGCTTCGCTTGCGCAGGATAATGTGGCGGCAACAGGTTTATCGGCACAGGTAACGGTTTTGGTGCTGGCAATTTATTTCATGTGGGATTTTTGGCGCTCCCGACATCAAGCCAATAAATAATTCAGCAAGGCAATAAAAAATGGCGATTCCAACGGAATCGCCATTTTTTTGAGAGTCCCTCAATCATTTACGATTGAGGGCTGCCTCTTAGTGCACGAGCCTTAAGCGAGATTGGGTGGCGGGGAAGCTGTTGAGCACCCGCGGATCGGTACTTTTACAACTGGTTGCGCTGGTACCCACCAATGCCTGATTGCGACGGGCCAGGTCATTAAACTCGCGCTTTATACCGGGGATATTTATATCCTGGACTATCACACCGGTCATAAACGCAGACAATGAACGATTAACCGGGTCGATATGCACGAAGTTAGTATTGGTTTCTCTGGCATGGCAGTCATCACAGGTATTGAGTGCAAATTTATGGCGAACTTCGCTGGCCATTTTTTCGGTGAAAGGAAGGCCTGAAGGTTCTGCAATCATGGTTGATGTATGGCAACCGGGGAAACTGCCGGGCAATGAAACACCGGTCAGGCTGGTTGGCCAGGTAGTGGTTCCGTTGTAATCAGCATGGGATCCAAGGAAGGGCTGGTTATTAAAGCTATCGTTTACCTGATGTGACTCGCAGAGTACCGCATTAGCTTCCTGGCTAAGGTAGTCATGCATCAGTATTTCTTCAGAAGAGCCGAACCCCGGATTGCGAAATTTTGACGGTTGCGGTGTTTGTTTGATGGTAGTGGATGCCAGTTTTTTAGTGATAGGGTCAATCACAAATTCACGCAATTGCCATTGCAAGCCAAAACCGCCAATACCGTCAAAGGCAAAGTCATTCGTTCTTAGCTGGTTGAGTTTGTTAACGTTGGGTGCTGTAACTGTATCTGTGATTGTTTTTAAAGCGGTCATATAAGCGGCGTTACCCAGGTTGGTACCGGCAGAGCCAGCAAGGGTATCCAATGCGATCCATTGGTTAGCCAGGTTTTTCAGGCTCGGACAACCGGTTGTCGCATCGCTGTATTCAAAGATAACCGTCATGCGGTCTGCATCACCCGGGACGCCTCCACCTACACAGGTGCCGCTGCTGTTGTGTCGCAACAATCCAAAGACAAAACGGATTTCGCCGGGCTTATTGGTGGATAACGAACCGTAAGCAGGAATACTGGCCAGATCAATTCGATTAACCACCGCTAACAGGCGGAACGGTAATCGATCCATGTTCAGGGTTGATGCGTTAGTGCCATCCCAACCCTGGAAAAATGTCTGGATGTTCAAGCGTGCAGGAATAGTGAAGGTATTAACTGTGCTGTTAACCTTCCAGTTCCGTAACCATTCGTGGGTGAATTGTTGATCGGTCATACCTGATGTAGCTTCGTTATTCAGGTTGGAAATCAGTGTTTTGAATGACCAGGCTGCATTAGGGTTTACGTTATTGCCGGTTGCATCGGTATTGCAAGGGTCAAATGTAAATCCGCTGTTGGCGACGACGCGCTTATCATTAATAACCAGGGCGTTACTGGGTACTACCAATGCCGGTGGTGTCGGTGCGGGCAATACCGTGGGAGCGGGCAGCACGCGGAAACCTTTGATGAATCCCGTGGTTGGGGCAAGGCGTGCATTGGCAGTTGATGTCGTTGAAAAAATTCTGCTGCTGATAACGGCGCGCCCGGCAAATTCGCGCACAACAGGCTCTTTTACTGTACTGAGCTTTTGCAGGAATGCTTCGCGGGTACTTGTTATATCTTTCGTATCAATGAACGTAAATGCAGAGAAAATTCCATCGCCGGATTTTTCATCCGCACCTTCGCCCAGATCGTTGAATGCGGTGATCTTGCTTCCATCCAGATCAAATGAAAAACGCCCATTTAACGCGCGAGTGGCTTCATCCAATTTGAACTGCGCCAACGCGATTGCATTGTCATTGCCATTAGGTGTTTCTAATTGGAAAACTTCGACATTCTGCAAAACCGCTTTGGTTTGGCCCAGCGTGGGTGGTGCACATAAAAAGCGTACTTCGTAATCAGCACAGATACCGGATCGTTGATCGACGTTATAGCACTGCAAACCTTTGGCATGATCAAAACTACGCAGTACCTGTGGCGCTGTCATACCCGGCGTAAATACTTTGGCGGTACCTCTAATACGCGCTTCAATTGCAGTGGGGGTGGCGCATACCGAGCTGGGTAATTCGGTACGGAATGCTGGCAGCACTTCAGCATCGCCTTGACCAGAGGGCTCATCTCTATCAAGCCAGCCCGTCCAGGCATTACTGACGCCGGTTTGTGCCTGGGTAGAAGCGAAGGGAATTGCGGATAACACGACTAAGAGCGATAAGCCCATTATTTTCTTTTTCATCGATAATTTCCTTGAAGATAATTTTTAAAAGTAAATGGCCTCAGTAATTTTCCTTTTATACCTCTTCCAATGGAGGCCGAATAAACTCTAGGCGATGGCGTACATAGTTCTGTTTTTTTTGTAGTACGCAGAAAAATAATGTCACTTAAAAAAAGATAGTGTCGCTTCTCTAATTTATTTTACGAGGCTGCTTTTATTAGTGTTTGCTGTTTTTAGAAATGAACAAAAATAGAAGGGATTTTTTATGGAGTAGCAATGCATAGGGATAAGGTGCGCGGAAATAAAAAATGCACAAAAATAAAAAAGCCCACGCTAAATTTTTTAACTTGGGCTTTTGTATTTTATCCGGCGCATCAAAACACGAGTTTGGTGCCCACAAATGCCAACATCACGGCGAGCGCAGGCCTTAAATAATGATCCGCTACGCGATTGGCCAAATGGCTTCCTACATAAATTCCCGGTAAGGAGCCGATTAATAAGTTGGCGAGCAAATGCCAATCCACATTTCCTAAACCAGCATGACCCATGCCCGCCACCAACGTGAGGGGTACAGCATGCGCAATTTCAGTCCCGACCAACCGCACCGTAGGCAGCAGGGGATAAAGCATAAATAAGGCGACGGTACCGAGGGCACCGGCCCCAATTGACGTGATAGTCACCACTGCTCCGAGGATCATGCCGGTAATTACGGTAGCAATCATTTGTTGCCGCCGGTTCATGCGCGTAATCCAGCTATTGTTCTTTTGGCTGTAATCAAAAATTTTGCGTTTGAACAGTATGGCTACCGCTGTTAATAGCAATGCATAACCCAATGTCACCTTGATCACTTTGTTAAGGGTGTCGGTATCTACACTGATGGAGTGCAATACCCACAACGTTAACGCTGCCGCTGGCAGGCTACCCAACGCCAGTTCGCCGGTAATTTTCCAATCAATATTTTTTTTCTTGTGATGAACATGGATACCACCGGCTTTGGTAATGGCGGCGTACAGCAGGTCAGTACCCACTGCATTCGCTGGCGATACGCCGAAGTACAACAGAATTGGCGTCATTAAGGAGCCGCCGCCGACACCGGTCATCCCGACGATGAATCCAACCAAAAGGCCGGCGATAATATAAGCAACCTGAAAATCCATAAAACTAACTCGCGCGTCTGCTTATAAATAAACAGTGGTGTTGATAATTAAACAGGGGCGGCAGGCTAGCAGTGTCCAAGGATGGTGACTAATGATAATTAGTTTGGTGCTTATAACCACTGGTTAGTTAGGTGCTGGCGCAAACATGCAGGTTTTGCCAACGAGGTGCTTGTTGCGTTCCAGCAATTCCGTGAGATTGTCAGTTTCCAATGCACCGTCAATATAAATTTCCTCGACAGCCTCTTCCTGTGTTCGCAATATCCCTATTTGGGTAAACATTAATGAGTCCTTCGCGGGCAGGTTTTTAAACTGATGCTTTCCCATATGATTGCCATTCACCCACACTTCCACCGAACCTGACTTCGGGTCGGTGGACCAGTGGATATGTAATGCAATGCGATGCCATTGCCCGGGGATTGCGCCGCCCGGCAATTTCCAGAACGCGGTTTTTGCAGCCGTTTCCTGAAAGCTCAATTCAGTTCCGGCGATATTAAAGCGGAACATTTGCTGCCAGCTTTTATCGGATTCCCAATAACCTAATTCATGTTTGTGTTGGGTGAATGCGGTTGGCAAATAGAAGCTGAATGCGAAGAAAGTATCTTTTCCCTCATACGTGTGGCCGGGAGTGTTGCGGTGATGGAATTCGCTGCGGTTCAGGAATTTATTTCCATTCCACAAAAACGATTTCTCGCCGGTCAGGCGTACTTTGCCGGCAAACTTTCCATCAAATACACAGTCGCTCGTTGTGGATAATCCCGCTGGATTAATGGGTGTGCTCCATTGAGATATATCGCCAGTTTCAAAATTCCCTTCCCATAAAATAGAAGCGAAAGCAGGAATTGTTGCGAAAGTTAATAGTGATAACAAGCGAGCTAAAAATTTCATAAATTCACGACGCAATAACCGGGACATTATTTGATTGAATTATTAATAATATTTTACATGCCAATGCGACTGCAGTGGCTGTCTGGTGAACCAATGGCCGCGCAAACAATCTATGTTTTATAACCCTATGTCAATATTGATGTTGGTAATTACTGATACGTATTGATATTAAAAAGGAGAAATAGAATGAGCGACTATTTACATCACGTATCCGGCTTTTTTTCCCACGATGATCAGGCATTGGAAGTGCAACAAAAGTTGCTGGCAAACAATATTCCGCCATCCCGCATTCATGTACTGAATAAAACGACGCCGCACCCGCCGCATCGTGTTAAAGAAGATAGCCATGGAGTACTGAAAGATATGGTTGTCGATGGCGCCATAGGGACCGTGGTAGGTACGGGTGTAGGGGCATTGGCCCAAATTGCACTGGTTACCGCAAATGTAAGTTTATTTGTCGCAAGTCCTCTTATTGCTCCCCTCGCGATGCTGGGTTGGGGGGCTGGCCTTGGTGGTTTCCTCGGTGCCGCTGTCGGCGCCTCAAAAAAACCAAAGCCCTTTGTTGATTTAGTGAAAGACGCGATTGAAAACGACCAATATGTTGTTATTGTTGAAACCACATCCGAAGCAGAAACGAAAATCGCGCAAAATATTATTAAGGATATGGTCGGGGATTATGAGGATGTGCGAAAAGCTTAATTAATCATGGTGCCTCGAAGTGGCACCATGATAATGCTCATTCTAATTATCAGAATTACTCAAATTTAACTCGCTTATCTTTTTCATCTCTCAATGCGATATGAATGTGTGTTTTCGCTATCGTAATATTTTTAACAGGTATTAATTCATCATCTGTCCATGTTTCACCAGATTTCTTCCACAACATTAAGCTGGCATAAGTAACGGGAGTGTTCCCCGCTTTTTTTAGTTGGTGTTTGAGATTAATCACCGCGCTTTTTTCACTCGCCGGATGTAAACCTTTAGTATCCAGTATTTTTATATCATCCCAACCTGATAAAGACACCATGGCCAATTGGTATTCGCCGTTATCTATTATTTGCACATGATGATTATTAATGTTGCGTGCAGACTTATGGATACCCTGTCCGCGATCCGGCAATGCATAGTGCCCAAGGCGGAAATCGGTTGTCGTTTTACTGAGGTTTTGGTCAATACGCAAAATGCCATTGGCGAGTGGGATATCCGCGAGATTCAGGCGAACCTGGTCATCTGTTTCGAGAACTGCACTGCGGTAATAAATACCATTATCGAATTTTTTAAAATCGAAAAGGCGTAATGCCTCCCACTTACCTTGCTTGTTTTTGACGAGATAATTCATTGCTACTTCGCCATTCGCGCCATCCGCTTGCCAGGGAAATGCGCTGTTGTAAGCGAGGCGATTATAATTTTCGCTGCCGCGAAAGGCTTCCCAATTATCAATCACCCGCACATAACACCATGCACGCACTTCGGATGCGCCGATATTCGGGTAATTGGTAATAAGGATTTCTGATCCAGGCTGGAATTTATTGTGCACCGTATTTTTTTTCAGCGAACTTTCCCACGCGCCTTCATTTTCTTTTGCCGTCCAGAATGGATCGTTAGCGGGAACCAATAGCGCCATAAACGCTTTTAGGGCCCAGTAAGAACTGCCGCGCACACTGTATTGTTGTACCGCTGGCGCAAAGCTTCCGTAAAAACCCAGAGTGGGAACACGGTCTTGCAGAAATTGAGGATGCTGCAAAAATTGCAACAAATTCCCCGACGCAATGCGCCGCATCCAACCAGCATTAACGTCTTGATTATCAGTGAGGCTCATCAATGGCAAGGGAGTGATGCTGGCAAAACGGTAAGCGATGCTGCGCCCCCACATAATCATGTTGCCGTTGCGTGCAAAAATGTAGGGATAGTTATCATTAATATCGCGAAAGTTAGCGGTAAATTTTTTCGCGATTTGAGGATAATGTTTGTTGCCAAAAAAATCAGCCCACAAAATACCGTACATCTGAAACGCCCACATGCTGTAATAATCGTAAGCAGGGTTATCGTTATACCAGCCTTCGCCACGATAATGATCCAGCGATAAATTCAGGTATTCCACTAGCAGGGTTTCATTAACTTCATAACCCTGTTGTTTGAAAAAACTCAAAATAAATATATTGAAGAATTTCCAATTGGATGGCACCGTAGGGCCATCACCCCAGCTGAGCATGACCGATGCCAGTGCGTCGCGTTCATTTTTACTGAGCGGCTGCCACAATATTTCCGGCGCGACAAATAATGAAATGGCAATCGCCCCAAATTCCACGAGAGTTTGATGCGTGCCTGCATCTTTTTTACGCGATGGAATAAATGTATCGCTATTGGTTTTGGTTAACTTCACCAGGTGATGCCGATAATAATCGGCCACTTTAATGTTATTAATTGTCAACTCCGGATCTTCCCGTAGCAGCACACTGGCGGCAAACAAGGTTCGCGAAAGTCCTTCCAGTTTTTCTGTGACAGTGACTGGTTTATCTGCTGGCCGTACTTCCCTTGGGAAACGGGGAAATACCATGGAGTCATCCAGCGAATGAATATGGCTGAAGGCGCCCTCTAATAAATAACGTGCGGCATCTTGCCAATGCGCGCGCGTCATACCCGTGTGCGGGCTCAACTTATAATCAGGTTGATTAATGACAAAAATATTTTTATCAGGTACTGCACTGTTTTTATGTTCTGCGTTGACAGTGAATGAACTGAATAAAACACAGGCCAACAATAGGCTGGTAATACGATGAATGTGACGATTATAAAAAGAATGGATAATCATTATTTTTCCTCATGTGGTCCAACCACTGTTGGGCCACATAACGGTTATTTAACCAAACGATACATTTCCGATGCTGCCAATAAAAATGCGCCGACACCAAAATTTGCCGTTGAATTTGCATCAACTACCTGTCCGGGAATTGCTCGTTCCCCAATTGGCTGTATGTAACCAAGCTTGCCATTATCCTGCAGCGCGACAGTGGTAAGGTATTGCCATGCATTCAGCGCAACCGGTAAATAACGTTCCTTTTTCAGATAACCGCTATTCATTCCCCACAAATATCCGTAAGTAAAAAATGCGGTGCCGCTGGTTTCATAACCGGGTGCATGCTCCGGGTCGAGCAGGCTGCGGGTCCAATAACCGCCGGGCTGTTGTAAACCCGCCAGGGTTTCGGCCATACGTAAATAAACGTTTAAATATTCGTCGCGGTGTTTGTGATCTTTGGGTAGATCTGCCAATACTTTTGCCAAACCGGCAAACACCCAGCCATCGCCGCGCGCCCAAAAATCTTTGTGGCCATTCAAACTTTTATGTTGTGGATAAACATATTTCGCATCGCGAAAGAAAAGGCCGGTTTCCTCATCGTACATAATACTTTTGGCGTGCATGAAATAGTCATAAAGTTTTTCCAGATACAATTCATTGCCGGTTGCATGGTAAAGTTTTGTCATCACCGGCATGACCATATACAAGCCATCTGCCCACCACCAATAATCCACCTTGCCGGTAGACATTTGGTATTCCATGACTTCAATGGCGCGGGCAATTTTTTGCTCATCACCCGTGAGTTTGTAAAGATCTATATAGATTTGAAAGCAGATCTGCCAATCACCGAATAACACAAAATCATCCGTCTCACCGTAGCCATATTTCCAATTTTTGCGGTCATTGGATTTAGCGCCTTTCCATTCATTTTTTTCACCCCAACGGGTGGAATAATCCAGATAACGTTGATTGCCGGTGACGAAATAAGCTTCCATGTTGCCGGTGTGATACGCCGAATGCTCCCAAAATGCCCAGCCGGGTTCAGGGTGCGCTTTCTGCCAGTAATCATTGGTTTTTATAAGGGTTTGCAAAACATCCCGGGCATCTGGCAACGCGGGTGCGGGAGCCGAAGTTTGATTTGAACAGGCGCTCAATGTGAAAACCAAAGACAGCGCCAGAAACGCTTTTGGAAAAGAAAATCGTATCGTCATGATAAGGCCTGCCAATGTTAATTATTATGCGGTAAGCAATTCGCAGTGACCTTAATCGATAGACTTAAAAATGTAAAACCGTCAAAGGTGGGAGAGCCTTGGGTTAAGGCCCTTGCTTTACACAGTGAAATCAAAGCACAGAATCTTCTTTTAAATATTGTTCCATGTCGGCCTGTGGAATTTTATACTCCACTTCGCATTGGATTGTTTCTTCATTTTCGCTGCTATTAACAAAAACGATGTCTTTTTCAGTGGCGTAAAAATATCCAATGGCTGGAGTTGGGCATTCATCACTGACTTCTTTTTTTATTAACGCTTTTTCTAAGCCTGCGTTTATATTTTTGTTTAGTTTTTTAGTCTCTGAGCTTCTAACTTCATTATCGAAGACAATCATCGCACCGGTAGCTAAATTAAACGTCATGGCTCCGGCGCGCCCTTCTGTTTGAGGCATACCGGCGCAATACCATGAGTCCGTATATTTCAAGCTGAGGATGTTGGAATTGAGTACGGTGATCTCCGCCGTAAATTGTTTGTCGCCATTGTTTTCCTCGCATTGAAATTCGCTAGCGGCATTTGCAATTGCGGTATTAATCTTTGTAATCGCCGGGGTTGTGCCGTTTAGGATGGGGTATTCAATGTTGATTTCCCAATGACCTAGCGGGGCAGAGTCATTTTTTATCCTATCGGTTATTGTCTTTTTTAAAACCCTATCTGCGGCGCGTGCTGTGTTGTTTAGTTGTAACTCTGCGAGCAGAAAAAAAGTTAGTAATAAAATTTTCGATATTTTCATATGTCCTTAACTTTCTAAAATTCTACTCAATATTATTTTCTTCATTGGAGATTCGTTCCCATACATTATAGAAGCCGACGGAGCGCATGTACTTGGTAACTTCATAGCTCAAGTCTGGCAGCATATCGGTATTGTCAGCTCGACCTAATATCAGATGACTTTCCTCTGCATCATTGTGGATTCTATCTACAATGCTCCAAATGAAATGACTGAATGTTTCAGCATCCTCCGCATTCGTAATTCCTTTTTCGAAAATTCAAATTTAATCATAGCACTTTGCCTGCATCTCTTAATTACGGTAAGTCGATATGACACAAAGGTTAGTTTTGTGACGAGTTGTTCAACTAACATTTTCTCTGTAACGGTCAAAAAATAATGGCCCTCATTGTCTTTGTCCGCTTCAAATTTTAATCCGGGAGGGAGGTCCGCTTCTGATAACAACCAATACACATCAACGGATTTCTTTTTGCGAGACATCATATTATGGACAAACTTTAAGTTGTCCCAAGTTGCAGAGAATGAAAGTCCCATTAATCGATCAATGAAAAGTAATTGACTCTATGAGATTTTGCTTAACTCGGGAGATCTAAAACCAATCGATTCGTACGTAGCTAATAAAGTCATTGGCCATTTTTAATATGTGCGTCGACTTTTTTTACAAAAAATATTTTCGATATTTTCCTGCAACGATTTTTTTCCTGCAACAACAAGGGTATCGTAACAATGGCTTTATAGTTGCATATGCGTGGCCGCCTTTCGGGAAGAGGGATTACTTTTCACAACCTAACGACTTAAAGGCTGTTCCTTAAACTCTCATAACATGGATAAATCTTATGAAACTATTTACTAAACTTGCTTCTTTCGCAGCAGCTTCATTGCTGAGTGTTTCTGCTTTTGCTTTCCCGATTGCGAATCCGGGTACCGAAGGGCTTGCTGTGGTTGCGTCTGGTGGCGAAGTTGTTGCCAAATACGAAGGCAACTCAGCTGCCTACAGCAATGACCTGTTGCTCAACCTCGTTTTCATTTTTAATAACCACGCTACCACTGTTGGCGATAGCATGAGCTTGGGTAACTTTGCTGCTGGCACAGAGTTGGTATTCCAACTGCGTGTAAACAACACCGGTGACAATTGGTACACCGGCAATGCAAGCCGTAACGCCGATGGTTTGTTCCATGCGCGCGTACAAGAAAACTGGCAACCAGGTGTTACTCTGGTGAGCTTCGAAGATTTGTGGGGTAATCCGGAAGGTGTAAATGGTTTCAACGACCTGAGCTTCTCTTTCACCAATACCCAAACTTCTTCAGTTCCAGAGCCTTCTGCAATGTTGTTGATGTTGTTGGGTCTGGCTGGTCTGGTTGCAACCCGTCGTAAAAACGCTTAATAGCGGCTTATTGATAGAAAAACATTGCAGGAAACTGCGAATACTCCTGAATAGGAGTGTGTTACAAAAATGGCGCTCATTGAGCGCCATTTTTATTTGTTTTTAACCCAAATTTCATGGGACCTGAAGGCATATTGATACAATGCAAAATATTGGAGAAAAAGTAATAAGCCCAGGCAAAACAAGGTGAAAGTTATAAAAATCCACACCGCTATCTCGCTTTCAGAAAAGATAGACCAATCTTGTTTGATCAACGTATACATGTCCCATAACATTGCACAGGGAATAAAATATTGCCAAAAACGCACTGCAATTATTTGTTTGTTGTACGCAAAACCAAAGATGCCAATTCCGATTAATGTGTAAATGATGATCTCACCTGATTGATCGATCCGGCTCGCGCCGGAGTCGCTGATAACAGACCAAAATGATAAACATGCAAATGGCATAAATATCCAGAAAAATACTTTCCAGCCTGTTTTCTTGCGTAGCATATTTGCTTCATCAACTAATTCAGACTGAGGAGTCTCATAGGGGTTTTTCATCACGATTCATCTGTATTGTGTACACCAAAGTTGTCATTTGTTCTCTACGAATGGCTATTTTATTTTTTCAAAATACGTCCCGGCGGAATAGGACTCGCCCGGGCTTAATGCCTCCCATGTTGTCTTGATTGTGTCCTTTGTATAACTCAATTTAAATAATGTGCTATCAGGCCCATAAACCGAAACGCCATATGCATTTTTAGTCGAGCCATCCTCATAGGATTTAAATTTAATTATCAAATCCTTTCCCTGATTTTCGCTCGTACAAATAATTTTTTCGTCGGTTTGATATCCTTCTGCGGTAACTTTGCAATTGTCCTTCGTTAATATCAGTTGATATTGAATAATTATTTTATCTTCTGCTGCGTTTTCTCCCAGTAACGCTTCGTACTCGTAAATGCCGTTCCATTGCGGAGTTTGTGCGTAGACGGTCGAGGAGGCCAATATGAGCAGAATGTTTGTTTTAAAAAAGTTTTTCATAAAAACCTGGCCTCCTGGCATTAGCGGGATTGAGTGCGGCTTTCGATGCTTATTGTTGAGCACTGGTTTTATTTTTTGTGAATTTTCAAAAAAAAGGGCCGATAACAATATCGGCCCAAGTGTTGGCGTTAAGGGAATTATGTGGACCCAATGGTTCCATTCACGATTGGCTGGAATGCTGTGAGTCTGTCCATCATGGAAGCGGAGCCGAGGCCATGGCCGCGGAAGAGGGTGGGGAATTGCGCTTGTTGTCCATGCAGCGCCATATAATTCAGTACGACGGTTTCCACGAGCAAATTCACGTTGTTGGCGGCGGGACTACCGGCAGTTTCCACGTCGCCGCTAGGGCGCATGTAGCCGATTTGCTGGTGACGCATTTGTTCGTCGCTCAATGCTGCGGGGTCGCTGGATGCTCCACCCACCAACACCGGGCGTCCGCCGGGATTGTAGACGAGGAAGAATGAGCAAGCGGTTTGCTGGTCATCGCCGGTCCATACGCCTTTGCCACGCCCGTCGGGGGAATCATCAATCATGCCGTTACTAAATACCGAGCCGTCACTGAATACGTAAATCATCAGTGGCATGCCCTTACGGGCTGCATATTCCAGGCAGGCCCCTATACATTTGCCCGCGCGTTGGTCACGTAATTCACCCGTTGAACGATCACCCGTGTGGTAGTCGTATCCACCCATGGTAACGGTACCTGCGCCGGCGTAGCCGTTAACAACCAGCTTCATTACTGAAGCAGTTTTGCGTAACTCACCGTCATCATCGAATTCGTCAAACGAGAATATTCCACTGGGCCCGACAATGTCGGAATCGGCAATCGGGTCGATGTCGGCCGGATTACCGAAGCGCGCGGCAAGGTCAGCGCTTTTTACATAACCACAACGCAATAATTCCTTGAGCTGCGCATCGCGACTGGTGCCGAGGCTGGCGAGTGAATTTAATTTTGCATCGCTGATGCGGTAAATCGATTCCATGGTTTTGACGATATCTTCCTGGCTCATCAAATCAACCAGATCACCTACGTCCACCAGCCCCGTTACGTCATTGGGGTTATCCACTTTAGTTGGGCGAACTTCGAGATTAATGAGTGACGCAGGCGCCATGGAGTTGCCGCCCGAGTCGCTATTACGCGAACCGATCAGGTCAACCAATGAGCCTGCTGCCCCCGCTTTGTAGATACCGTACATAGGGTTATGCGGGTTGTTGCCCGTGTCATTTTCTGACCGCGCCGCGATTACTGCGCCGTTGGTATTCGCGGCGGTAGTTGCTTGCACTTTGGTTTTCATCCCGGCAAGGATGCCGGAATCCGCCTGAAACAGCAGGCCCATACTGCTATCAACCAATGTGGCAGCAGTAGAGGCGCTGGGCGCCATGTCCGCAGGCAAGCCTTGTTTCTGATAGCCGGCAGCGCTGAGGAAATCCTGTTGGCCGCCGCGCTGGCCAATCAATACGTTGGAACCGGCGAAGTTGGCACCGCCCGCCAGGTCGAAGCAAATAAAGGGAATTTTGCCCGCCCCTTGCGCCGCGATACCGCATTGGTCGCGTACAGCGGCAATATCGGCCGACAAATTCACTTCAGCGGCGTATCCGGGTTGGGTGAGGATGCTGAGCAGCGAGCCGCCCACCAGCGTGCCCGAGCCGAGTTTAAAGCCCTGTGCAATCATTTCCCGACGAGTCATGGGGCGACGGTGATTGGTCAGGTACAACGGAGCATCCGGGTGCAAAGGTTTTCTGTATTTAGCCATGATCGATGTCACTCCGTAGTTTATTGCAACAGCATCACTGCGCTGCCCAAGCTGGCAGCACAGGTGGCTTTAACGGTGGTCAGGGTGCGATCAGCCGCGCAACTGCCGCCACAACTGATCATGTTGGTGATCAATTGATTCAGTTCCAGGCGTAACGCGGCCGGATCAGCTTGTTTTTCCAGGCTGGTATGTGGGCCTGAGGCGTCAGCCATTTCTGCGGCGAGCAAGCGTTTTAGCAGTGGTTCGATAATCAGATCGCGTTTGGTGCTGTTATCAAAAGCGGTTGCAGCAGACGCTGTGAAATCAAAGCCGGGGAAAACTGCTGCACGGGCTGCGTTGGCTGCGCCGCTATTGCCGACGAGCGCATTACAGTAGGCAACCGTTAACTGGGTAATCCCCATTTGTTGCGCAGCGAGGAAGCCATCCAGATTGGTCAGGGTTGGCAGTTGCTGCTTCACTTTTTCGTAAGTACTGGCGACCAGCGGGGTTGTTGCCGGTATACCGGTCATCGCTGCCAGGCTTGCATTGATTTCTGCGAAATCGCGCAGACCAATAGCTGGTTGATCCGGAATATCAGCCGGTTCAGCCGGCGGTGCAATGACAGGCGTTGGGCGGGTATAACTTTGGTCGCCGATGCGATCAAAGGTGAGGAAAAACACATCATCCTCCGGTCCGCTCTTCGCTTCCACTACAGTGCCTAATGGCGAAAGTGGTTGGCGTCCTTCAACGACAGCTGATGCGCTGAGCTGGGTGTCCAGGTTCGCAAACACCTGGCCGGAAACGGCTTCGGTGCCATTTACGCCAATACGAATACCTTTAATGGGAACCGGTGAACTCAATGAGCCTCCGCCCAGCACGGTAAAGAATGGGTTGGCAAACAGGTAGCCATAGTCATCCAGTTGCTGCACCTCAAACACAATGAAGCAATTGCCGACTTTCACCCCGCTGGTTTCGGTAAAACAGCTCGGTTGGTTAATCTGGTCGGATACATTGAACAGCAACAAATAACGTGCACCGACACCTACGTCAAAGTTGGTTTTAATATCTGTCGCACTCATGGCGCGCTTGTGAATGGCCAGGAAGCGCACGCTGCCTGCCCATGGGCGATTACCAGAAACTTCATTGCCAACAACCAATGCGTAGCTGCTATCCCAATCTTTCAGGAAAGCGCCGGCCTGTTCATCGACATCGTTGGTGAACTCACCGTTAACGTAAATACGGCGTCCACGGATTGGATCAAACGACATGACTACATGCTGCAATGATGCCTGGGCACGTTCGTCGTTATCATCGGTAGCCAATACCATCTCGCCATTGGCATCGCTCTTGTCTGTGCGGTTCATCGCCACATAGTTGTAATCGTATTGACCGAGGGTGAAATTGCGCTCGTTTGTACTTCCTGAATAGCTTACGACGCGCGCCGGATTATTGTCGTCGGCGCCCTGGTCCAGGCTATCGGGAATAATCCAGGTTTCAATGGTGTATTCACCGGCGCCGCGTAATACATCAAAGAACTTGCGGCTGCCGCTGACGGTAGCTTGCGCGCGACCGTTATCGGCAAATTTAATACCCCAGGCGCTGCTCCAGGCGACGTTGCCAATCAGGTTCAGGTCGGCGACAGGATCTACACCGGAGGTGTCGAAGGCGATAGTGCCCTTGCCGGTTTTGAATTCGTATTTGGCGATGATGTCGCTGTCAATACGGCCGCCACTGCTCAGGACGAATGCATCGCCCAAACCAACGGCTTTACTGACCACCAGGTTGGGGTCAACTTCAACGGCGGTAATGGTATTGGCAAATGCCTGGATGGCGTCCTGCATGGTGGTTGAGTTGGTCGCACAATCGCTCCAGCAGTTGTGGGCGTCAGCGCGTAAACGTTGCACAAGGCGCGATTGTGCGGGATTGTCCAGTCGCATCTTGCTCTTTGCTGCCTGATAAGCAGCATCCACTTCCGCACTGGCGAAATAAGGTTGCTGGCGAGTCGCTGCTGATTCTGAATGGCAACCGGCGCAATACTGTGTCAGTACCGGATAAACGGTAGTTGCGAAGTCGCTGCTGCTGACTGGAAAACTTTTGGTATTGCTAATGGTGCGATCAGCGGGCGCTTTGAGTACCACATCGTTGGCAGTAGTTTCGCGTGGGCCGGCCCATTTATTGATCCAACCGGTCACAATATCGCCACAGGCAACGGGGTCGGAGGTCCAGCAGTT
>DATJLF010000111.1:0-20012 GCA_035490715.1 Cellvibrio sp.
AAAGACAATAATACTGACCGGGCTCACACGTGAATTCTGCCGCACCAACATGAAGAGAAACGGCGACCATCATGCAACCCGCTAAACCGCATAAACGTTTAATAAAAATTTTCATAGAAATATCCCTGCCTGTGTCCATTAGTAAAGAGCGATACATGCCAACAACATCCTCATATTGACTCGCCCCTCCGATAAGACGCGGCGGATTTTTCCTCCGCGCCGATTCAAGTTCAGCCTCGTTAGCAAAGCACAGAGCAAGCTAACATGTTGCTGATCTCACGAACCGTAACTTCTACTCACTACCGCGTGATAAGTTCCGCTTCGTCTTTACAGAAAATATTTTTGAAAAATTACACTATGAGATTGGCGACACGCTTGGCGCGAGGCATTGCTTGTTGAATATTTACTGGGGAATTACTGGTGAAAAAGAGCTACGCGCGTATGTACTGGATGATGTCTGAAAGTCGATACGGTTTCATGATTAACGCAAACTCGCGGGGCTCCTTCAAAAGGGTACCCAAGACGTTTTCTGCGTAACCGGTAGCCAGTATGATTTTTATAGCGGGTATGACGCTTTTTGCCTCGCGAGCCAATTCCACTCCGTTCATCCCAGGCATGACGACATCAGTGAATAACAGCGAAACATCCCGGTGGCGGTCAAGCTTATCGAGCGCTTCAATACCGCTATTAGCTGCAATGACCTCGTAACCCAACATCCGGAACAATGCGCAAGCCATATCGAGCACATCGGGCTGATCATCAACAATAAGTGCCTTATCGGTTGCGACGGCTAATGAGGATGACACACTTATCTCATCAGATACCAATGCCGGCAAATACAATGAAATGGTCGTTCCACTCTCAGCCCCTGATTCGATACTCATACCGCCACTGGATTGCTGTATTAGTCCATACACCTGGCTTAGCCCTAACCCTGTTCCCTTTCCGATAGGTTTAGTGGTGAAAAAAGGCTCGGTGACACGATCCTGAATATCAGGCGGAATGCCTGCGCCGGTATCGTGTAGAGATATACAAACGTACTGCCCCGCTGGCACCTTCTGATCATTGCCTTCGGGCAGCTGGGCTACAGCCGTTTGCAGCACCACCGCACCATCATCGCCTACTGCATCTCCGGCATTGACGACCAGGTTTAGCAAAGCCGCTTCAAGCTGCGTCGCATCGACCATTACCGGTGGCAGGGATGGTGCGAGTCTTAGCGAAAATCTGATTGAACTTTTCAGCGCACGGCGTAGCACCGATTCAAACGAGCTGACAACTCGATTGATATCGTGTCGTTCCGCCTTGAGTGGTTGTTGCCGTGAAAAACTCAATAGCTGTTGCGTTAATGTGGCGCCGCGTGAAGCAGCTCTTTCCATACTGTCGAGTGTTTTAACCTCTTGCTGCGAACGTGCCGACATGCGGAGCAGGGTAATACCGTTCACCAAAACGCTCAGCAAATTATTAAAATCATGTGCTACCCCACCGGTTAGACGCCCAAGCGATTCCTGTTTCTGGGCATGAAATAAAGCCTCCCTCGCTTTCTCTAGCGCAGCCGCTGCTTCACGGCCCTCAGTCACATCCCGCGTTACTTTGGCAAATCCGATAAGCTCGCCGGCTTCATTTTTGATGGGATCGATAATGACATGAGCCCAAAAGCGCGAACCATCTTTTCGGATTCGCCACCCTTCTTTTTCAAATCCACCTGTCTCTGCAGCGATTGCCAGCGCTTTTGATGGTATTCCCAATTGACGATCCTGTTCCGTATAGAAGCGCGAAAAATGCGTACCGATCACTTCGGACCCGCTATAGCCTTTAATCCGCTCTGCACCAGAATTCCAATTCGTGATAACACCATCTGGCGATAACATATAGATGGCGTAATCCTTGACGCTCTGTACCAATAAGCGAAACTGCTGTTCGCTTTCCCGCAATGTGTCAGCCGCACGGCGGCGTTCAGTAATATCACGGGTTATTTTGGTAAAACCTATAAGTTCACCGCTCTCGTCCCGAATCGGATCGAGAACAACACTGGCCCAGAAACGGGTGCCGTCTTTGCGAACACGCCATCCCTCATCTTCGAACTTTCCCTGGGTTCTTGCCGTTGCGATTGCTCTCTCCGGAACACCCGCAGCAATGTCTTCTGCGGTGTAAAAGGTTGAAAGGTGTTTGCCTATTATTTCATCGGCCTGATAACCCTTGAAACGTTCTGCACCCGCATTCCAGCTTTTGATGATGCCTTCAGGTGAAAGCATGTAGATTGCATAATCCGTAACACCTGAAACAAATAATGCAAGGCGGTCTGCCTCCAGGGTTGATTGCCTGGATAATGATTCATCGTTATTCATAAAAGCGGCTCCAGACAGCGGTCCGACATATCAAGACAACGCAGCGGCAAAGGTAGTGATGAGTTAAGTGCAGCAGAAAGGATGCGGGTTACAGTCTCACGCTTCTGTACGGTCAGGCACGAAAATACCATATTCGTCGAATTGCACACAGCATAAGGTCAACCCTGTGAACTAAGCCGCACCGATCAAGGATTGAATGACAGCTTGTACCTCTACATCTGGCCGTAGCACCTGGCTCATATTCGCGCAAAGTCCCTCCCCGGGTGTTTAACACGACGTTCATATTGCGGTCTTTTTTACTCTCGCCTGAAGTTGATCAACGACCGCATCAATATTTTCAAAATCCGTAATGCGCTTCACTATTTTCCCGTCTTTTATCCAAACCAGCGTGGGGATATCCCTGACTTTAAAACTATTAAACAAGACACCGAATGTGTCGATACTGAAGTCAATGCGCAGATTATATTTTTGGGTAAACTCTTTTAATGCCTGCTCATCTGTCCATAAATGGTTGGCAACACCGTGCCAAGGCATATCGGGTAAACGTTTGTGCAAGGTGTTGAGATCCGATTGGGCTGATTTACATTGCTGTGCCATTTCTGGTCGAGTGTCAGCCAAATACCAGTCACACCAGGTTGCGGTAAAAAATATCAGGTGTTCACCTTGAGCCCAGGGCTCCAGGAGTTTCTTTTTTTGCTCACGGCTCACGGGCTCGGCGGTGATTCCACTTTCGCCGGATTTTCCTTCCGCGAGCATTGCAAGACGCACATCCAGCGCTGCATCTGATTCGTGAGTCGTGTACAACACCTTGCCTTCCGGATTAATAAGAACGCTGTAAGGCGTTCCGATTAAACCGAGCGCAACACCCAAGGCTCCTTCATTGTCCAGCCAGACAGGCATGTGCAAATCAAAGCGTTTGATCACTTCGTCAATGCGCTCTGCCTCTTCATTCATGTTGATATTAACCGCGATAACATTTAATTCATCATGGTATTTTTGATAGATTTTTTCGAAATGCGGCATTTGTTCCATACAGGGCTTGCACCAGCTTGCCCAGAATTTCAGATAGGTCGGTTTCTTGTTCTCTATAGATGACAGTGTTCGCGGTTGCAGGTCCGGAAATTGTTTGAGCTTAATGTCCTGATACGGTTGATGTTGCGCTACTGTTGCCATCGATAACAATATCAGTGCACCGGCTACCCATTGACGGATGAACATAACGTCTCCTCGTGATGTAATTGATAAATTCTTTGGCTTTCTGCAATGAGCTGGCGTTAACACCACTCTGATGAACAAGCTCATTAACGTGCCATTCGCCGTTATCGCGCACTATAGCATTTCACCTGAGGGTATAGCGGCTGGAGCGCTTTACCCTACATTGGGCGATAACAGAAATAAGGGGGAGGTATTGGGGGGGAGCCATCAGGCCCATGAAGATTCCAGGGGTATATCGGCTGAGGTTAACGTCGATGAATCGCTAAACGGTGCAGGCTGATCAAACTTGTCAAACCACGCCAGAATACTCAGCTGCTCTTCCACCTTCGCATTGTAGAACGCGTACAAGGTGTCAAAGCTCGCCGAGCTACGGCACAAGCCCTGAATCCGGCTATTGAGCATTCGTAAATTCGACAAGACCTTTCTCTTCGCCGCCTTTACTTCGATAGCGTCCTTTCCAATCACTAATTTTGTCACGGCTCGTCCCAGAAATGAGTTAAAGGGGCATATTAGAGCATAACGTTTTGAGCGCCAATGGCAAAAATCGATACTTTTTGTAGGATATCTCCCACACAGAGCGTAACACCATTGGTAACAATCGGCTGTTGTCGCCACTGCGGGGCTGGGCTTTTGTGCTGAGGGATAAGGGAGCCGTGCTACGACGCCTCAACAATAACTGCATGGGGCCGCTTGAGGTAAGGCGCCAAAAAGGCAGGCGCCTTATCTATATCCGCATGCTGAGCCGGTACCGGATTTTTATGTTGGATGTGGGTAAAACCTGCTGTTGCGAGAGCATCGTATAACGACGCGAACGACCAATAACAAGCCGTGACCGTTGCATTGAAGTTGTCGTAAAACAGATCCAACCGAACATCCACATTTTCCTGATGCGCCGGTTGTTGTGTTAATGAAAAACCATATTGAGCGTAATACTGCGGGTCAGGCTCATAATCGGGATGGATCGGCAAGGTCACCAGGCGGCCACCCTGCTTGAGCACCCGCGCCATGTTTGCACACATGCGATCCAGCTCGGACTTAGTGCGAGCGTAAGGCATCACATACACCGACAACACCAGATCAAACTGTCCATTCAGCGATTCAGATAACGCATTGGTGTACTCAATACCCAATGGATTCTCGCTTTCACGTTGTTGCCCGTGGGCGAGCATGCCTTCCGCCACATCAAAACCAACCACCCTCCTTGCACCCAGGCGCTTGAGAATTCGGGAATAGGTACCGTCACCGCAACCAAAATCCAGTACATCCTTGCCGCGTACATCGCCCAGAGTTTCCAGCACACTGGGGGTTTCTATCTCCTTACGAAAAGGCCAGGAGGCCATATCTTCATACAGGCTGGATAAATCATCGAACTGGCTGTGCGTCGTTCCGGACATGGGTGGCTCCTGCGTGTGGTGATGAAATCTCGGGGTTGGTATCAGCGATAATATTGAGCAACTGCCAGATGTCAATTCCGATAAACATATACCGAAATTGTGTAATGCCTTGTAATTGCTTTTTTAAAAACACCCACCGATGAATAAATAATGGGTAATCAATTACTAACTGATCTTAAAAAAACATCCAGCGATTCTGGCGCCTTAGCCATCCATAAGGTTAAATGCAGCACTAGTACCATATTGGGATATCGTTTGACCAAGAGCCAAACTCTACAGGGTTAAGATCCGTTTTTTGCCCAAAGCGGACACTCATCGCTTGGGAACAACTCTTGTGAAAGTCGAAATTGACCTGCTCTGCAATAGAAGGTCTAGCGTTACTTATCAGATAAAAAGCGAATAATGAGGGCTTCGAAGAATTGATTAAAACCGATTGGAACGTATTCAAGACGAAGTTTTCTTCCAATCCACAAAATGCCTTTGAGTGGATGTGTTACCTATTATTCTGCAATGAGTATGGAACTAGAACGGGTATTTTTCGTTACAAAAATCAGTCAGCAATTGAGACTGACCCAATTACCATTGAGGACGACAAAGTAGGTTGGCAAGCAAAGTTCTATGAGCATCCATTGTCTAAACACAAAGATGAGATACTAGACACTATTACAAAAGCTAAGCGTTATTACCCTGACCTAACCAAAGTAATTTTTTATACAAACTCAGAATGGGGACAAAGTAAAGGAAAGGAGCCTAACGGAAAAATAGAAGTCGATAAAAAAGCAAAAGAAATTAATTTAGTAATTGAGTGGCGTTGCAAGAGTTTCTTTGAATCACAATTTGTTGTGGATGATTGCAAACGTATCACATCTTATTTTTTTAGCCTTTCTGATAATTTGTTTGACCTTCTGGAGTCCTTCAAATCTCATACAGTTTCCATGTTAGAAGATATTGAAACCGCTATAAATTTTGGAGACAATGTAATCTCAATTGATCGCTCTGAAATAATTTCAGAGATTGGAGAATCAGATGATAACGCGTTAATTATTAGTGGTGAAGGCGGCACAGGAAAAACAGCCTTGATTAAAGAGCTTTATGGCAATAAAGGGGAAAGTGATGCATTTTATATCCATAAAGCAACTGAGTTTTCTATTGGCAACTTGAATGAGTTTCTGCCAGGTGTTTTTTTAAAGGATTTTATTGAAGCACATGAAGGAGCCGACAATAAAACCGTTGTTATTGATTCTGCGGAGCACTTGCTCACTCTAGAAAACACTGATCCTATTAAGGAGTATCTGTCCAACTTAATCAAAACTGGATGGAGGGTGTGGTTCACCACGAGAAATAACTATCTAGATGATTTGGTTTTTCAGCTATATGAAGTGTACAAAATTAGCTTTAAGTCTGTACATCTAGAGAACCTGAATGAAGACACATTATTCGAACTTTCTAAAAAACATGACTTTGTCATACCTGATGACAAAAAGCTCAAAGCGCTCATATTGACTCCAATTTATCTTAGGGAGTATTTGAGGCACTATCAGAAAAACAAGGGCGCAAGCTATTCTGAATTCAAAGAGTCTTTATGGCCAAGAGTCATTACGAAAAGGTCCCCGCAACGAGAACAATTTTTTATACACCTTGCTGAAGAAAGAGCCAATTCAGGGAAACTTTTCGTCATTCCAAACCCTAGCTACTCCAATGAAACGGCAGAAAAAGCATTGGTTTCCGACGGAATAATTAGCTATGAGTCTGCTCGCGGATATTTCATTACTCATGACATATATGAGGAGTGGGCGCTCGATAAATTCATTGAAAATAATTTCTTATCCTCAGAAAGTACACAAATATTTTTTAATAGAATACAACAGTCTCTGCCGGTAAGAAGAGTTTTCAGGAGATGGCTATCAGAGAAACTTAGCGCGTCCAATGAAGACGTTAGTCGCCTAATCGTAGAAACCTTATCGTCTTGTAAGATATCCAATTTATGGAAGGATGAAGTTTTGGTTTCTATGCTTCTATCCGACTATTCCGATTACTTTTTCAAAACCAAAAAAGAATTGCTATTGGAAGACGACTGTAGGCTTCTCAAACGGATATGCTTGTTGATTAGAATAGGATGTAAGGAGATAGACAATAGCCTTTTTGATAGGCTTGGATTGAGAACGCCAGATATTTTATCAATGGAACATGTAATAACCAAACCAAAAGGAAACGGATGGAAATCTATTATTAAGTTCATTGATAACAATCTCGAAAAGATTGGCATTGATAATCTCAATTTTTCGTTGCCCGTCCTCCACGACTGGAACAGTCACAGTAGGTCTGGCGATACAACTAAATATTCCAGCCTGATTGCTCTATCATTTTATAAGTCGATTATCGAAAATGATATCTATATCGGGAGTGACAGGTTTTCCAACGACCTGATCCTAACCATTCTGTATGGAGTGGCCGAAATTAAAAGTGAACTTGAAGCAATCATCAATGAAATTATTTTAAATAATTGGAAACGAGATAGCGATCCATATCATCTTATGAGCAAATTCATTTTAAGTAAAATGGAGTGCTTTAATGTTGCTATGGAGATTCCAGAAAAAGTAATCGCTCTAGCTAAATGTATTTGGATTTATGAGCCGCCAAAGAACGGCGATTATTTTTATAGATCAAGATTAGAGATCGATCATGAATTTGGTTTTGATAACGAACACCAAGAATACTACCCCGCCAGTTCTTATCAGACCCCCATATACACCTTACTACAAACCAATTTAGAACTTACACTAAACTTCATTACCGATCTAATAAATTACTCTTCAAAAAAATATACAGAATCTAGCCTTGACCAATTTGAAACAGCAACACTGTTTCTAGATGATGGGGAGGAAATTGATCTACCTATTTCAAATCGTCTTTGGTGCATGTACCGAGGCACACAAGCAAACCCTGAACTACCACAATCAATATTAATGTCGCTAGAACGTTTTTTTCTTGAGAGAGGAAAAAATACAAAATCTGAAATACTTGAATATTATTTAAATTATATCCTAACCAGATCTAAATCTTCTGCGCTAGTGGCTGTTGTTGCAAGCATTGTGTGTGCGTTTCATGAGAAAACATTTAATGTGGCTAAAATCCTATTCAGGACAAAAGAGTTTTTCTTCTACGACACATCTCGAATGATACTGGATCAAACGCATAAAATCCAACTTGCCTCGCTCAAAAATTTTAGTATCAACAGGGCAAATGAACATCACGAAAATGAAAGAATGAGCGCATGCGAGCAAAAGCATCGAAAACTCTCTTTAGAACATATAGCACTTCAATATCAGTTTTTTAGAACAGAGGAAGTAAGTGAAAAGGAGTCAGAGGAAAGGCTTCATGAGATTTGGAAAATCCTGGATGCTCACTACAAAAATCTACCAAAGAAGGAGCACGAAAACCATCAGGATAAAACATGGCGTTTATACTTAGCCCGCATAGACAAAAGAAAAATGTCACCTGAAACGAAGGAAGTAGAAAATGGTATCGCAATAGAATTTAATCCGGAAATTGACCCTGATCTTAAGGAATATAGCGAATCGGCGCAGATGGAAGCAAGCAGGAAATTTATGCACTCCGGTTTGAAAATTTGGGCTGATAGCAGGTTCTATAATAGAGATAACTACAAAAAATATGAGTCTTATGAAAATGATCCATTGACAGCTTTGGGCGAGGCAAAAGAAATATGGAATCAGCTTTCAGAAGGTAAAATGATTGAAGAATTACAGTTTAATCGAGCCACACCATCGTATGTATGCGCAGTGCTATTGCGCGATTTCAAAGATAAATTAGGAAAATCCGAGATAGAATTTTGCAAGGAAGTCATATTTGATTACGCAAGCATTGTTGGCAATGATGGTTACATACACCAGATTGGCGATGGTCTTGTTCCTGCGTTATTTGTACTACCTAGATTGATAGAAGATTCTTCTGAAGAAAGGCTTATTATTAAGCTGCTATTAATCAAAGCACTAATGAGGCATGACCCAATAACGATAATGGGAATGGATAGAATAAATTCAGTAGCTATTCAAGCTGTTCAACACTTATGGAAAGATGAACCTGAGTTCATGATGTCGCTGTACATCGGTTATTTGGTAATTGCTCAAAAGCATAAAGATGTTCAGGATCGTTTAAGACAAGAGGCACACAATCAGCACAAATACAGCATTGATAAAAATGAATTTGATCAGGAGCTGTTTAAAGAATTAGAGAGTGTAGTAAATAGTATCGAAGATGAAACCATTACGGAGTCTGCAATAGACAATATTGAAAGCATAGATAGCGACATATTGATAACTGCTTTTCAACTTACGCCATTGTATAGTGAATATAAAAAAGTAGCGCATTTTGTCGAGGAAATTATTAGGATAATTTCACAAAAATTGCTTTCACATGATAGAGAAGATCGTCTCGATTATGCTTTAAGGCATGATTTTTTAAAGCACTATGCTCGTTTTATCCTTCATCTAGAGAATAATGAAAAAGATGAATACCTGAAACATTTTACCTATAATTTTACTTTGAGCGAAGGTGTGACAGATTTATTAAATGAATTTATTAGCGCTGAAGATTCGATGAATATGCCGGACTCATTTTGGTATGTATGGAATCGATTCAAAGATCACATCATTGAAGCAGCAAATACTCAAGGTTGGCGGCATGAAAAAGAGCGGATAATCGAATCCTTTTTATTTGCAAGAATCCCTTGGAAAGAGGGAGCTATGGCATGGCATACATTTTCACAGGAAAATAAAGTTTTTTTTTAATGATTTAAGCGGTAAGATAGGTGGTGAGCCATCTTTCATTTATAGCATAAGCAAACTCCTTTGTGGCATAGGGAGTGACTTTTTAGATGACGGTATTTACTGGATCAGTAACGCAATAAAGACCTTTGATGTTGATATATCAAAGGATAATTCAGGAAGCACTTTGCTTTACTTGGAAAGATATATGAGAAGGTATTTATTCAAAAATCATGACAAAGTGAGACGAATACCAAGTTTAAGAGCACAGACAATGGTAGTGCTGGATTTTTTAGTTGGGCAATATTCCATTACCGGTTATCTCCTGAGAGAGGATATCGCCTAACTGATTTTATATAATCCCTGTCTATTCGATCTGGCGAGTGCACTGTCTGCATGGGGAGCTTTTTCGTTTGTCGTTTTTCGAATCGGCTTTACTAATGCTTCGCTCAGACTGCCTAATGCCAAAGCTGCCTCTAATTTAGATGTAGGTTATTAACTAATGACATCCCCTGTATTCTATGTTCGCTATTGGCCGCATGCTGTCATGCAATAAAAGCTGCTAACTACATTGACGAAGCTTCTATCCATAACCACCTCACTCGCATTAATGATTAATGACTATCTCTAAACGCATGCTGAATGAATATTATAGGTAGATGAAATTATGCCCATTTTATCCAGAAGGACCGTTCAACGGCTCATAAGCGAAAATTCTGCATTTATGCCATTAGATGCGCTGTCAAATTTGGTGGACAAGTTGAATAGGGAAGATACTCAGAGCTTAGATGCACTATGGGAAGTAATAATATTTAATCTCCTATCTAAGATAGGATTGGTAGAATACGAAGCAGTGCATAATGGAAGTTCTCGACCAGACGTATACTTTCAAAATGAATATGTGGAATTGGTTGCAGATATAACTTGTATAAGTGATAAAGATCAAATTAAGAATAATGACGTTTCATATTTTCATCGCGAATTGAATCGTGTTGCGAAAAAAGTTGGCGTAAAAGATCTTGCAGGATTTAATTTGCAGATCAATGGCTCTCATGTGTATGGAAAGAAAGTTAAATTGATGATTCCAGAAAAGTCAAGAATCGTAGAATTCATTAATAATAAACTTAAAAAGTTTTTGATCGCTGTAGCCGAAAACGGTAATGCTAGTCACAGCTTAAATGTGGTCGATGAAGGCGTCGACATTTCCCTTACTTATACTCCAGACCAAAAGTATGTAATAACTGGGCACCCCGTTTTCACGGGAGCAGCTACTTTAGAAAATAATGCGTTATATAATCGATTGAATGTCAAGCGTAGCCAATTAAAAAAATCAGGGTATGATGGCTTGAAAGGGACTTTTATATGTGATGGTGGTTCGGACCTGTTAAATATGCAAGTCTTTAGTCATAATCCGAATGCTGCTCAAGAAATTATTAGACATTTTTTATCAAAACAGGAAACTATTAGCTTTGTTTTCGTAATTAGTGTGCGCGAGAAGGCAAAAGCACCCCTATCTAATCAAATGGTCCGTGAATTTGTGGTCAATGCTTTCGCAAAAACCAATTGTAATAAGCAAATTGGAGATTTATTTTTTCAATTAAAGAAAGCTTTACACGAATTCCCTCACCCTAAGCGGATAGCTAAGAATGCTATTCATATGTTAAATGCCGGTCAGTCTCTGCCGGGTAGTGATTTCTATGAAGGTTTTTCAGTTATGAAAGAGAATAAAATTTCAGTTTCTTTGAAAGCAATAATGAAAGTTATTATTGGGGAGATAACGGCTGAAAAATTCCTCGAAGATCACGCGGAAGCAGGTTTTATTCTCAGAAATAAAATTAGATCTGGTTATCGATTGAACGATGTGGCAATAAATAAGCAAGTTGACTCTGATGATGATTGGCTGGAGTTTTCTTTTGACAATACGATTGATCCGGCTTCGAGTAGCTACACTATAAACAAATAACATTAGCGACTATGTTAGGTTGACGATACAAACCAATAAGTTGTACTGATCGCGACCTGATCTGACGTTTTTTCTTGAAAGAATTAATTATTGGGGTTCATAATTGAGCTGATGCCCTTACAGATCAGATAGCCTGTAAGGGCAGAGAATGAATCTACATCCTCACATGCAACTCCTGCAACCAATTTTCAAAATGCTGGGATTTATCTCGAAGAGCTTGGGCAAAACGCTCCAGTCCATGGGCACTCACTTTATCCATTGGTTTGCCGCTCAGGGCGTGGAGGCTTACGGATTCACAGAAGAAAGCGCAGTAGTTGTTGAATGCTGAAAACTCGTCGCAGAGGTTTACAAATTCGCTTTTTATGGAAAGCGGTTCATCGTCTGGATTTGGTGGATTGTTTATATCCAACATGGCTTGCTCCTTAGCTGTTGGTGAATTTAAGGTCCATGTGAAGATTTATCGGCTGCTTTCCACTAGGGGCAAACGGTTTAAGCAAGGAACGGGAGAGCAGAAGGGAAGGAAAGAAATAATTGAGCATAATGACGTCCTGTATGTTTTAAGTTTGATATCGGTCCAGTTAGTAGCTGGAAGCCGGGTGTCAACTAGAGCACATACAGTAGCTCCGGGCCTATTCCCCTTTCGGGTATTGTATTACGCCTCTCCACCCGGCCATAGAAATGACGGACAGCGCCTTATCGCGGACACAAAAAAACCGCAAGGCTAACGGGTGCGGAAACCGCTGTATGCTTTCTAGTACTGCGAACCTTACTGGGTGCTTTACGCTCTGTCAATCATAGGCATGATGTTGGCAGCTATTGATTAAATATGACGCAGGCAATTTGTACGACATCTCTTACAACCTATTCCGTCTTTTGCTATTAGTCGCTCTATACCGCTTTAGGAATAATGCATTCATCTGCTCAGCGCTTCTAATCCTGGCAGGTACACCAAAGCCGAGCCTCTTAAGGATGAGAGATCGGCTTTTTCTTCGCCCTCACCTACTCCCGCAGCTTCTTTAATTCAGCCACAATCGCATCGGTTAATCTGTGCACATCGGCTAATTCTGTTTGGGCATCATTGCCGGTTCCCATTGTTGCAGCGGTTTTGAGATTTCTGAGAAATCCTTTGTTGGTGGTCAACCCTGATTTGGAGATACGCCCTATTTCCTCATCGTCCTCCAGAATCGCGATGCTGTAGCCCACGACTGGGTTGGTTAACGATTTAGAGGGAAACGGCGTGTCCTCACCGGCAAAGCGACGCTGGTAATTGATAACAATCGAAACCGGCACGGCATTCGCTTCATGAGCCGCCATCATGCCATCGTTTTCCAGGGCTTCTGTGATGCCTTCATAGACTAGCTGAGACAGTTCATTCTGGGTTGGATAGCCTTCGACCTGCCTTTTCTGGCTTAAATTGAATGTGAAATCCTTGACCAGGAACTTCGCGTCGGCAGCGACTTTGGGAGTGGCTACTTTCGGAGCGGAAGTGCAACCCGCTAATACTGCAACGACACATAAAAATGCAAGTTGCTTGAACATTGCTTACTCTCCTTGGCGCCGGACACATTAATGAGAAACAAATGAATCTCATGAAACCACCAAAATCAAGACATAATAAATTTGGTTAAAACTAAACGCATCATTGAAATGTGGACCTTAATCAATTCCGGCAAATCGCATAAAGCTTTTTTCTAAGCTCATCAAATTCATTATTTTCCTTAATTAATGGCTTACCATCCTTATAAAGCACCAAGTCATTCAGCGACCCCATGCCACCAAACATAGAAAGAATAGTATTTTTTTCTAGTTCAATATTTTGTTGCGCATTTTTTCTGGATCGTTCTAACGAATCAGCCCACGCATCTATGCCGCCAAACCTCAAAAGCTCAACCATTCTGGCCAACACAAAATTTATATCTCTTAATTCATTCATTCTAAACCTCCCGATTTAATTACTTCCACGCCTTCAATAGTCCATGGTTTCGGTACGACAATTTGTTGCGTCCCGCCAACATATATTCCGCCTTGCGATCCAACCTCCCCAACATATACCTCAGTTCCCGCAGGAATTTTTATCTCAAAAAAAGTATCAATTGGAGATGTTGCGCCCCCAGGCCAGACTGGCAACACTGCCTTATCTATTCTTGTTTTAACAACGCCTGTCGGAGCATCCAAACTAAAAAATTGTCCGAGTGGTTGATCTGCGGTACCCGCACGATAAAGGATGGTATCTTTTTCCAATTTGACAACCTGATACTGCCCGCCAGAAAATGTTCCAGCAATATTATCGTCCAATGGGCCAGGCTCTATAGCAGAATAGCTTCCTCTCACACGTCCAAGATCGGCTAGTCTATTGTTATTGGAGATATTTGAATCTCCATTCTCCGACATCATCGCCGTAATCGGCACAACCGGCGTTGCTGTTCCACCTGCCGTATCCGTCGGCAACTGATCCGCTGCTTCATAACCGCCCACATAATTATCCTGTGTGGCAGGTAAGGTTTGCGTGTTGTTGGTGCCGAGGTTATCCGCTACCGGTGTGGTCAGGCTCGTGGGTTTGTCGCCGTCGTATGCCTGATATCCGCCGCTTTGCCCTAGCTCACTGGGTGTGAGGATAGCGTATTGGCTGGTGTGCGTGTTGCTTGCATAGGTGGTCCATTCGTAGCCGTCTTCGGTTCTGACCAGTACGGTGCCATCTTCACGCTGGTATGCCTCGCCCGGTTGCAGGCGGGCATAGATTTCCGCATCACTCAGGTTGCGGCCAAACACCTGTTGTTCGCTGCGCAGGTCTTCCAGTGCGCGCAAACCATTGGCATCGGTATTTCCCAGTTGACGTGCCACATTTTGAGCCAGCTCATCATCCAGTGATGTTTGGGTCGTCGCCACCATGGTGGTAACGCCCAGTACCGCGAGCAATTCAGGCAACAATTTTGAACCGACGCTGTAGATGTTATTGCCGGGTTGCTCACTCTCTTGCACCACCTGCGCAAAAAGCTGGAGCGCGTATTCGGCTTTGGCCGGATCGGTCAGCATCAATTGGCCGAGGCTTTCAGCCATGTCGTCGCGCAGTGCTACGGCTTGAGGGTTGTCGGTATCCCAGTTCACACGGTTGCGCACCAGGTATTCCGCTGCATCCTTGCGTTGTTCGGGTGTGGAGGCTTCCGTTTCCAGTACGGTCACACTTTGCTGAATGGCGTTGCGGTGGGCGATAGCGTCGTTAATGCCTTTTATGGAGATGTCTTCGTCAATGGCGACGGCTGCGCCGACCACCACAACTTGCGTACCCTGCGTGGCCACGTTTTTCCACGCATCCGGGTCCGCCACCGACACAACATTATCTTTCCACTGATTCAACGTATTCTCATCACCACTGGCCGCCAAGCCTTTGGCTGAATCAATCGCCGAACTCGACACATACAAATCAATATCCCGCTCCTTGTCCTTCGTCACTTCCTGTGCAAGCTGTGTATCGCGGTTCAATCCTGTTGTGGAGTCGCTGCCCGTTTCCGCATCCTCACGCACCGTAACATTGCCCTGCCCAATCGTCGCACGGGTGGTCTGCTCACGGTCCAGCTCGTAATGGCTGCCTTCCACTTTCCAGCTGCTGTCTTCGCTGTCCGGGCTGGCGCCGGTGTTGGCGTTAGCGCCGGGGTTGCCGCCGGTGCTGAAGCCGATGCTCAGGTAATTGCTTTCTTCTTTATCGTGATCCTGTAAATCCTTGAAGGCTAAGGTGCGCGTATCGAGGTT
Source organism: Cellvibrio sp. (assembly GCA_035490715.1). Lineage (GTDB taxonomy): Bacteria > Pseudomonadota > Gammaproteobacteria > Pseudomonadales > Cellvibrionaceae > Cellvibrio. The sequence goes on from DATJLF010000111.1 coordinate 15,449, forward strand.
CAGGTTGCCGCCGTCGGAACCGTCGTCTTTGATATTGGCAATGAGGGCACCGTCCACCTGCGTGTGGTTGCCGACGTTGATGTTGACGGACTCAGTGCCGATGAGGCTGGTCTGTTCCGTTACCCAGGCGCGGCTGCCGTCGGTTTCGCCGTAGCCGACACTGGCACCGCCGCTCACGCCGGCGCCCACGGTAATACTGCCGCTGGCGTCCCAGCGTTTGCCGTCCACGCTGCCGGTGTCTTGCAGGGATTCCGCGTGCAGGTTGTTGCCCACGTCCATGTTCAGGTCGCTGGCCAGCAGGTTCGCGCCGCTGAGGGTGGTGTCGTTGCCGCTGACCACGGTCAGGGTGTCTTTCGCGGTGATGTGGCTGTTGCGGTGGTTGACGTATTCACGGTCCAGGTCGTTTTCCCCGGCGCCGACATAGGCGGTAAAGCCGATGCCGTTGCTGCCGAAGTTGATGCCCGCCCCGGCGCTCAGGTGTTCTTCATCCAGTTGCGAGGTGGTGTAGCCTTGCCCGGCTTTGATCGTTACGTCGTTGTCGCCTTGCAGGTGGATGTTGCGATTCGCGGTTAAATCGCTGCCGGTGATGCTCAGGTCGTTGGTGGCGTGGATGTTGATGTCCTGCCCGGCATTAAATGTGCTGCCGGTGGTGGTGACGGCAACCTGCTCCAGGTCGGATTCGGCTTTGCTGAAACCGGCGGTCAGGCTGGCGTTGCCTTGCGTGGCTTGCAGGGTCACGCCGACCTGTTGCGAGTCGTGCATTGTGTTGGTGGTTTGGGTGTTCTGCGCATCGTCGATCAGCACGTCGGTGCCGGTGATGCGAATATCCCGCCCGGCGTTGACGTTGGTCGCGTTGATGTTGGTGGTATTGCCCGCATGGACAATCACATCACCCTGGGCATTCAGGTTGCTGCCGCGCGCGGTGGTCTGTTGGGTTTGTTGTTTGTCGCTGGTGGTGGTCTGGCCCAAAAACGCGCTGCCGCTGGGGGCGACATTGTTCATCCCATCCATCGCGCGCATGACTTCGCTGGCGTTGCTGATGGCGTTGTCGCCCTTGCCAATGTTGCCAATCGCATCAATCGCCTGGCCGATGTTGTGGTTGGCGGTGACGGTCAAACCGTCGCGGGTGAAACTGCTTTTGGTTTCGCTGTCGAGCTGTTCCTGGCTCGCATTGATGGTGGCGTTGTTGACGGCGCTCAGGTCCAGGTTGCGGCCTGCGTTTACATCGCTGCCGCTAACAAGTAAATCATTGCCCGCGCTGACGGTGACATCGTTACCGGCATTCAGGTAACTCGCGGCCACGGTGTTCTGGTTGAGTTGTTCGCGGTTGCTGCGGGTTTCGTTTCCGGCGAATACGCTGATGCCATTGTCATCGCCATCCAGCCCAATACCGTCGCGACGGTTTTTGTGTTCGCTGCCGGCGGACTCGGCATTTTTACCAGCGGTGATGATGACGTTGCGGCCACCGTCCAATGACAGGTTATTGCCTGCATCCAACACGCTGCCGACCACGTTGACATCCTGCGCGGCGTTGCCGGTGATGTTGTTACCCGCGAGGATCACACTCGCGGCGTTGGTGCTGGCGGTGCCATCGTTGCTGTTATCGCGCTCTTTGCTGAAGGATACAAAATCGCTGCTGATATCAATACCGAAAGATTTTTTATGGGTTTTGCTTTCGCTGAAGCTGTCGTCCTGCAAGGCCAGAATATTGAGGTCGCCGGTTTCACTGGTGAGGCCTGCGTGCAGCTCCACCGAATTGTCAGCAACGACCGTGCTGCCTGCCACGGTGAGGTTGTTACCGGATAACAACACCGCGTCGTTACCGGCATCGACCACACTGCCGATCTGTACGGTTTGTGCCTGGGTATCGCTGCGACCTTTGCCGGTTAAACCGCCGAAGCCGGATTTTTTATTTTCGTGGCGCTCCAGGTGTTCTTCGGTGTTGGCGGTGACCAGGATATTTTCACCCGCACCGACAATCACATCACCACCGCCTTGCAAGGTGCTGCCGTGCAACAATACGTTGCGACTGTCCTGCATGGCGATGCTGCCGTCGTCGTCATTCAGTGTGGCATTCACGGTGACGTTGCCACCGGCAATGACCGCACTGCCAACGTTCTCAGTGTGCAGTGTTTCGTCGATGCGCGTTCGGCTACGCCCAAACGATTTTTTCTTTTTCTCGTATTCGTAGTGGTATTCCGAATCGTTCACTGCAACCAGATTGGTATCGCGTTCGGCATGGAGCGATGCATCACCTTGTGCGGTGAGTGTGCTGCCGATCATGTTGATATCCTGTCCCGCAGTCATACTCGCATCGCCACCGGCAGCGAGGGTGGTTTGTACGTGGGTGACGGTGTTCTTGATGCTGTCGTGGCGTTTGCGGTGGAATTCGCTATCGACCGTGTCGGCCACGGCTTCGAGGTTGATGTCGCGTTCGGCGGTGAGGCCGATATTGCCTTGCGCGGTGACGTCTGTGCCGAGCAGGTTCACGTCGCGCCCGGCGTTCATGGTCATATCGCCACCGGCAGCGAGGCTGCTGCCGACGTGTTCAACGCGGCTGCTCTGGTTAACTTTGCCTTTGTAATCCTTGCCTACAAAGTGGCTTTCGTTCGCGGCGTTTTCCACCTGGATATCGCGCGCGGCATTCAGGGTCATGTCGTTGCCGCTGCGCAGGTTGCTCGCGGTGAGCAGCACATCGCGGCCGGAGTCCAGCGTCATATCGCCACCGGCATTGATGCGCGGCGCGGTGCCGACGGTAACGCGGGTGGTGTGGCCGTAAGGATTATCGGTAGTGATGGCGGCGCGGTTGCTGATGTCGCCTTCGCGGGTAATTAACGACAGGTTGCGACCGGATTCAATACTGCCGACGCGCTCGCCCGTTTTATCGGTCACCACGGTGTTGATGATGTCGCGTTGCGCAATGGCGACCAGATCGCGGTTTGCGCTTAATGATCCGCTGTTGGTGAGGCTGCCGGTGTCGGATTTCAACAACAGATCGCCGCCGTTGATGCGGCTGTCGTTGTTGATATCGCCGCGCGAAATCAGTTGCACGGTACCGGCGCGGCCCGAGGCGATGTTGCCGCTGTTACCGACCTTGTCGCGGGTGTTGGTGATGCTGCCCGCGTCCAGTAATACAAAATTGTCGGCGCTGATGGTGCCGGTATTTTGCAGCGCCTGTTGGGTGCGCAGGGTTAGATCGTGTTGACCAATCAGTCGCCCGGTGTTGGTCATGCCGCTGTCCGCCGAGAGCGACACATTCTGGCCGGTCATCAGCGCGCCTTTGTTATCCAGGTCACCGGCGCGCGCGGCGCTGGCGTAGTACACCGGCGCGAGAACTTTTTCACCATTCACGTCCTGCTCGACCAGCCACACAATGTCGTGAGTGAGTTGTGCCACCTGTTCCGCACTTAACGCGATACCGACACTGAGCTCCAGCGCTTCGCTCGCGGCGATGGCGTTATCCATTAAATACTGGAATTGTTCTGTGTCGCTGGTAAAGGCGAGGCCGGTGTTTTGATCGGTGAGGTAGCGTTGGCCGAATAGATTAAACAAACCGTCGCGCAGCAAACGGGTTTCGTAAAACGCATCGCCTAAACGGCGTTGCAATTCTGCCGGGTCGTAACCCAGGCGATCCAGTAAATAATCGGTGCCGATAAAATTCAGGTAATCGGTGAGAATCGGATTGGTTTCCACCAGGTATTGGCTTTGCGGTGTGGTGTTCACCACAAACATGCCGTTGTTGGTGGGCAGTTGCAAATTTTGTGTTGGGTTATAGGAAATCACCTCCGGTACGCTGGTGCCGTTGCCGTTATTGGCGGGCGGTGTTATCGGGTTAACCACCGGTTGCGCATCCGGGTCGAGCGGATCGGTGCCGGGGTTTTGCGTGTCCACTGGTGTTGCGCCATTGTTGTCGACTACTGCTACCGGCGGCGCATCGGTGTTGCCGTTTTCCAATGCTACCGGCGTGTTGGTGCTGGTGGCGTTTTCTACTGAGGTGCTGCCACCGCTGACGCTGGTGCCGCCGGTTTGGCTGGTGATATTGTCAACGCCGGTGCGGGTGCCGTCGATTTGTGCGGTGGTAGCGTTGCTGTTGATTTGTTCTACCGAACCCAGCGCGCGGTCAACGGTTTTGGTGCCGGTGTTGCTGTTGATATTTTTTTCGGTGTTGGTGCCGAATTGTTGGGTTGTGGCGTTAACGTTTACTGTATTGCCGACGTTTACGGTTTGTTGTTCAACAGTAACAAGATTGCTGCCGCTGGCATTGGTGCTGGTGTTTTGTAAGGTGTTGTTGGCGGCGTTGGCGATGTTGCTGTGGTCGGCTAATACAAACTGATTGCGTGTTTCGGAAACCGCGCCGTCCAACGTGCGGTGCAGATTTACGTTTTCCAGTGTGCCGGTGAAGGTGCCGGTCAGGTTGCCGCCGGCCTGGATAGTTGATGGAATGGTGTCAAAACTGTCGAGCCAAATTTTATCGGGGAAAAAGAAGCCTAAATCTACAAAATAAGGCATCAAACTATCAGACGGAATCCAGGCGCTATCATTTGGGTTAGGTAGCTGATTAGGA
>DATJLF010000112.1:0-18629 GCA_035490715.1 Cellvibrio sp.
TTAATGATCATTTCATAACTATCCCCCACCAATCGATGACCGATAATTTGCTGTTGGTTGCGCATGATAATTTCCGCAAGCATACGCTCCAGTTGTGGAAAATTACTGCGCGCCAACTGAGTCTGGTTGCGGCCAACTTTACCCAGCAAACCTTGCTTGGCAGACACCGCTACAACATGGCCGGGCGACAGATCCAACTGGCGCGCGGTGAGATGGCGCAACCGGTTAACCGTGGCTTCGATTTCTTGTGGAGGAGTAAGGTCATCCCACAAACTATCAATTTTATTCAACAACGCGATAACGGCAGTGCAATTTTCCTCGCGCAGTGTCTGGATGTGATCGCGCCAGATTTCCATGTCACTTGCAGTCACCCCCGCATCGGCAGAGAGCAAAAACAAAATCGCCTGGGCATCTGGCAAGGTTCTGAGGGTAAGTTCGGGCTCATTACCCAACGCATTCAAACCGGGGGTATCTACAATGCGCAGCCCCTGGCGCAACAACGGATGATCCAGGCTAATCAGTGCATGACGCCAGGCGGGAACAGAGACCTTACCCTGCTCATCGCGCTCACCCAATTCGTCCTGCGCAAACCCCAGCTTGATCGCATCCGCCACACTGACCTGCTTACTGGCAGAGACCTGGTTAATGGCAGCCCGGGTTTGTTCATGATCGGATGAATCGAAATGGATAGTTACCCAGTTTTGCGGGATTCGTTTAAAACTTTGCAGGCTAGTGTTGGTGCGGCGAGTTTCGATTGGCAACAACCGCACGCAGTTGGCAGGTTGGTGCGCATCCCAATAAATTTCGGTTGGGCACATGGTAGTGCGCCCCGGTTGGGAGGGTAATAAACGGCGACCACCGCCGGTGTACAGGAGCGCGTTGATCAGCTCCGTCTTGCCACGCGAAAATTCCCCGACACACGCAATCGTAAAACTTTCGCCGCGTAATAGCTGCCGCGCACGCTGCAATGTTGTACCCATAGGTGCCGCAAAAACCCCATGGTTGTTCAACCACGACTCAAAGCGCTGCAAACGTTCATCCAACTGACGTTTCCAGCGATTGTAATGGGTCATTTGACGATGTAAGGCTTTCACGTCCATAGCGGCACACTCAATTATTGGCGTTATTTAATAGCTGACCGAAATAACCAGGGGCGGAGAAATGCAATTTCTTGTTTTTCAGCATTTAAGCGGAAAATCATGCCATTGACCAGATCTTGAGCAGTGAGTGGTTACTTCAAAGGATTAAAAGGTGCAGAAGTGCTACTTTACGCAACATTTGATGCCAATGCGATAACAGGCGTCACAGCAATGGCTACAGGCGGGCAAGAAGAAATCCAGAGAGAACGTTTGTTAGTACGTTTCGCAGTGATGGCAATGCAGCAGCACTGCCTTCAATAACGCCAAACTTACCAATAACCGAGTGTGACTGCCGGGTTAACCCCCAACAACATGCCCAAGCGGATAATCAACATATCCACAACTTTCAAACCCAGCAAAATAATAATGGGTGAAATATCAATCACACCACCTAATGGAGGTAGTACTTTGCGAATAGGGGCTGCCAGAGGGTTGATAATCTGATTGGCCAACACCAGCAGCGGGTGATGGCTAAAAGGTGCAATGAAACTGCCAATGATGCTAATGATCATGCACCAGAAAAAGATGCTGGAAATAATAGTCAACGCGCCTACGAAGCCCCAGGCAATCAGCATAAACGGATTAGCGATTAATCCGGTCACGCCAACAATTAAACATAACACCATGCTGGCCACCAACTGCACCAACAAAATCAGCACCACTGATGCCATATCAATTCCCAGTACACCGGGAATAATTTTGCGCAGTGGCTTTAACAGCGGCATCGTAATTTTGACTATGGCCTGGGAGACCGGGTTGTAAAAGTCCGCACGCACGAGTTGCAATAAAAACCGCAAGATCACAATCACCAGAAACAGCGACATCAAGCTATACACAATCAAATGCAAAATATTGGTAATCATGAATTTCTCCGGTGATTAATACTTCTTAAAATGTTTTCAGTTGCCGAGTAATTTGGATAATTCGAGCGCGCGATTCGAACAGGCGGTCATGGCTTTCAGCACAGTCTCACGCAGCTGGTCTTGCTCGAAACTGTTAATGGCTTGCTCGGTGGTTCCTTTAGGCGAGGTGACACGACGGCGCAATTCAGCGACATCGCATTTGCTCTCTTTAGCGAGTAACGCCGCACCCAATGCGGTTTGTACGGTCAACTCTGTTGCACATTCACGGCTCAAACCTAATTTTTCACCCGCCTCGATCATCGCTTCCATAAACAGGAAGAAATAGGCAGGCCCGGAACCGGAAACCGCCGTTACCGGATTTAATAAGGATTCATCTTCCAGCCACTGGACAATGCCCACTGCACCAAGAATTGCATCTGCTACCGATTTTTGTGCATCGCTCACGCGGGCATTAGCAAACACTCCACTGGCGCCGTTGCGCAATTGCGACGGTGTGTTGGGCATAGAGCGAACAATGGCCTGATCTTCACCGAGCCAGTTAGCAAGACTCTCCGTGGTGATTCCGGCCGCCACCGAAATAATTAATGGCTTATGGGCTAGCGCGTCACGCAACGCCAGGCTGACTTCTTTCAGCATTTGCGGTTTCACCGCCAGTATCACTACCTCTGCCTGAGCGGCAGCTGCCTTGTTATCGGTGGTAATTTCAACTTGAAAATCCTGCTTCACTTTATCGAGCGTTTCCCTCCGCGGGCCAGCAGCAATAAGGCGGTCCGCCGTATAACCCTCTGCCAACATACCGCCCATAATCGCTTTGGCCATGTTGCCTGCGCCGATAAAGGCAATTTTGGATGTACTCACACTAGATCCTTAACGATATAAATTTATTTCAGCACTAACATGAGTATCGGTCAGCTACGCGAACCAAAAATATCAGTGCCAACACGTACGAACGTAGCCCCTTCTGCGATAGCGGATTCCATATCACCCGACATCCCCATGGATAAAGTATCCATCCCATAACCTTGCAGGTTTAACACCTGCAAGGCCGAACGCAATTTGGCAAACGCCTTGCGCTGCCGGGCCGGGTTATCAGTCGCCACCGGGATTGCCATCAAACCACGTAACCGCAACCGCGTTAACAACGCCACTCCGGCAAGCAAGGCCGGCAATTCTGCCAGACTCACGCCGGACTTGGTGGTTTCGTCGTCAATATTTACTTGCACGCAGATATTGAGTGGCGGCAGTTCTAGCGGACGTTGGTCATTTAAGCGCTGGGCAATTTTCAAGCGATCAACAGAATGTACCCAGTCGAAGTGCTCTGCAATCGGCCTGGTTTTGTTTGACTGAATGGGGCCAATAAAATGCCATTCAAGCTCAGGCAAGTGTCGCAGTACTGATTGTTTTTCCAAGGCTTCTTGCAGATAGTTTTCACCAAAGCGACGCTGGCCCCAGGCATAAGCCCGGGCAATCGCCTCGGCAGGATGCGTTTTACTAACCGCGATTAACTGCACAGTTTGGGGATCTCGGCCAACAGCGGTAGCGGCTTGATGAATTCGTGCGGTGACTTTCGCGAGCTTGTCGTCTATCTTGTGCATATCACTGTGAATGTTTACTAAAATTCCGCCATACAGCCTTCTCGCTGTAACGACTCCAATAAAACAAGGTTGCCCTGATGGATATCACCGAACTCCTGGCTTTTAGCGCCAAACAAGGCGCGTCTGACTTGCACTTGTCGGCTGGCTTGCCGCCCATGATCCGTGTAGACGGCGATGTGCGCCGTATCAACCTGCCACCCATGGAACACAAGCAAGTGCACGGTTTGATTTACGACATTATGAATGACAAGCAGCGTAAGGACTACGAAGAATTCCTGGAAACCGACTTTTCATTTGAAGTACCCGGTGTAGCGCGTTTCCGTGTTAACGCCTTTAACCAAAACCGCGGTGCCGGCGCCGTGTTCCGTACCATTCCTTCCAAAGTATTAACGATGGAAGAGTTGGGAATGGGCAATGTATTCCGCGATATCTGCGCGGTACCGCGCGGGCTTGTACTGGTAACCGGGCCAACCGGTTCGGGTAAATCCACTACCCTGGCCGCAATGATCGACTACATCAATGACAACAAATACGAGCACGTATTAACCATTGAAGACCCGATCGAATTCGTACACGAATCCAAAAAATGCCTGGTCAACCAACGCGAAGTCCACCGCGATACCCACGGCTTTAATGAAGCACTCCGCTCCGCACTCCGTGAAGACCCGGACATCATCCTCGTGGGTGAGATGCGCGACCTGGAAACCATCCGCCTCGCCCTCACGGCGGCAGAAACAGGTCACCTGGTATTTGGAACCCTGCACACCACCTCCGCCGCGAAAACTATCGACCGTATCGTGGACGTATTCCCCGCAAACGAAAAATCCATGGTGCGTTCAATGTTGTCCGAATCACTGCAAGCGGTAATTTCGCAAACCTTGATGAAGAAAAACGGTGGCGGCCGCGTCGCTGCGCATGAAATTATGCGCGGCACATCAGCCATTCGTAACTTGATTCGCGAAGATAAAGTTGCGCAAATGTACTCCGCTATTCAAACCGGTGCATCACTCGGGATGCAGACCATGGATCAATGTCTGGCAGATCTGGTATCGCGCCGCATAGTCGCGCGCGATGCAGCAAAAGCAAAAGCAAAATTCCCGGAAAACTTTTAATTAGAATATCGCAACAATTTTCGTTGTTAGTTTCATTGCAGTCACAGTTTCAATAAATTTCAGGTGGTTTGTTATGGATTTTGATCGTTTATTAACGCTAATGGTTGAGAAAGGTGCATCGGATTTGTTTATCACCGCCGGTGTACCACCTTCGATCAAAGTCCACGGCAAAATTGTCCCTGTGACTGCCACACCGCTCGCACCGGAAAAAGCGCGCGAATTAGTACTCAGTGTGATGAATGAAAAGCAGCGGACCGAATTTCTTGAACGTAAAGAACTCAACTTTGCGGTAAGCGCACGAGGCATTGGCCGTTTCCGTGCGAGCGCATTTTACCAACGCAACCTGGCGGGAATGGTATTGCGTCGAATTGAGACCAAAATTCCACAAATCGATGAATTGGGTTTACCGGAAATCGTTAAAGAATTGGCGATGACCAAGCGCGGACTGATTATTTTCGTGGGCGCAACAGGTACTGGTAAATCCACTTCGCTTGCGTCAATGATTGGCCATCGTAACCAGAATTCCAAAGGGCATATTATTTCCATCGAAGACCCGATTGAATTTATTCACCAGCATCAGGGTTGCATCATCACCCAGCGTGAAGTCGGCATTGATACTGAGTCCTTTGAAATTGCATTGAAAAATACGTTGCGACAAGCACCGGATGTCATTTTGATTGGTGAGGTGCGTTCGCGCGAAACCATGGATCACGCCATTGCGTTTGCGGAAACTGGCCATTTGTGTTTGTGTACGCTCCACGCCAACAATGCTAACCAAGCGCTGGATCGGATCATTCACTTCTTCCCCGCTGATCGCCACCGCCAATTGTGGATGGATTTATCGCTCAACCTGAAAGCAATCGTTGCGCAACAATTAATTCCCACGCCCGACGGTAACGGCCGCCGTGCGTGTCTGGAAATTATGATCAACACCCCGCTGGCGCAAGACTTGATTCGCAAAGGTGAAGTGTCGGATCTGAAAGAATTAATGAAGCGTTCTACTGAATTGGGAATGCAGACATTCGACCAAGCGCTCTATGCGCTTTATGACAACGGCGAAATTACTTATGAAGACGCGTTACTACACGCAGACTCACCCAACGATCTGCGCTTGATGATCAAACTCGGTTCAGAAACGGATGCAAGTTATTTGTCTCACGCCGCCGATAGTTTATCGATACAGACTGATGAACATACCAATCGCGGGAAAATGTTTTAGATTTCACAACAAAGTGATAAAAAAAGCCGGGACAGTGTGAACTGTCCCGGCTTTTTATTCTTTACTCTAATTTCGCTGCAACCAAGCCTCCAAAATTAATCGCGCTGCAATTGAATCCACCGGATTATTTTTATAATCACGCGATCCACCGCGACTCATCAACTCTCCCTTCGCTTCGAAGCTGGTGAGGCGTTCATCTACCATTTCAACTTTAATACCAAAACGACCATGGATGCGATTACCAAATTTTCGCGCGCGCGCGCTCAGTTCGCTTTCGGTTTCATCCATATTTAATGGAAGCCCCACTAATACCAGATCCGGCTTCCATTCCCGCAATAATTTTTCAATCTGGGTCCAATCAGGTACACCCTCTTTTGCTTTGAGCGGGTGTAGCGAATTGGCAGAGCGGGTAATAGTTTGACCAGATGCGACGCCAATATTCCGACTACCGTAATCAAACGCGAGTAGGGTTTTTACCATAGGTCATTCAAATTGAACTCAGGCGTGGCCAGCCGTTAATGGGATCAGGTTTACATCAACGCCCAATGCCTGGGCTGCTGCAGTCCAACGCTGCTCAAAGGGAGTATTAAAAATAATGTCTTTATTAGCCGGTACCGTCAGCCAGGAATTTGCCGCAATTTCGGCTTCCAATTGGCCCTCGCCCCAACCGGCATACCCCAAAGTGATGAGGCATTGTTTGGGCCCAGTACCGTCGGCAAGTGCCGCAATAATATCGCGCGATGCGGTCAGGCTGATCTCGGGGGACACTTCCAGGGTTGATTGCCATTTGGTCTCATTGGAATGAAGGACAAAACCTCGTTCAGGTTGTACAGGTCCGCCACTCATTACAATTTGCTCCCCTTGATCTGACTGATCACTGAGATCCATCTGGGCAAAAATTTCTTTCAATAGCATGGGTGTTGCAGTGTTGATCACCACCCCCATTGCACCTTTATCGCTGTGCTCGCAAATATAGGTAACCGTATGTGCGAAGGACGAATCATTGAGACCCGGCATCGCAATCAGAAAATGATCGCGCAAACTGCCCGGAGTAAGTTCATCGTAACTAGTAGGAATATTTTTTTCAGTCATGATTCCAGTATGAGGTTAAACCGGTTGAAAACAAGCCGCAGTAAAAAATTTATTCACACAACTTTAATTGGCCGAGGTGGTAATTGACGTATTTTTTCCGGTGATTTCAAAGCGCCAGGTACGAATAATCTGCAATCTATCGGCGTTTTTACGAATTTCGGGAGGAAAACTGGCAAAGGGGGCAGAAAGACGCACAATCTGGCGCGCCGCATCATCCAGAATACGCTGTCCCGATGACTGCAGCACTTTGATCTCATAGATAGTGCCGTCAGGGTTGATCATGACCGACAAGCGCAGATTACCGGTAATACGGCGATTTAGTGCTTCTTGCGGGTAATTAAGATTACCCACCTGTTCAATTCGGGCACTCCAGTCGTGCAAGTATTTCGCATCAAAGGAAGCTTTGGTAGAAACTGAAGTCAGTGTTCGTACCCTCGGGCGTTTGGCATATTCCTGGCGCTGCTTATCCAATTTCGCTTGGAGACTTGCAATCTCGGTCGATACCAGCGATTGATTTTCCGTTGTACCTTCCTTTGGTTCAAGCTCATTACTCTCGTCAGGATTAAGCTTGATTTGAGTCTGGCGATCTGACTTTTCCGTCGTGCTAAGTAGCTGCTGATCCTTAATCTTTTGTGTTGCCGCCGCCTGTTGTTGCAGAGGGCTAACATCGCGCACTTGAGTATCAGCGAATTGGGCCTGGCGCTCAGTAGTTAATTGCTTGGCTTCATCAATGGTGCCGCTCGCTTCCTGATTATGCTGGGCCAGAAAGTCTGCATCTTTAGGCTCGTGCAGGGATTTATGGGTTGCCAGGGTGATCTCTATGGTCTGCGATGTATTTTTATGCTCGGGCAATTTAAAACCAATCCCTAACAACAAAAGGCCATGGAGAACAATTGCAATAAAAAAGGTAAAACTCAGGCGATCACCCGTATCCACCGGCGGCACATTGAGTACTTCTTCGTCCAAGGCAACCGCCTGATTCATCTGCTCAAACCCATATAATTAACGAGACGCCAATCTACGCTCTATAGCCTTAATTAGCCGTGACCCAATTCCGGTGTTATACGCCTTGTCGATTTCACGCGCGCAGGTGGGGCTGGTGACGTTGATTTCGGTCAGATATTCGCCAATGACATCCAATCCGACGAACATCAGACCCTTTTCTTTCAAGGCCGGCGCCACTTGCTGCACAATCCACATGTCTTTTTCAGTTAAAGGTTGCGCAACACCTGTTCCCCCTGCCGCAAGGTTACCGCGGGTTTCACCTTTCGCAGGTATGCGTGCCAGACAATAGGGTACTGCTTCCCCATCAACGACCAGAATACGCTTGTCACCATCCGTGATAGCTGGAATGTAACGTTGCGCCATTATCAGTTGTTTGCCAAAGTCGGTGAGAGTTTCAAGAATCACACCGACATTAGGATCATCCTGGCGGCAACGAAATATACGGCTTCCCCCCATTCCATCCAGCGGTTTGAACACTACATCGCCATGTTGGAGATGAAACTCTCGCAAGCGCAGCATATCTCGGCTCACCAGTAATGGCGGCGAGCATTGCGGAAAGCGAGTAGCAAATATTTTTTCATTACAATCGCGCAAACTGCGCGGATCATTCACCACCAACGCCCCTTGTTCCTGGGCAGCTTCAAGAATATAGGTGCTATATATATATTCGGTATCGAACGGCGGATCTTTTCGCATCAGTATGACATCAAGGTCACCGAGCTTTCGATCCTCATGTAATCCTAATTCAAACCAGTTATCACTGTTATCTGCCACCACCAAATTACGGGTATTTGCCCGGGCTTCTCCTTGCGATAAATAAAGATCCTTTTGCTCCATATAGTACAAATTCCATCCACGCTCCTGCGCAGCCAGCAATAACGCGAGAGTAGTGTCTTTGTAGAATTTAATATCCGCAATTGGATCCATTACCACGCCGAGGGATGTAGCCATAGAATTCACTCTAATAAGTAATACAAATCATGTATTATTAAGTCGCATAAAAAATTGCCGGACTGGCAATGGCGGGCTAAAGTTAAGTCCTAAGGGCAATTAAAGCAAGGTTATTGGGTGCGATTAATTGCTTACAAAAGGCTATAAAAAGAGAATAGATTACTCATATATTCAACTAGTTATGGCATAACCTTAAAAACTGTGTTAAAAGTTGATTTTTCCAAGATGGCGTTATTTTGACACCTCTTGGGTGATGGATTTGAACGCGCGTCTCCGACTCCATATTAACTATATCAACCGATCAACGCGTATATCTGGCAACTACGGCAATAACAAAGGCAAGGTCAGAGTATGGAAGTAACTTACGAAAGCCTGAAAGTGATGGTTATAGACGACAGTAAAACCATCCGTCGCACGGCTGAAACACTGCTTAAAAAAGCAGGTTGCATGGTGATCACTGCCACTGATGGGTTCGATGCCCTGGCAAAAATCGCCGATACCCGCCCCGATATTATTTTTGTGGACATTATGATGCCACGTCTCGATGGTTATCAGACCTGCGCCCTGATCAAGAATAATAGTGAGTTCAAAACCACCCCGGTCATCATGTTATCCAGTAAAGACGGGTTATTCGACAAGGCCAAAGGTCGCATCGTCGGCTCGGATCAATACCTCACCAAACCCTTTAGTAAAAGTGAATTGCTCGGAGCAATTGAAGCTCACGTTAAGCATCTGAAAGCTTCTTAAGGGTTTGTTGATCGGCGCCTTGGCGCCAGATTTGATTTACTGCTAACTATCTGGATCAAGTTTTCCAAAGGACTGTTCAATATCACCGCATTCTGTGCGGAGCACTTAGTCGTTTTTTGGAGCAATTATGGCCAGAGTATTAATTATTGATGACTCACCTACCGAGACGTACAAACTTACCAGCATGCTGGAAAAAAATGGTCATGTAGTAATGACCGCTGACAACGGCGAAGCCGGTATTGCAATGGCGCAAAAAGAATTGCCAGATGTCGTTTTGATGGATGTGGTTATGCCGGGCTTGAACGGCTTTCAAGCTACCCGCCAATTAACCAAATCTCCGGAAACAGCGCATATCCCGGTGATTATCGTAACTACCAAAGACCAGCAAACCGACCGGGTATGGGGTATGCGTCAGGGGGCGAAAGCTTATCTGTCCAAACCTATCACCCAAGAGGTGTTGATGGCAGCTATGGCGGAAGTATTGCGCTAATCCTGAATTGCTAAAATCGAGGCTCTACTCGATAAAGAATTGCACCACAATAACAACGGGCATTCGCGCTGGGCACTGACCCAACTCCTACCAGGCGCTGATGCAGGAGAGGTACGGACGAAGCTATGTCAGAACCGCAGGCTGCTTTTCAAGCCTTACTTACTTTGGCGCAACGCAGTCGTGCGGCTGCAAAAGGTTTGCCCGCCCAGGCAGACATTCGGCCTCACTGGAGTGGCATCGGCTTTTCTCTGATGGGCAGTTATTTTGTCGCACCTATCGGCGAAGTATCCGAAATGCTGGAAGTCCCCAATCACACCCATCTACCCGGTGTTCAACCCTGGGTTAAAGGCGTTGCCAACGTTCGTGGCCGCTTGTTGCCATTATTCGATCTGGCCATGTTTTTCGGTGATCGCCTGAGTGGCACACGCAAGCATCGCCGCGTATTAATTCTGGAAACTGAAACACTTTATACCGGACTGATCGTCGATCAGGTATTTGGTATGCAACATTTCCCCATGGACGAATATAGCGATCAGGCAGGAGCGGTCGCCGACAGTATTTTGCCGTTTGTCACCGGCAGTTACCCGCAGGGTGGGGAGCGGTGGTCGCTTTTCCGCCCTGCGTTACTGGCAGATGACCCGCGTTTTACCAACGCAGCAAAATCCTAGAGATCCGGGCAGATTAGCCTAAAGTTAGAGAGTCGAACGTTAGTCCCAATAAACGAGTGAGAATCCAATCAACGCTTTTTGTTCCGGCAAGTGATTGCCAGATGCAAATTGAGCAGTGGATAGAAAAAATAAAACCGAACGCTGGTTAGGAGTGCTTAGATGAAAACTGATTCAAAGATTGCCACGCTCAGGGCGAAGCCGGTCACGGTTATCGCCCTCGTGATTCTGGTGGCCTCACTATTTGGTGCTTTGGCGCTGCTCTATCTGATTAACCAGAGCCGCACCAATGACCAACGTTACCTGCAACAAGCATCTGACTTGCGTGCGCAGGCTTATCGCCTGACGTCTTTGGGTCGAGACGCTACTTCAGGCGATGAAACGGCGTTCGACGAACTCAACAGTGTAGTAACGACCATGGGTACTACCTGGGACATGTTGAGGAACAGTGATGAACGTACACGCTCCTCACTGAAGGGCGAGTTCGATAAATACACAGCCATCTGGGAACGAGTAAAAACGAATGCGCAGGATATCGTTACCAACAAGGAATTGATCGTTTCGCTTAACAATGTAGGTAAAACGCTGAACGACAACCTGCCGACCCTGCAGACCGAACACAACAATATCGTGGATATCCTGATGGAATCCAACGCACCGACGGATCAGGCAATCCAGGCACAGCTGCTCTCCTGGCGCGCCGAGCGTATTGGTCGTAACGTGGATAAGATGTTGCGCGGTGACGCCGATGCCAATAACGCCGCTGATGTATTCAACCGTGACGCCAACTTCTATGCCCGTGTATTAACCGCCATGAAAGATGGTGACCCGGCGCTGCGAATTACCCGCGTATCAGATACCCAGGCCCGTGCCAGCCTTGAGCAAATTACCCAGCTGTTCGAAGGTGTGAATAAATCAATCCAACAAATGGTGGAAGGTTCAACCACCTTGACCCGTGCACGTCAGGCGTCTGATGCACTGCTCAATGACACGCCTCAACTCTTGCAAGCGCTGGCCGCGATTTCGGACAAAATTGCCGTACAAACGGATACCCATCCGGTTATTAACAATATCAGCGTAATTGTTCTGGCAGCGGTCACCTTGGGCGCCCTGTTCTTCCTTGGTTTTAACCAATATATGGGCGCTCGTCGCCGCGCTGACGAAACCGCAGAAACCAACGAACGTAACCAGACTGCGATTTTGCGTCTGCTCGACGAACTGGCCGACCTCGCGGACGGTGACCTGACAACGACTGCAACCGTAACCGAGGACTTCACCGGTGCGATTGCGGACTCTATCAACTTCACCATCGACCAGCTGCGTATTCTGGTAGCGCGAATCAACGAAACCGCGGTAAACGTATCGGCCGCTGCGCAAGAGACCCAGCAAACTGCATTGCATCTCGCTGAAGCTTCTGAACACCAGGCACAAGAAATCGCCGGTGCATCGGCCGCGGTAAACGAAATGGCGGTCACCATTGACCAGGTATCTGCAAACGCCGCCGAATCGGCAGCGGTAGCGGAACGCGCGGTATCTATCGCGGGCAACGGTGCGAAAGTGGTACAGAACACTATCAACGGGATGGATACCATCCGTGAACAGATCCAGGACACTTCCAAACGTATTAAACGCCTCGGTGAATCGTCACAAGAGATCGGTGATATCGTAAGTTTGATTAACGACATTGCGGACCAAACGAACATCCTCGCACTTAACGCGGCAATTCAAGCATCGATGGCGGGTGACGCAGGCCGCGGGTTCGCGGTGGTAGCGGACGAAGTTCAACGCCTTGCGGAACGTTCCGCAGCAGCAACCAAGCAGATCGAAGCACTCGTAAAAACGATTCAGAACGATACCAACGAAGCGGTAATTTCGATGGAACAAACCACGTCTGAAGTGGTACGCGGTGCACGTCTCGCACAGGATGCGGGTGTGGCACTGGAAGAAATTGAAAACGTATCGTCAAGCTTGGCGGAATTGATCCAGAACATTTCCAACGCGGCGCGCCAACAAGCATCGTCCGCGGGTCACATCTCCAACACGATGAACGTTATCCAAGAGATTACCACCCAAACCTCAGCCGGTACCTCTGCTACTGCGCAGTCGATTGGTAACCTCGCCGAGATGGCCCTCGACCTGCGTGAATCCGTAGCCGGTTTCAAACTGCCAGAGGAAGACTTGTCTGACGCGCGCGCTAATGCTGCACGTAAAGCCATGGCACACCCGGCGGCAAACTATGACAACACTACCGAAGTTATTGACCTGGACGACGAATTGTTGCCCGAGGACGATGTCTTCGGCCAAACCTCAAAAGCCTGATGAAACACGGTCACCTGCATTGCGGGTGACCTTAGGTTGTCTGGCAACAAGTTAGGATTTATGGCCTGGTCATTACGCACATTACCAACGCTTTCGGAAGACCAGTTCCTCCAATGGGGCAAACTGTTGGAAGAGCGTACTGGTATCCAGCTAGTGTTCCAACAGAAAGCCTGGCTTGAATCGCAAATTTATGCGCGCCTGCGCGATATGGGCTACAGCGACTACGATAGTTATTACTTGTTTGTCGCCGAAGAAAGTATCGACTCCAAACTGGAATGGGCGCGTCTGGTGGATCGCATCGCCGTAAAAGAAACCAGTTTCTTCCGGCACCGTGAATCCATTGAGTATGTGCGTAACTACCTCCAGCAAAAAATAAACAATCATGCACTGCATGACAGTTTTGATGTGTGGAGTCTGGGTTGCGCGACGGGTGAAGAAGCCTATGCACTGGCAATGGTGGTAAATGATTGCTTTGAGTTGGCAGCACGCGATCCGTATTACGGTATCACGGGATTGGACATTAGCCCTTCGGCGTTGGCGGCAGGGCGCAAAGGACGTTACAGCAAGCGCCGGGTTGAGCAAGTAAAGCCGGACGAGGTGAAGCGCTATCTGCAAATGTGTGCAGATGGCAGTTATGAAGTGGTAAGCAAATTGCGCGACCGCGTTTGTTTTACCCAATGCAACATTATTAATGCGCGGCAATTACCGCAGGTTCAGGTGGATGTCATTTTCTGCCAAAACCTGTTGGTGTATTTCCGGCGCTGGCTGCGTCGCGATGTATTGAATGCCCTGGTGGATCGCCTGAAACCCGGCGGTGTACTGATAGTCGGTCTGGGCGAAGTGATGGATTGGGACCATCCGGACATGCAACGCAGCAATGACGATCAGGTGCAAGCCTACATTCGTCAGGCAAATGAACAAGGCTAGAGCAACATCAACCAGAAATAGCAAAAAAGTCGCACCGAGCGAGAATAACGAGAGGATAGCTCTGCATGGCAGACAATCGCAATTTTGCCGCCTTGGATTGGTTGATCCATGAGATCAGTGAAACGCTAAAAGAAGCGCGCCAATCGCTCGAAAGTTACGTGGAAAATCCCAAGGATGCCGCGCGCATCCGCTTCTGCCTGACCCATATCCATCAGGTTCATGGCAGTTTACAAATGGTCGAGTTTTATGGCGCCGCCATGCTCGCCAGCGAAATGGAACAACTCACCCAGGCGATGATCGCCGGAAGGGTTGCCAATGCCAGTGAAGCGCAAGAAGTATTGATGCGCGCCATCCTGCAATTCCCGCTGTATCTGGATCAGGTTAAGGCAACTCGCAAAGATAACCCGCTCATTGTGTTGCCATTACTCAATGACCTCCGCGCCGTGCGTGGCGAGAGCTTGCTCACCGATACCAAACTGTTTGTCCCTAATTTAACGCCTGCCAAAAAAGTCAGCGGTGCGCGTCTGCCTGTTACCCATGACAACGTACAATTCCAGGCGATGGTGCTTAAACTGCGGCAGATGTACCAATATGCCGCTTCCGGATTTATTCGCGGCGTCAATCCGGACGAAAACCTGGCGTATTTGCAAAAAGCTTTTTCGCGCTTGCAAAAACTCACCCACGGCACCGCGCGCTATGCGCTCTGGGATGTTTGCCTGGCGTTAGTTGAAGCCATTGAAATTGATGCGATTGAAATCAGCGTTGCAGTGAAAAACCTGCTGCGCCAGCTGGACAAAGAAATCAAGCTTCTGGCAGTTCACGGTATTAAGGCGCTCAACAGCTTCACCAATGATGAACTCATCAAGAATTTGCTCTATTACGTGGCACGTGCTGGCAAGCATGTTTCCACCTTCCCGCCGCATTCTCATTTGCAGCGTATTTATGAAACCTACCACCTGGAAGAAGCGCTGCTGGAGGGTAAGGACACGGGTGATGAAAGCCAGGACATGTTATCCATGCCTGATGCCGACGCGATGCGTTCAGTGGTCGGTGCGTTAAAAGAAGAATTGAACCTGATTAAAAACAGCCTGGATGTCTGCCTGGCCGGTGGCGATACACATGCAACACTGGGCGATGCATTGCCTATTGTCAAACGTGTAGCCGATACCATGGCAGTGTTGGGGCTGGGCGATTTACGTAAACGTATATTGGAACAAGGTGCCGCGCTGGAGCTGGTGGTTGAGTCTAACAGCCAGCTAAATGACGAGCAGTTGCTCGCGATTGCCAGCCAGATTATTTCCGTCGAAAACGCGCTCGATAGCCTGACAGAAGCCGGTGGGCAGGACTCCCGACAATCAGATGAGTCAGACATTACCCTTACCCGCGCCAAAGAATCTGTATTGCGCGAATCGCGTAACGGGCTGGAACACGCGAAAGACGCCATCATCGAATACATTGCTTCGCAGTGGAATCGCCAGCATTTGCAAAGTGTACCTACAACCCTGCGCGAGATCCGTGGCGGGTTGGAGATCATGCCATTACCGCGCCCGGCCCGTATTCTGGGCGCCTGCGCCCGCTTCATTGAAGAGCAACTGCTTGAACATGAAGCGACTCCCCAATGGACGACCCTGGATACCCTGGCGGATGCCATCACCAGTGTTGAGTATTACCTCGAACGGTTAAGCAGCGGTGGTCGCAAAGAAGAAAATGATTTGCTACTCAGCGTGGCAGAAGAAAGCGTCGCCAGCCTTGGATATGCCGTAGCTAAAATCAGTAAGTCCGACCTGCCCGTTGCTGAACCTATTGTCGAGCCGGTACGGGAAACCGGTGTCAGCGATGAAGAAGCCGAATTGGCAGCGGCCTACGACACCCGTGCTTATGCCGAGCCTGAAGCACAAGATGAATCCAGCCAGCTGGAAGCCATCTACGCCAACGTAGTACCGGAAGAAGCATCTACGGCGCGTACTGAAACCGCTCCTGCATCTGTCCTGCAAGCACCTGAAATTGTGGAAAATGCTGATGAAGCACTCATCGGCGACGAAGAGGAGTCCGATGAGGATGAGCCTTCTATATCCGAACCGACGCTCATTCCAACCAACATTGCACCGGTCATCCAACGCACAAACAATGAAGACATTGATGAGGAAATCATCGAGATATTCATTGAGGAAGCCAGCGAAGTGACTGAAACCATCGGGGAATACTTCCCCCGCTGGGCAGAAGACTTTGAAGATAATGAATCCCTGATCGAATTCCGCCGCGCTTTCCACACTTTGAAAGGCAGTGGTCGTATGGTGGGCGCCAATGACATTGGCGAACTGGCCTGGTCAATCGAAAACATGCTTAACCGTGTGATCGACCACACCATAGTGCCGCAAGTGGTGCATGCCCACATCATCGAAAAAGTGCGCGGGCTGCTGCCCGGCATGATCGCGGCCTTCCGCGACAACCAACCCAATCCCCAGGCAGAACTGGCAGAGACCTATCGCCAGCAAGCACACTCGCTGTCACAGGGCGTAATTCCGGATGAACTTCTGGCGGGACTGGATGGCACACCGACCACGCAAGCGGCGACCACACCATTGGTTGTGGAAGAGGAGGACACTGAAGAACTGGTTGATATTGAAGACTCCCTTGTTGAAGATTCTCTTGCTGAAAGCCTCGACAAACTGGAAGAAGTTGCCCTGGGTGAAGCATCGGATAACGACCAGTCCTATGACCAGTCCTATGAAGAGTCGGCTGAAGACGAGCAGATAGACGATGTGATTGAAGCCGAAATCGACCAGCCGGAAATTATTATTGAGGACGTATATGCCGGGGTTGAACCGGCAGACGATGAAATCCTCACCCTGGAAGAAGAAGTTGTTGCGGCAGTACCGGTCAATGACTCGGATATCGAACTGCTTGAAGAAGACACCAGTGCCGAAGAATTGGCTTTGGAACAGGCCTACGCCGAACAACAGCAGCCGATAGCGACGCACTATATTGATCGCGTCAATGAAGACATTGATATCGACGATCCGGATGCACAGCTCTGGGATATTTTCGGCGCCGAAGCCGTGTACCACTTGCATGTAGTCCAGCAATTCATCCAACGCATGGAAGCTGAAGCACCGATTTATGAGCCGCCCAGTGAAGACATGCAACGTGCGCTGCATACCCTGAAAGGCAGTGCCCATATGGCGGAGGTAACGCCGGTAGCGGAACTGGCAACGCCGCTGGAACGCTTCGTGAAAGAGTTACGTTCCTATCACGTCAATATCAACGACGATATCCTCCAGTTGTTGCGTGATGCAGTGAGTTATACTCAAATTGCGTTGCGTCAGATCGAGTCCGGCACGACGGTTGAAATCCCACGCCTGCAACAATTCATTGCACGAGTCCATGAGCTGCGTGACATCCATGTAACGCCGCTGGTCAGCCTGCAAGAAACGGATGAAATGGGCAAACGCCCTGTCGACCCCGAATTGTTGGCTATTTTCATGGCGGAAGAGATGAACCTTCTGCTGGATGCCGACAAGATTATCAGCCAATGGCAAGCCAACCCGACCGATACCGCCCAGCTGGTACCGGTCATGGATGAACTGGACAAACTGACTCAGGCAGCTGCCCACGCCTATTTACCCACCATGGCGGAATTGGGTTCGAAGATTCACAACGTGTACGAAGCCATTATCGCTGGCCAGTTGCGCTGTTCACCGCAGATTTGCGAGACACTCAATAAAGCACATACCGCACTGCTGGATAAGGTTGATGCCATAGCGGCAGGCCAAAACCTGAGTTCTATCCCGGAAGCGATTAACGACTCCCTGGATGAGCTGCTCAGCAATGAAGTCGTCATGATCACCAGCCTGGCGATTGATCATCCACCTGTCATCAACGAAGAAATCCCGCTGGTTGAGCAGGTCGAAGAGGAAATTGAACCTTCCAATACTGAATTTGACGCCGAACCTCTACCTACCGCAGAAGTAGAAGACGCCTATACATTGGAACTTGAGGACACTTACGATTCAGATGATGAGGTGATTGAACTCGATGTAACTCCTGCCGATACAACACCGAACCTTGAAGCGGACGAGGAAGAGATCATTGACCTCTCCGGCGAACCGGTTCTGGTCGATAGCGTGGTCGAGCTGGACGAAATTATCGAATTAAGCGAATTGCCTGATGCAGAAACGGAGTTCACATTTATTGGCGACACAGCTGAACTCGCCGAACCTGCTGAAATTGTCAGTTACGCCGCTAATGAAGATGAAGACATCCCGATTCTTGGTGATGATTCGATTCTGATTGATGAAGCCCTCGAACCGGACGATACACACACACCAATGATTGTTGATGTGGATGATGAGCTGGTTGCGAGTACTGCCTTTGATGACATCGCCTTCGGCGAAGCGATTGAGTTGGCCGACACTATCGCACCGGATGAAACCCTTGAGCTTGACGAGCCCGCCCCGTTGGGTGACGTTGTCGAGTTAATCGACGAAGATGCCTACATTCTCAAT